>JAPSLL010000021.1:0-13451 GCA_031180805.1 Bacillus sp. (in: firmicutes)
AGGATTGAAAAACGGTCAATTAAGCTATAGTACAGCGGTTGGAATGTTTAAAGGACTCGTTGGATTAATACTCGTCATAGGAGCTAATAAGCTAGCGAAAAAGTTTGGTGAGGATGGATTGTATTAAAGGTTTTAGAAATATTTAATGGCATATCTATCATTAATAGCTTGGTAAAAAACAAAGGGGAGACTGAACATGAAGAAAAAGAAATTCTCTAAAATTATGGCAGTTAATGTACTCGTTGCATCACAGCTTTTACTTGCCGCATGTGGAAATAATAGCGAGAAGGCAGGTAGTGATTCAAAGGAATATAGCTCAGATTCAAAGCTTGAAGTGAGCTGGACAGCGATGCTCCATACACCATCACCACCGACTGATGTAGTATTGAATAAAATTGAGGAAGCAACGAATGCTGATATAAAATTTAATTGGGTTCCTGATGCTTCTAAGGAAGAACGAATTACCGCAGCTTTAGCCTCTGGTGAATTATCGGATATTGTTTCATTAACGATGCTAACAAATTCCTCTGTAAGACAGTCGTTAAAGTCAGGCATGTTTTGGGAGGTTGAAAAGTATTTAGATGACTATGACAATTTAAAGCAAATTTCTGAAGAAATTCGGTCAGCTGCTTCCATTGACGGGAAATTATACGGTGTTCCGTTTCAAAAGGATTTAGCCCGCTCAGGTTTACTTCTTCGCAAGGATTGGCTAGATAATTTAGGTTTAAAGGTCCCTACTACCTTAGATGAATTATACGAAGTTGCGAGAGCGTTTACAGAGGATGATCCAGACGGTAATGGGAAGGATGATACAGTCGGCTTTGGTGATCGAAATGAGCTAAGGTATGGCAGCTTTAAAACATTAAGCTCTTATTTCGGTACGCCGAATGGATGGGCTGTTGATGAAAATGGAACATTTACTCATGAGGTTGAAACACAAGCTTACAAGGATACAATGAACTATTCTAGAAAGCTTTATGAAAATGGATATTTAGATAAGGATTTTGCCGTAACAGCAAAAAATGACCAAATGGATAAATTTGCACAAGGAAAGACAGGGATATTTACTGGATTAGTTGGTGTTACAGGTTTATTAAATCTTGCTGAAGGCATTCAGGAAGAAATGGAAATCGTCCCAGTAAATAAAATTAAAGGGCCAGATGGCAAACATTATATTTGGTCTGAAAATAGTGGAGTTGGCGGTTTACTAGCATTTCCGAAAACAGAAGTAGAATCAGAGGCAGAATTAAAGCGAATTTTGCAATTTATCAATGACCTAATTGATGAGGAAGTTTTCATGTTAATGACAGGTGGAATTGAAGGCACACATTATGAAATTGATGAAAATGGTGCATTCCAAATTATTGATAATGATTTATGGCAAAAGGATGTTCAACCATTCTCAAGCTCAAGACCGAGTGAAATTACTCATTCATTAATAGATGCAAATCCAGCAAAACAGCAAGTCAATGAATTAATTGAAGAAAATGCTGAATTTGCAGTACTCGATCCAACAGTTCCATTAGACTCACAAACAGCTAGTGAGCGAGGAACAGAGCTGGAAAAGATTATTATCGATGCAACCATTAAATACATTATGGGTGAAATCGACGAAAAAGGCTTTGACGCAGAAGTGGAAAAGTGGAAAAAATCAGGTGGAGATGCGATGGCGCAAGAGTTTGAAGAGGCTTATAAAAAAGCACAAAAATAAAATTAAAAAAATCAATGTCCTTTCTCTTAATACATAGCAAGAGAAAGGATATTTCCATCCGAGCTATGAAAAGGAGCGAGTATATGGAAAATATCATTATAAATCCAATCTTAACGGGCTTTAACCCAGATCCTTGTATCATTCGAGTTGATGATGATTACTACATTGTTACATCAACTTTTGAATGGTACCCTGGTGTCCCGGTCTATCATTCTAAGGATCTACGACATTGGCGTCATTTAACCAATATTTTAACAGAGCATACGAATTTTGCTGGGAATCCTGATTCGTGTAGTGTCTGGGCTCCTGCATTGAGCTATCACAATGGATTATTTTATCTCGTTTATACGGATGTGAAAAGAGGGAAGTATCCATTTAAGGATGCCCATAATTACTTGATCACAGCAGAGGAGATAACAGGTCCATGGTCAGAGCCAATCTTCTTAAATAGTGGTAACTTTGATCCGTCCTTGTTCCATGATGAGGATGGGAGAAAGTGGTTGTTAAATGTCTGTTGGGATTATCGGATTGAAGGAAGAAACAAGTCGAATGGCATTTTCATGCAAGAGTATTCCGAAAAGGAAAAGCAGCTAATTGGTCCACTCTACAAAATTTTTGATGGAACTGAATTGAGGAAAACGGAGGCTCCTCACATTTATAAGCAAAATGGTTACTATTATCTTATTACTGCTGAGGGTGGAACTGGAAAAACACATGCTGTCACAGTTGCCAGGTCAAAGAAGATAACTGGCCCATATGAGGTTGATCCTAAAAATCCGATGCTAACATCTGCTCATAATGAACAACTAACCTTACAAAAGGCAGGGCACGCAAGCCTTGTTAGTACACAGACAAATGAATGGTTTATCGCTCATTTATGCAGTCGTCCAGTTAAAGGAAAGTATTCGATATTAGGACGGGAAACTGCCTTGCAGCGTGTGAAATGGACGGAGGATGGCTGGCTACGTCTTGACGGGGGAGGAAATGAACCAAAGGATGAAGTGAAGGCTCCTAATTTACCATTGTATCAATTTCAAGAAGATAGCAATAATACAGATGATTTTATTGGCGACATGTTACATAAAACATGGAATACTCTTCGTCGCCCTGCGGATGAATCATGGGTTTCATTATTAGAACGGAAGGGATACTTACGTATTAAAGGCGGAGAATCGTTGCACTCTTTAACAGACCAACATTTGCTTGCAAGGAGACAGCAGCATTTTCATTGTGAAGTGGAGACAGCTGTCGAATTTGAACCAAAGTCATTTTTGCAAATGGCTGGATTAGTACTTTATTACAACACAGATAATTATGTGTATTTCTACCTGTCGTATGATGAAGAAAAAGGAAAATGTCTTAACGTGATGAAATGTGTATGGGGAGAGTTCGAATATATCCCACTCAACATTCCGATTGGCGAAGCAAAGGTATGTAAATTAAAGGCGAAAATTGAAGAGGACCATGTACAGTTTAGTTATGCTTATGAAGGGGATAATTGGAATTTATTGAAGGAACCAATCAGTATTGCTCATCTTTCTGATGAAGGGAATGGCTTTACAGGGAATTTTGTTGGAATATGTGTCCAAGACTTACAAGGAACAAAGCTGAATGCTGATTTTGATTATTTTAATTATCGTCCAATAAATAATAATCTAAGAAGGTGATATGAAATGAAAACAATAACAGAAAACTGGGCACAGCGTATGGTAGATTCAGTAATAGCACGGAGACCATTGCTTTCAAAAGGAATTTATCAAGATAAATGGTCATATGATTATGGGGTCGTTCTTAAAGGTACGGAATTAGTTTGGAGAAAAACAGGTGATGCTAAGTATTTTGACTATATAAAGAAAAATATGGATGCGTTTGTTGGTGAGGATGGTAATATACGAGAATATGATATCGAAGCATTTAATATTGATCATATCAATAACGGGAAGGTGTTATTAACACTATATAAGGAAACAGGTGAACAAAAATATAAAAAAGCAATTGACCTTTTACGGACGCAATTACAATATCACCCACGGACAGCTGAAGGGGCGTTTTGGCATAAAAAGGTATATCCATACCAAATTTGGCTTGATGGGCTATATATGGGGGCTCCATTTTATGCGGAATATGTAAAGGAATTCGGTGATGAAGATGAATTTGATGATATTGTGAAGCAGTTTATCCTTTGTGTGAAAAATACAAAGGATGATGAAACAGGTCTTCTCTATCATGCGTTCGATGAAAAAAGGGTTCAACCTTGGTGTCATCCTGAGACAGGTCACTCAGAAAACTTTTGGGGACGTTCGATGGGCTGGTTTGCCATGGCATTAGTCGATACAATTCCTCTCCTCCCTGATGGACATGAAGGTAAACAATTATTACAAGGATATTTAAATGACATCCTCAAGGCGCTCATGAATGTACAGGATAAGGACACAGGTGTATGGTATCAGGTGTTAAATAAGGGAGATCGCAAAGGAAACTATTTAGAGGCGTCTGCTTCCTGTATGATTTTGTATGCGATTGCAAAAGGTGTGCGTTTAGGCTATTTAGCAAGAGAATGGCAGGATGTAGCAAAATCTGTATATCGTGGAATATTGACTGAATTTATAACAGTAACAAAGGATGGCTATGTCAATTTAAATAAAGTATGCCAGGTCGCAGGACTTGGTGGCCCAGATAATCGTGATGGTACGTTTGAATACTACATTAGCGAGCCAATCATTACAAATGATTTAAAAGGGGTAGGAGCGTTTATTTTAGCTGCTGCAGAAATTGAAAACTAATCGGTGAAAGGGGATTGGAACATGGTTTCAACAGTAACGTCAAGCGTATATGATATCAAACAATTTGGTGCAGTCTGTGATGGTTTGACGGTTAATACAAAAGCTATTGCCCAGGCAATTGAAGCCTGCTTTAAAGGTGGTGGAGGTACAGTCTATGTGCCTGCAGGGAGATTTCTTACCGGTGCTGTCATTTTAAAAAGCAATGTGAACTTATATCTTGAAGCAGGAGCAGTTCTTATTTTTACCGAGGATGTGAATGAGTTTCCTGTCGTCCAATCACGCTGGGAAGGGGTTAAAAGAGATGTGTATGCATCTTGTATTTATGCGGAGAATAGTGAAAATATCTCCATTACAGGACATGGAACGTTGGATGGTCAAGGCTCCTTTTGGTGGGAACTGTTCCGGAATAAAGAAAATGAGTATCCAAGACCGAAACTAGTAAGCTTTGATTCTTGTAAACACGCAAGAATTTCCGGAATAAAAATGATTAATTCGCCAAGCTGGACCGTGAATCCGATTTGCTGTGAAGATGTAACGATTCACAATATAACAATTGTCAATCCGAGTGATTCTCCTAATACAGATGGAATTGATCCAGAGTCTTGTCGAAATGTTCGCATCTCTGATTGTCATATTGATGTTGGTGATGATTGTATTGCAATTAAAGCTGGAACAGAGGATACGGTTGAACGAGTAGCATGTGAGAATATTACGATTACGAATTGTACGATGATTCATGGACATGGTGGAGTTGTATTAGGGAGTGAGATGAGCGGTGATATCCGCAATGTTACGGTAACAAACTGTGTATTTGAAGGAACAGACCGTGGAATCCGTCTGAAATCAAGAAGAGGACGTGGCGGAGTTGTCGAGGATATTCGAGTCAGCAATATTGTGATGAACGGTGTAATTTGTCCTTTTATCGCAAATCTATATTATTTCTGCGGGCCGCGTGGAAAAGAAAAATATGTTTGGGATAAAAATCCGTACCCAATTACAGAGGAAACACCAAGTTTCCGAAGAATTCATTTTTCAAACATTACAGCAAGAGAAGTGAGTGCTGCAGCAGGATTTCTCTATGGATTAGCTGAAATGTATGTGGAGGATGTCACTTTTGAGCATGTCTCTGTAGCGATGGCAGAGGATGCTGAGCCTGGATTGCCTGCGATGATGTCTGAGCTTGAGCCGATGAAGCAGCGTGGCTTTTACTGTGGAAACGTATCAGATATTGGGTTTTACAATGTGACTGTCAGCAATCACGAAGGTCCTGCCTTTTACGTGGAGAATGGCCGTGATATTGAATTTAGTAAGTGTAAATCAAAGCAGCCGAAATCAAAAGACAAAATGATTGTCCTAAAGAACGTTACCGTGTCTGAACATGAGCTTTCATAACAAGGGGAGTTGAAAACATGGAAAAACAGCTCCGAAGAAAGAAAATAATTGAATTGCTTGGTGATTTACCAGATTCATCGAGAGAGATTTCTGTTGAAAGTGTTCATGAAGAAGTGAGAGATTCATTTGTTGTTGAGGAATTAGTCCTTGATTTAAACGGTCTTGAATTAGTGCCAGCTTATTTTGCTCGTCCACTTGAGAGGAAAGGGAAGCTACCGGTCGTTTTATTCAATCACTCACATGGTGGTCAATATCATGTTGGCAAAACGGAATTAATAACGAGCAGCCATTATTTACAAAAACCGTCTTATGCCAAGCAACTAACCGATTTAGGTTATGGTGTTTTATGTATTGATGCATGGGGATTTGGTGAACGTAGAGGCAAGTCTGAGAGCGAAATTTTTAAAGAGATGCTATGGAAAGGACAGGTCATGTGGGGAATGATGGTGTTTGATAGCATCCGTGCAATTGACTACCTACTTACTAGAGATGATGTTGATTCTTCGAGAATTGCAACAGTTGGAATGTCAATGGGTGGACTGATGTCTTGGTGGTTAGCAGCACTTGATGAAAGGGTTACTGTCTGTATTGACATTTGTGGTCAGGTTGATGCTTCATCATTAATTAAAGCACGCGGCCTTGATCATCACGGTTTCTATTCATATGTTCCCAAGCTCGTCAAATACTTTCAAACAGCAGATATCCAAGAGTGCATTTCACCACGTCCTCATTTAAGTGTTGTTGGAACGTATGACAGACTAACTCCTTATGAAGGGCTATGTAAAATTGATGAGGCGTTAACAAAGTGCTATGAACAGGAAGGGTACTCTAAGCATTGGAAAATGGAGCGTTATCATTGTGGGCATATAGAAACAGCAAGCATGCGTAAAAAGGTTTGTTCGTTTTTACAAAACTATTTATAGGGTGATAGAGATGATTGTTGCACAGGATGGAACGGGACAATTTACGTCGATACAGGAGGCTATAAACAGTATTCCAAAAGACAATAAAACCGATGTAAAGATTCAAATAAAAGACGGAGTGTATAAGGAAAAGCTTGTAATTGATAAGCCTTACATTACGCTAGAAGGTACAGGGAATGTAAAAATAACGTACGATGACTATGCATTAAAACAGCTCCCAAGTGGAGAAAAAATGGGGACCTTTGCAACCTATACAGCGCTGATAACAGGTGATTATTTTACCGCAAAAAACATAACATTTGAAAACTCAGCAGGCTGTGGATCTGTCGTTGGGCAAGCAATAGCTGTTTATATTGATGCAGATATAATAAGGTTTGAGAATTGTGCATTACTCGGTCATCAAGATACGCTTTTCATTGCCCCGTTGCCACCGAAGCCTATCGAAGGGAATCGTTTCGGAGGCCCAAGGGATGGATTGGAACGAAAAGTTGGCAGAAGCTATTTTCATCACTGCTATATTGAAGGTGATATCGATTTTATTTTTGGCTCAGGTAAAGCATTTTTTGAAGAGTGTGAAATCGTTAGCCTCAATCGTAATGAAGAAGTGAACGGCTATATTACTGCAGCTTCAACGCCAATTGATGAGCAGTATGGCTTTGTCTTCCACAATTGTCGATTAAAAAGCGATGCTAACAGCAGGACGGTTTACCTTGGGAGACCATGGCGTGATTATGCAAAGACAGTCTTTATCAACTGTTGGATGGGAGCTCATATTAAGGAAGAAGGCTGGCATAATTGGGAGAAGCGACATGCTGAGGAAACTATCTTTTATGCGGAATATAATAGTAGTGGGCCAGGAGGGATATGTGAGAGACGGGTGAAATGGTCAAAACAGTTATCCGAAGAGGAAGCCAAGGAGTTTTCGCTTGAAAATGTATTAGGCTTAAACATTTCAAAAAATAGGTGCGACCACAGAGTAACGATTTTTTTAGCAGGTGATTCAACTGTAGAGGATGTTGATCCTAATAAAGGAAATCAACAGGGCTGGGGTCAGCGATTGCCGCATTTTTTTAATGGCGGAGTAAGGATTATAAATAAAGCAAAGGGTGGCCGCAGTACAAAAAGCTTTATTAATGAGGGACGGCTACAGGGTATTTCCAAGTCAATTCAGGAGAATGATTATTTGTTTATTCAATTTGGCCATAATGATCAAAAAATTGAAGATGAATCAAGAGGAACAGAGCCGTGGGGCACTTATCAAATGTATCTTACTCTTTTTATAGATGCTGCAAGGGAACGAGGCGCAAAGCCAATACTCATAACTCCGGTTCATCGACGGAATTTTGTCGATGGTCATTTAGTAGATGCTATGGGTGAATATCCAGCTGCAATGAAAGAGCTTGCTGCAAATCTCCATGTACCAATTATTGATTTATGGGAAAAGTCGCGAATTTTTTATGAAGAGCTTGGTGAAGAAGAAACGAAGCAGCTATTTGCTTGGTATGAGCTTGATAATCCAGATAAACCTCAGGATAATACGCATTTTAGCAAGTATGGAGCAAAAAAAATTGCTGAGCTTGTCATCGAGGGAATAAAGGAACTAGAATTGGATATTTGCCATTTTCTTATTGAACAGCAGGAACAAATAAAATAAATTCTGGAGTTAACAAAAAGGCGGAAAAGGAATTCCTTTTGAATATTATAATCTATCAAGAATATGTACTTTACAAAATGAACTACTATAATAGGTAAAGCCCAAATCATAGAAAGATTTGGGCTTTACCTATAACAGATTACATACTGACTGGTTGATTTAATTGTCTTGACCGTTTTACTAAAATCATAATCCCTGCCGTTAACAATAGAGCTGGTAGGATAACGGAAAATAAGGAAAGAACTCCAAGGATAATAAAGAGTGTTGCTGCGACACGTGGGAACTTGTTTATTAAAAAGACCCCAACAAAATTAATGACTGTTAGAAGAATCGAGGATGTAAGAATGAACCCCATAAACCCTTGAGCAAGATTTAACATTTCATCTATAAATTCGTCCATTGTTATTTCTAAATCATTTTTTGCTAGCTCCTCTGCAATGACAGGATCGTTACTATATGCATCATGCAAAAAGTCCTTTAATGCAGGGTTATCAATTTGAAGAAAGATAATTAGCACAACAAGTGCTCCTAGCAAAAAGAGAACGCCAGAAATAATTGATAATATTTTTGGAACTTTTAAGTTTAACGTCATTATTTCACCTCTAATTTAGTTATCTTATACATTATATATTTCATTTAAATTAAAATCTATCATAATATACAAAATGTGGGTATATCTATTACTTTTCCTTTATTTATGAAATGAAATATGTTATAACTTTATCCAATTATAAGGGAAAATTATGTGATTAAGGATGAAAACGAATGATAAAAAAGAGGATTTACAGGATAGTAGCAGGGATGTTTTTTATCCTCGTCCTTTATTTTTTATGGACGGCAATTAGCATTTGGTCGTTTGCAAATAAAATGGAGCTTGAACAATCAGATGCTGCAGCTGTATTAGGAGCTGCTTCCTGGGGAGATAAGCCTTCGCCTGTTTTTCGTGAAAGGATTAATCACGCGATTTGGTTGTACGAAAATGGCTATGTTTCAAAGCTTATTTTCACAGGTGGAAAAGGAAATGGAGCAAAGCTTGCTGAATCTGAGGTAGCGAAAGTCTATGCGATGAAACAAGGTGTTCGGGAGAATGATATTTTAATAGAAACGAACTCAAAAATGACTGAAGAAAATCTTGAAGAGGTAAAGAAAATTGCTATTAATGAAGAAATTAAAACACTAACAATTGTTAGTGATCCTTTACATATGAAACGAGCGATAGCAATTGCCCATCATCTTGATTTAAAAGTTTATTCCGCTCCTACACAATCATCTGAATACAAATCGTTAAAAACGAAAGTCCCTTTTTTGATTAAGGAGATGTTTTATTACATTGGCTATAAATTATTTACTTTGTTTTAGAGAATTTTGTAAAGGGTGATGCTAATGGTACATCTCTACCATTATTATGAAAAAAGAGTTGGTCCTTTCAAAGGTCTAAATCAATTAGAGGATAATGAAGCCGAAACTATTTTAAAGTAGCTTTGGCAGGAAAATAAAACATTTGCTGCTAGAAGAAGTCAGCAATATTTAGAGCATAGAAGATAGATTGAACGAAAGGTTAGAGAGCTGTTTATTCATAAGGGCGGGAAACCGATAACGACTACACCACATTATTTTGTTTATGAACCATGTCCCTGGTTGCTTGAATGGTTTGAAGATGGAAAAGAAATTCGAATACCATTGAGTTTCTTTAATCCTACTAAAATTAGTTTTATATATGGTGATTCCTTTCCAGCAATGAAGGTACAGGACGAGAAACCATATAGGGGTAATGTTTATACTTTTGCTGAAATAGAGGGATTAATTACAAAATTTGGTTTACCCCAATTGTGGAATGCGGATGGGAAATTAGGACCTGAACGCTATATTGAAGTTCAAGTATGGGATGACAACCATCTAAATAACTCTATCTGGGAGAAGTAATAGGATGAATTTTATTTTACTTTTTGGACCTCAAGCAGTTGGGAAAATGACAGTCGGCCAGGAGCTTGAAAAGAGAACGGGCTATAAACTTTTTCACAATCATATGACAATTGAATTGCTGCATCCCTTCTTCGGGTTTGATAATGAAATGTGGAGAATATCAGATGTCATACGTGAGGAGATTTTTAAATCTGCCTCGAAGATACAATTGGATGGATTGATTTTTACTTATGTCTGGGCATTTAATATGCAAGAGGATTGGGATTTCGTAGAGAAAACATGTCGGATTTTTGAAGAAAATGGGGACAATGTTTATTTCGTAGAGCTTGAGGCTGATCTAAATGTTAGGCTTGAGCGAAATCAAACATCAAATCGATTAGCACATAAACCGACAAAACGGAATATAGTCCAATCTGAAACAGAGTTGAAAAATTCAATGGAGAACTATCGTTTAAATTCAGTTATCGGAGAAATAAAAAGAGAAAACTACTTAAGAATCAATAATACACATATAACTGCACAACAAGTAGCTACACGAATCCAAGAGACATTCCGTTTTACTAGCAAATAAAACAGCGGTTTTTAGAGGATAGCTGTTTTATTTGCATCATAAAAATTATAAGCTTTTAAGTGTATATATATCCTTCCTTCTATGTTCAAGCAGCGGAAGTTCTCTCCTCACCTTTTCTACCTGTTGTAGGTTTAATTCAACAATCATATAACCTTCTTTTTCATCGAGCTGCTGAACAATCTCTCCCCATGGTGAAACAGTAATGGAATGTCCGTAGGAAGTATAGCTTGCTGCTAAATCACGTGCTGGGGCGCATCCGATCATAAATACTTGATTATCTAAGGCGCGGTTTCGAAATAAAACATTCCAATGAGCCGGTCCTGTAGTCATATTAAAGGCGGCAGGAACGATAATCACCTGTGCTCCTTGATCAACCATTAATCTTGATAGCTCGGGAAATCGAAGATCGTAGCAAATACAAAGTCCAATTTTTCCAAACTCAGTATCGAATATAGTTATTTCGTTACCAGCTGTTAATGTAACTGATTCTTTAAAACGCTGACCACCCGCTACATCGATATCAAATAAATGCATTTTTCGATGCTTAGCAATTTTCTCTCCTTTTCGATTAAATACATAGGAAGTATTAAAAACAAGATTGTTCTCATCCTTTTCTGGCATTGAGCCTGCAATAAGGTATATTCCGTATTCCTTCGCTAATTTTGCCATTACACGATAGTTTTCTCCACCTTCTCGTTCAGCGTAAATGGGGAAGTTTGACGTTTCATATGGGCAACAAAACATTTCTGGTAATACCGCTATATCAATCCCTTGTTGCACAGCCTTTTTTAAATATTCATTTGCGATGGCGATATTTTTTTGTTTATCGTCGACGACGCGCATTTGTATAATAGCTGCCTTTAACTTCATCTACCTTTACTCCTTTATTTTTTAGTATCGTAAATTCAATATAGTTTATTTTAGTAGTAGCCGCAATTTATTATGGAAGGTACACTTATCATATTTTTTGACAAGGATAACTTATGCTATAGTAAGGGAAATGAAAAAGCGAAGGCGAGTGAATGTAATGACAACAGAAAAACTATATTATGAAGATCAATACATTCGTTCATTTACATCAAATCTGCTTAAACAGGATAAGGATGAAAATGGACGTTTTTACATAGTGTTAGAGAAAACGGCTTTTTATCCAACTGGTGGGGGACAACCTCATGATATTGGGACAATAAACGGGATAAATGTGGATGATGTCGTTGAAGTTGATGGAGAAATCCGTCATTTTATTGAGAAGCCGATTGGTGAACAGAATGAATGCAATTGTGACATCAACTGGGAACGACGCTTTGACCATATGCAGCAGCATGCAGGACAACATATTTTATCTGCGGCTTTTGAGGAGGCTTATGGTTACAAAACGATTAGTTTTCACTTAGGTAAGGAAATTTGTACGATTGATTTAGATATAGCTAAACTTACAGAAGAAGAAGCTGATGCTGTAGAAAAGCTAGCTAATCACATCATCATTGAAAATCTCCCGATAGATGCGAAGTGGGTAACAGAGAGTGAGCTTGAGCATTATTCCTTACGAAAAGAGCTTTCTGTCTCGGAAAATATTCGCCTTGTTATTATCCCAAACTTTGATCATAACGGCTGTGGAGGAACACATCCTAGCTCAACAGGACAGGTTCAATCACTAAAAATATTACAATGGGAGAAGCAAAAAAAACATACTCGTGTACAATTTGTTTGCGGAAAGCGAGTGACAACCCAGCTCAGTCAAAAACAGAAGGTCATCCAATCTCTAACAGGGGTATTAAATGCTCCGCAGGATAAAATGGAGGAAGCTGTCAATCGAATCATGAAGCAATCGAAGGAGCTTGAAAAAAATCTAGAAGAACTGAAAAATAAATTGCTAGATTATGAGGCTAGTATGTTAATTCATGAGCAGCAGACAGTCGATAATATAAAAATTGTAAAGAAAATCTTTCATAATTACCCCATTCCAGATCTTCAGAAATTAGCTAGAATTATTGTGAAAAAAACAAATGATGTTCTCGTTTTCTTTATTAATGAACAGGAGGATAAGCTACAGTTTGTTTGTGCAAAAGGATCTGAGCTCCCTTTCAATATGAATGAGGTAGTGAAAAGGAATATCCCGCCTATTAACGGAAAAGGTGGAGGCAATGATTCGTTTGCTCAAGGGGGCGGAGAGAAGGTCTTATCAGCAAATCAATTAATGGGAGAGTTGATCGGTTCGGCTCTTACTCTTAAAAATGAAAAATACTCCTAACGGTTAAGAGATGAAAGGGAATTGTATGTGTTAAAAAAAGGAACTAAATGCTCAGCCTAAGCATATAGAGTGGTTTTACGCCATCCTATTTATCATTTTTCCTATCTACTTTTGTAAGGAGGGGGAATCGAAATTAATGCTGTTAAAGCCGATAACAGCGATTATCATCGGTTCTTATATATTCAATAGCTATCCTTTTTACTCTTAATATGAAAAAAAGATTCCTTTTACGTAAAGAATAGA
>JAPSLL010000021.1:13551-63477 GCA_031180805.1 Bacillus sp. (in: firmicutes)
AGACTAGAAATTGAAAATGTGAGTCTAGCTAATACAAAAGTTCATAACACAAACATGAGCAACTTACATATGAATGATATCAATATGGGAAATAGTCATATTCAAAATGTAAACCTTTCAGGAGTGAAAATAAAAAATGCCAATTTTAGTCATGCTTTGATAGATCATGTGCATTTATTCGGTACACAATTTCGTCAAGTTGTCTTTCCAGTAGAGGGAGACGGAAATTTTTAAAACAGATGGGCAATACAAACCAGTAAGTTTCGAACAGTGCGATCTCTCAAATGGAAGGTTCACTAATTGTAATTTATCAAATATAGAAATTACTAATTGTGACATATCAGGTTTGAAGATAAATGGTATCTTAATAAAGGATTTACTAGAAAAAAGTGACCTGTAAGATAGTAATATGACTAGTTAAGGGGCAATACATGAAAGTGTATTATTGCTCCTTTTATGTTATAGGAACAAACTGAATGTTTTTCTGGAGGGTGAAATTGAGAAATTGCTTACATTTGGTAAAAAAGAAAAAGGAAAACAATACATACGAAGACCAGCCGTCTATTGCTTGATATTCAATAAATCGAGAGACAGAATAGCGATTATTCAAACAAAGGATCATCATTATTTTCTTCCAGGTGGAGTAGAAGCTGGTGAAACACATGAGGAATGTTTAAAAAGAGAGGCTCTTGAAGAGATGGGAATGGAATTAAAGATAGGTTCTTTAATAGGTTGTGCAAAAAATTACTTTTATTCTAAAAATGAAAAAATCTATTATCTCAATGAGGGATATTTTTATTTATGTCACCAAGGGAAACAAATAGGAGAGCCAATGGAGGCAGAGCATACCTTGAAATGGGTAACTCCACATCAAGCGATTGAAACATTAGTTCATGCCCATCAAAGCTGGGCAGTGAAGGAGGCTATTAAACGATATTTACTTGAACAAGGAGATCTAATGAATAATGGCAGATGATAAATGGAGGATTCCTGTTATTTAACTTAAAAAAATCAGGAGTATAAGGCGCTGTTACTTTTTTTACCGTTATACACTATCGAAAGATATTAGAAGTATAAATATATGAATGCATTCGAATTTTATTTGAGTGTTAAAAGAGTATGTTTGAAATAAAGAGCATTACTAAAGGATTCGTATTGTTAGTACGAACTTTTTAGTAATGCTTTTTATATTGAGCAGTAAATATGGATAATACATTTAAGAATTAACATAGAAACAGCTGGACAAACTAATCTTACAAATTTCTAGGAGGGCAATTGATGAATGATCAAAACCATAAGGTGAAAAGCTCTGCTTCAGAGCTAGGTTTAATTTGGTCACAATATATGAATGATAGCTTATCATCTTGTGTTCTTAAATATTTTATTAAAAATGTTGAAGATGAGGAGATTGGTGATGTATTACGTTATGCTCTTGAATTAGCAGAAGAGCATCTTGAAAAGGTTAGAAATTTTCTTAATCAAGAGAATTATCCGATTCCAAAAGGATTTTCTGATGAAGATGTTAATGCTGATGCACCACTTCTATTTACAGATACATATAAGCTTGTATATATACAGATAATGGCAATACATGGATTAACGAGGTATGCTGCTGCTATCGGTAGTTCTTTACGTGAAGACTATATTCAATATTTTATTGAGTGTACGAATGAAACTGCGAAATTATATGCTAGTTCTAGCAATGTTTTATTACAAAAAGGAATTGTCAGTAAGCCTCCTACACTAAATAATCAACAAAAGATTGATTTTGTAACGGACCAATCTTTCTTAACAGGGTTTCTTGGTGAGCGTAGACCATTGAATGCTGTTGAGATTAGCGGAACATATCTTAATATGCAAAAAACAATGGTAAAAATGGTGCTTGAGCTAGGATTTGGTCAGGTTGCTAAAAATGAAAAGGTTCGGGAATATATGGAACGAGGTCGAAAGATTTGCCAAAAGCATTTTGATCGACTTACAACAAAGGTGAAAAAGGACAATTTACATATACCTAGAACCTTTGAGACAGAGGTTACTGATTCTACGGTTGCTCCCTTTTCAGACAAGCTAATGCTGTTTCATATAACAGCACTTCTTTCATCGGCTATAGGCTATTATGGAGAGGCATTGGCTTTATGTCAAAGAAGAGATTTAGCTACTACTTATATGCGTATGATAACCGAAATAGGTTTGCTAGCAGAGGATGGAATGAATCTCTTAATTGAAAAGGGCTGGTTTGAACAACCTCCAATAGCTACTGACCATGAAGGTTTAGCAAAAAGTAATTAATTGAAATTGCAGGTGGCATTTTTAAATAATCGGAGGTCCTTTTGTGCAAATTATTTTGAAGCATCTATCAAATGGTTTAGATAGGTGCCTTTTGTTATAATTTGTAATTTTTTTTACGAAGTATCGTTTTCACCGAAGGATACATGTTACACTATCATTAACAAATACATCGGTGAAAAGGAGACGTTATTATTGAAAATCAATATGATTATATCTCTCACTTCGATAAAAGAACAACGAGAAAGTAATAGATATGAAGTAGTGATCAAAACTTTTGAGTCATCGATTCGTCCAGTTAAAGGAGATATTATAGATGACCCTGGATTTGATCCACGGTTTCATAATGGGTATGAGGTTGTAAAAGTGACGATTAATTATGAGGAAAATGAATGCTTTGTTTCTCTAAATCCACTTGCTATTGAAATAGAGGAAATGAGTATCAATGACTATATAGACAAGCTTGAAGCAAATGGATGGCGTATTCTTTCAAAAGAAGAGTTAGTAAACAATTAAAAAGTAATATAAGTGAGAGTTAATGAAGAGCATCTCTTATAATAATGAGAAATGCTTTTTTTTTATTTAAGTCTATGATTAGGAGACGCTATATAAGGAATAACTATTCAACACTGGTATAGTGTTATCTAGCAGAAACTTTTTAGAACTGTAAAAATTTGATTTAAAAAACTACTAGAGGTCCATTAGAAGCCTTTATTTTTTTCATGACAATCATATTAGTAGGTGCTTTTAAAAGTTTATTTTATGATAAAAGGTAGCACATTAAGCTATGGCACAACGAAATAAAAATTTGTAAAACATCTATTCTATAGTAGAGATTTAGGTTTACGTACATCTTTGGAGGACATTATCGTGAAGACAGCAGAGAAATTTAAAAATTCTGGTATTGAAATAGGTCTATATACGTTGGGGGATATTAGTAAAGATCCTCTTACAGGGAGAAAAATTAGTGCAAAGCAACGGATGAAGGAAATCATTGAAGCAGCAAAACTTGCAGATGAAGCTGGGCTTGACCTATTTGGAGTTGGTGAGCATCATCGTTTGGATTATGCTGTTTCGGCAACTCCAGTTGTTTTAGCTGCGATTTCACAGCAAACAGAACAAATTAAATTAACAAGTGCGACGACCGTATTAAGTACAGTTGATCCAGTTCGGCTTTATGAGGATTTTGCAACATTGGATTTACTTTCAGATGGTCGTGCAGAAATTATTGCTGGTCGGGGAGCGTTTCTGGAATCATTTCCATTGTTTGGTTTTGATAAGAAGGATTATGATGCATTATTTTCAGAAAATATCGATCTCTTTTTACAGCTTAATAAACATGAGCAAATAACATGGGAAGGTCTCTTTCGTTCGTCATTACATAATGCGGAAATTGCCCCTCGACCGATCCAGCGTGAGATTCCAATTTGGATAGGGGTTGGTGGGACAAAGGAGAGCGCAGTTCGTGCAGGTCATTTAGGAGTTGGTATGGCTGTCGTTATTCTTGACGGTGATCCAAGTCGCTTTCAACCATTAGTAGATATTTATCGTAAAGCTGGACTAGAGGCAGGTCATGATCTCAGGCAATTACAAGTAGCAGTAACAGGACATGGATATATTGCGAAGACATCAAAGCGCGCTAAGGAAGAGTTTTATCCTTATTATGCTCACTATAAAACGTCCGTTTATGAGCAAAGAGGTATGGAGTATACTCTATCTAGAGCGGATTATGATCACATGGTAGGTGCTGATTCCGCTTTGTTTGTTGGAAGTCCTGATGAGATTGCTGAAAAAATTCTCCGCCAATATGAGCTTTTTCATCATCAACGGTTTATCGCACAAATTGATATAGGTGGTATTCCTTTTGAAAAGGTTGCGAAAGGAATTGAATTATTAGCTACAGAAGTGGCACCAATTGTGCGTAAAGCGACGAGTAAGTAAAAATATTATATACAATAAGACAAACAGGACCTCATTTGGTCCTGTTTATTTGATTATTTTTCAAATGGGATTATGTAGGTTGTTCTTCTATTAATCCTTCGTCAAATGACTCATCAAATTCACTTTGGTTTTGATTTGATGTTGAAGTAATGCTGCTATAATTAAGGAGACTGTCTCTAACTTTTATCCCTTGTTTCCCTCCTGCTTCATCATTGATGTTACCGGCAATTCCACTTCGACCATTTACGTTAGCAAATTGTGACTGATTATTTTGGCAGAGCTATGATCAATCGCGTTTTGACCACCTTGATTCGCATTCGTCCCAACATTACTATTGATCTGACCGCCTCTCAAGCTGGATATATTTGTTGCCAAGTATATAAGCGTTTTGAATATAGATATTAACGGTTCCCCCCTCTCCTACATTTCGTTTATTTTTGTAATTAGTTGTAAAATGTTTATCTTCACTTTTCATACCTTTCCCTTATCTCTCCTTACTAATAAGTTAGGATACACTTTAATATATTGAAGACACTATTCATACGGTTGGACAGTTTGGCGGATATTCCTTCACATGAAAATTCTGCTTAAAAAAGTTTAAGTAACAACCGATATTAAAAGGGTGGATTCGTGTTGATTTCTTTGATTTTTCTTTATTTGTAACAACAATCCTAATTTAGATAAAAATATTACAGCTTATGAGAGGAGCTACAATTTGTGAAAATAAAAACAAAACTTATTCTAACGATTTCAATTTTAATAGTTGCAATTATCGGTTTAGGGATTTTTTCCGTTTCTATTATTCAATCAACGATTAACGAAACAGAAAAATTAAAGGAGCAAATGGAAATTCAAAAACTTGTAAAGCATGTCCAATATCGTCTTGCAGGTCTTTCAAATGATGAAAGGGCCTATATCATTACAGGTGATAGTCAATATACAGATGGAATGATGGAGAAAGCAGACGATATAAAGAAGACGCTTGAAAACATCCAATTACTTGTGATTGATGAAGCTCATTTACGGGCAATAGAAGATTTGCAGAAAAATTTCGACGACTTTTGGGAAACTAATCAGGAAGTGATGACGACTTATTTATCTAATCCTGAACAAGCAAAGGAACTTCATTTTAACGAGGAAAGAAGATTAAGAAAAGAAGTGTTAGACCCATCTGTTAATAACGTTGTAACTGAATTAGATGAAGATGTGAATCATTTAATTGAAAAAAATGATGTGGATGCAAGTAGGAATAATACCATTCTTTTAATGACGACGATTATTTCTTCGATTATTGGCATTATTTTAAGCATGATGCTACTAAAGTCGATTTTGTTACCATTAAGAACGATAAACAATCAATTAAAGGATATTGCAAATGGAGAAGGAGATTTAACGAAAACGGTTAAGGTGAAAGGGAATAATGAATTCGGTCAACTTGCAAGCTCCTTTAATGCATTTGTCTCCTCATTAAAGGAAATGATTGTCCAAATTAGCATGTCGGCTAATCAGGTTGCAGCCTCCTCTGAGCAGCTTTCAGCAAGTGCTGAGCAATCAGAAGCAAGTGCTAAACAGGTTTCTTCATCGATGCAAATGATTGCGGCTAGTAGTGAGCAGCAACATAGTTTAACAGAGAACAGCTTACATTCCGTTAATCATTCGCTGGAAAACTTAATGAAGGTAGCACAAACTACAAATGATGTAGCAGAAGTATCAAATATAATGAATAAACGAGCAGAAAATGGTGCAAATCTTGTTTTACGGATGGAAGAGCAAATGCAATCGATTGATCAATCAGTGGAACGAGCAAATCATGGAGTTCGTTCGTTTGCTCATCGCGCAGCGGAAATTAAAGATATCTCAACACTTATTTCTGAAATCTCTGGACAAACAAATCTTTTAGCGTTAAATGCTGCGATTGAAGCCGCAAGAGCAGGTGAGCATGGTCAAGGTTTTGCGGTTGTCGCAGAAGAGGTAAGGAAATTAGCGGATGAAGCAAGTAAATCAGCTAATAAAATTCAAGACCTCGTAGTTACCATTCAAAAGGACTCAAATGAAACGGTAGCTAATATCGAATTAGTAAAAGAAAATGTTACATCAGGTCTATCGTTTTCACAGCTTACTGTCCGGGAAATTCAAGATATTATCCTGTCCATTGAGCAAGTCACGTCGCAAATCCAAGAGGTAGCAGCAATGACACAACAAATTTCTACTGGATTTGAAGTTGTTCAGCATTCAATTGATGAGATGGCAAAAGGCTCAAAAGAAACATTAGCTAGTACAGAAAATGTTGCGACCGCAACTGAAGAACAATTAGCTTCAATTGAAGAAGTATCAAATGCTACAGCTTCCTTATCAAAGCTAGCTGAAGAGCTTGAAGCAATTGTAAGTCGATTTAAGGTTTAACTTATTAAAAGTTGAAGTACATGTTTTGTCTCACAAAATATGTGCTTTTTAATTATATCAATAAGTACCTAATGTCTTGCAGCTCCTACTCGTGACTTTATATTTCCAAGTACAGCATCTATGCTTGGGACCCGAACAACAAAACATAAAAACTTCGACACCGTTTTTCCCCTTTTATTAACATTATGGAACCGGAATAATTCTCGACTTTTTCAAATATGATGAACTATCTTTATTGGAAAGAGGGGATTTTGTATGAAAATAAATAAAAATCCTGTTACAAGGGAAAAACTTGCACATTATGCTGACTTGATAGTAAGGAAAAAGGAAATCGAAGCAGAATTAGATGAGCTGAAAAAGGAATTTAACGACTACTTTGATTCTTCAGTTGGAAAGCAAGGGAAAGGTGAAATCATCATTGGGGATTATAAATTACAAAGACAAATAAGGAAAACCGAGAAATACGCTCAAGAAGCAACAGTTACTAGACTTGAAGAACTAAATTTACATGAGCTAATTCAAAAAAAGCCAGATGAGGGAAAAATAAAATCTGCTCTAAATTTAGGCTTATTAAAGAAACAAGATTTGGATGGCTGTGTTAGCACGATTTATTCACAGGCTATTTCGGTAAAGCAAACTGTTTCATAGTCAAAAATACATAAACTTATAGAGGGGTGTTTTTTAACATGTCTAACTGACATAATAGAGACACCCCGAATTTTTATTCGTTTATTTACCCGATAAAATATTCTTTTAATGCTTGCTGTAACGTTCCTAATGTTTTTGTTTTCTTATGAAATGACACACCAAAATGGACCATTTTACGTACAACTTCAGCCCGTAAACCGGTAATAACGGTGTGGCAGCCCATCATCGCGGCTCCATCAATCATTTTAGAAAAATAATCAATAACATCTGCTTCCATATCACCAATACCAGATAAATCAATAATTAATGTTTGGATTCGTAATTTTCCAATTTCAATTAATACCTTTTCCTCTAGGATTGAGATGCGAAAAGAGTCAACTGAGCCAATTAAAGGTAAGATACAAATACTCGGAGTAATAGGTATGATTGGCACTGACAAATTTTCAACCAATTGTCTTTGCGCTAAAATCAATTTGTCCTTATATCTAGAATAACTAATGAAAAATCCATTTAAAAACTGATCAATTCGATTGTTAATCCGTTGTTCAAGCTTAAAAAAGTTATCAATCTTTTTTTTCTCTATACTAAGCTCGTTAAATTTTTCAATGTAGTTCCAAAGCGTTCGACGTATTGCTTGAACCCACTCTAATTTAAAGGTTAGGTCAATTGAATGGGCAGCCCATGCGATTCCTTCCTGATTAGCAAAGGCTTCTAGTTCATCTTCCTTTTCATCAATAACATCAATAACTAGCTTCTGGGCATTATTAATAAGATCAATGTTTCCAATTGTTAAAATTTCATCAATTTTGTCTTTTACATTCACTGCTTCTACTAAAAGTGATTCTTTAAAACTCTCATTATTTGCGATAATAAAGTCCTTTAATTGATAGCTATCATGATACTTGATAGTCAAATTGATACCCCCTTTAAAATACCCACTCCTTAATACCCTTTTTTGATAGGTAATAAACCTATTAATTGTATTGAAATTTGAAAAGTATATCGTTTTTTTTAGAAATTAAATAGAATATTCTTAGTCTGTGAAGGGAGTGGTAAAAACTTGAAATATATTATAGGGAAAGAAACATCTTTTTTAATGTAAGCCTGTTGAAAAGGGGGGAATACAATCCCTTCTTTGCTTGTACGTATAATGTTTAAAAATTCGCTCATATAGTTTAAATCAACGAATCATAAGGACATGGTTAATTGCATCATGAAAAAGTTATTAGGCATGCTTTTTTCCGTGTATGTATCGGAATTAGTCTAAATATGTTTATCCTTCCTATACATCTCATGAATGGAGGGGTATTTGGCATAAGGTTGTTAATCGAGTATATAGGGGATTTAAAATCGGCCATACAAAGATTTTATTTAATACACCTATTTATCTATTATCTCTGAAATATAATAATTTAGATTTATATCAAGCATTTCTTGGTCTAGCCTTTATATCAACGATTATTGATTTACTTGCACCACTAAATGGTTTGGTGTATTTTCCGATCATATCAAGTGCGTTAGTTGGCGGCATGATTATTAGAATTGGTGTTCGGTTTATGCTTAGGTATCATATAGGGCCAGGGGGGTGTTGATCTACTAGCATCGTTAATTTCAAAATCCAATTTCGATCAACCCAGGTATTGTGACTTTTATATTTGATTTTTTCATTATCCTTGCTGGATTAAGCGTTTTAAAGGCTATAAACATTATGTATTCACTAATTACTATTTTCACTGTTGGATTTTTGTTGGAGTGATAAATATGGTTGAATCTATTGGTATTTAAATAAACTAAAGAGATATTACAATTTAGGCTTATTCTTTTGTTGAAGATAGAAATAGGAAAAGCGGAATTCTTAAACGTCTTTTATAGGTTTCAGGATGTTCAAAATTCTCTCTTTTTGGTTTCGATTCTCTTAATGATTTTATTGAAAAGCCTGCCTTTTGTAATGAAGAAAAATAATTTTCAATTGTTCGATGGTATTTGTAGACGTTCGAGCCTAACCATTGTTGTTCACGGAATCCAGGTGAAAAATAATTATCGACGAGCCAATTTGTTCTTTGACCACTCTTTTGTAATGTTGAGGTAATAACGGGATGCTCAATTGAAAAAATAAACCTACCACCTCTTGTGAGAGCTTGATACACTTTTTCAAATACATCATCTATATTCTCAATATAGTGAAGGACAAGCCTAGATACGACTAGGTCGTAATGCTCCTTTGGTGGATGCCAATTTTCAATTGTTAAATGGGTGAACTTTAAATTGTTAAATTCTTTTAAATGTTCAAGGGCAGAAAGATACATATTTTCAGAGCCTTCAATACCGGTATAGCTTTTACAGCCACTTCTTAACAATTCTACTCCAAAATCTCCATTTCCACACCCCAAATCTAAAACATGAAGCTTGGAACAAGTACCTATCATTTCGAGGAAAATCGGTTTTTCAATAGTATCATTTGGATTACCCTTTAATAAGCGTTTATCTGTATAATTTTTAAAAAATTCATTGTTATCGTAATATCTCGAGCCATCCTTCACCAAGACAACAACCTCCTTAAGTACGAACTGTATTTATTTTACAGCGATTTAAGTTGAAATAATAGCAGAAATTGGGGACAGTCCCCAAAACATTAATGGGGACTGTCCCCATAGACCAAGCAAACGGGAAAACACTATTTTACCTAATCAAAGATAGACTTTTAGAATTAAATTGGAGCGATGGATAGAGTGAGGGACAGACCCAAAGTATTTATTGGGGACTGTCCCCCATTCTGTCATTGTGTTGACAATCCAAATTGGATATGATATTAAAAGAGATAGATTAGCACTCGATGAGGTTGAGTGCTAACGGTTATGTCCAGCTAATCATCATCTACTATATAAAAGGAGAGGTTATCATGGCGAAAAAGCAGTTTAAAGCTGAATCGAAACGGTTATTAGAAATGATGATTAATTCGATTTATTCACAAAAAGAAGTATTTTTAAGAGAGTTAATTTCTAATGCGAGTGATGCAATTGATAAAATTTATTACAAAGCATTAACAGATGACTCATTAACATTTGAAAAGGATAGTTACTACATAAAAGTGGCTGCAGACAAGGATAATCGTACATTAACGATTACAGATACTGGAATCGGAATGACGAAGGAAGAATTAGAGAACAATCTTGGTGTCATTGCGAAAAGTGGCTCATTATCATTTAAAAAAGAAAACGAGATTAAAGATGGTCATGATATTATTGGCCAATTTGGTGTAGGCTTTTACGCCGCATTTATGGTGGCAGATGTTGTAACTGTCGTAAGTAAAGCGTTAGGAAGCGATGAAGCGTATAAATGGGAATCAACTGGTGCGGATGGATATACAATTGAACAAGCTGAAAAAGAATCAGTCGGAACAGAAATTACCTTGAAAATTAAGGAAAATACTGAAGAAGAGCAATATGATGAGTTTTTAGAGGAATACCGTTTAAAATCAATTATTAAAAAGTACTCTGACTTTATTCGCTACCCAATTAAAATGGATGTAAAGGGTCAACGTCCGAAAGAAGGCAGCGAGAATGAGCTTGAGGAATATGAAGAAGAACAAACGATTAATAGCATGGTCCCAATTTGGAGAAAAAATAAAAATGAACTGACTGACGAGGATTATGAAAACTTTTACAAAGAAAAGCATTACGGATTTGATAAACCACTTAAACATATCCATATTAGTGTCGACGGAACAATCCGTTATAATGCAATTTTATATATTCCTGAGAAAATGCCTTTTGATTACTACTCTAAAGAATACGAAAAAGGTTTAGAGCTTTATTCAAACGGTGTTCTTATCATGAATAAATGTGCTGACCTCCTACCAGATTACTTTAGCTTTGTAAAAGGAATGGTAGATTCTGAGGATTTATCACTTAATATTTCTCGTGAAATTCTTCAGCATGACCGTCAATTAAAGTTAATTGCGAAGAACATTAACAAAAAAATTAAAAGTGAATTAAAAAGCTTATTAAAAAATGAACGTGAAAAATATGAGGAATTTTATAAGTCTTTTGGCCGTCAATTAAAGTATGGCGTCTACAGTGATTTTGGAACAAATAAAGAAGTGTTACAAGATTTACTTATGTTCTATTCTTCTAAAGAGAAAAAGATGGTTACATTAGATGAGTATGTTTCTAGAATGCCAGAGGACCAAAAATTTATTTACTATGCAGCGGGTGAATCTATCGAGCGAATTGATAAGCTTCCACAAACAGAGCTTGTTGCAGACAAAGGCTATGAAATTCTCTACTTCACAGAAGATATCGATGAATTCGCGACCAAAATGATTATGAACTATAAGGAGAAGGAATTCAAATCAGTATCAAGTGGAGATTTAGGCATTGAGGCAGATGAAAATCAAGAAAAAGCAGATGAAGTGAAAAATGAAAACAAAGAACTTTTTGACTATATGAAAAATGTTTTATCTGATAAGGTAAAGGATGTACGCGTCTCAAAGCGCTTGAAAAATCATCCAGTCTGCTTAACTGCTGATGGAGAAGTAACAATTGAGATGGAAAAGATCTTAAATGCTATGCCTGATAATCAAAATGTAAAAGCAGAAAAGGTGCTTGAAATTAATGCAAATCACGAAGTATTCCAATCTTTAAAATCTGCATTTGAAAATGACAAGGAAAAATTAGACCTATATACAAAGCTTTTATACAACCAAGCTTTACTAATCGAAGGCTTACCAATTCAAGATCCTGTTGAATTTACAAACGACATGTGTAAAGTTATGGTATAAAATTTTGGGGACAGTCCCCACTAAACGATTGCATCGTTTTGGTGGGGACTGTCCCCTATTTCGTTGAAAGTTGAACGAAACGTTTCATGCCTTCTTGGATTTGTTTTTCGTTCATATAGGAATAGCTTAGCCGAATTGAGGAGGTGGATTGGTATGTTGGGTCACAATACGGACCAGGGACGAAGGAGATGGACTCCTTTAGGCATTGAGAAAATAGTTGCTCTATATTTATATAGCTTGGTAGCTGTAACCACAAATTTAATCCACCTTTAGGACTTATCCAAGACCACCCAGTATTAGCAAGCTCCTCTTCCATGATTTCTTTCCTGATTTGGAGGGCAATTCTTATCTTTTCGATATGCTGCTGCAATCGTAATGATGAAAAATAATGCATAAAGATTTTCTGGTTCAATAATGGCGATCCATTATCAGCCAACGATTTTGTTGTAAGGAGTGCCTGGAGTAAGGCCGTTGGGCAAATCATTGTCGCAATTCTTAAACCTGGAGAAATATATTTACAGAAGCTACGGATATAAAGGACAGTATTACCAGAATCATATGTATAAAGCGGTGGAGGAGGTTCTTCATCAAAATAAATATCATGGTAGGCATCATCCTCAACTAATAAACATCGGTAAGCCTCGGCCAACTCTACTAACTTTTTCCGCTGCCATGCTGGAACTGTATAGCCTGTTGGATTATGAAACGTAGGGTTGAGATAAAAAATCCGTGGCTTATATTGTTTCATGAACCGTTCGACTTGATGTAAATGATATCCTTCTGGAGTAATGTCAATTGGGATGAGCTTTGCTCCATGTGCACGGAAGCAATCGATCGCTGCACTATAGCTCGGCCTTTCAATTAATACATAGTCTCTTGGCTTAATAAAGGTCTGGGAAACTAGTTGAATTCCTTGCTGTGAGCCAGAAATAATAAGTAACTGGTCTGCTTCAACATATGTTTTATATTGCCCTATAAAATAGTCTGTTAACAGTTGTCTGAGCTCCTCATCACCTTGAACGGTAGAATAAGTAGATAGAACCTTCGGATATAAATCAAAAACTTTTTTTACATAGTCTGATAGAAAATGATTTGGTAGCAGATTCGGGTCTATTAATGCCTGGGAAAAATTATAGATTACTTTTTCTTGATGAATAGCAGATAAGCGATTTTGTTGCTGAGGGAGCGATAGAATCGGTTTATGAAAAGAAGCTTCTCCAGGTTCTTGTATGTCCCCTAAAACATAGTAACCAGACTTATCCTTTACATAAACGATTCCTTCCTTCTTAAGGAGCTGATAAGCCTTTAATACTGTTAATCGATTGACATTTAATTCAATTGCTAGCTGCCGTACGGAAGGTAGTTTTTCATCCTTTTTCCATTCTTTCCGCCCGATACGATGTACAACATAATCATAAATTTGTTTAAACAGAAAATCCCCACTTTGATGTAGCTTACCCATATAAATGCCCCCTGTTCTTTAGTTGATTGTAGCATGAATAAGTGAAATCTGGTCTGCTAATCTTCATCTGTTCTAGTTACAATTCTTTATGATGGTTGAAAAGGAGGAGGAATAATGAATTTTGTTTATTATATTTTCATGTGTTTTATTTTTGGAACTACTTTTCTAGCAATTAAAATTGGTGTCGATGCAGGGATGCCCCCGTTTTTATCAGCTGGACTTCGCTTTTTTTTAGCAGGACTTATCATTGCTAGCTTTCTAGTTTGGAAAAAGAAAGCATCATTTCGCATATTGTTCACAAAGGAAATGGTCGTTACAGGGTTTTGTTTGACGTTTGGAACGTTTTCGACCTTATATTGGGCAGAACAGTATGTAAGCTCAGGAATAGCAGCTGTGTTATCGGCGACAGGTCCAATGATGATTATCCTTATTCAAATGATATTTTTAAAGGAACAATCAGCAAAATATTCATTTATCGGCTGCTTTATTGGTTTAGCTGGGGTGATGTTATTAGTCCTTCCAACATTTTCTGTGGAGGCTAATATTACTTGGTTTATTGGGTGTATAGCAATTATTTTCGGTGAAGTCTTTTACGCATCAGGAACAATTTATACGAAGCGTGTTGTTCAAAAGTTTGAAGCAACATCACCGCTTGCCTTGAATGCTGCACAAATGATGAACGGTGGAATATTGTTACTGCTTTTATCTATATTTACCGAGGAGATAAAACTCGATTATGTTCAACCAGCTGCAGTTGGTTCAATTCTCTATTTAATTATTGTCGGTTCAATGCTTGGACATAGCTTTTATTATGTTCTCGTCTCGCGAACGAATCCAATTTTCCCATCGACATGGCTATATATTTCCCCACTAATTGCACTAGGAGTTGGAGCGTTGCTTTATGGCGAAGAGATATCGCTCGTATCGATAATTGGGGCATTTTTAATCTTGGCGGGAACGGTGCTAGCAAATAAAAAAATGCTGTTAAAATTAATCAAAAGGAAAATAGGAGTAACAGGTTAATAGCATTTCTTTCGGCGCCATGATAGAGGAAAGGGATTTCCTAAATGTGGTAGGATAAATAGGAGGAATATCATTTATAAGGGAGCTGGGATAAATGACGAAGCAAGTAAGAATTGGAAAAACAGATTTATATGTTAACCCGATTGGACTTGGCACAAATGCAGTTGGTGGAAATAACCTTTATCCAAATCTTGATGAAGAAGTAGGCAAGGAGTTAGTCCGTACTGCTATTAACCACGGTGTGAACTTTTTGGATACAGCATATATTTATGGTCCTGGTCGATCTGAGGAGCTTGTTGGTGAGGTTATTAAAGAAACTGGGAAGCGAAACGAGTTAGTTATTGCAACAAAAGGGGCACATAAGCTTGATGGAGAAAATGTTACGTTTGATAATTCACCTGCATTTTTAAAGCAGTCTGTTGAGGAGAGCTTAAAAAGGCTTCAAACAGATTATCTTGATTTGTTTTATATCCATTTTCCTGATGAAAATACCCCAAAGGATGAAGCTGTCGGTGCATTAAAGCAATTAAAGGACGAAGGGAAAATTCGCGCAATCGGTGTGTCGAACTTTTCTATTGAGCAGTTAAAAGAAGCGAATAAAGATGGCTATGTCGATGTTATTCAAGGAAATTACAATTTAATCCAGCGTGAAGCGGAGAAGGAGTTTCTCCCATACACGAAGGAGCATAACATATCCTTCATCCCTTATTTCCCATTAGCATCAGGCTTGCTAGCTGGAAAATATACAAAAGATACAACGTTTAACGATTTATGTGCAGATATGCCTCATTTAAAAGGAGAAGAATTTGCCAGTAATTTAGAAAAGGTAGACATGCTTCGTACAATCGCAGCTACGAAAAACGCAGAGGTAGCTCATGTTGTTTTAGCCTGGTACTTAAAGAGAGATTCAATCGATGTACTAATTCCAGGAGCAAAGCGTGCTGAACAAGTAATTGATAATTTAAAAACATTACATATCCAATTAACGGAGGAAGAGATAAACAAAATCGATCAAATTTTTCGTTAAAACGAGGGTGACTCAAAAGGGTCTAACCCCTTCTACAAACACCGGTATATAGTAAACTAACCTCATCATTAGTCTATATATTGTGTTTAAAGGGTCTGAACCTTTGGTTTTGAGCCACTCTCGTTTTTTGTTTTTATCGAATTAACAATGCTTGTTACAACTAATAGTACGTTAGAAGGAATATGCTTTAGATGATGATAATACAAGGTAATGTCTTGTCTTGCCAAAATTTCTTAGCCTTTTTCATATTTTTTTTAAGAGATGGGTGTGTTTAGAATACATTATTTTTATTTTCATGCCCTTTTTTTACTACATAACTGCTTATTTCTTTATTTTAATCTTTTTACTTTGAGCAAATTATTATGTATCGTACAGATAACAGAGATTAACTGTTTTATCGAAATTTGATAAATGTGATTCATATTGAAATTACTCGCTCAATAAACTCTTTCATCGTAAAATGGTGATAGAAACCTAAACATGCATTTTCAAAAGGAGTTGAGGTCATGGCAAATATAAAATTTGAAATTATTGAAAAGATAGGAACCGTCTCTGAAGGTGCAAAGGGCTGGAAGAAGGAATTAAATTTAATCAGTTGGAATGAGCGTGAACCAAAATATGATTTGCGAGATTGGGACGAAGCAAATGGAAAAATGGGCAAAGGCGTAACATTAACAAAGGAAGAACTGATTAGTTTAAAGGAAATTCTCAATGGACTTGATTTAGCTTAATGACTTAATACAGGTTAATAGGAATCGTTGAATAAAATATAAAAAGGAGGTTTGTCTAATGGAATATAGTAGAATCACTAACATACAAGATCCATTGTTTACACAGATGCATCAACTAATGCAAGAGATTTTTCCGCCTGAAGAAGTATTAGAATTCGAGTTATGGAAGGAGCCGTTGGAGGATCCTGGAATTCATGTTTATGTGGCGGTTAACGATGACAAGGTTGTTGGTGCTACTGAATATCGCTATTATGAGGATTTTAATGTTGCGATGACAGATTTTACGATTATTGGAGTAGCAGGGCTTGGCGTGGGACCTTTTCTAACGAATAAAAGATTAGAGGATTTACATAGGATGGCATCGTCGAATGGAAAGAAACTTGAAGGAATGTTTGCTGAAATCTATGATCCGTATCGTGTAGAGCATTACGAATTTGGTGGGATAAAGCCGATGGATCCTTATGTTCGTAGAGAGGTACTCGCACATCTTGGGTATAAACGTATCGATATACCGTATGTTCATCCATCATGGAATAATGATGGTGAGCCCGTATCAGGTCTAGATTTATGCTATCTTCCATTTGGTAAGAATAAGTCTAGCATTCAATCGAGTTTAGTTGTTGAGTTTTTAAAACGCTATTATTCAGTATTATCGAATAAGCCTGTATCGTGGTATCAGATGATTGAACAGCTAGAGGCAAAGGATAAGGTTGCTCTAATAAGTTTTTAAACAGGTAAAAAGGGAAGAGCTGAATCTTGTTTTTTACAAAACAGTTCAGCTTTTTGCGTTTAAATATAATGGAGAAAATACAATTAGGAGCTATAAATGTTCATTTAGCGATTAATCGTAGGACTCAGATGAAAGCATTTTACTATCAATGCTTTCTAGCAGCTCTTTCCGTACGATATCTGTTTGTGAGCCTTTGCGAATTTTTTCAGCAATTTCAATTAATAATTTAATATCTGAAAAGGAGTATTTTCTTGTCCCAGAAGGTGAACGGTCTGGAAAAACTAATTTTTTTTGCTCATAATATCTAATTTGCCTTTCTGATAGCCCAGTCATTTCTTTAACAGTGCCCATCGTCATTATTTTTTTATGAATTAAATTGTTAATTTCCAAATTTTCCACCCCCGCTTTTTATCGTTTGGCTTTGTTAAACTTTGTTTTGATTTCCTCTGTTTGTCCTGGAGCCTTCCCAAAATCTTGTGGGGTCTCCCTTTGAAACGCTTTTCTAAGCGGGAGTCCCATATATCCGCTCCATTAACAAAGTGCTAAAAAATCAACAATAATCTTTACCAGAGCCTATCGTTTTAATAAAATGTGTAGTTCCTTCCTTATTATCATAACGAAATAATATTGTTTTCTTTTATTTTGCCATTAAATAACTTTGAAATATATTAGATTGTTAGCAAAGTTAACGGATTTTTTTATTTACGATTTGTGTTGCTTTTTACAAACAATTATTGAGGAAAAATATAAATGAAAAGAGATGGAAAAATGATAAAAACAATTCATGTTGTAGGTGCGGTAATCATTGAAAATGGAAAAATACTATGCGCACAGCGTGGCCACGGTAAGATTTTACCGTTAAAGTGGGAGTTTCCAGGAGGGAAAATTGAAGAAGGAGAGTCGGCGGAAACAGCATTAAAGCGTGAAATTATGGAAGAAATGAAATGCAAAATCGATATAATTGAACAGATTGACTTTACTATTTATGAATATGATTTTGGGACGGTTCATTTGACAACCTTTCTCTGCAGCCTTGACGAAGGAGCTCCTGTATTAACTGAACATATTGAAATAAAGTGGCTGTTACCTAAGGAATTGAAAACATTAGATTGGGCACCAGCAGATTTACCTACTGTCGAGAAAATCGCGGCAATGGAATTATAATCAGATTTTTTTGTATAAGATGGCTGTAAAGGGAAAGATAGTAAGGTGTTTTTTAACACAGACTAACTACGATGTGGAGGGGTTGTTGTGATGAATATTCGTGAAGGAATAATTCCAACATCTTTAGGTGCGGCTGTTACAGCGACTGGCTATACATTGAAGCAAAGACGTGGTTCAAATAAAATGGTCGCAAATACAATATTCGGCTTCGGTTTGGCCCATATTGTACTGGGAGCTATAGACCTAGTTCAGCATCGTCGTTAGATTAAAGGAGTGAGTACTAATTGTACTCGCTCTTTTTGTTAATCTAAGTAATACGCGGGTGTATGTTTCAATTTATGCAGCAAATACTAAGCATAGTGTAATGTTAAACTTAAATTAGAAGGGAAGGAGCTCATATTGACAGCAAAGGATCCTATTGTGATTGATGCGATTATTAATGGTGAAAAGGTCAGAACAGAAAAACAAGCACCTCGTGAAAATCCCACACATCCTGATGAGGTTGTTGGGTACGCTCCGTTAAACACTCGAGAAGAGGCAATTCGTGCAATCGATGCGGCGTATGATGCATTTCCTGCTTGGGCAGAAACGTCTATTGATGAGCGGATTGAGCGGATGAAAAAGGCGATCCAAAAAATAAAAGATGCTACCTCGGAAATTGCTGAATTGCTCACAAGAGAACATGGGAAGCCACTTTATGATTCCAACGGCGAAATCGCAGTATCCTTAATGTGGATGGAGTTTGCTTGTGAAAATGCAAAGGAAGTATTGAAAAGCGAAATTCATGAAAGTGAACTAGGAAAGACAATCATTGCTCGTGATGCGATAGGTGTTGTCGCCTCCATCACTCCATGGAATTATCCAATTTCCCTCTCTACGATAAAAATTGCACCTGCTCTTTTAGCTGGGAATACGATGGTTCTTAAACCAAGTCCATTAGCACCACTGGCTGTAAGTAAAGTTGTTGAAATCGTTGCAAATGAATTCCCGAAAGGAGTTCTTAATCTCGTTCATGGTGAAGCAGATATCGGAGTCGAGCTAACATCAAATCCAAAGATCGCTAAAATCGCCTTTACAGGTGGAACGAATACGGCAAAGCATATTATTAAAGCAGCTGCAGATACGATTAAGCATATGACGTTAGAATTAGGTGGAAATGATGCAGCGATCGTACTAGAAGATTTTAATGTAAATGATGAAAGAGCAATGCGTCGACTCGTCATTTCGAATTTCCTAACTGCAGGGCAAATATGTATGATTGCAAAAAGAGTTTATGTTCACCGCTCTATATATGATGAGTTTGTTGAAAAATATATTGAAGCAGCAAATAAGTGGATCCGTGTTGGGGATCCGTTTAGCGATGATGTTACAATTGGACCGGTTAATAATATGAAGCAGGTTGAATTTGTCCAAAGCTTAATTGATGATGCTAAAAGAAAAGGAGCTAAGGTCATCAAATTAGGAAAAGTTTTAGATAAGGAGCTATATGAAAAAGGATATTTCATGCAGCCAACAATTGTTTTAGGTGCCGACTATAAAGATCCGATTGTTATTGAGGAGCAGTTTGGACCGACTGTACCGATTTTACCGTTTGAAGATGACAAGCATGCGATTGATTTGGCAAATGACAGCATTTATGGTCTAACAAGCTCTGTCTGGGGTGATGAAGAGCATGCATTAAAAGTAGCGAAGCATATTCAAGCAGGAACAACGATGATCAATACTGCAGCAGTTCAAGGACTTGATGTTAGATTCCCATTTGGAGGAGTAAAGCAGTCTGGAATGGGCCGCGAATATGGAAGAGATGGACTGCTCATTTATACAGATACACATGTTATTAATATGCCGAAAAAGCTTGATTTACCGTATATTCCAGAGTGATTTCTATTTAACTGTCTTAAGGTTATGAAAGTGACGCCTAAGGCAGTTCTTTATTTTAAAAAAGCGGTAAGGAATTTTTGCTGTTTGTTGTAGCTTCCGGGACAAAATATTTTACAAAAATACAAAGAAGTTGCAGAATAGATTTGAGCTTCAAAGCTAGGAAATACATAAAACGATATTTCTAAGAAGAACAACATGATAGGAGATGAATTGCATGGAAAACAATGAAAAGAAAAAGCGAGAAATTCTTGACGCATTTCAATTTAGACATGCAACAAAGGCATTTGACCCAACGAAGAAAATATCTGATGAGGATTTTCAATTCATTTTAGAAGCGGGTAGACTTTCACCTAGCTCTGTCGGTTATGAGCCATGGAAATTTGTCGTTATTCAAAATATGCAATTACGAGAAAAGCTCCGTGAAGTATCCTGGGGAGCACAGGGCCAGCTTCCAACTGCAAGTCATTTCGTTCTTATTTTAGCGAGAACGATGAAGGACACAAAGTACGACTCAACATATGTTGAAAACTTAATGTTGAACGAGAAAAAAGTACCCGCAGAAATATTTGATAAAATGAAAGTGCGATACAAAAGCTTTCAAGAAGATGATTTACACTTGCTTGATAATGAACGAACAATGCTGGATTGGGCTGGAAAGCAAACATATATTGCATTAGCTAATATGATGACTGTTGCTGCACAAATTGGCATTGACTCGTGTCCGATCGAAGGATTTGATTTTGATAAGGTACAAAAGATTTTAGATGAGGAAGGGTTACTTGAGGATGGCCATTTAGCTATTTCAGTTATGGTAGCATTTGGTTATCGGGCAAAGGAACCACGTCCAAAGACAAGACGTAATCTAGAAGATATTGTCCAATGGGTCAATTAATCGTAAAAAGCCAAGTAGTCTTAGGGTTTGACTACTTGGCTTTTTATAGTTGAAATTAGCGAATGCTATAGGCAGCAGCAACTGGTTCTGGCGTAAGTGGTTTTCCACCTAATTCGATTGAAGCTTCATTTGCCCAATATGGGTTACGAAGCATGCCTCTACCAACAGCAACTAAATCAGCTTTTCCTTCACGGATCGCTTCTTCGCAAAGTTTAGGATCCTCCATTCTACCGACAGCAATTGTTGGGATATGTAAGGCTTCCTTCATTTCCTTAGCAAGGTTCAATTGATATCCTGGTCCGGAATTGCTTGGTCCTGAGTTGCTTTCTCCACCAGATGATACATGAATAATATCGACCCCAGCTTCATTGTAACGTTTTGCTAATTCAATAGCATAATCGATTCCATAACCCTCCTCAGCATATTCAACAGCTGAAATTCTCATAATAAGAGGCATTGATTCAGGCATTACTCGACGTGCAGCTTGAATGATTTCAACACCAAATAGCGCTTTATCTTCACCATATTTATCAGTGCGTTTATTCGTTAATGGAGATTGAAATTGATGGATTAGATAACCGTGTGCTCCATGAATTTCGATTGTATCGACCCCAGCTTTAACTGCACGTTCAAATGCAGCTTCAAACTTATTCACCATCGCCTCGACCTCTTCAGTTGAGAGCTCGCGTGGTTTTTTGTACTGTTCAGAAAATTGAATAGCAGATGAAGAGACGGGTACTTCAGCATCCTCTGCTTTTCTGCCTGCATGGGCAATTTGTATGCCAACCTTTGCTCCATAGCTTTGGCAAGATTCAATAATACGTTTAAATGCTGGAATTTGCTCGTCAGACCATAAACCTAAATCATAATCAGAAATTCTTCCATCTGGTTCAACGTCTGTCATTTCCATAATAATAAGTCCAGCACCACCAACAGCACGGCTAGTGTAATGGGTAAAATGCCAATCGTTTGGTATTCCATCCTTTGCTTTAACTGAATATTGGCACATAGGCGGCATAACAATACGATTCTTAAGCTTTAGCCCTTTTAATTCAAATCCATCTAATAATGAAGGCAAGATAATCTTCCTTTCCAATTGGTTTTGTTAATGTACAGTGAAGTTTTACACCCAGAAAGGTTGTTAAGTCAAATGATTCGACTTCCACCCTTTAGTATGTCCTTTTGTTTGCCTATTGATTTGGTCAAATGGAAACTTAATTTCTTGATTTGTTTCTAAATCGAAAAAAGGCTTCGCTTGCATTTTGGAGACTCAAAATTTAATCGATAGTTTCCATTTTTGATGGTATAATATTTTGATTAATTCTTAAAAAATTCTAGAATAATAAATTTTTTGATTATTCCCATATATTAATAGTTTAAATGACTAAAACCTACTTGACTTATAGGAATAATATAGTACGATAAAACTAACTATTTTTTCACTTTATGTGAAATGGCGAAATTTGTAGGATGAGCCATTTTTATGGCTTACATAGTCTATATTCCTTGTGAGGTGGATATCGTTGCAACTTCAGGTATTAAACAGTCCTTTTAATCAGGAGCAGGCAGAGCTTCTAAATCGCCTTCTGCCAACCTTAACAGATTCCCAAAAGGTTTGGCTAAGTGGGTATTTGGCTGCTTCTCAATCTGTTTCTGTTACAGCTACATCAGATGTTTTAGCATCTGGTGCAGGGACAGCACAAACTACGGCACAACCAGTATCAAAAGAAGTAACTATTTTATTTGGTTCTCAAACAGGTAATGCACAAAATATCGCGAAAAATGCTGGGAAGACGCTTGAAGGTCAAGGTTTTCAAGTAACTGTCTCATCAATGAGTGATTTTAAACCAAATAATTTAAAAAAAGTGAAAAACTTACTTATCGTTGTGAGTACACATGGTGAAGGTGATCCACCTGATAACGCTATTTCTTTCCATGAGTTTATACACGGTAAACGTGCACCTAAGCTTGATGACTTACGTTTTTCTGTATTATCACTTGGGGATAGCTCTTATGAGTTTTTCTGTCAAACGGGTAAGGATTTTGATAAGCGTTTAGAAGAGCTTGGAGGAAAGCGTCTCTATGATCGTGTTGATTGTGATCTTGACTTTGATGAGCCTGCAGCAGAGTGGCTTAATGGAGTTCTTAATAGCTTAAATCAGTCAACTGGAGATAATGCACAGCCACAAGCTACAGCCGAAGCAGCTCCTCAAGTGGGAGAATCTGTTTATTCACGTTCTAATCCATTTAAAGCAGAGGTACTTGAAAATATAAATTTAAATGGCAAAGGTTCTAATAAAGAAACACGTCATCTTGAAATTTCTCTTGAAGGTTCAGGCTTAACGTATCAACCAGGTGATAGTTTAGGGATTTATCCAGAAAATGATCCGGAATTGGTTGATGCGCTTCTTAAAGAATTAAAGTGGAATCCAGATGAAAATGTAACAGTTAACAAACAAGGTGAAACTCGTTCCCTTTACGAAGCACTTCGCACATATTTTGAAGTGACAGTCTTAACAAAACCACTTCTTCAACAAGCAGCAGAGCTTTCAAAGAATAATGAATTACAAACATTAGTATCTAAAGGAAACGAAGATAAATTAAAAGAGTATATTGATGGGCGGGATTTATTAGATTTAGTTCGTGACTTTGGCCCTTGGAACGTGACACCGCAAGCATTTATTTCAATTTTACGAAAAATGCCGTCTCGTCTCTACTCAATTTCTAGCAGTCTATTAGCAAATCCCGAGGAAGTGCATTTAACGATTGGTGCGGTTCGCTATGAGGCGCATGGTCGGAAGCGTAACGGTGTATGCTCAATACAAGCAGCGGAACGTCTTGAACCAGGTGATACGATTCCTGTTTATATTCAGCATAACGATAACTTTAAGCTGCCTGAAAATCCAGATACACCAATTATTATGGTTGGACCAGGTACTGGTGTAGCGCCTTTCCGTTCATTTATGCAGGAAAGAGAAGAAACCGGTGCTGAAGGGAAGTCATGGTTGTTCTTTGGAGACCAGCATTTTGTCACGGATTTCCTTTATCAGACAGAGTGGCAAAGATGGGTGAAGGATGGCGTTCTTACGAAGATGGATGTAGCGTTTTCTCGTGACACAGAGGAAAAGGTCTATGTTCAGCATCGTATGCAGGAACATAGTAAGGAATTGTTTGAATGGCTTCAAGAGGGTGCTGTTGTGTATATTTGCGGTGATGAGAAAAACATGGCACATGATGTTCACAATACACTTATTGATATTATTGAAAAAGAAGGTAAGATGAGTCGCGAAAAAGCGGAAGCGTACCTTGCGGATATGCAGCAGCAAAAACGTTATCAACGTGACGTATATTGATTTTAGACCTGAAAGGAGTTTAATCAACATGGGGAATCAAATCTTAAAAGCGCCAGAAGGCAAGCCAAGTGATGTTGAGCGCATAAAAGAAGAAAGTGACTATTTGCGCGGCACGCTTAAAGAATCAATGCTTGAACCTCTAAGCGCAGGAATTTCAGATGATGATAACCGTTTAATGAAATTCCACGGGAGTTATTTGCAAGATGACCGAGACCTTCGTAATGAGCGTCAAAAACAAAAATTAGAGCCAGCTTATCAGTTCATGCTTCGCGTTCGGATGCCAGGTGGTGTTGCAACACCTGATCAATGGCTAGTAATGGATGAACTTGCTGATAAGTACGGTAATGGTACGTTAAAGCTTACAACTCGTCAAACGTTCCAAATGCATGGGATTTTAAAATGGAATATGAAAAAGACGATTCAGGCTATTCATGCATCATTATTAGATACAATTGCTGCTTGTGGTGACGTAAACAGAAACGTTATGTGTAACCCAAACCCATATAAATCTGATGTTCATTTAGAAGTATACGAATGGGCAAAGAAATTGAGTAATGATCTGTTACCACGTACTAGAGCATATCATGAGCTTTGGCTTGATGAAGAAAAAGTGGCGAGTACTCCAGATGTTGAAGTAGAGCCAATGTATGGGCCACTTTATTTACCACGTAAATTTAAAATTGGTATCGCAGTGCCACCATCAAATGATATTGATGTATACTCTCAAGATCTTGGCTTAATTGCAATTGTTGAAGATGGAAAATTAATCGGCTTCAACGTAGCAATCGGTGGTGGTATGGGGATGACACACGGAGATAAAGCAACTTATCCACAGCTTGCAAAAGTAATTGGTTTCTGTAAACCTGAGCAAATCTATGATGTTGCAGAAAAAACGATTACGATTCAGCGTGACTATGGAAATCGTTCGGTACGTAAAAATGCTCGTTTCAAATATACAGTTGATCGACTTGGTCTTGAAACAGTGAAGGAAGAGCTGGAAAACCGCCTTGGCTGGAAGCTTGAAGAAGCAAAGCCATTCCATTTTGATAGCAATGGCGATCGTTATGGCTGGGAAAAAGGGCTTAATGGAAAATGGCATTTTACATTATTTGTTCAAGGTGGACGTGTCGCTGACTATGACGGATATAAGTTAAAAACAGGCTTGCGTGAAATTGCTAAAATCCATAAAGGGGATATTCGATTAACTGCTAACCAAAACCTTATTATTGCCAATGTATCAGCTCAGAAGAAGAAAAAAATTACTGAATTAATTGAGCAGTATGGTTTAACAGATGGTGCGCATTATACTGCTCTTCGCAGAAGCTCAATGTCATGTGTTGCACTTCCAACATGTGGATTGGCAATGGCAGAAGCAGAACGCTATTTACCTGAGCTTATTGACAAAGTTGAGGCAATTATTGATGAAAATGGTTTACGTGAAGAGGAAATAACGATTCGTATGACGGGCTGTCCTAACGGGTGTGCACGTCCTGCCCTTGGCGAAATTGCCTTTATCGGTAAATCAGTCGGAAAATATAATATGTACCTTGGAGCAGCATTTGACGGAAGTCGTCTAAATAAAATGTACCGTGAAAATATCGGTGAAGAAGAAATTTTAAGTGAATTACGTGTTCTCCTTTCACGCTATGCAAAAGAACGTGAAGATGGAGAGCATTTCGGTGACTTTGTTATTCGTGCTGGAATCATTAAAGCAACAACAGATGGAACAAATTATCACGATTAATAATAAATAGTAGAAGTGACTTAACCTGCTATAGCTCCTTTTTCCCTTAGGGGGATAAGGAGCTATACCTAGATATTGAAAACAATGACAAAATACTTAGATTTTACTTTGTAAAACATAATGAATAGTGCGAGAAAGCTTTTTCTAGATACCTCATTTTTGGGTTGACATTTCTCGTATACATGTTATAAATAAAATAAACTGTTTTATAAAAATAATGGATTGTTACTGTTCGGCAGGCAAAACCTAAATTTGTGATAGAATATTGATATTGTCAGTATTCTATTTCAAGTTTAGGTTTTTATTTTTATTATATAATTAGTCTTATCCTAATGGGCGTAAATCCCCAAACAATTAAAATAATGGTACAAGGGCTGAGTGAAATGAAAATTAGTAAAGTGTTCAATAATAATGTTGTTTTAACTGAAAATGAACATAATCAGGAATTAGTTGTTATGGGAAGAGGGCTTGCTTTTCAAAAAAAGATTGGAGATGAGATTGAGCCTGATAAAATTGAGAAAAAATTTGTACTTGAAAATCAAGGGATATCTGACAAGCTTGCGGAATTACTTGTTGATACTCCAGAACTGTACTTAGAAATTTCATATAAGATTTTAAATTATGCAAAATCGCAATTATCTTATAAAATTGATGATTACTTGTATGTTGCATTAACAGATCATTTAAGTTTTGCAATAAGTCGACATAAGCAAGGGATTGATTTAAAAAATGCATTGCTTTGGGAAATCCGCAAATATTATAAGGAAGAATATCAAGTTGCATTAAAAGCCCTCGACATTATTGAAGAAGAAACAGGAGTAAGACTTGGTGAGGATGAAGCGGGTTCGATCGCCTTACATTTAGTCAATAGCCAGTTAACTGGTGAAAATATGGAAGCTGCTGTACAAGTAACGAAAATGGTTGATAGTATTTTAAGTATAGTGAAATATCATTTTCAAATGGACTTAGATGAGGACTCAATTAACTATGAACGATTTTTAACTCATCTTCGTTTCTTTGCTTTACGTTTTATCCGAAAGGAAAGGTTTCAAGATAATTCCGATGATTTTTTATATGAACAGGTGAAGCGGAAATATTTGCAAGCGTTTCAATGTAGTCAAAAAATTGCCATGTTTGTTGAAAAGAAATATAATTGGAAAATTACTACTGACGAGATCATTTATTTAACTTTGCATATTCATCGTGTTACCCAAAGACATGAGTGGAATCAACAAAATTCATAAGTACTTATTATGTTTAAAAATAATTTGGAAAAGCCTAAATATCTCAAGAACTTTAACGAGTTGTTAAATCGTGAAATCATTTTGCAACTCCGCTTTTATGTCCTGGGAAATTTAGGCTTTTATTTGGCTTACAAGTGTAAATGAATTGACTATTATTCTATACACTTCCACTTTCCTTTTTTTCATTGTATTCTAATTATAAGGGACTATTAACCCAATTAGGGGGATCACCAAATGGATCATTCCAAATTAGCAAAGGAAATTTTAACTCTTGTTGGTGGTGAACAAAATGTAAACGCTCTAGTTCACTGTACAACAAGGCTACGTTTTAAACTTAAAAATAGAGAAAAAGCAAATAAAGCTATGCTTAAGAAACTACCAAATGTTATTCAAGTCATGGAAATGGCTGGACAATTTCAAATTGTCATCGGACCAGATGTTAATGAGGTCTATCGTGAAATAATGATGGCAACAAACCTTGATGATGAAAAAGAAGTGGAAGTACGAGATGATGATAAGGAGAGTTTTTTTAATCGTGCAATAGATGTCATTTCAAGCATTTTTACCCCTTTATTAGGGGCAATGGCAGGTGTCGGTATATTAAAGGGCTTGCTCATTTTAGCAGTTGACTTTGGTTGGATAGTGAAAGAGGAAGGTACCTATCAAATATTGCACGCTGCAGCAGATAGTTTATTTTACTTTTTGCCAATCTTGCTTGCGATTACATCAGCACGAAAATTTCGAACGGATCCATATATCTCAGTCGTAATTGCTGGTGCCTTATTGTATCCGGATTTAATTAGAATTTATAATGAAGGATTGGATATTACATTTTTGGGGCTACCGATTTTTTTAACAAACTATTCAACCTCTGTTATTCCGATTATCATAGCTGTTTATGTTATGTCAAAAATACAGCCAATTATTAATAAATGGTTTCATTCATCGATTCGAACGTTTTTCACACCATTATTTTTAATCGCGACAATGGTCCCGTTAACTTTATTAGTTTTTGGCCCTTTTGGAACGATTGTTAGCAAATGGCTAGGTATTAGTTATTCATTTTTATATGAAGGTAGTCCATTTATAGCAGGAGCAATCGTCGGCTTTTTCTGGCAAATTCTCGTTATTTTTGGTCTTCATTGGGGACTTGTACCAATTGCTGTAAATAATCTATCTCAATTTGGTTTAGACACGTTTGCTGCGATGCTTACACCGGCAATTTTTGCTCAGGCGGGATCAACCTTAGGAGTTTGGCTGAAAACGCGGAATAAACAAGTGAAGGCTATTTCAGGTCCAGCTACATTTGCAGGGGTTTTTGGAATTACAGAACCAGCTATATATGGGATTACGTTGCGTTTTAAAAAGCCGTTTATAATCGGATGTATCGGTGGAGCAGTCGGTGGTGCAATCGTCGGTGTCTCTGGTGCTGCAGCTAATTCAGTAGCAGTTCCTGGACTAACTACCTTACCAGTTTATTTCGGACAAGGCTTTCCGTTATTTATTATTGGGATTATCATTGCTGTTTTCATTGCAGCAATAGGAACATTTTTATTTGGGTATAGGGATGAAGAAGAAACAGAAGATGAGATATTACCTTCTTCCAAAGCAGAGCATGCAGCAATCGAGGATTCAATCATATATAGTCCTTTAGCAGGTGCAGTTATTCCTTTAGAACAAGTTGAAGATGAAGTGTTTTCTTCTGGTGCGATTGGAAGTGGTGTGGCAATAATTCCGACTAAAGGGAAGCTGTTCTCCCCTGTTAATGGTGTCGTTACATCTATTTTTCCGTCTAATCACGCGTTTGGAATTACCTCTGATGCAGGGATTGAAATTCTTATTCATATTGGGATGAATACTGTACAACTAGGTGGTAAGGATTTTGACGTACAAATAAATAAAGGTGATAAAATTACGAATGGCCAATTATTGGCTACCTTTGATATTAAGAGCATTGTTGATGCCGGATGTTCGATTACAACACCAATTGTGATCACCAATTCCATGGAATATCTTGATGTAATAAGTAGTGAAGCAGAAAATGTTGAAGTAGGGGAGCGTTTGATTACGATAGTAAAATAGTAAAAGCTAATTTAGTGACAATCTTCATTTTTATAACGAGATTGTCACTAATAAAATGACTACATTACTTTTAATTCGTCAAGCATTTCCTCTACTGCATGTGCAAAGCCATGTTCTCTATTCGTTTTTGTTGTGTAATTGCATAATTGCTTGATTTCATTATCGGCATTTGCCATTGCAACACCACGTCCAGCCATCGTTAGCATTGAAACATCGTTATAACTATCCCCAATTGCCATTACATCCTTCATAGCGATATTGAGCGTTTTTGCAAAGTGTTCAAGAGCAGGTCCTTTTTGTGCATCTTTATGATTAAATTCTAGATTTGAAAAGCCTGATGAGGTAATGGCTAAGTCTTCCTTATCTTTTAATTGAAGATAAATAGGGTTTAAATTTTCATTTTTTATAGAAAATGCTAGGATTTTATAGACGATTATATCTTCACGTTCGAATAGTTTATTTATATCTGGAGTAATTTTAATTTCTTCATCCTGAAAACGTTGTAATGCCATCTCGCGAATTTCTTCTCGGGTAGTAGTTGGGTGGAAAGACATCATAATATCAATCATAACCTGTAAAAAACCTTCACGGCTTTTTGTGAATCCGCCCTGGTTTGTAAATACTTCAAAATATAAGCCTTCTTTTTCACAAATTGCCTGAATTCTTTTACAGTCTTGTTCCTCTAATGGAGTACTTTTGAGTAATTGACCAGCATTGTCATAAATTTTTGCGCCATTTAAACAAATAATAGGAAGATTAAGACCAGCTGCCTCTAAAGGTTTTTTCGCAGCATGATAAGTGCGCCCTGTAGCGACAACAACTTGTATGCCATGCTCCTCAGCTTTTTTAATAGCTTGAACATTTTCTTCACTAATCTCATGATTTTCGTTTAGTAATGTTCCGTCTAAATCAGTCGCTAAGAGTTTCACAATGTATCCTCCTTTAAGATAATAAAAATAAATATCTAGAATAGTAAGCAAAAAAATTATATACTGAGTTAATATATGAAACAATTAATCTTATTTTTAGTATACACTTCATTGATTTTTTACGATAGTGAAGTATGTATAGCTTCCTTTAATTTTATGTAAATTTTTTCTGTACTAGAAGGCAACTTGAATATTTGCAAAAACAATGACAATATGGTGTAATGGGTCATATACTTTTTATACCTTACTATATAAAATATAAAGGGCAATAAAATTTATTGAACAGGAAGATTCAGATGAAAATTGATTTAACATATAAAGAAAAGCTGCTTAAGATATTAACAGAAGATCAGATTAAATTTTTTGAACCATTAAAAAAGCATACGTACACAAGATTAGGGGGAGAAACTGATGTGTTTGCTACCCCAACAACGTATGATCAATTAGAAAAGATTATCAAACTTTCGAAGGAATACGGAGTTCCTGTTACATTGATTGGTAACGGGTCTAATTTAATTGTAAAAGATAAGGGGATTCGTGGATTAACAATAAGTCTTGTGGCAATGCGAGAAATAAGAGCAGAAAACAACACAATTTATGCACAATCAGGTGCTGCAATTATTGATGTGTCAAGATATGCGTTAGCGAAAAATTTATCTGGCCTAGAGTTTGCCTGCGGGATACCTGGAACTGTTGGCGGAGCACTGTATATGAATGCTGGAGCGTATGGTGGACAGATTTCAGATGTTTTAAAAAGTGCGTTGCTTATGAATGATGAAGGTGAGAGATTTACTTTATCAAATGAGGAACTTTCATTAGAATACAGAAAAAGTATTATTTCAAAAAAGAATTATATTGTACTAGAGGCTGAATTTAGTCTTGAGGAAGCAAGCTATGAGAAAATAAAAGCGAAGATGGATGAGAATACTTTCCTTAGAGAGAGTAAACAGCCATTGGAGTATCCATCATGTGGTAGTGTATTTAAACGACCTCCCGGCTATTTTGCTGGCAAGCTTATCCAGGATTGTGGTCTACAAGGACTAAGAATTGGTGGTGCCGAGGTTTCTACGAAGCATGCTGGATTCATCGTGAATGTTGACAATGCGACTGCAAAGGATTATACCGATTTGATTAGCATTATCCAAAAGACGGTAAAAGAGAAATTTGCCGTAGATTTAGAAACAGAGGTAATGATTATTGGCCAAGATGAGAGCGATGCTGATTGATCGTTTTTCATTAATTTGAGCCATTGCAATAAATTGCTGTTTAAAAAATTCCATGAAGTAAGGAGGTAAGGCAGATGGGAATCGTTGTCGTTGAAATATGTGATGGTAGCTTAATTAATGAGCTTGATATCGAAAGCATTTTGGAAGCACAATATCCAGAAGTGGCAGTGATTGAAAGTAGCTGCCTTTCCTTTTGTGGAATGTGTGCAAAGAGACCATATGCAATTGTAAACGGAAAACGAATTTTTGCTAAAACATCAGAAGAATGCTTGGCATTAATTAAAGAACAAATCGAAACTGAGTTGGCCGAGTATTCATTGTAATAATATTGACTTATTAATAGGTGAGAAATCGCACTAAGTTTTTAAGGGAGGACATACTCCTTAGCCAGAAGATGCGTTAGGGGATAAATGCTCTATTTTGGAGCTAGTCATTCTAAAAAGCGGAGAGTTGGTATACTACAAATTATATTTAGATTAAGAACGGTTAGTGTAATTTCAGTTAGAAATCGGACTTAAATAGGTGGATATGAAAAAACGTGTTGCGACAGTATTCCTCAATGAAACTGTCTATTTGCCATGACTACTCGAGATGAATTAACAAGTCTAATATAATTTCAATTAAAGGCTATTTAGCTGTAACATTTTAATAAGTTCGTTCGAATTGTTTACAAGAAAATACTGCATGGAGTTGGTGGTTACCTCAAAAAGTAAGGGCAAAAAAGCTAACCTTCGGGGTCTGTACCTGTTCCATGCGGTTTTCCTTTATCATTTTAAAATTATCCTTCAAATAGATAATCCCTCTCAACTTTACAAATTCGAACTTGGTAACTTTTATACCATTCTTGTTTACCCTTATCCTGCGCAATTTTATGGGCGGAATTTTCCTTCCAATTTTTAACGTCTTCTAACGATTTCCAATAAGAAACTGTAATACCTAGCTTGTTATCCCTTGCACTTTCCATACCTAAAAATCCTTGTTGCTGTGAAGCTAGCTTTTCCATTGCTTCTGACATTTTTCCATACCCATTATCCCCTTCTGTTCTTTGGGAAGTAAAGATTACTGCATAATAGGGTGGTTGGGGTTTAGTGATTTTTTCGTCCATTAATAATCCCTCCATTTGGTATATGATGGAAACAGGTGATAATAAGTGGTTGTGAATATGATGATTTAAGAACAACTTCCTTTATATAATTATAAATTACTAGTGGCAAAAGGAAATTACAACACCTTTTATTTTTATATGATATATTTTATATATTATCGGTTTTTCGCTTCCTTTAATTTGAGGAAATAGATGTTCATATTGGATCTCAGTTTGAAACAGTTTATAGTTTGATTAAGTTTATATTTTAGAGGATTAACGTTAATTTTGTTGAAGTTGTCATACCTTCGATTTAGATTATTAGAGGAAATATATAATCAATATACATAGAATATCTATATATTTAATACTATGATAATAACTAATTTTTGAAATGGGTATATCCATTTAACTTGCTAATTGACATAGGGCATTTTATTAGTGAAAATACAGAAAAATATACATAGAATTACTAGGTAAAATGAGATATAATTTAAGGGACTAAGGGAAGGTTAAATAGTTTCATTTAACTAACTGAATTAAAAAAAGATTAGAGGGAAATGTATGACGTTTACTAGTTTAATTATGTTGTTTGTTTTAGTTTTAGCTTTTCTTTTCATTGTAGTAGGTGTTACTTTATATAAGAAAAAGAAAACAAGAAATAAACCAAGCATTCTCGGAGTTTGTTCACTTGTACTACAACTATTACTGTTTGTTTTATTCTTTAGTGGAATCATAGCAAAATTTAATGAAACATTAGCTACTATTTATTGGTTGGGTACGATTATTTTTGGTCTCGTTGTTGGAGTAATAGAAATAAAAAGGAATATATTTATATCTTTAGCAAGTATTTTTTTGAGCATATTATTAGCGATACTAATGTTTCTAATGCTACTAATTACCTCAATGTAGCTCAGCTCAATATTGATAACCTTTCCACCTATCGAAGGAGATCGCGCTTTTACCTATATTGAAGTGGAGTAGCTGAGAGTGATAAGTTGGTCGAATAGCATATGAGTGAAATATTATAGAAAACAATAAGTTGAGCGGCGAATAAGAATCGTCGACGTCTCCTCCTATCCATAAGAGGAATAGGAGCTTGGAAACATTCTGTTTTGAGGTTCGAAGATGTAGCGATTTTATATTTTAAACAAGTGAAGCCTCTCCGAAAAAGATGAAAAACTAGTAGAAATCGTTTCAAATGGATAGTGGATTTCGCTATAATGATAAATTAAAGGGGGTGCTTACAGATGGAGAATCATTTAAGATTGTCTAGGTCTTCTTCCACTCATGCAAAGCCTATTATTGGAAAGGCGATACTTTGCATGGGGCGAAACATTTAATTTTATCGCTGAACAAGCTTTTCTAATATTTTGGCTTTGCACCTTATTTAAAAAAATCAAATAAGGGGCGGGCAAAATTGAAATATATTAATGCAACGAAAGTTTTACCCGAAAAGCTAATTGTGGAAATCCAAAAATATGTTCAGGGGGAAACCCTTTACATTCCTAAGCAAGAAACGGAGTATCGGAAGTGGGGAACTTCAAGTGGCGGGAGACAGCTGCTTGATCGCCGGAATGCTGCGATAAAAAAATCCTTTTGTAGTGGTACTAGTATTCAGCAACTTGCTAAGGAATATTATCTTTCAACGGAAACTATTAAGAAAATTGTTTATTCACATAAAAAATAGAACAACTAGGGTGGCTCAAAACCATAGGTTCAGACCCCTCAAACACAATATATAGGCTAATGATGTTGTTAGTTACTATATACCGGTGTTTGTTGGAGGGGGCAGCTCCTTTTGAGTCACCCTTGTTTATGTAAAAAACGTTTCTAAGTCATTTTCTCTATTTTAGAAGCTTGCTGCATTCTTTAAAATAAGCGTAAAGAGATGTTAGCATGCAAGGAGAGTTATGTAATGACAGATAAATTCATTAAAAATGAACAGTTCAATTTTATTAAAAAACAAATTGCTATTATTAAGGATACTGCCAAAAAGAATGTACCACCTAGTATTTTGGCGGCTGAAATCGATTTAGCAAATGCTAAAATCATGGATCTTATTCCAAATGCATCATTGGAGCAGCAAAAATTGTTAGATCTCTCTAAATTAAAGACTGACGACGAGTATGAGCGATATATCGAGCAGTTATCAACCTGTTTGCTACCTTTTCCTAAAATTACCGAGCAGCAACTGAAAAAAATGTTTCCGAAGAGTAAGAAATTAAAGCTACCTGATATAGCAAAAATAGACCATAATAAGCTAACGTATTTAAGCTGGAACGATTTAAGATCAAATAAAAAATTTATCGTGTACGAGTTAGATGGAAAAATGGTCGGCATTGAATGTAAATTTACACCGACAAATAAAAAAAATATTTGTTCTATCTGCAATTCTTTGAGTGAGATTGCTTATTTTTCCACCATAGTAAAAACAAAAAAAACGAAAAACCCGGATTATTACAAATCCATCGGAAATCTTATTTGCTCGGATAGTAGTGAATGCAATAAAAAAATAACAAATGCTGAATATTTAACAGCTGTTATAAAGGAGTCATTAGGAATGTGAATCCTTCACATCGTATTACTTGAGTACAAAAAGCTAAACAAAAAGGGCCAGTCCAGTCAGACAAAGAAAATAAGATTTTATAACATAATTATAAATCTTTATTTTCTGTGTTTGAAAAGGACTGCCCTTTTTTAACGAAAACTTTTATATTTGAACATTTTCGCGCTACATTAGGTGATTTTCTAATACAGGAACTTATTTGTGAGCCAAATCATGATAGGTTGCACTTTTTCCGAGGAGACTAACGTTTATACAAACAATTAACCGAACTTTAATAAAAATTTACAATGATTATCCCCTTCTGTTCGACAGCATGTTCGATTAATCTGCTCGATACCAAGTACTTGTTTGAACATATCTGTCTCACATTTGCAGGCAATCTTGAAATCTTTAGCAACTGATAAGATTGGACAATTGTATTCTGTGATTTCGTACGTGTCATCATCAATTTTTGCTAGATCAGCCATATAGCCTTTTTCGTTCTGGATACTGACGATTTCCTGAAGTTTCTCAGTTGCTGTATCCTTTCGTTGAACTCTTTGTGAATATTCATCTATAAGACGTGATTCTCTTTTTTTAAATAATTGCTGAACAACTTCTTCCCCATGTATTTCTTTAATATCGTGAAGAAACTCTAAACTAATTCCTTCATAGTTTTTAGGGAAATATTCCTCTGCTTTATCTGATAAGGAGTACGTTTGTAATGGTCTCCCCATCGGTTGCTTTACTTCCTTTGTTTTGATGAGGCCATCTTTTTCAAGACTTATTAGATGCTTTCTAACGGCCATATGTGTGATATCTAAATGATTTGTTAATTCATTAACAGTTAACGATACTTCTTTTTTTAGTAATTGAAGGATACGGTCCTTCGTGCTTGATTGTGAATGATTCATATGTTCACCTCCAAAATAAGAATGTGGAGAAAGTATTTAATTAATAAATAATTATACCATAAAGTATAAAATGTTTGGAGAGAGAAGAGTTGAATAAACTATTCAAAATAAGTTATTTTTTTTTAGCAATTTCATTGATTTTCCAGTTAAAATCGGATATTCTTTATATATACTATTTATACTATAAAGTATAAAAAGAATTGGAGGATTTTATTATGACAACTTATTCATTACCAGCTTTACCTTATGGTTTTAACGCATTGGAGCCACATATTGACCAAAAAACGATGGAAATTCATTATGGAAAACATCATCAAACATATGTAAATAATTTAAATGCTGCGCTTGAAGGAGCAGTTGAATTACAAGAAAAATCGTTAGAAGATCTATTAGCGAATTTAGACGAAGTTCCAGAACAAATTAGAACAGCCGTAAGAAACAATGGAGGCGGTCATTTAAACCATTCATTATTTTGGGAAGTGATTGCACCTGGTTCAAATAATAAAGCACCAACTGGTAAGCTAGAGGCAGCAATTAATGAAGAATTTGGAAGCTTTGATGAGTTCAAGCAACAATTCTCTGCAGCAGCAACTACACGCTTTGGTTCAGGTTGGGCATGGTTGATTGTTGATAGTGAGGGGAAACTTCAAGTAACTAGCTCACCAAATCAAGATAATCCAATTATGGAAGGCAATCAAGCAATCCTTGGCTTAGACGTTTGGGAGCATGCATACTACTTAAATTACCAAAATAGAAGACCTGATTATATCGCAAGCTTCTTTAACATCATCAACTGGGATGTAGTAGCAGAAAAATTCGAAAGCCTAGTAAAATAAGCGAGATTCAAAAGGGTCTGACACCAAATGATTTATGGGGTCTGGCCCTTTTTTTAAAATTGATAAACTTTTAGGAGGAAATGTTATGAAACTCGTTGGTGTTTCAGGGTCATTAATTGGCTCAAAAACGTCAAAGGCGGTCTATGAAGTATTGACTGCTGCGGAAAATTTCGCTTCAGATATACAAGTTGAGCTTGTTGACCTAAAGGAGTATGATGTTGAATTTGTGAAAGGGACACTGTTAAGCTATTATAATGATGATACGATAAAGGTAGTAAATACGATTTTAGCTGCAGATGTTCTCCTTTTTGGTACTCCAATTTACCAAGCCTCAATAACTGGTGCTTTGAAAAATCTGTTAGATCATTTTCCGATTGATGCATTTAAATCTAAAGTAACAGGAATGATCACTACTGGTGGAACCGAAAAGCACTTTCTAGTACCAGAATATCAATTAAAGCCGATTCTTACTTATTTAAAAGGGACTGTCCCCACTGGAAATGTGTTTATCCACAATGATCAATTTGCTGATGATAATGAAATAATCGATATTGATGTTCAGCAGAGAATCAAGAATTTAGCTGAAGAGTTGGTTTTGTTGAAGAGAGGGTTAGAAGTTGAATAGAATAAGTTTTCTTAATTAAGTTTCTTTTTAAAGATAGTTTTTAGTGGCATTCAATCTATTTAAACGAAAAGGAATATACAAAATCGAATTTCTAAAAGAGAAAGGAAACTACCTATCTAATAGAGAATTATCTATTCATCATGTTCTAATTGGAGGTAGTAAAAAATGAGTCAGGCAATACAAATGATGAATGAATGGCTTCAGCATCGCACAGTACTTGAAGAATTATTAGCGAAAATCGATGATAAATATATCGATTTTAAACCATGGGATGATGCTATGACACTTGGTGAACTTGCTTTGCATATTGCAGGCTGGAATGATGTATTTGTTTCGATGGTGAAAACAGAAGAGTTCACTTCACCTGATATCCCGCCATGTATAACGATGAAGGATGTTCGTGATGTTGTAAGAAGGTTTACTGAAAAAACAAAAACAACTTTTGAGTCTATAACGGATGAAGAATTACATATAGAGAACAATGCTTCACATCCTAGGCTTCAAGGACCAAAGCGAAATTATTTGCTGGCAATGTATGATCATGAAATTCATCATAAAGGTCAGCTATTTCTTTATGCGCGTTTAGTGGGGGTTACGGAAGTTCCATTTTTTCGTTAAAAAACGATAAGCGTTTGAACATGCTTCAATCGCTTATCGTACCTAATTTTGCAAGGACTTATTGAAAGGAAAAATCGGAAATTTCCTAAAAGGAGGACTTGGATGTGTCATTGTTAAGTATTTTTAATAAAAAATGTAGTATATGTAAAAGGAAGATTAGCCCGTTACGTATATACATCGATGATAATGGTAAAAAGCTTCTTGTATGTTTACCTTGTTCAGAGTATGCAGAAAGAAGGGCATTTAAGAGAAAAGGATAATTACTCCAAATCATTCGAGGAGGATTTTATATTAAAGATTCGTTCGCTAATTTCACGAAGGAATTTCGTCCATTTTTCCTGAAACAACGGATCGTCAGGATGTAGTCCTGTAATCATCCGTGTAACTTCTCCATACAATAGAGGATATATTGTTAAGCTAGACATCATCAAAGTAATGAGAGTTGGATCTAAATCCTTTGGTACCAATCCCATCTCCTGTTTTGATTTCATATCCTCGTTATAGGAATCTAGAATCTTTTTCCTTTGCTTTTCTCCCTTTATGCTATCAGGCAATTTTTCGACAGCTTCCCATGCTGTAAATTTCAAAAAATCCATTAAGTGTTCCTGATTTATTTTATAGCGGAATTCTGCGATATGAGCAGGATTTGCCGGTAATGTAAAATTTTCAGATGGTAATTGTGTAATAAAATGCTTGATTGTCTCATCAATTAGTTCATTTTTTCCTTTAAAGTAATGATAGATTAATTGTTTATTTACACCTGCGCGTTTTGCTATTGATTCGATTCTCGTCCCAGTATAGCCCTTTTCAAAAAATTCTTCTCTTGCTGCCTGTAAAATGTTTTTGCGTGTTCGCTCGGCATTTCGAATTTCACCCATGTGATTAACCATCTCCTCGATAGAGAATATGTTAGAGATTCCTAATATGAAAGTCAAGTTTAACTGAAGGTGCTGTAAAATATAACTTGACTTTAGGTAAGTTGTATTTTACATTCATTATATAATTTACCTTTTCTAAAGTAAAAGCGACAATGGGCTTGGAGAGGTTAAACTACAAAAATGGGTAACATGGCAAATTAATAATCAGTGAGCCTCTTCTTAAATAAGAAAGGAGTTTTTTAGCTATGAATCCAGATGTAACCGAATTCATTGAAACTGTGAAATTATCTTGGCAGGCTAAAATTTGTACTCACCTTCGAGATGTTGTTCATAAAGCAATCCCAGATGTTGTTGAACGGATCCAATATAAGAAACCCCATTTCTTGAAAAATGGTAAATATGCTGCTGTTATCTCAACTTCGAAGGATGCTGTAAGCTTTACAATTTTTAACACTCAAGGGTTAGCGTTACCAGAAGATATGTTTGATGGTCCACCTGAAAGAAAAACGGTTAAGCTTAAAAAGGATCAGATTATTGATTTTGACCAGCTTTTTTCATGGGTAACGTTAGCTTCACACTCATTGTAAGTGGTAAAGATAATAATAACATTACGATCCGCACTTTTAAGGAGATTTCTGATTAGGATTAATAGTATATAAAACACTTGGGAGTGTATATGAATGATAAATGGATTAGGACAAGTAATGTTATATGGTAATTGAAGAATAGGTAATTACTTTTACTAGATTATTATGATAATGAAGCAATTGATTTACTATTGTTAATGTTTTTTTACCAGTTAAAAGCATCTATTAAGGAGCGTGCCTTAATAGATGTTTTTTTTTTTGTTAGAAGTGAATAGTAGGAAAAATAATGTAAAAAGTGGAATTTCGTTAAGTGGAAGTAAATACTTGTCGAATGTAGTCGATATAGTAACTATATAGAGTTTTTGGGTTCAACTGAAATTTATTTGCAAAACAACATTAGGAGGGGGAAACTATGAAACAGCGAAAAATAAATTGGAACAGTGTATCAACTAAATTACTATTTTTAGTTAGTGTCATTATTCTTATTACATCATCAATTATTGGTTTTACAAGCTATTCAATCGCAAAAAAACTATTAATTGATGAAGGGAAGGCAGAGCTAAAATATATTGTAGAAGGAGCATCTGTTACTTTATCTGTATTAAATGAACAAGTTGAAAATGAGGAAATAAGTCTTGAGGATGCAAAGGAAAAGGCAAGGGTATTATTAAATGGACCAAAGCTTTCAGGAGATGGGGGTTATGATTTTAAAAAATCTGCCTTTTTATATAAGGATAGCGGCTATATTCTTGGCTATGGGCCTGACTACTCAGCACAAATCCATCCATCGAATGAAGTAGGTTCCATCCCAAATGATACAAAAAATCGGGAGAAAATGGTCGAAGGAGCAAAAGCAAAAACTGATGATCAACATTATGTTGTTTATGCTGATAAAAATGACGAGACTGGGGAAGTAAAAAATAAAATTGCATATATGACACACTTTAAGCCATGGGATCTTTCAATTGGAATTGCTGTATATGAGGATGAGTTTTATAGTAAGCTTCAGGAATTAAAGATCTTGATTATTATCATTACAGCCATTATAGCTGTTATTAGTCTAGCTAGCTTTTATTTTTTAACGAGAAGGAAAGTGAAATTACTTGTTGATGCGACAAATGCAGCTATTAATATCTCGCAAGGTAGAATTGAAAAAGTAACATTACCTGAATCAAAAGATGAAATTGGTCAATTAGGCTATGCATTTAATCGAATGACATCGCAACTGAGTGAGTTACTACAAAAACTGAATCAAATGAGCAATCATTTGCTTGATTCCGCAACTGAGTTATCAGCAGTATCTGAGGAAACATCTGCAAGTAGTGAAGAAATCGGTCGTGCAATATCGGAAATCTCTAACGGGACCATTTCCCAAGCAACGGATTTAGATGATACAAATCAAAGGGTTGAGCAATTAAATCAATTAATTGAAACAATGAATGTACAAGGAAATGCAATTAAGGAAAAGTCGTTGGATTCTGTTAAAGCAGCCGGACAAGGAAAGAAAATCGTACAAAAGTTACTCCAAACAAACGATGATTCTATAAAGGCTTTTGAGCAAATTAGTATTGGGATAAAGGGATTATCCACTAAAATAGGCGATATTTTTAAAATTACAGCTACAATAGAAAGTATTGCAGCAGAAACAAATCTTTTAGCATTGAATGCTAGTATTGAAGCTGCACGTGCGGGTGAGCACGGGAAAGGCTTTGCTGTTGTTGCTAGTGAGGTTCGAAAACTGGCAGAGCAATCTAATTTTGCAACAAAACAAATTCAAGATATGATAGCTGGGATTGAAAAAGAAACTGTAAAGACAGTAGAGACGATGGAGAGTACGACTGTCCATTCGCAGCAATTAAATCAAGCTGTAAAAGAAACTGAGATGGAATTTAATCATATTAATACTGCGATTAGTCAAACGATTAATGAAATTGAAGCATTAAATGAAGAACTATTACAAATCACAAATGAGAATCAAAACATCACAATCGCGGTTCAAAACGCATCAAGTGTTTCCCAACAAACAGCAGCATCGATTGAAGAAATTACAGCATCAGTAGAAGAACAAGTCGGTGCCATCTCAAATGTAGCAAAATCAGCAGAGCATCTAACTGAATTAAACAAGCAATTAGATGAATTGATTAAGAAGTATTCATTTTAACAGTACTAAATTTCTAAATGATGAGGATTTCCCTTGGAAGGGGGGTCCTTATTTTTCTCTAAAATTAGAAATTGAATTTGGTAAAAATGATTTAGGAGCCTGAAAAAAGCTTGAGGTTTCCCAAAGGAGCAAGTCAAATCTCTCAACCTTTCTTGAGAAATTGTCAACTTTGTAAAAATATCCCCCAATTCTCAAGTGATAATCTGTCATCAATAAAAAAACTCATTTATCTCCTCGTTTGATATTCTAAATGTTTTTAACTCTACGTTATTTAATCTTCTAATTATCTTAGCGTTGCTTCACAATATCTATTGCGAATGTAATACTAAGGTTAAAAGATTACACATATCGATAAAAAATTCACATTGTAACTTTTTTGTAACTCTTTTATAGAGAAGGACTTATATAATGAAGTTATTCCAAATTAAGCAGTAATTGGAATAAAAGAATGGAGTGTACACCATGAGAAAGAAAAGCAAATCAACATTAATGTTCGGTTTAGTTATGAGTAGTATGTTGTTATCCGGATGCCAGCTTGTTGAATCTCCTAACGCTTTAATTGAAGCACCACAACCGGAGAAAAAACAGAAAATAGAATTAAGTGAAAAAGCGTTTGAACTTCTACCATCTGATAGTGAATTACTAGTCCCGGAAAATTCCAATAAAAAACAATCGATTTATATTGCTGATGTTAATGACGATGGGAACCAGGAAGCGTTTCTTTTATATAGAGGATTAGGGAAAAAGCGTGAAGTTCATCTTCTTTCTTTGCAAGAAACAGAAAATGACTGGAAAGAAATATCAGACATTGAATTTGAGTACTTTAAGCTTGATTATTTCAATCTTCATGATTTAGACAATGATGGACAATTAGAAATCGTCATCGGACTTGGAATGTCTGACTTTGAGTCGGAGAACGAGCTTAGAATTTATCAATGGGGTGCAGAAGGGCTTACGCAGCTAGCAAATAAAGGCTATGAAATCATCGATATTGCGGATTATGATCGTGATAAAAATTTAGATATTCTTTTAGTTCACGGGAAGAGAAGAGAATTTATGGAGGCAGAGCATCTTCGGTTTAGGAATGGTCAACTAGAGGTAAGTTCAAGTGTAAATATAGATGAATATGCATTTCATGAGAATGTATTGAGTGGAAAATTACATGATGGTTCTCTGGCATTGTTTATTGATGGAGGAGTCGGAGCTCATTCAATGGTGACAGAAATCATTGCCATTGATGGGGGAAAGCTGATAAAGGTTGATGAAAGAACTAGCGGCATGATTATTAAAGAATACCCTCTGTATAGCAAAGATATTAATAATGATGGAGTCATTGAAGTAGGTGGGATGTATATCCCAAAAGGCTGGGAAGAAGAGGCGTCTGCAGATATTCAGTTTATTGAATACTATTCATCCTATTCAATAAATGGTGAAGAAAAAAAGATAGAGGAGAGATTTACGAACAGAGAACATAAATTTTACATCACAATTCCAGAAGAATGGTATGGAAAGGTTACAGTTAAAGAGCTTGAGAATGGTATTCAATTAATTTCTGTTTCAGATGATGAATTGCTTTTTGAGGTCAAATGGGGAAAACGTGAATCAATTGAACCTTCCGGCCATGTCTTTAAGGAAACACAAAATACTATTTTTTATACAGTAATGAAAGAAAACGATTCGTTTCCATTTAAACAGTTTCATTTGCTAGAAGATGAATTTTAAGAGAGGGAAGTCCATGAATAAAATCCTTGTTGTTGAAGATGAGTTATCAATACGTAGCTTCGTCAGCTTAAATCTTAAAAAGAAAGGATACCTTGTAACGGAGGCGGAAACTGGAGAGGAAGCGTTACGACTGTACCATAGAGAGCACTTTGATATTATTTTGCTAGATTTAATGCTCCCAGGAATCGATGGATTTGAAGTATGTCAAGAAATTAGAAAAACGAATCAATCAGTCGGCATTATTATGTTAACGGCTCGAACTCAGGAGAAGGATAAGGTCGAGGGATTAATCATTGGTGCAGATGACTACTTATATAAACCTTTTAGTTTAGTCGAGCTTGAGGCTAGAATTTTTTCTCTGCTTCGTAGACTAACAATCGATCATTCAATTTCAAAGGAAAACGATGGTAGGCTTATTTCCGGTCCTTTTCAATTAGAAATGAATATGAAACGATTAATTTGCTCTGGACGAGAAATAAAATTGACACCAACTGAATTTTCCATTCTTCACTACCTAATGAGCCATCCAAATCGTGTCTATACAAGAGATGAATTATTGGATGAGGTGTGGGGAAAAAACTATGTAGGTGATTTAAAGGTTGTGGATGTAAACATTAGACGGATTCGTCAAAAAATCGAGGCAGATCCTTCTTCACCAGTCTATTTATGTACGGAGTGGGGGCTAGGCTATATATGGATGGGTAATGTATGAAGCGCAAAGTCATCCTTTATTTCATGATTATCATCCTATTGACTTTAAGCTTAGTCATGACGGTGTTTGGCTTTGCCCTTACAAATTATTATTATCAAGGAATTGCTGGTACATTTCGTAATCATGTTGAAGCGATTAATCCGATTTGGGAAAAGGGAAATGAGTTTAATTATGGTAGCTTAGAAGATTATAGTGACCTCATAATTAAAAGCTATCAATATAATCGAGCAGAACTGCAACTATTATCAAATGATGGAGAACTTATTCAATCTTCATCTGGTTTTTATGAAGAGAAAACGTATTCAATTGATCCAAAAGTATTTTCCTATGAGACAATTTATAAAAAGGAAGTTATTCAACAAACAGGAGAGAAAGTGCTTGCTGTCTATATACCACTAATGTTAGATGGCCAGGTAGTTGGGGTGCTCCGCTATGTATCGACGTTAGCAAATGTTGATGAAGTGATTCAACATTTCTTTAAATATGGAATTATGATTTGTTTAGGTGTTGCAATCGTTGTCTTTCTTATTAGTCTTCGTCTAGCAGATTCAATTGTAAGACCATTTAAAGAAATTATTCAGCATACACGTGAATTGTCAAAGGGACGATTTGAAAAACGAATAAAAGAAACATACCCTCATGAGCTTGGTGAAATGTCAAACACACTAAATTATATGGCTGATGAAATTGTGAAGATGGATCGGTTAAAGACCGATTTCATTTCATCGATTTCTCATGAGCTCAGAACGCCACTTACAGGAATTAAAGGGTGGGTTGAAACGATGGAGTCACCAGAAGACTTAACGGAACAAGAGGTAAAATTTGGTTTGAGAATGATCCGGAGTGAATCTGAGCGGCTGATGAAATTAGTCGAAGATTTATTAGATTTTTCTAGGTATGAGTCAAATCGAATTACTCTGAACCAGGTTGAATTAAACTTTGATAAGCTTGTTTATGAAGTCACATTACAACTTCGAAAAAGGGCAAAAGATAAAAATGTTTCAATTGTTCTAGAAAGTGTACCAGTTAGGCTTTTTGCTGATGGAGATAAAATGAGACAAGTAATTTTAAATTTATTGGATAACGCAATTAAGTTCTCAAAAAAGAATAGTGAGATTTTAATAAATCTATATGAAAGAAATCATTTTGCTGTGCTTGAAATCAGTGATAAAGGAATTGGAATGAAGCAGGAAGAGCTAAGGTATATTATGGATTCCTTTTATAAAGTAGATTCAAAATCAATCGGCGCAGGACTTGGATTAGCTATCACTCGAAATATTATCACAAAGCATGGTGGAATGATTGATGTTCTTAGTCAATATGGAAAAGGAACAACCGTTGTCGTTCAGTTACCTTTGGTTAAGAATTTAGTAGAAGAAATAGATAACGATGGAAAGAGGTAAAGCATATGTGTGGATTTATTGGATATATGAGTGCGAATCTTAAAGAACATGCACTTGAAAAAAGGTTAACAACGGTTGATATGACGGCAATGATTACCCATCGGGGACCAGATGATGTGGGCTATTATTTTGATGACCATATTCACTTAGGCTTCAGAAGGTTAAGTATTATTGATGTTGAGAGTGGTAGACAGCCTTTATCATATGATGATCGTTACTGGATTACCTTTAATGGAGAGATTTATAACTATTTAGAGCTAAAACAAGAATTAGAGAAGAAGGGCTATAAGTTTCATACTGATTCAGATACAGAGGTCATTTTAGCATTATACAGCCATATTGGAAAACGAGTTGTTAATGAATTGCGCGGTATGTTTAGCTTTATTATTTGGGATCAGGAGAAAAAAGAATTATTCGGTGCTAGAGACCATTTTGGGATAAAGCCATTTTATTATTTTGAAACTGACGATGAATTTTATTGCAGTTCGGAAAAGAAAAGTATAGTTAGTGCTATAAAAGGTAACGATAGTATGGATTTGGAATCTTTACACCATTATTTGACTTATCAATATGTTCCAGAGCCTCAAACTTTATCAAAAGAGATTAAGAGACTAGAACCAGGATGCTTTTTTACAAAAACACTGGAAGGATCAACGGTTATTCAATCCTTTTATAATCCTACCTTTTGCCCAATAAATCAACCATTTGTACAAGAGGTAAAAAAGATTCAAGATGTATTAAGAGATTCAGTTTCGATCCATTTACGAAGTGATGTGCCAGTTGGTGCCTTTTTATCCGGAGGAATTGACTCATCGAGTATTGTCGCTTTGGCGCGTGAGATTCATCCACGGATAAAAACGTTTACAGTTGGATTTAAAAGAAAGGGATATAGTGAAATTGAATTGGCACAGGAAACAGCTGCCGCATTAGGTGTAGATAATCTTCATTATGTCGTAACACCTGAAGAGTTTATTAAAGAACTCCCTAAAATAGTTTGGCATCTAGATGAACCTGTAGCGGATCCTGCTTTAGTCCCGTTGTATTTTATTGCTCGTGAAGCTAAGAAGCATGTAACAGTTGTTCTCTCTGGAGAAGGAGCGGATGAATTATTTGGAGGGTACAATATTTACAAAGAACCGCATTCGCTAAAATATTTCAAGCATTTCCCAAGTGGTATGAAGAAAGGCTGGCTTGCATTAGCAAGTAAATTACCAGATGGAGCTAAAGGGAAAAGTTATATTGAAAGAGGTACAACAAACCTTTCAAAAAGATATATAGGTAATGCAAAGATATTTTCTGAACTTGATAAAAGTAAGCTCTTACGAAACTATCAAGGAGAATGGACATATACAAATGTAACGAAGGAATATTATCAATCGATCAACCACCTTCATGATATTCAAAAAATGCAATACATTGACATCCATACATGGTTGCGTGGAGATATCCTTGTTAAGGCAGACAGAATGACGATGGCGCATTCTTTAGAGTTACGAGTTCCATTCCTTGATAAAGAGGTGTATAAAGTAGCGTCACAGCTTAGTCATGATAAAACAGTTACAAATCAACAAACAAAATACATACTTAGAAAAGCGATGGAAGGAATAATTCCTGATTCCGTGCTAAATCGCAAAAAATTAGGATTTCCAGTTCCGATTAGACATTGGCTACAAAACGAGCTATTTGATTGGGCTTATCAATTGATTATAGACAGTCAAACCGATCATCTATTTGAAAAGAATTATTTGTTATTTTTATTATCGGAGCATCAAAGAGGAGTACATGATAACAGTCGGAAAATCTGGACAGTTTTAATTTTTATGATATGGCATCAAGTTTATATCGAAAAGAAATACGACTTTCATCACCATTCTATGGAGAGAGAAACCTTTGTCGTATAAAAAGCATGTAATAGAAAGAAGAGAAGAATCAGTGAAAAAGTTAATTGGATTTGTCTGCTTATTTTTAGTTGGATGTAATACTGAAACGAAGAATGTACCAACAAATGAACCGTTCGATCAAATTATGGAAGAAGCGGATTTAGCATTAGAAACTGGCGAATTTGAAAAAGCTATAACATCACTTGAACTAGCATTGGATGAAAAGCCAGATGATAAGAAAGCCAAAACATTATATGAGAATTTAGTTGCCTTCAATCTAGTTACTGAAGCAATGGAAAATGGGGATTGGGAAGATGCTTTAATGAAAGCAAATAACCTTCTAAAAGAAAAGTCACTTACGAGTAGTATAAAAGAAAAAGTGGAGAAATACATTGAAGAAAGTAAAGCTCAATTAGCTAAAAAAGAACAGATAGCAACTGAAAGTAAAACAACTGAAAATGATGAAATAGAAAAGGACGAGAAAACAGCAAAAAATGCTGAGATTGTTAAAGAAAGCGGGGATGATGAGAAAGAAGAGAACGCAAATAGCGAAAGTAAACGAGAGAAGTATTTAAAAAAGTTAGCTGAAATTGAACTAAGTCTTGCTGAATATGAACAGGCATTAGAAAACGGAACAACTGTTGAAATGAAACAGGCTCAAGGTGAAATTTTTACAAGATGGGATAATGTGTTAAATGAAATTTACCAAACATTAGAAGAGCAGCTTTCTCCGAGTGATATGGACAAATTAAGAGAAGAACAACGAAATTGGATTAAATACCGAGATGAAACAGCAAAAGCAGCTGCCTCTAAATATGAAGGTGGGACAATGGAATCACTTGAATATATAAGCACACAAGCAGGGCTAACAAAAGAAAGATGCTATGAACTAGTGGAAGGGTATATGGAGTAGAAGCTGTAATTAAGAAATATCCAAAATTTTAAAATCCGCTAATCCAAGAGAATAGCGGGTTTATTGTTATTTTAAGTGTTCTGTTCATAGGTTGCTAGCCTATTTATTATGTTATCTACTATTTCGTTTAAAGATAGTAGACCATCAACAATGAAGTCAGCACTAGGTTTTATTGTCCTTTCCATTACGGTGTAGGCACTTCTCCCCAACTTAAGATAATTCTCGTACTCATATGTGATTTCTTCAATTGAATTCACCTTAGAGCGGAAAAATCTTCTTATCAATGCAATATCCAATGGTGTGTCCAAATAAATCGATAAATTAATAAAGTCATTTAATTGGGTATTTAGATAAGAAAATGGATAATCGAGAATAATATAATTTATAGTAGAATTTTGTAATAACTTTTGAATATCTTGTCTAATAGGATTTACATTCCACTCATTGTAATCACCTCCTCTATCCACCCATTCAGAAAAGTTAGAAGGTTCTTCCAGATCATATTCATCGAAATGTATAGCTGTAGCTTTGTGAAGCCTTTTTGTGAGAGCGTTTGTAACAGCAGTTTTTCCTCCGCCTGATACAGAGGATATGGATATGACAAATGTTTTTTTGTGCATACAATTCTCCTTTATTCCGTCTAAATATATTCTATCAGTAAGATAATAGGGCAAAAATAGTAAAAGTTCACAAAATGTTCACTTACGAGCAAGTAATCGTTTCGTTACAATAATCATCATGTGAAAAAAGAAAGGATGATTTTTTTGCCAACAACAAAGAAAGAAAGTTTTTATTTTGGGGCAATGATGTGTTTTGGGATGGTCGTCGTGATGTCAGTCTATAATTTGTATGTAAATGGGTTGATTCATACGATTACAATTAGCGGGTTTCTTATTCAATTTTTAATAGGATTTATCGTAGCATTTATATTAGATTTATTTATCGTAGGGCCAATTGCGAGGAAAATTGCTTTTTCCTTACCATATGATAAATCAAAGAAGATATTTGTTATTCTTTCGATGTCATTTTGTATGGTTTTAGGAATGGTATTCTGGATGTCGCTCTATGGATTAGGAACAGCATATATAAGCAACGGCATAAGTACTGATTCGATTGTACAAAGTTATGCATCAATCTTCATAAAAAACTTTATTGTTGCTCTACCTTTACAATTGCTTATAATGGGCCCGATCGTTCGAACTATTTTTATGAAAATAAAAGGAAATCCAAAAGTGAATGTTGCATAAGATTAAACGATTTATTTTAATTTAAATAGTTATAGAATTTGGAAAAGTAGTTTTTGTGAAAAAAATTACTTTTCCTATTGCTAAAGTCCTATAGCTATGATAATATCACAGTAAGCGTATACAGGACGGGTTGTTACTGTTAAATCAGGCAAAACCAATTACCTTTTAAAAAAGGTGTGGTTTTGCCTTTTTTATATATCGGAGGTGTTAAAGTGATTATCGAAAAAGTATTAAACAACAATGCAGTCGTTT
>JAPSLL010000022.1:0-11866 GCA_031180805.1 Bacillus sp. (in: firmicutes)
GAGCTACTATAGTAGCCCTTTTTTTGTTAACACTTTATAGCTTTTCTCCATTTGTTGCAATGACATCCTTATACCAGAAGAATGATTTTTTCTTTTTACGCTCTAACGTACCACTGCCATCATCATGCTTGTCCACATAAATAAAGCCATACCGTTTTGAGAACTCACCTGAAGATGCACTTACTAAGTCAATACAGCCCCAGCTTGTATACCCCATTAGATCAACACCATCTTCAATTGCTTCACCCATTGCTTTAATATGCTCACGGAGATAATCGATACGGTAGTCATCATTGATTGAACCGTCTTCTTCAACCTTATCATAAGCACCTAAGCCGTTTTCAACAACGAAAAGTGGCACTTGGTAACGATCATATAGTTGGTTTAAACTAATGCGTAAACCTTCTGGGTCAATTTCCCAGCCCCAATCACTTGCCTTTAAGAACGGATTCTTTAAACCACCAATGAGATTTCCTTGTGCATTTTCTAAATCTGACTTATCCTTCTTCTCAGTTCGAGACATATAATAGCTAAAGCCGATATAATCGACTGTTCCCTCTTTGATAATCTCGAGATCACCCTCGCGAATATCTAGCTTAATATTGTGCTCTTTAAAATAACGATTAATAAACGCAGGGTATTCTCCTCTTACTTGAACATCACCACAGAAATAGTTAAAGAATCGTTCCTCCTGAAGAGCATACATCACATTTTTCGGATTAGAATCATACGAATAAACAGGTGCGTATAATATCATACAGCCAATTTTCGCATCAGGAATAATTTGATGACAAGCCTTAACAGCAATTGCGCTTGCTACAAATTGGTGATGGAATGCCTGGAATGTTGGAGTATAACGATCCTCTTCCTTTTGAATCGAGAAGCCGAGTCCCATAATTGGCATTACTAAGCCACTATTAATTTCATTGAATGTCATCCAATATTTCACTTTATCTTTATAACGATTAAAAATTGCATTTACATATCTTTCAAAGAAGGTTACAACTTCACGACTTCTCCAACCGCCGTATTCCTTCACAAGATTTACCGGCATTTCATAGTGAGAAATCGTCACTACTGGTTCGATACCATGTTTATGCAGCTCATCAAACACGCGATCATAAAATGCTAGGCCATCTTCATTCGCCTCTAATTCATCCCCATTTGGGAAAATTCTTGTCCATGCGATCGACATACGGAATACTTTAAAGCCCATTTCAGCAAAAAGCGCAATATCTTCCTTATAACGATGATAGAAGTCAATTCCTTCGTGATTTGGGTAATAATACTTTTCCTTATCAATTTCAAAGTTAAAGCCTGGTGTTTGAAGAATACTAAGTCTTTCTTTACCACCTGGAAGAACATCGGCAATATTTAATCCTTTGTTCCCTTCACCAAATCCACCTTCCATTTGATTTGCAGCAGTTGCTCCACCCCATAAAAAGTCTTCAGGGAAATGATATGTTTTCATATAATAACCTCCCGATATTTTCCTATCATAATAAGTAGCATTTGTTTGTTGGATAAATTTAAAACATGTTCATATTAAAATCATACTGATAGTTGGAATAATCGTAAACATAGTCGAACTAACTAGTTTTTTATAACAAAGGTAGTTATTTGTTTCATTTGTGTAACACAGTGTATCATTGTGATAAACTAAACATGTAAGATGATTTACAATTGAGTAAGGAGAGTTTATCCTATGTTTTCCAATGAAATCATTGCTTCATTCAATGAGCTAGAAACCTCTTTATATAACTACATTATCCAAAACAGTGAAAAGGTCGCATATATGAGAATTCGCGAGCTAGCAGATGAAACACATGTCTCAACTGCGACGATTTTACGCTTCTGTCGCAAAGTAAATTGTGAAGGATTTACCGAATTTAAAGTTAAGCTTAAAATGCATGTACAGGAAAATAAAAAGCCCATGATAAAAAGCTCCTCACATTCTGTCCTAGAATTTTTCGAACGAACATTAAATGGGGATATCGAAGCAAAGATGAAAAAAGCTGCAAGCATTGTTACAAAAGCGGATAATGTCATTTTTATCGGTATTGGTAGTTCAGGAATATTAGCTGAATATGGGGCGAGATATTTCTCAAGCTTAGGGAAATTTTCAATGTACATTAAGGACCCACACTTCCCTATACACTCAAAGCTCATGTTTAATAGTGTAACGATCGCATTATCTGTTTCAGGAGAAAACCCATTTACTGTAACACACCTTCATCAGCTGAAACAGGAAGGCAGTAAAATTATTAGCATTACAAATAATAAATTATCTACAATTGCAAAAATCTCTGACCTCAACATTCCTTATTATGTAACAGAAGAATATTTAGAAGAGACAAATATAACGACACAGGTACCTGTTGTTTATATATTGGAATCGATTGCGAGAGAAATTTATCGGCTCCAGCAAGAGGAAGAATAGTTATAGAAAAAACTCTTTTTCTTATTGCAATAATCTTTAATCACTTTTGAGTAGCAAGATGCGCTAACTTGCATTCATTTTTCCTTTTTATCTTCTCTTAACTCTTTTATGAATAGGACTGTAATTATCATGCAAAATATAAAATTTGCTTCTAACCAGCAAAAGGCTGAAATTAAAAGAAATCTGGAATTCATTAACATAGAAACTAAAAAAATAAAAGAATATGTGAATTTGGAACTGTTCTCTTTTGAGCAATTAGAAGAAGCCCAAATTGGCTATCTGATTACTGCAGATGGACATTCACTCATATCTGATGAAGAGGATTCATGGGATGCAAATTGGATTGTTATAGGGTATGAAACAATGTGCGGGGATCCTCTTATTATCGAATTAAATGAGAAGGGCTACCCTGTATCTACATTAATCCACGGCATTGGCAGCTGGAATGGCGGTAATTTCCTTGCAGATTCACTAGAGAATTTCCTAGCAATTATGAAAGAAATAGATTGTTTTCTTACTGAAAAGCAAGTGCGAGAAGGAAATCAAACAATAGTTATGAAAGAATTGATAACCTTGATAAATGTGATAGTAGAACATAATAGATTTACTGACTTTGATATATGGAAAGCTTTGTTGAGTCCATTATTCATGCTAGCTGAAGAATACGAGAAAGCTTTAGAGTCAAATATAGCGGAACTGAAAAAACAAGGTAAGAGAATTTCAGAAATCGCCACCCAACTTAAAATACAGCCTAAAGATGTGTATATGTATATGAAGAAAATTTCACAATAAACAAAAGGTGTAACGCATGGACATTAAGTATTCATGCGTTTTATACCATTAATAACCCTATTTTTTTGCAGCAGTTAGAAATAAAATAAGACAATAACTCTCACTTGACTAGCCTCTTTTGAACAATCAATATCCTTCAGATACTAAAAATCATAGTACGTAAACAAAATTCTCAAGAAATAATAACTTTACTTTCATCATCCTATAAGTTCTGTAATAAAAAGAGAAAACGAGTGAAACGATAAAAGAGAGGAATAATATGACTGTTAATTAATTGAGGAGAAAAAATGAATCATTTTTTTAATGCTCTTCTTAATAAGCAAGTATTCTTTAAGTATGGCTTTTATATGTTACTTTTTATGAGCATCGTGTTAAACATTTTGATTTTGCCGATTATGCCATTTGATAGTGAACTTTATATCTTTTTTATATTATCCGTTATTTTTTTAGGAATTGGCTATTACGAAAAACCGATTTGGGTTTTATTATTAGGGACGACAATTGTTGTTACGGCTCGTTTTTTCCTCATTACAGAACCATTTTCAGGGCCTTTTACTTACGTTATTCATTTAATTACATATCTTTTAATCACCTTTATTTCAACAGGGTTAATGAGAAATTATCAGCGGATAAAAAGCGGAAACATTGAATTAGTAACTGCCCTGGCAAATGCGCTTGATTCACGGGACTCCTCAACCGCCAATCATTCACAGAATGTTGCGCGTCTCTCTCTTGAAATAGCAAAGGAAATGAACCTACCGAGACATCTATATGACGTCATACTAGAGGGCGGGCTGCTGCACGATATAGGAAAAATTGGAGTTCCTGAGCATATTTTAATAAAGCAGGGGAAATTAACTGACGAAGAATATACTTTAATTAAAGAACACCCGATAATTGGCTATAACATCATTAAGCATATTTCGAATTTTGATAAAAATGGCATATTAAATATTGTGTTATATCATCATGAAAGGTATGACGGGAAAGGATATCCAAAAGGGTTAAAAGGAGAGGATATCCCTTTAGTTGCAAGAATCGTAGCCCTTGCAGATACATTTGATGCGATGACATCAAAGCGAGTGTACAGGGAAAAGCTTGATTTAGACTATGCAGTTTTTGAAATACGGAAACATCGAGGTACACAATTTGACCCAAACGTTGTTGATGCATTCCTTAAATTATATAAGCGAAAAATGAATGGATTAGACCTAAAGTGATCTAATACAGCTACTTTTAGGTCTAGCATTTCATTCACTTGACAAATTTTATCTTACTATTCGTAAAATTAGTATGGTGATAAGCAAAATCAATTCCTTTATTTTCCCTTAATGATTTTGAAACATACTTTGATTGATAAGTAATAGAAAATTCATCAGCAAAAGGATATGGTGTTATCTTTATTTCAGATTGATTTTTCCATTTGGCAACAAATTTCTTACCATTAATACTGGGATTAAATCCATCGACAAACCATGGGTATTCATCTGATTTAGTGGCACCGGGTTCATTTAGACATATGTAAAGAGATAAAGCATCTGCTAACTGTAATAATTGAAAGTGACGATTAATTGCTTCCTTTTTTGGATAATTTAATTGCTTGTTTAATCTCTTCTGTCTATTTTTCTCATGCTCGATAAACTGTATGCATTCCGATTTACGAGAATCACGAATATCAACAAAGGATGAAAAATGAATACTACATAGTAAACCAGCATATTGATTGATCATCTCCACCTCATCAATCCCTTTTGTATACATCACAAGCTTAGGTGATAAAGGGTAATCCATAAACGAATACGGGACATGCTTCTGATCATTCCATATCGGTGTTTGATCTAGACAAATCCATGCTCGATCATGCTCTCTTATAGCAATGTAGGCCTCCTCTCGATAATCGTTACTTAAAAATAAATCTTCAGAAAATTGTCTTGCAATTTCCTCTGACATCAATGCATGATCATGCTGGGCTGTCATATGAAAAGTGCTTATTGTTTCACGAACAATCATGATATCACCTCCAAATACATGTTCACACCGTTAAAAAATAATTTTCCCTATATAGGTAGCTGCGCAAAAGGCAGAAACGGCCAGCACTATAATTCCAATCGTTCTTTCCTTATTTTTTAATGATCGTATTCCTAAAATTGCCAATAAAAGTGTAGATGCTATTTAGTTTAACGGAATTAAATACTTATCATATGCTTGATTAAATAACGAAAATAACGAAACAGCTAATAAAAAGGTAGCAAAAACAATTAAGAAATATTTCACTTTATCCTCCTATTCTATAAATCTATAATGTAATATTCTCCAATAACCAAAATATACCTTTTTAAAATAAAAAGCCTTGCCTCTAAATAAGAAGCAAAGCATCCATTATTAAATTTCTAGCGAGCATGCCCCCGAATCATAGCTTTCCCCAATAACAAAACCATGCTCATCTGTATAATCAATATAAATATCGTCTTGTAAATACCTCTTTGCAAAATGATCGATACGAATTTTAATGCCTGCTTCTTCAAACAATAAATCATTTCTTCTTGCCTCATCAAAAATGAGGGAAAAATTGACTGATAATCCACAGCTACCACCCATCGTTGCATCAATACGTGGGAAATTCCCCTTTTCTAGTTCGACAGATTTTAATCGTTCCACCGCTTCTTTACTAAATGTTATGAACACTCCATACCACCTACTTTCACTGATAAAGGTTGTTTAATGTCCTTTTTATAACGGACAATTGGCTGCCTGGCAGCTTGAACCTCATCTAAGCGACCAATTGAGGTAGTATGAGGTGCATTTACAACAATGTCCGGATTTTCTTCTACTTCTTTCGCGATTTGAATCATTGCTTCGGCAAAAGCATCTAAGGTCTCCTTCGTTTCTGTTTCTGTCGGCTCAATCATCAAACATTCCTCTACATTTAGCGGAAAATAGATCGTTGGTGGGTGGTAACCAAAATCAAGAAGTCGTTTCGCCATATCTAACGTCCTTACGCCAAGCTTCTTCTGCTTACTTCCTGATAAAACAAATTCATGCTTACATATCTTTGAATATGGTGAATCATAATATGGTACAAGCTTTTTCTGAAGATAATTAGCATGTAAGACAGCACTTTCGGAAACGTGACGAAGTCCTTCATGTCCCATCGTCCGAATATATGTGTAAGCACGCACAAGAATACCGAAATTCCCATAATACCCCTTCACTCTTCCAATTGATAATGGATGCTTATCATTTAATGTCAGCTTATCCCCTGCTTTTTCTATTCGTGGCACTGGTAAAAACGGGATCAGCTTCTTTTTCACTCCAACAGGTCCTGCTCCTGGACCACCGCCGCCATGAGGTGTTGTAAAGGTTTTATGCAGATTTAAATGAACGATGTCAAAGCCCATAATCCCTGGTGTTGTTTTTCCTAAGATTGCATTTGCATTTGCGCCATCGTAATAGAGCAGTCCGCCGACATCATGGACAATTTCTGCAATTTCACGAATTTCCTTTTCAAATAAGCCTAACGTATTAGGATTTGTTAGCATTAATGCTGCCGTTTCACTATCAACATGCTTTTTTAATTCTGTTAAATCGACTAATCCATTTTCATTAGATGGAATTGTGATTGTTTTAAAGCCTGCAACTGTAGCACTTGCAGGGTTTGTTCCATGTGCCGAATCTGGAACAAGGACCTTTGTTCTTTTTTCCCCCTTCTCTGCAAAATAGGCCTTCACCATCATTAACCCAGTCCATTCCCCTTGTGCACCTGCAGAAGGCTGTAATGTTACAGCATCCATTCCTGTAATAACAGCTAAATCCTCCTGTAATTCATACATAAGCTCTAGAGCACCTTGAACAGTTTCTTCAGATTGGTATGGATGAATTCGGCTAAAGCCCTCGAGTCTAGCGATATCCTCATTTATTTTCGGATTGTATTTCATCGTACATGACCCAAGTGGATAAAAGCCTGTGTCAATTCCGTGGTTTTTTCGCGAAAGAGCAGTATAATGGCGAACAAGCTGAAGCTCAGAAACTTGAGGAAGCTCAGCAGGTATATCTCGTATCAAATGCTTTGGTAGCTTTTCTTCTAAAGCTACCTTAGGAACATCCCTTTCTGGTAGACTTGCACCAACACGGCCTTGGCGGCTTATTTCGAAAATAAGACTATTATAATCAACCATGAGCAATTGCCTCCAATGCTTTGATAAATTGGTCCATTTCTTCCTTCGTACGCTGCTCAGTTACAGCGATTAACATTTGATTGCTTCCTAAATCAAAGCCACCAATGAAACCTTTCTTAAGAAGTTTTGAGTTAATCTCCTGAATTGACAATGGAAGCTCTATAACAAATTCATTAAAAAACGGTGCTTGATTCTTTATATGAAATCCTTTTTCAATGAGCTGTTTTGCCATGTAATTCGCCTTTTCGAAGTTTAACTGTGCCATTTGACGAATCCCGTTCTTTCCGAGTGCACTCATACAAATAGCTGAGGCAAGAGCATTTAATGCTTGATTCGAACAAATATTTGATGAGGCTTTGTCACGACGTATATGCTGTTCACGTGCCTGAAGTGTTAAGACAAATCCTCGTTTTCCCTTATCATCAACTGTTTGCCCGACAATTCTTCCCGGGATTTTCCGCATTAACTTTTTCGTAACAGCAAAATAGCCACAATGTGGGCCACCAAAGGACATCGAAATCCCTAACGGCTGCATATCTCCAACAACAATATCTGCTCCAAGCTTCCCTGGTGACTGTAAAACTGCCAATGCTAAAGGATTCGCACTAACGATGAAAAGCGCTCCATTCTCCTCTGCGATTTTCTTCACTTTTGTTAAATCCTCAATTGAACCAAAAAAGTTCGGATATTGAATCATAATCGCAGCTGTATTCGAATCGGCTAGATTCCTTAAATTCTCTAAATCTGTTACATCGTTGCTTAGCTTCACTTCCTCAACAAGATATTCTGGTCCTGCTGCAACTGTTTTTACTATTGAAAGAGATTCTGGGTGAACTGCCTTTGAAACAAGAACCTTTTGCCGCTTTGTTGTAGCAACGGCAAGTGATGCAGCTTCAGCTAGAGAGGTAAACCCATCATACATAGAGGAATTCGCAACATCCATTCCTGTTAATTCACAAACCATTGTTTGAAATTCAAATATTGCCTGTAGCTCCCCCTGGCTAATTTCTGGTTGGTATGGAGTATAGGCTGTATAAAATTCGGAGCGGGAAATCAGATGGTTCACAACACTTGGAAAATAATGATCATACGTTCCTGCACCAAGAAAAATCGGAAAGTGATTTGCATGTTTATTTTTAGCTGCAAGCTGATACATTTTCTTAGCAAGCTGTGGTTCAGGGATAGCATTCGGAATTGCCAACGGTTCATTTAAGCGGATTTCAGGTGGGATATCAGCAAATAAATCATCAATCGTTTGAACATTTAAAAACGCAAGCATTTCTTCTTGATCCTGCTTTGTATCAGGAAGATATCGGTACGTATTTTCCATATATTCTCTCTCCTTCAAACGTTTCTCTTTTTATAAAAAGGGGTTTTCACAACGATTGCATCGATGAACTTGTTGCGTATTTGTACTTTAAGCTTTGTCCCCACTTCTGCATAATCAGATGGTATAAGGGCTAAACCAAGATTCTTCTTTAGCGTTGGAGAAAATGTCCCTGATGTGATAAATCCAATCTCACCATCGTCCGAATACACTTTATAACTATGACGAGGAATTGCTTTCCCAGTCACTTCTAGCCCTACCAATTTTCGATTTCCCTTTTTAGCTACAAGTTGTTCTTTACCAATGAATGGGCTATTTTTATTCAGTTTAACTGTAAAGCCAATTCCTCCTTCAAGAGGAGTAATTTCATTTGACAGCTCCCTTCCATATAACGGAAGACAGGCCTCAAAGCGAAGCGTATCTCGTGCTCCAAGTCCACATGGCTTCATCCCTTCCTCCTTACCAGATGCTAGAAGCTTCTCCCAAAGAGCCTTCGCCTTGTTCGCACCTAAATAAAGTTCAAAGCCATCCTCACCTGTATAGCCTGTACGGGAAACGAGAACATCTGAAATACCTGCGATAGTGACAGATTGTGCGAAGCGAAACGGCGCAAGCTTTATTAATTCCAGCTCAGTTACCTTTTGTAAAATCCCCAATGCTTTAGGACCTTGTATCGCAAGCAACGCAACATCATCTGAAATATTTTGCATGATGACATCACCGCTTGCGTGCTCCTTAAGCCATGTATAGTCCTTTTCGAAATTAGCTGCGTTAACGACGAGCATATATTTTTGGTTCGCTAACCTATATATGATTAAGTCATCAACAGTTCCACCGTCGTGATTGCACATTGCAGTATATTGAGCTTGATTAACTTGAAGCTTTGTTACATCATTCGTGACCAAACGATTCAAAAAGCTTTCAGCATCCTTTCCCTCGATCAGAATTTCCCCCATATGTGAAACATCAAATAAGCCTGCATCATTTCGAACTGCTTCATGTTCAGCTAATATACTAGAAAACTGTACTGGTAATGCCCAGCCACCAAAATCTATAACCTTTGTTTTTTCACCGTATTGTTTATACAAATCAAAAAGTGGTGTTCGTTTCAATGCTCGTTCTTTCATCTTCCTTACACCTCCTACTATTATCTAGCCATGCAAAAAAGGACAGAAAAAGGTAGTAATCGCTACCTTCTCTGTCCTTTTACCTGAAAGTTTGCCCTGTTTGAACAACAGGTCCCCTTTGGTGGCATGTTAACCTCTTCATGCTCTCTCCAGAGTTACGTCCAATTATGGTTCTTTTACCTGAGAGATTTGTTCATAAGGTTGTTTTTATGAACTTGCTCCTTCGGCGGCATTTCTTATGCTCTCTCCCATAATCATCATCCGCTTCATATCTATTGAGTTTATAGTATAGGTCCCCGCTTTTCTATACAATGAATCTGTTAGATTATGCTACACATTATTTTTCAGTTCTCTTTCCATTATTCTATTCAGGTCACTTGCTATACATGATTTTTCTTTAATTTCCTTGTTCCATTTTTCAATTACTATATAAATTTCCCATGGAATTTTCTGCGAATAGCCTCGGAAAATCCATATTATTGTTCTTCTATTGCCCTTTTTAATACAAGTTGAATAAATGGTGCTTTCGCTTCTGTATATGCGACTCGATTAAAGCGATATTTATTAGCTAAAGTTCTCTTAATTCTTGGCTGTTTTCGTATAGATTGTTGCTTTAAGTAAATAGGCAATCATTATCCATTTTATGGTATAATTTAGTTTGAAATAACCTATTGAACAAACAGAGCAAGATTGTTGAGAGTAAAAGGGGGAGTTTCTAATAGAGATAAAAGTAAATAGAAATTATGTTTGGACATATTTCATAACATTTTTTGTACTTTGGTGTATAAGAGAATTATGGTTAGTACAATATTTAGATCTGATGGATCCTATGCCAAGAGCTATCATATCAGCCGTTATTAAAATCGTTATTTGGGTTATTCCTGTTATATTATTAGTTATATATGTGGAAAAAAGTAATCCGTTATCCTATTTGGGTTTACGTTATAACAATGGCAAATGGTTAAAATGGACAGCTTTGGTTTCCTTAGCCTTAATAATCTACTTTGTAGTATTAAATATCGCCCTTTTAAAAAATGATATCAGTTTTCAAATAGGATTTAACGAATCGCTTAATACTATAATATTAGTTGGAGTAATTGAGGAAATTGTATTTAGAGGTTTTTTATTAAGAAAACTTATCGATTCTTATAGATTCTGGATAGCAAATTCAATTACGGCTTTACTCTTTGTATCGATTCATTTTCCTTATTGGTTTTATAAAGGTCTGTTTTCATTCCCTCATATTCTAAGCTCCATAATAACGGCTTTTATATTGGGAATGATATTCGGGTTTGTATATAAGAAAAGTAATTCTCTTTGGTCAGTTATCATTATTCATTCATTGTATAATTTTTTAGTGTCAATCTTTTATTAACGGGGCTTACAGTTCAATAATGAGTCGGCCGCTTCTTATGGAGGTGGCTTTTTATACCACGCGTAAAAATTTAACCTTGATTAAATTAGATTTCTGACACGCACTTAAAATCATTTGATTTACTCGTTCCTTAGTTTCCATCTTTTTACTCTGTTGAAGAAAGTTGAACCAATAAAGGTAGTTGTCTAAATACTTGGTTGCCACACCCTGAATCGCTGCACCCATTCTTTCAATCGTTTATGATAGCTGTTGACGTGCTGAAGATGGAATATACCCTTTTTGACATACCCCTCTTTACTCAGATTAATCGTCTTGTGCTTAAGTTCCTTGATGAGAGCGAACTTCTTGTAGTTTGTAGCGGTATCCGTGCATAACAAAGAAGATGGGTCGATATAATCTCCAATAACAGCATCAATTTCTTCTGCTCTTACACGGCCTGTTCCAGCTTTTTGTGCTTTGGCTTGACCATTACGGTCTTGTGCCACCACAACCGCAATTTTGAGATTGCTAATTCCTCTTTCCTTATCTCTACCGCCTCGCTTTTTTGCCTTTCTATCAACTACTTCACGCACTTTTAAAGACTCTTTGAAAAAGGTCTCATCACTTTCGATGATCCCTCTTAAAGTTTCA
>JAPSLL010000022.1:11966-63153 GCA_031180805.1 Bacillus sp. (in: firmicutes)
ATTGCTAATTCCTCTTTCCTTATCTCTACCGCCTCGCTTTTTTGCCTTTCTATCAACTACTTCACGCACTTTTAAAGACTCTTTGAAAAAGGTCTCATCACTTTCGATGATCCCTCTTAAAGTTTCATATCCCAATGAACGAAGAGCGTACCTCTGCCTGTTTCTGTATTTGCCGTTTCTTTTCACCTTTATGCTACCACAATGAACACAAGCTAACCCTTCATTGAATCGTGTTTCTCTGATAGCAGTAAATGCATCTTTCAATTTTTCTTCCTCTTCATCTGAGAAAAATTCTTCTTTTATAAGGTTAAAGAGCTTCTGTTGCTCGTGTTTTGGCAAATCAGTAAAATCAGCATAAACGTCTTTCCACATTCTAAACCCCCTCCTGTGGCAGTATTTTAGCACCTACAAAGAGTTTGGTCAAAAGAGCAACAATCAATACGAAAACAGCCTAATTTTTTCATATTCCTTGCGGACATTTGAATGCTATCTCAAATAATCGTGAAACAATAGCTGCTCATTCCATGATTCACTATTAATCTGGTAAACATGTAAATGATGGGTTCCTGCTCTCCATTGTCCTTTACGGAAAAAACGTCTATGAGGGAAATCGTTATGCTCGACAAATTCATATTGTAATTTCTTTAGAGGCTCGATCATATAGGCAGTATCATCAAGATGATTTACAGCAACAGCAATATCTAAGACTGGTTTAGCTGCTAAGCCAATAATTGCAGTACTTCCTATATGCTCGATATCTACGATGTCATTTACGAGGATACTTTGGATGTTTTGTTTTTCCTGTTCAAATTGAATCGCCCAATTTGGGTCGTAGTCTTTAATGATTACTTGCTCCATAGCATAGCTCCTTCTTAGCTATATAAAGGATTTTTAGATGGGTGGAAATGCTTATTATTATTTTCACTTACTCATTACCTATTAATCCATTTTTTATTTTCAAGAAACTTTCTTCGCTAAATTTCCTAAATGGAGTATATGGAAGTGATGCAAAATTCCCCATTGCCTTCTCAGCCGCTACAAGTGCCTCTTCTCTATTTCCTAGCTCATGTAGTACAAGTGCCCTATACGTATCAATCACATATAAGAGAGATAAATCAAATGGATGATGTACGTTTGGTATCACAACTTTATCAAGAGAGATAAGTGCTTCTTCATAACATCCAAGATAATATAACGCTTTCCCTTTCTCTAAGTTAAACCACGATTCGTAGATCCCAACAGTTTCTCGTTGTAATAATAGCTCGTTAATCTCTTCTAAAGCCTTGTTATAATTATGTTCATCAGAAATAAGCTTCATAATATTTAGTAGCTCACAAAAATCAATTGAAGATGAATTATCTGCAAACTCTCCATATTGCTTTAACTTTTCTAAATAATATTCTTTTTTTTCTTTATTATTTGAAAACATAGCATTTGCAGCAGCAAGTCTATACAAATCATCAATACGATAAAAGATTTTTCTCTCATTTGAAAAGATGATTGCTCTTTCCATTGCCCGTATTGCTGAATTTTCATCACCTACTGCAAAATATAAAATTGCTTCATGATAATACAGGTTGAGCTGTGTCATCGGATCAATATAAGCATGTATCGATTCAATAATCGACCGTTCATATAAGAAAATTTCAAGTGCACTTGAGTAATCATGCTCTATAAATTTGGCAACGGCACGAAAAATTCCAATGGAAGCCCGATTAGCAGTAATATTCATTTGTTCGTACAGTTTTGCTGCCCGATTTGATGGCACCTGCCAATGTTGCTTTTTTTCGTAGTAAAGAGAATAGCTATAAATTTCTAATAAACGTGCACTTTCATATCCTTGAGAAAGTTTTTCAACATGTGGCTCAATGATATCAATTAATTGCTTATATTTTCCCTTTAATTTATCTGTATCCGTATAGTATATTTTTTCAACTTTCTCTAGGATCCCCCTTAACTCCTGTGCATTCATTTCTTCTAATAAATCAGTCACTTCAACTTCAAGCTGCTCGGCAATATACACTAGACTTTCCATTGACGGATTTGCTTTATTATTTTCGATTAGACTTAGCATCCCTTTAGTTAATTGTTTCCCGGCAAGTGCTTCGAGTGTCATCTTTTTCTGTTTTCTTAATTTTCTTATCCGCTCTCCTAGCATGTATGAACACACCCCTTTGTTTAATTATATTAAACTTTTTATTGAAAGGAAAGTACCATATATGTTACCATTTGTTTAATTAAATTAAACTTTCACAATGCTGAGGTGGTAAAAATAGACGATCATTCGAAAATAAAAAAAGCTACGTATCATCTTTATCTATTTATGGTAAGTAAACTAATTTCATCGTTTGGCTCCCAAGTATTCGCATTTATTATAAGTTTCTATATATTACAATTAACGGGCTCAGCTACAAGCTTTGCCACGAATTTAATTTGTAATATTTTACCTCGTACTGTTGTCGCGCCGTTTGCAGGTATCATCATAGATAGATCCTCAAGGAAAGCAATTGTCATCATTTCACAAATAGCGACAACGATAACTGTAGGGTTACTTCTTACCATCACCCTTACATCGGGACTGTCACTTCTTTCGATTTATGTAACTACTTGTATTTTGTCCCTGACATCGATGTTCTCTGGAATAGCATTTTCTTCATCAATAACCGGACTTATTGATAAGGATAGAATCCAAAAAGCGATGTCGTTGAATCAAATGTCTATTTCATTTTCAGCCATTGCTAGTCCAGCGATTGGTGGGTTATTGTATGGTACTGTTTCAATAATTATATTCCTCGTTTTTTTTATCGCCACATCTAGCATTGCTGTCATTCTTGAATCAACAATGAACTTTAAATTATTCTCAAATCAGAGCAATATAGTGGAAGCTAAACGAAAGGAATCCATAGGAAAAAGTATTGTATCAGCTTTAAATTATTTAAAAATAAAGCCTATCGTTCAAACGATGATGCTAATAGGATTATTAGTTAACTTCTTATTTGGGGCTTTCGAGGTAGGCTATTCCTATATCCTTATTGAGAAGATGGAAATGAGTTCCGTATATTTTGGTTTTACAAAAGGTGCATTTTCGATAGGCATGTTGCTAATATCCATATACTTTTCTATTCGTAAAGAAGTTAATTTTCCACTTCTTGTTACTAAACGAGGAATTTTAGCAATGGGAACAATGATGGTGTTTGTAGCACTACCTTTACTAATTACATTTCCCGATACTCTAGTGTTCATCTATTATTCAATCGTTATGTTCTTCTTAGGTTCAATCATCATGATTATAAATACTCCGTTGCAGGTTATGTTACAAAAGAATATAGATGATGAGTTTAAAGGTCGTGTGTTTTCGATAATAGAAACAACGACAATGTCACTCATTCCACTAGGTATGGTCCTATATGGCTTTCTTTATGATATTTTCCCGGGACAATGGATTTTACTACTGTCAGCAGGATTACTTATAGCGGTTATTCTTATCATTGCAAGACCAGCTGTCCTTCGACAAGTACATCATCAAATCTCTTTAAAAGAATGGGATAAAAGAGATAAAAGTTCTCTTTAGAATGAATCTCTAAATATACTTTATTGTTTTCTAAAGCTAGAATAATTCTAGTAAGTCAAGATAAAAAATAGGATCATACATTGATCAGGTTAGATGGTATGATCCTCCATTTCCGCAAAACGCTTTAATATACTATGTTGATTTCGAAAAATGTTATTCATTTATTAACCTTTTTTCCAACACTATTTTCTGTAATCCCTTTTTATCAATATATGTATCAATTACATCAAAGCCGTTTTTAATATTCAATAACAGCATGCTTCTCCATTTATTCATTGTCTTCGTTTGAACATAAGTGTAGCCATTTTCCTTAATCCATTGATGCTGCTTTTCCATTAATTTTGTGCCAATTCCATGTTTTTGGTACTTGGGATCTACTCCTCCTAACCAGCTATAAAAAGTATCATCTTCTAGCTCATAACCAATTTTATATCCGATAATTTCCTCATCAATTTGTGCAACGATGACTAATAACTTTGGCTTAGTTTCCATTTTCATTTGTAAATCATCTGATGAGCCAAAGATAACTTTATGTAATTGCAGTAACCCTGTTAACCTTATAGAATCCGGCATCCCATTATAAATAATATAGTCAATTTTCATATTGTATCTGCCTTTCCAGGTAAGGTTAATCAAAAAACTCCATATGTGTCATTTCCTGCTTGTAATAAGCTAATCTATCTTGTAATGTGCCTGTATGAAATTCAAATTTATGACCATCAGGATCCGTAAAGTAAATTGACTTTTTATCTCTTTCATCTCTTGAACGTCCTGATAAAATGTTTACATGTAAGTCTTTTAATTTCTTAGCAACTTCCTCAAAATCTGCTTCATCTATGGAAAAAGCTATATGTGTATAGGATTCGTTAATTTCTTTTCGAGGAATATTCTTTTCTTCATTTAACGCAAGCCAAATTCCATTCAGGTCAAAATATGCAGTGCTTCTTCCTTTTACTAGTAATTTCGCCTGAAAGACTTTTTGGTAAAATTCTATTGAATTTTCTAAATTTGAAACTGAAAATAAGAAATGATTAAGTCCTTTTATTAACATGTTTTCCCCTCATACGGATTATCTTTTCAAGGGTTACTCCTTTAATAGATTCTCCTCGATAAACGTAATTGTTTTTTTATTATATACGAAATGGACAATATACTCTTTTATATCTGGATAGAGAATGATAGTCTCCAATTCATCTAGTGGAATCCATTTAACATCTGTTTGATTCTCATCAGGGTTTTCAGGCATTTTCGGTGTAGAACCGGCTTTTAATTTACATTCAAACATTAAGCCTACCTGGTGGGTGTCGCCATACTTATATGCATTCATCTGTGGTGCATATTCATAGGCAAACGCTAATTCTCCTACTTCAACATCAATTGATGCTTCCTCCTTTGCTTCTCTACATACAGCTTCTTTCACTGTTTCATTTGGTTCAACTCCACCAGCTGGCAAATTATAATGTAAGCCGTTCTCATCGAGAAATTCAATTAAAAGAATTGAATTGTTTTCGATGATCAGTGCACCTGCTCGTACTCTTATATGGTAAGCCATTCCATTTCTCCCTACCCTCTGTTTATATTTCCCTTCCACTTAAGTGCCTTACCAACGAGTTCATTTACAAACGCTTCTTTTCCCTTCTGATATTGATGTGTGTCATGCGGATACTTTTGTGCTAATTCACATTTTAAAGCACCATATGCCTTTGCTTCATTAGGATGCTTAAGCAGGTATTCCTTAAACAGTAAATGCCTTCTAATATTCTCATGGCCAATTTGATACATATGAACATGATGTGTTCTATTATTTAATCCTTTTGAAAAATATCTTCTCCCTGGTATGCCATTTTCACCTCTAGATTTATAACCAAGTAAGCTCATTTTATCATTGTAACTATCTATTTTCTCAATCTGTGAAACTACTACTAGTAGGTCAATAATAGGTTTGGCATAACCAACTGAAGGGATGGCTGTACTTCCAATATGATAAATACTAAGCACATTCTTCTCAAGTAAAGGACGAAGAATAGCTGCTTCCTTTTCATATAAAACTTCCCATTCACTTGTCCATGGAAGAATTTCCATTTTTCTCAAATCTCACTATCTCCTTTCTTTTTTATTGCTTATTTGGTAATGGATAAATTTTGTACATCTGTTATCCACTATTTAGCTTTTTATGTTAAAATGAGGAGATTTTAGCTGCTCGTTCCACTAAGGTCTATTCCAATTATATATTTCCCCATTTTCTCCTACAAGTTTGCTTTGTAAATGAACTACTCATCTATTCAACAGGTAAACATTAAATCCTTTATCTTTACACAATTCTCTAATTAACTTTGTTAAGAAGATTGTTGATTCTGAGTCGATTCATAAAAAAAGAAACCTAAATTCGGTTTCTAGTAAAAAGATAAAACTATTTCACCTTTTTTATTGAATAGATTAAAACAGATATCGAAAGCACCAACAAAACTCCAGTTAAAATATATTCAAGCACCTTAATCCCTCCTATGTTGTTTGAAGTCATATATATGAATGGTACAAAGGGTTAAGATTCTCACCTAGTTTAAGAGAATATACCTATTATAACGCTCCTAGATAAAGAATTTTGTATCGTCAATGATGAAAAATATGTCACCTTTTTGAATTTTTATGTACTTCATAGTTTTAATTTTCCATCTATTATTTTGATGTTATATAAAAAGAAGGAAAAAGCTAGATAATAAAGGAATATTATAATTCATCATCATTTGAAAGGGGGTTTAACAATGAAAGAAAGGTTAATGAGGGTAGGAACTTCATATATTCCTGTAACGAATGTTGGGCTTTCATCTTCATGGTATGTAAATAAATTGGGTGCACAGTTAAACTATCAAGATGATGACAAAGCGATTTTAAACCTTGCAAATCAAAGCTTTTTTAGTTAAATCACAAAATAATCAATGTTCTAATTTCATAGACATATATGGCGAGGAATGGTTTTCTTTAACATTCGAGGTGAACGGATTAGCTGCTTTAGAAGAGATACATAGAGACTTTATCATAAATGAGATCCGAGTTGGAGCAATTGAAAACAGAGGACATGCTGGAAGAAATTTTGTTTTTTATGATATTGACGGTAATAAATTCGATGTCTGGAGTGAACTTAGTCCTAGCTTTAAAGAAAAATATGATGTACAGGAGTAACAAGCTATGTGGAATTTATCAAAAAAAGTAAAAGAGTCATACGTAAAATATAATCTTCTGCCAATTCACGAAACTGACCAGGATTGGGAAATTGCCCTAAGAGAGGCAAAGGAAGAAGACGAGGATCTTTTCGGGCAATTAAGAGAAGAACTTGAAGAAGTAAAAGAGGAATTGTTAGACATTTTACCAAGTCGTTTTATTCAGTTCGTGGAAAATGGCACATTAAATCAACCAACATTGCCAAAAGCTGTACGTGAAGATTATTTGCAAGGGATGCGGACAAAGGCTAAGGAATTTGAAAAAATATTAGATACTGCTTATGAACAAACGCAAAAAGCTGTTACGTTTTTACCAGCTGAGGTTCAAGATGTTTTTGAAGAAAGTTTGCACGATTCTACGATTGAGAGAATTGAACGTACGAATCATACCCTTCATTTATACATTAATACAGATGGTGGATTTTCATCGAAGTCACTAATTCACTTCATTTTTCAGCATGTTCTAGACGAAGTCAGTGATGAACCGCTCCAGGTTGGGCAATGGCTTGTATACAATGAGTTAAAGAAAACAGAGGATGGCTTTGCATTTCGAGTATTATTTGAGTGTCCTGATGCTGAGTGGACGATTAAAATGAAGAATCTTGATGCTAAGTATTATTATCGTCCAGTAACATATACAAGATTGAGTGATGAAGGAGCATTAGATGAAATATCGTTTGCTGAATATGTTGCACAGTTAAATCGAAAGCATAACTACTGGTTGATAACACCGCATTTAACTTGTGAAATTAAGTCATTTTCTAAAATTATACTATTAGATAACGGTAAGCTTGAATTTAGAGAAAATGAATTCGTAGTTACAAATGGGAAAAGAAGCTTTGTGTATCAGTTAGACGAATACAATCCTGTCCATTTTATCTACACGGACGTATATGAAGATCCATATGAGCATTTGAATGAACCAGTACCCATCGATAAAATCGAAGCAGCTGTCTTTAGTGACGAGTTAGAAATGCAAGTACGTGCATGGAATACACTTTATGCAAATGCCGAAGAACTTGCAGACATCATCAATCAAGTATTATGGAAAATGACCATTACAGAAGAAAATGAATTGATGCTTCATACCTATACTAGTCATTTTTATAAAGAAGGGATATTGACAGAGCCAATTATCGAAAAATATCGCACATTCCTTGATTCCTGATTTAAAAGGAGTATACTTTTCATGAAATAAGAGACTATCTCCAAAGGTTTAGCCTTTTTAGATAGCCTCTTTGATGCATCAAAAGTTCCATTTGTGGATTTTATTTCACTTTGGTCTTTCAATTGTAAAGATCTCTCCAATTTTTGCGTAATCATTTCCGGCTAAACGGCTTATAGCGCTTAAGCCAATTGGATCAATTCGCCCTTGCTCATATATGTTTTCATCAATATGAAATTGAACAATCCTGCCTATAATCAAATCACAGCTAGGTGTTTCGTTTCCTCCTAATTGCAGAGAGTTCTCTAAAATACATTCCATGCGAATCTTTGCTTCCTTAACTCCTTTGATCGATAGTTTCTCACTAGTAATTGGCGTCAAGTTTGCTAGCTCGATTTCACTTTGTTCCGGTGGTAGAATTGCTGCTGTTTTATTTACTTTTTCAACATTTGTGTCATCAACAATATGAGCAACAAATTCTTTTGTAGCAAGTATATTTCTTGCCGTATCCTTTTGATTCCCTTCTTTTCTCTGAATCGATAATGATATCATTGGCGGATTTGCTGAGACAATTGAAAAGTAGCTGAAAGGAGCACCATTTAATATCCCTTCCTTTGACATCGATGTAACAAAGGCAATTGGTCTAGGAATAATGCTTCCTATTAAAAACTTGTAATTTTCTCTTTCGCTATTTTGCATCGGGTCAATTGAAAGCATGTGCTAAACTCCTTTCTAGTAATTAATCTAACTCTCTCACTTCAAATGGGAGGAGCATTTGTTTAAGCTGATCACGATGTGGCTCATACTGTTGCGGTAGCATTAATTTTTCTCCCATTGTTTCTTGTGATTCATCATGAGCAAATCCCCGTGGGTCTGTAGCAATTTCAAATAGGATTTCACCATGCTCTCGAAAATATATAGCATTAAAATAGTTCCGATCCTGAACTGGGGTTACATGATATCCATTTCGTTCAACATACATTTTCCAATCGAGCTGGTCATCATCATCATTTGCCCGCCACGCAATATGATGAACGGTTCCGACTCCCATTTGCCCACTGCCAATTGTCGTTAATTTTACATCGATTATATTTCCGATATTTGCGGTTGAACGGTATCTGACAAAGTCACCTTCAATTCCAACCTTCTCAAGCCCCATAACCGTTTCTAACAATTCAGCTGTTTTTTCTGGTTGTTTTGATAATAGTGTTGCACCACCAAAGCCTTTGATCGCAACATCTGAACTCACTTCACCAAATGTCCAGTCGCTTTTTTCTCCCGCTTCCCTTTCCACTATTTCTAAATGAAGACCGTGCGGATCATCAAATTCTAAATATACCTCTCCAAAACGCTCAATTTTGCTAAAAGGAATCTGAAATTTTTTAAGCCTTGCTTCCCAAAATGTCATTGCTCCAACTGGAACAACATAGGATGTCACCCCAACCTGTCCATCTCCAATAACACCATGGCTTGCACCAGCCCATGGGAAAAAGGTAATAATTGTCCCAGGCTTTCCCGATTCATTTCCGAAGTATAAATGATATGTACCAGGATCATCAAAGTTTACAGTTTGCTTGACTAATCGAAGGCCTAAAATCCCTGCGTAAAAGTCTACATTTTCTTGAGGATGGCCGACAATTGCTGTGATATGGTGGATACCCGATGTTTTTTTCATATAAATTTACTCCTTCATTTTTACTCTTATATGCCTTTGTTTATTATTCCTACACAAACGTAACAAATTCATTAACTGGCTTACGATAGCCACGAGGTCTTCTACTATCAACCTTTTCTTTACCTAATGCAATCATCATGACTACTTCATTTTGTTCATCTATATGTAAAATACGTTTTACTGCTTCGGAATCAAAGCCAATCATCGGACATGTATCCCACCCTTTTTCCTTTGCAGCCAACATAAAAAGCATCGCAGATAAGGATGCATTTCGAATCGCTTCATCACGATGGAAGCCCTCTCCTCTTGATTCATAAAAAGAAATCGTATCATCGACCATATGCTGATATTCCTGTTCATTCACTATCCCTAACATTTTTAACCCTTCATAAATATCAGGTGCTTGAAGATATGCCTGCTTATCACCTAACACGATAATAACTGCTGAGGAGCTGTAAACCTTATATTGTCCATTTGCTGCATCCTTTAATTTCCCCTTAATCTCTTTATCAGTAACAGCGATATAATTCGTATGTTGAAGATTAAATGCGGATGGTGCAAGCTTTACCAGCTCAAATATTTCATTTAGCTCCTCACGTTTAATTGGCTGATCGGGAAGAAAATTATTAGCTGAACGTCTATCTCGTACTAATTGGATAAAATCAGTCATTGTTACACTTCCTTATTACTTAAAAATAGTTTTAAGCAAGATGTTTCATCTTTGCAGTTTGCATTAAAAATTTATCTCGATTTCAATTATCTTGAATACGAGATAATGATACATCCTTATTTAGTAAGTGTCAACACCTTCATACTTTTTCTCCTGTATTTAAGCTCAACAAACACAAAAAGCCTTACTCCATAAGAAGAAAGGCTTTGAATATAAATAATCTTAATTCCAAATCCATTATTTAAAATGGCCGTTTTCATTAAAAACTTTATCAATTTGATTTCTGTCGTAGTCTAATATCCACTCATTGTATTGATTGTATATCCCCCTAATTGTTTCGGTGGAGGCAGCTAATAAATCACACCCTCTATCATCATAAATATGAAATATCGTATTTTTACTTTTGTTTATAAAATACACTCTATGGTAGAGCGATGGTTTGATCCCCATATCCTGATTACAAATTGCTTTTATCATCTGAATATATCTAATTTCAGTAGGCTTGCAATTCAACAAAAACCTACGAGTTGGATACACTCCATCTTCATCATCCTCAAGTTTAAGATAAGGGATTGAATGTTGTATTAGCCGAAATAAAACGCTTTTCTCTTTCACATATTTAGATAAAATGTTTAATTTGCGTTTAACTGTTTCATCTTCTGCAAAATCTTCTACATCGATAACAATTACCATATCATCATCTGATGAATACAGAGCGTTAAATAAAGTAATCGCTCTTTCATAAACCCCTAATAAATAGGGGCAATTTTCATAAACATGATTAGGGTTATAATTCACACCTAATTTAAAGCGAATTCCAATTTTCCAACTATAAAATAACGGTGGCTTAAGCTCTAAATTTGGAAATATTGTATCCATATAACGGTTTATTTGCATTATTACACCTCAAAATATATGTTTGCCTATTTTTTTGCTAAAAAATATTTCTGCCATGATATTTCATTATTATACAAAATCTATCAATTAACCTTACCATAAAAATCCATATATTACGCTTATTATCTAATTAAAACCTTAGTGAATATTAAAAAAGACCTTGCCTCTTTTCGAAGCAAAGCCTTAAATATTATCTCTCACCTTGTGAAAACCATTTATGCAATTGATTAATATGAGCCTGGTGGTATCTGCTATGATCGGCAATATGCCAAATCCCCCACTGAATTGTTGCTTTCTTGCCAGTCTCGTATTCAACCAATTTGTTTAACTCGTTGTCAGTTAAACGGTAGCATTCTGTTTTTAACATCTCGATTACTTCTTCATACTGATTGATTAATGTCTCAAGTGAACAATTAGCTACATGTGGCAATTCACCTTTTTCATTTATCATCGGTCCATACTTTTCTTCAAGCTTAGGTGGGATAGACTGACCCTTTATTCGATAAACCCAATTTAGGTCAACATATGCTAAATGTTTTAACAATTGGGCGATGCTATTGTAGCCTTGATTTGGACCTTTATACTCTATTTCTTCTTGCGACATTTCACCAACAATTGATTTTAAACGATGATAATTTTCTTTAACCATTGAGAAAAGCATCCCAACAATCGGGTCCATTTCAGACTCTCCAATTAAATCATGAATCATTTTACACACTCCTACTTGTCTGACTATTCACTTGTTAACTATCGTAACAAAATTATTGGGGCCAGTCCCCAATTTTCAGTTAATTTGACGTTGGTTAATTTCATCAATCATTTTCATTTTGAAGTCTTCAATTGTCATATTTTCAGATTGGTGTTCACCATATTTTCGTATATTTACTGATTTTTGTTCGACCTCTTTGTCTCCAAGTACAATCATATATGGTACTTTTTGCATTTGTGCCTCTCGTATTTTGTAGCCAAGCTTTTCATTGCTGCTGTTGATGTTTACTCTTATTCCAGATTGCTTTAATTCAGCTTGAAGCTTTAGGCAATCATCTAAGTGAACGTGTGAGACAGGGATGATTTGGACTTGTACTGGTGCTAGCCATACTGGAAATGCCCCTGCAAAATGCTCGATTAAAATTCCAAAGAAACGGTCTATTGATCCAAAGATCGCCCGATGGATAACAACAGGGCGAACCCTTTCATTGTCTTGATTGATATAGGACAAATCAAATTTTTCTGGCATTTGAAAATCTAGCTGAATTGTTCCACATTGATGACTTCTTTTTAATGCATCCTTTATGTGAAAATCTATTTTCGGTCCGTAAAATGCCCCGTCTCCTTCATTTACTTGATATTGAACACCTAATTCATTTAGAACATTTTTTAACGCTCCTTCTGATAACTCCCAAAGCTTTTCATCGCCTAATGATTTCTCTGGTCGAGTCGAAAGCTCAATGGAATAATCAAAACCAAATGTACGATATACCTCATCAATTAAATGAAACACTTGTTTAATTTCACTTTCAATTTGATCCTCCCTAACGAAAATATGGGCATCATCCTGACAAAATGTCCGTACTCGAAACAGACCATTTAATGCGCCACTGTATTCATGACGATGCACCTGACCGAATTCAGCCATTCGTATCGGGAGATCGCGGTATGAGTATAAATTATTTTTAAAGATAAGCATATGTCCTGGGCAATTCATTGGTTTCATAGCAAATCTTGTCTGATCGACTTCAGAAAAGTACATATTCTCATGGTAATGATCCCAATGACCTGATTGCTCCCACATTTGTTGATTCATCATAAACGGTGTACGAACCTCTTCATAATTTGCCTTTTGCAAAAGCTCCCGAGAGTACTTTTCAAGTTCATTTCGAACAATTTGCCCTTTTGCTAAATAAAAAGGCATTCCTGGTGCTTGATCTGAGAACATAAATAATTGCAATTGCTTACCTAGCTTACGATGATCACGCTTAGCCGCTTCCTCTAGAAAATGAAGGTATTCCGCTAATTCCTTCTTCCTGTTAAACGCTACACCATAAACGCGTTGGAGAACCTCGTTATCACTATCCCCGCGCCAATAAGCTCCTGATACGCGAGTTAATTTAAATGCCTTCACATAGCCAGTTGCTGGTACATGTGGACCACGGCATAGATCAATAAATTCTCCTTGCTGATAAAGAGAAATTTTCTCACCTTGCGGAATATCCTTTAATAATTCCAGCTTGAAGCTCTCGTTTTTTTCTATAAATAATGCTTCTGCCTCTTCATACGAAACCTCAATACGCTCTATATTTAGATTTTCATTTATAATGTTTTCCATTTCCTTTTCAATTGCAAGTAAATCGTCTGATGACAAGCTATGTGGCAGCTTGAAGTCATAAAAAAATCCATGGTCAATAACTGGGCCAATCGCTAAGCTTACGTTAGGATAAAGTCTTTTCATCGCCTGTGCTAAAATATGTGCTGCTGAATGCCGAACGATCTCTATCCCTTCCTGTGAATCTTGAGCAATAATCGAAAGCTGACAATCCTCCTTTAACTTGTAGCTCAAATCAACTAACCTGCTATTCACTTTTCCTCCAACTGAATGCTTTTGTAAGCTTGAACTAATTGACCCCGCAACTTCTCTCATTGTAATGCCTTTCGGAAACTCCTTAACGACTCCATCTGGAAACTCAATTTTCAACATTTCTTTACTCATGTTTTAACACTCCTTCATTATTTTTAAATTTACGGCACTGTTAATCTTGGTTGTTTATTTCCGTTACAGGCATTCGCTTTCCGCGGGTGGTCCGAGAGCCTCACAAGCGTTAGCCCCTGTGGGATCTCCCTTTGACCCGCTTCTTCCGCAGGAGTCTCACGCCTTTCACTCCAATAAACAAAGTGCTAAGAAAACAACAATAAGCTTTTAACATAGCCTAATATAAAAAAACACACTCATCCCTAAATAAGGGACGAGTGTGTTTATACCCGTGGTTCCACCCAATTTCCCATAAGAATAAACACTTATGGCTTTGGCGCTATAACGTCGCGTGGACGGTATTGGATACTTTAATTCCCCAATACTGCTTCAAGGTGGTAAATTATTTTCCTAAGCTAGGAAGTTCGCAGCTTTCCTTCCCTCTCTGATAACCGTAAAAATAATTCATGTCCTTTTCATTGCAATTATTAATATTAAAATAAAAAAACGCACTCATCCCTATAACAAGGGACGAGTGCGTTATACCCGTGGTTCCACCCAATTTCCCATAAGAAAAAAACACTTATGGCTTTGGCGCTATAACGTTGCGTTAACGGTATTGGATACTCTAATTCCCCAATACTGCTTCAAGGTGGTAAATTATTTTCCTAAGCTAGGAAGTTCACAGCTTTCCTTCCCTCTCTGATAACCGTAAAAATAATTCATGTCCTCTTCTTCACAAATTCTTTATTAAATTAAAAAACGCACTCATCCCTATAACAAGGGACGAGTGCGTTATACCCGTGGTTCCACCCAATTTTCCATAAGCAAAAATCACCTTTGGCTTTGGTGCTGTAACGTCGCATTCTACGGTATTGGATACTTAGTGTTTTTCCCCAATACAGCTCAAAAGGTGGTAAGATACTTTCCTGCGTTAGGAAGATTTCAGCTTTCCTTCCCTCTCTGGAAACCGTAAAAGTAACTCATGTCCTTATCATTGCTTTTTAAAAGTCATATTTACATTTTTTATCATATTACAATATGTATTCTAAAATAGCAATACCACTTTTTATATTGACAATGACAGAGCATCTACTATATTTCTAACTTAATCAATTATAGGGATTTATTGACAGTCAAAATTTTCATGTTATATAGTATGTCTGTCGATATATCGAGTGTCGATATATTTAAGGAGGAGAGAATAATGAAGCCTTTATCTGAATCCACTTATCTAGTCTTACTTGCTCTCTATCAAGAGCCATTACACGGCTATGGGATTATTAAAATGATTGAACATATTAGCGGGGGTACTTTCATTATTGCTCCTGGAACTTTATATGGAATTTTAACTAATTTAGTAAAACAACAATATATAGAAACGTTAAGTGAAGAAAAAGATAGCCGTAAAAAAAGACATACCTCCTAACAGATATAGGAAAAGAAGCCTTACATAATGAATTTAACAGATATAAAACAATGGTTGATTTTTCAAATCAAATTCTAGCTGAAGGGAAAAAATGATATGTTAACATCTAATTCTATTAAAAAGATCAATAAGAAATTCAGTAGCTTTACAGAAGAGGAGCAGTGGTTACAACAAATGCTTCATGAAGGCTGGATCCTTAAAAGTTATAACTCAGAGGATGATGTTTCTGAATATACATATAAATTTGAACCTATCCATAATGAGGAGCAAAAAAATCGAATTTATAAAATTGATTTTCGTTCATTTAATAGGAAAAAGCAATATCTAGAGTTTTGCGAAATCTTTGAGGATGCAGGATGGACGTCATTATCAAATCAATGGAAGTCAAAGCATATTTTTTATACGGATGACCCACAATCACATGGAATGATTTTCTCTGATATCGATTCTTATCGTGAACGAGAAAAGCGAAAAATGAATGATAATTTGTTATTTATTTGTCTGTCATTCATTGCTTCTTCCATTCTATTTGTTCTTTATATTACGTTTGAAAGAAGCTCCTTTATGGGAGTCTCACTCTTATCATTGGCCTATTGTGGAAAAAATGTGATAGATTACTTTAAACATCGAAAAATGTATAAAATACTAGAGTAGTCTATTAGAGTTCAAAGAGGCTATCCTAGGCAGGTTTAACTAGATAGCCTCTACTATATAATTTTCTAGTATCATATTTTATAATTAAAAATCTTCTTCCTTCTCTATCCATTTCGTAACTTCTGAAAAGTGCTTACGTTTCCCTACCAATTTCTTCTCTTCCGGATAGCCTAGATAAATAAAGCCAAGCATTTCCGATTGCTCTGAAAGCTTGAATAGCTCCTTTACTTCTTCTGAATAACAAACATGACCTGTTCGCCAAACAGCTCCAAGGCCTAATGCGTGTGCAGCAAGAAGCATATTTTGAATCGCAGCATTGACAGCAGCGTATTCTTCTTTCAAAATGACCTTCTTATCATCGCTTGGCTCAACTGCCGCTGCAATAATAACTGGTGCTCTTAATGCCTTTTGTGAGATTTTCTCTAATCTGCTTACATTTTCCTCACTTCCTGGGTCTTCTAATGTTTTCTCAGTGTATTTAGCAAGAGCTTTACCAAGACTTTTTCTCGCATCCCCTGTTAAAACAAAAAATCTCCATGGCTCTGTTCGATGGTGAGCAGGCGCCCAAGTTCCAGCCTCAAGTATTTTCTCAAGTAATTCAGTCGGCACAGGATCCGATTTAACAACACCGACACTTCTTCTTTCTTTAATTGCTGTAAAAATATCCATTGTCATACACTCCTTTTACATTTCTTATAAAGCAAATAACTGCAAATTACGAAAATTCACATATATACTTATATTGTATACTAAATCATGTTTAAGGGGTGTTTGCAAATGTATGAAATCATCGTTATCGGTGCAGGTCCCGCTAGAGCAAGCGCAGCTCTCTTTACAGCTAAGGCTGGGAAGAAAACAATATTAATTGACAATGATAAAGGAATGACAAAACGTGTGGATTTTAGAATCATTATGGCGTCCCAGAAATCAGTGGACCTGACTTAATAGAAACAGGCTTAAAACAAGCGAAAAAACAAGGTGCGGAAGTTGCTATTAATCTTATAAGTGAGCTTAATGGTGAACGATATGTTGACTCTGATGTTCTGAAGTAACTAGGAAAACTAAAAAAATACTACTTCAATCAAATCAGGAAGGTTCACAATGAATAATCTCCTATTCATTTACTAAGTCTATTTCCTCAAATCCCGTGAACCTTCCTCAGGTCTCTCACAATTATTTTACAAATTTACAAATTTTTTACTTAACATTCCAAAATCACTGAAGTATTATATAACTAACATGTCGTTCTTAATAAGAGACATTTAATTCATATCAACTATAGCTAACTTAGCAGGCAAAAGGTCACAGTTATTTCGTTTTAGTAACTATACTGGCTCGATTACCGGATTTTTTCAAAGGAGACGATTCATTTGAAGTTCAAATCCATTTTTTGTAATTTGATTTTCAGAAATCATAAGTACAGCTTTTATACAGACAAATGTGTTCGTTGTGGAAAGAAACGAAATTCCCGGTAATTTCATCAATAATTATAGTCATGATGAAAAATTCATGAAAAACTTGTAAAGAAAAACGAGGTATTCCTGCCAATTTAGTCACATGAGAAAACGCAGCGGTTTCCCTGCGTTTTTTCCTTTTTATTTATTTTTATAAAACTTATGATTCCTGTCGCTACAATTTAAATGAATGCCTAAGAGATGCATTTTTAAAACACACTTACTTTTTAAAAATATTATTATCTATTATCTCCTTTAACTTTTGCATTTCCTTCAGCCCATTTACCTTTTCCGACATCATTAATGTATTTAATGTGCTCTCGATAAGATATGTACGTGGCTGTTGATTATTGATAATTTCATCCTCAATAAACCCTAATAGCTGTGTAAAACGTTCCCTCTCTTGACTGTTGACAGATATTTCTGATATTTCCCCCTTTAACTCTATCATTAATTGTTGAACATTTTCGAGTAAGTCAGGCTCCTTCCCATCAATAGCCCCTAACCATATGATCAATTCATTTGGGTCGACCAATTGTTCGGCTTTATCACTAACTTCAGCAACAATACTTTTTAATCGATTCACACAATAACGAATAATTTCTATTCTATTAATTTGCGAAGCTTTTGTTGCTGCATGATAGTGAATCATTTGCTGAAGCATGCCTGAAAAAAGAATCGCACAATCCAATAAAAAAGGTCGTTTCTCTTCTCCGAAAATTTCTATAAAACGTTTGAACATCCACTCAAGATGACGAAGCCTCGTGACTTTAATGAATTGTTTAAGCTCTGGATCGTTTGAGGTAATTACTTCTTCAACAAGTGAAAATATTTTATTTTTTTTATTCGATAACATAAATAAATCAAGCTGCTTAATAAAGATATCCATATCTGATAAATTCTCACCAATAAGTAATTGATTTCGTTCTGCCTCATATTTCGTTTGTATATAGGTAAAGACAGCTTTAAATAATTCACTTTTAGAAGGAAAATAATTATATAAAGTCCCTTTTGATATTCCACTATATTCCAAAATATCTTGAATAGATGTTGCTTGATATCCCTTTTCAATAAATAATTCATGCGCTTTAATAATGACTTGTTGCTTGCGATCCTTCATCTTTATCACCACCGCTTCAAATTAATAACGACTAAATTTCATGGTTTTCTGAACCCATTTTTCTATTTCATATCTTATCTGATTTTATTTCAGTTTACAAACAGGGAAATTGTTAAGATTTAATTGTTGCAATTCACGAAAGATGGGAGTAATATTACTCATTGTATAACTATAGTATAAAAAAATGTACCATTTGTTTATTCAGGAGGAGAACTATTAATGAACAAAACAAATTTACCACCAAAACGACCGCCTTATGGTATTATTGCCATTCTTTTGGCAGGTGCGTTCGTTTCGATTTTAAATTCGACACTACTTAATGTTGCATTACCATCTATGATGGAAGATTTAAATGTTGGTGCAACAACAATCCAATGGTTGGCAACAGGTTATATGCTAGTGAATGGTGTATTGATTCCAACAACAGCTTACTTAATACAAAAATTTTCTGTTCGCCATTTATTTATCGCAGCCATGCTTTTATTTACAATTGGTACGGCAACTGCAAGTATAGCTGATTCATTTGCCTTATTATTAATCGGTAGAATGGTTCAGGCATCAGGCTCTGCTGTTATGATGCCGTTATTAATGAATGTTTTACTTGTTAGCTTTCCAATTGAAAAACGTGGCGGAGCGATGGGGATTTTAGGTCTCGTTATGATTTTTGCCCCAGCAATTGGTCCAACTTTATCTGGATGGATCGTTGAACACTATCATTGGAGAACATTGTTTTATATGATTCTTCCATTTGCAGTAATTGTCTTGCTATTTGCCTTCTTTAAATTGAAGGATACGAAAGAAAAAGTACATTTAACAATGGATGCTCTATCACTTGTGCTTTCAAGTATTGGATTTGGATCATTGCTATATGGCTTCAGTACAGCAGGAGATAAAGGCTGGGATAGTCCATATGTATATGGAACATTAATTATCGGAGCATTAGCATTAGTCTTATTTATTTTCCGTCAATTTAAGCTTGATGAGCCGTTTCTTGATTTCCGTGTGTATAAGTATCCGATGTTTGCTTTATCATCTGCTATTTCAATCGTTCTTAATATGGCGATGTTTTCAGCAATGATATTAATGCCGATTTACTTGCAGCAATTGCGAGGAATCACACCATTAGATTCAGGGTTATTAATGCTACCTGGTGCGATTATTATGGGAATTATGTCCCCTATTACAGGTAAGCTTTTTGATAAATACGGAGCAAAGGTATTATCTATCGTTGGTTTAACGATTACTGTTATTACAACCTATTTCTTCAGTAAATTATCGATAGATACATCTTATTCAACATTGCTAATTATGTATTCTGTTCGAATGTTTGGTATGTCAATGGTGATGATGCCAGTTATGACAAACGGCTTGAACCAACTTCCTGCTCGGTTAAATCCGCACGGTACTGCGATGAATAGTACATTGTCACAAGTATCAGGTGCGATTGGCTCTGCAATATTAGTAACGGTCATGACCTCACGTACGAAAGCACATGCGGAGGAAATTCAAAATTCTATAATGAGTAAATTAACAGAACAACCAACTGCAGAAGCTTTAGCTGAAATAAAAAACAAAATAATGGTTGATTCGATGATAAACGGGATTAATGATTCATTCCTCGTTTCCGTTTTCATTGCAGCATTAGCTCTTGTTCTTGCTCTTTTCATTAAGCGTGTAAAACAGAATAGCAACGAAGCCCCAATAAAAGAGCAAGCTTAATTAGTATGATAAAGACCGAACGCTTCGATGTGTTCGGTTTTTGTTTATCGAATCGATACTATTTTCTAAAAAGATTCGATTGACTCAAAGTATACATTTGTATACAATTTAAGTGTAGTATACAATTGCATACAATAGGAGTGATAGGATGAGAGACGGTAAGAGATTTTATAGAGACGTTAATCATCTGGAAGGTGAACCACGTCGAGAAGATTTTCGTCATCCAAGAGGCGGTGGTCACAACCGGAAGGAGCATCATCGTGGTGCAAAAACATTTCGCAGAGGAAGAGCACTAGAATTTTTAGCAAGACTTAATGTCAAACGTGATACGTTAAAGCAGCAATTAGAAACTCCAGAGCTTCAATCCATTAACCCAATTATCGTTGGTGAGTTAAAGGCCGTTGAAACGATAATCAATGAATTTACTCATTTGTTTGAAATTCACGAGGAAGAAATGAAACAGCATGGCTCAATTTCTAATGAAAGAGATCAATCTGGAGAGAACAAATCTGTTGAAGAATAAATAAAGAAAAATCAAATAACTGAACGGGGGATATAAAATGTTTATTCAATTAAGAAAAATAACTGTAAGTGAAGGAAGCGCCGAAAAGGTTATCAATCAATTTAGCAAGCCAGGAATCATTGAAGAGCAAGAAGGAATTGTTGATATTAAAATTTTAGAAAAAAAGGTAAGACGCGGAGAAGAAGAAGTAATCATTCTAGTAACCTGGGAATCAGAAGAACATTGGAAGCAATGGGAAAAGAGTGATGCACACATCGCCGGGCATAAAGCAAAACGCAACCAACAAAAACCAGAACATATTCTTAATGTAGAAGTTGGGATGTATGAAGTAAAGGCTGTTAAGAAGCCTGCAGAGAAATAAAACTTATTCATACAATAGAATAAATCAGGACATACTTTTCAGCGATTTTGTATGTCCTTTTTATACCCTTATATCTAAATAGAACAAAAAAATAGCTGCTATGAGTCACAGTGAGCTGACTAGTGAATTAACGATGCTCTTAAATTACTTGCTCCATTTTCCAAGTATCCCTTTAAACATGTTAACATATATACCCATCCCTCTTTTTGTCCAAGCATTTTGTTCACTATTTCAGGGTCATCTGCTTTTAAGCCAGTTTCGTTTATTTCGATAATCGTAGTCGATTGTTCTAATTCTTTTAATATAATGGTAACAACCGTTTCTTCACCATGCTCTGCTCCCCAAGAGAATACAATTTTTTTGCCTTCCTCGATTTCTAATACGTTGATTGCACCTTCTGCTTCGTATTCATCATATTTCAAAATAATTGTCTTACCTTGCTCCCATCTTTCAGAACTCGATGAAAACCAAAAATGTCCGATTTTATTCGGATCTACTATAGCATTAAACACATCGTTTGTAGATTTTTGTATTTTGAATTTCGTTATTACTTGAGTATTCATTTTTCAACTCGCTCCTTGCTCTTACTAGTCGTAAATGTTTTTTTATTTCAATTAAATTCAAATCTGTTATTGTGCCTTGATGGAAATATAGCTGCCACCTTTCATCTATAAGCTTCCAAATAGAACTGTGAAGGGTACAAGGACTTTATTTAGCTTTTCATGATTATTACGAAATTCTATTTTAATAGCTTTCCTCTAACGCCTTTAGATGTTGTTTTTAATTATCTCCTTTCGCAAATGCTATTAACCATCACGTTTCAACCTTATCTTTTATACTCAATTAACCAACAATCCTGATAAACCCCTTCGTGTAGCTCATGCTTTGGGAGTAATTTCACCTTTTTAAATCCACATTTTTCATAGCATTTTAACGCTCTCTTGTTCCACCCTTGAGGATCCATCACTACTCGGCTTGCCTTTTCATGCTCCATTAAGTACGTAACCATTGACGTTACAAGCAATGTCCCAATTCCTTTATTCCAATACGCCACTTCCCCAATAAATTGGTCTATGCCGTAGACATTTTCGTTTGAATAACCATACTCCACTTTTGCCTCGGCATCTAATTGATAAAATTGGATGTATCCAATCTCTTTACCTTCAAACCCAATGATGCATTTCATCGTTTCATCTTCAGGATCATAAAAAACGTTACGCACCTTTTCTAAATCAAACGGATTGTCTCTTCCTTCATAAAACTTAAGAACTTCAGGGTCAGAAAGCCATTTTGCTAACAAGAATTGATCTTCTTCTTCTAACAGACGCACTAATAATTTGCCATTTTGAAATAACATATTATCCTCACAATCTATTTAATAAATTAAGATAAGATTCGTTTTCATGAAAGAATTTCTCCAATATTCTCCCCTCTAAAACCTTAAGAATATGACAACCTTTCATCATCATAGGCTTTATAAAATGATAAAGGTGTGTGAACTATTATGATATGGAACCAAAATAAAATCTTATTTTATACAATTAAAGGCTCATCGATTAAACAGTTCTTTATTATCGATCTTGTTGTTGGAACAGGTATTTACTATGGAGTAGAAACATTTTCTTCAAATGTAGTCATAGCCATAATAGGCTGTGTGATTGGAACTGAAGGAATCAAAAGAATACCAAAGTTAATAAAGATCAATTCTTAAATTTAATCATTATATCCATGGATAATAAATAAACTAGCTTCTCAAAACCACAATTATCATTACTTTATACAAATTGTTTAGCTATGAGTTGCTTGAGCCATTACTAAGTAATGATAATTAATTACCTTTAATCCTTTTGATGTTGCATGTTTATAAAAAATATCTTCTACATTTTTTAAACAGTTTCTCCAAGCTACCTCTTTTACTCGTTGATTTTGTCCGAAACATTTCTTGATTAACACATCTTCCGGAGTTGAAAGGTATTCGATTTCTTCAATTACTTCAATTTTAAAATCTGATAATTCACTTTTATAAAATTCATACTTTTCCGCAATAAATTTTAATCATAAGGATCAACAGTCAACGGATGATATAAGCCCGGAAATAGCTTTCTTAATCCCCCGTCAGTTCCACCGTGATAAAGCCCTATCACTATTCCACCTGGTTTCAGGATTCGTTTAGCTTCTTGATATTGAGAAATCCAAGGACCTTTTTTCGAATAAATTAAATCAAAATAATTATCACGAAAAAGTAATTTCTCATTTTGCTTAACTGTTATAAATCTCATTGTATCTGAGTACTTTTTTAAATTTGCAGCATGAATAAATTCCTTTACTATATCAATACCTATAACTTCTTTCACCTTTGAAGCCCATTGAAGCGTAAAATCCGCGTGTCCACATCCAATGTCAAGAATACGAGAATTTTCATTTATATATGAATTAATTCTTTGTGCTAACAAAATATCAGCTGTTGGCTCTTCAAATGTAGATTCCCAAGGGTAGTTATACTTTCCCCCTAATTGCTTATACCACTTTTCACTATGCGGAGAAATCCATTCTTTATGCTCCATCGGGTCGTATAATAATTTCTGATCCCCCATTCTTCCAGCTCCATTCAAAAAAATAAAGATGCTTATCAATAATTTAGTAATTATAACTGTTTTGAAAAATACAAAAGTAAATCATCATCGTTTACACAATCAATATATTGTTCTAATTGTTCTCCCTTGTACCATACTCCAGTTCTATCTGGTATAAACCCGCGCTTCACATACATTTTTTGAGCAGCTCCATATCCTGAATGTAATCCTACAGCTAAAGATATAGAGTTAGCCTTCGCTATTGCAATTTATATCGTCTTTCATCATTGAACGAATCGTTAGGTTTTCTTCGTATATATAAATCACGTTTAAATCCTCACATTATATTAATGTATATATTATAAAAATGCGTAAACTCCTTTGGAATTCACGCACCCTTATATTAAGAGAGTACTATTTATAAAGAAAACTTTGCTAATTGTTCACCCCATGATGGTAATTTTGTCTCAACAAAATCCGCTTTTTTATAAACATTTTTGGATAAGATAAAATAAGACTCCCATTTTACTATTTTAGATATGTATCCAAAACCGTTTCACTACATTGCCATCCTCTTCAATAAAGTCCTTATCTTGAACCCCACCGTTTTTTAAGATTACTTTTTCTGAGCCTTTATTCGTTTCATCACAAACAACAAGAACCTTTTGAAGGCCAAGCTCTCGTGCTTTTTCTAATGATAAGGAAAGTAGTTTTGTTGCATATCCCTTACCCCTTTCACTAGGGCGGATTCCATATCCAATATGCCCTCCGCAGTTGAATAGCCTATCATTTAATTGGTGACGAATATTAACGGCCCCTATCACCTTTTTCCCTTCATCTACTAACCAATAAGTAGAGTCGGGCACCCAATTTCCCGGGAGATTTTCCCCCTCCTCAGAATCCTTTAATGATTGAATCATTTCTCGAAAATTTGTCGGGTCTTTACTTATTACCCAAGGTACCATTACCTCGCCACTTTCTTTCCATTCATTATAAAAAGATAGATATTCAGATTCATATTCCATCGAAGGCTTAGTTAAAAATATTTGCTTCAAAAAAATCACCTTCTAACATATTTTTCTAATTAGTATTCGGTTTACGGACTAAAAACTCCTTTTTATTTTCGCGATTCCTTGATTTTTCAAAAGTAAAAAAAGCGTTTCTGAATCTTCATCCAGAAACGCTCTTTTAATAGCGAAATCATAATAGGGTTGGGGGATTAAGCATTTCATCAAAATTCATTTCAAGTAGCTGCCCAGCATGAACTAAGCCTGAACCAAATCCATACATTAAAACCTTGTCTCCGTTTTTAACTTTCCCCTCGCGAATTCCAAGGTCAAGCGCTAAAGGAATTGTTGCAGCTGAGGTGTTTCCATAGTTGACTAAGCTATAAAGTGTTTTCTCCATAGGATAATTCAATTTTTCACAAATTGGCTCGATCAACCGTAAGTTTGCGCTATGAGGTATAAACCAATCCACTTCGTCCAAGCTCATATGTGCCTTATCCAAAATATGTCTAATGTTATCCGGAACGTTTCGAACAACCCAACGAAAAACTTCTCTACCATTTTGAACAAGATATTGCGTATCAACTAATTCAATATTATTTACCTGCTTTGCTAGGCCTGTGCGATATACGTGTTGGGCTCCACTCCCATCACTTCCCATATGAAACCCAATGAAGCGATTTGAGCGTTCATCCCTTTCAATTAAAACAGCACCTGCACCATCGCCAAATAAAACACATGTACTTCGATCGGTATAATCAGTAATTTTTGAAAGTGTTTCTGCCCCGATAACAAGTACCTTTTTATGAAGACCTGATGCAATATAGCTATTTGCTGTATGCAATGCATAAACAAAACCTGCACATGCTGCACTTACATCAATGGCACCTGTTCTTGGTATATTTAATCTGTTTTGGATGATGCTCGAAACAGATGGAAAGGGGAAATCTGGCGTGCTAGTTGCTACGATTATCATATCGACATCATCGACTTTTTTATTATATCGTTTCATTAAATCCTCTACGGCAAATACACATAAATCACTTGTAAATTCGTTAGGGCCGGCAATTCTGCGCTCTTCAATTCCTGTTCTTTGAATAATCCAATCATTACTTGTTTCAACGATTTGCTCAAGATCAAAATTTGTTAACCTTTTTTCAGGCACATAAGTCCCGATTGCTGTCATTCTTGCACCAAACATTTTCTCCACCTACTTTTTTAAAGGTTAGTACTAGTATCTGGTACTAATTATACCATAAAATATTTAATTTCCAATGGTTACCTTTTCACAACAATTAAATTCCCCTACTATTATGGAAAAAAGACTGTTTTCTCATTCGTTACTAGTGAAAAATTACTGCCCTCAAAAAAGGAGCAAAAAAAAAGCACAGTCCCCAATTCTATAAGGGATTGCACTAATCATGACCCATAAAACTATAAACTATTTCTTTGCAACGATCGTATCAACGAAAGGTTCAACAGAGGAAATTGATACATCCTGATAATAATATTTTACAATGTCTTCGTAATTTTTCCCTTCCTTTGCCATCCCATTTGCTCCATATTGACTCATACCAACACCATGACCATAGCCTTTAGTTGTAAAGATTAGGTTTTCACCACTTTGTTCTACCTCAAAATCATTGGAGGGTAGTCCAAGCTTTTCTCTTATATGTACTCCTGTGAATTCCTGATCATCTATTTCGATTGTAGCTACTCGATTGCTTTCTGTAAGTTTTTTTTCTCCAATAATGTCCGTTTGTCTGTCCAATTGAATCCCAAGTGCCTTTTCTACTTCAGAAATCGTTACAACAACTTGGTCATTAAATTTGGGAGATTCTTTATCCCAAGGACTTGCAACACTTCGTAAATAAGGATAGCTATGTTCCCAATAATCTTCTGAGTTTTCTGTATAGCCATTGCTTGTTGAATGAAAGGAAGGATCAATTGGTTTCCCTTCATATGTTAAGATTTGACCTTGTGTTGCATAAACCGCTTCCTGAATTTTAGTGATATTTGATTGATAATTGTCTCCCCACTGCTTGGCTAATTCAGCTTTATTTTTATAAACTTGATAGTTTTCGGGATTATCAGAGATGTCAGCATTTACGCGAAGTAATTCCTCATCTTTAGAGCTATCAGGCGCAACCATTTTATTAACTAAAAATGTTCTTGCTGCCAGCGCTTGAGCCTTTAATGCCTCTAATTCAAACGTTGCTGGCATTTCAGATGCAACAACACCTACAACATATTCCTCAAACGATACATTTTCAATTTCCTTTAAACTTGTCCTATACACTGAAACCTCAACTGCTTGATTTGCTGCTTCATTTGCCATTACATTGTTCTTATCAATTTTTAAATCTAATTCCTCATTACCTTTATTCTCTGAAAACGAGACTACTAGTATTGACGGTATTAATAGAACTATAATAAAAGCTGAAAAGACGATCCATAATAATGGACTGATTTTAATCATTTTGCCCTCCAAGTGAATTTTCTTATTATAGCCTATGTACTACCGCCTTGTTATATCACCTTATTTTTCCAACTTATAGGAGGTTTTACTTCTTTTTTTATGAGAAACTGTAACTTTTTTCATTTTTATTCGATTAATAACTGAACAGCTAAAACAAAAGGGGGAATACCATTGTCAGACTCCAATAAATTAGTTGAAATAATTGAGGAGGTATATGAACGGTATTATGGGGAGGTGTATAAATTTTTAATCTGTTACACAGGCAACAGAAACGATGCAGAAGATTTAACCCAGGAAGTTTTTATGAGAGTCATAAAGTCCTTCTCTACATTCAATAATGAAAGTAAATTAAAAACGTGGATACTTTCTATAGCTAAACATGTCGCAATTGACCATATGCGAAGAAGGAAGTTCCTCTCTATTTTTAAAGAAAGCTTTTTTCATCAGCTCCCTTCAAGCAAAAAGACACCTTATGAAATTCTTCAATTCAACGAAAATAAAAAACAATTATATGATGCTATTTTTGCACTAAAGACAAAATATAAGGCAGTGATTATCCTGAGAGGAATAAATGAATACTCCATTAAAGAAACTGCTGAAATATTAGATTGTTCTGAATCAAAGGTAAAGGTTGATTACCACCGAGGATTAATTGCACTGAAAAAGATATTACATATTAAGAATGAGGAGGAGGTATTTAATAATGCGAATTGAAGATGAAATTTTCGAATTAATTAGAAACTCTCCAGAATTAAAGCCTCGTGAACACTTTATACAACAAACAAAAATGAAGTTAATGAAAGAAGCAAAAAAATATAATCAAAGGCAAAAGCTTTTCAAAACATCTTTTTATTGTTCTAGTATCGCAGCAACTCTTGCAATCGTTATCTGGATTTCCTTTTTCGGAGGAATAACTTATATTTCAGATTCGGTTAGTCAAGTCATGGCATCCTTTCAAAAGAATACTACACATCAAGTATCTGAGAATCATGTAAATACGCCAATTTCATCTAAAAATCCTAACGTTTTCATTTATCATACACATAATACTGAATCCTTTACAACATTAGCAAGTGACAAAAAAAGTTTTAGCGACAGCAAAGAAAATATTACTTTAGTTGGCAAAAAATTAAATGAGTCATTAAGGGATAAAGAGATTTATTCACTCCACAATAAAATAGATATTCAAAAAATACTTAAAAATGAAGGATTAAAATTTGAAGATTCCTATAAAGTATCACGCGAAATACTTAAAGGGGTTCTCGAAAAAAACAAAGATATCAAATTAGTACTAGATATTCATAAGGACAGTAGCAAACGTGAAGAGTCAACTATAAAAATCAATGGAAAAAGTGTTTCAAGAATTTCTTTTGTCGTTTCAGCTATAAGTAGTAAGTATGAGGAAAATAGAAAAATAGCAGATCTTTTTCATCATAAACTTCAAGAAAAGTATCCTGGACTTTCAAGAGGAGTTCTTGTCGGAGGAAAAGCAACTAAAAACAACTATAACCAAGACTTATTCAACAATTCACTTCTAATAGAAATTGGCGGTCCAGAAAATACCTTGGAAGAGGAATATAGAAGTGTTGAAATTCTATCAGAGGTCATTGTAGACGTTTTAGATGAGATTGAGTAAAGAAGCCATGAGGATGTTTCATAAGGGCAAATTCCTTTTGAAGCAGCCTCCTTTGAAGTATCTCCTAACAATATCAAGGCTTCATTTCACAGGCGATGCATGATAGGTTGAATTTGTTAAATTCATTATTTATTTCAACTCCGTATTCATGATTATAAATCAGTACACCATTTCACTAAAACTCTTCAAAATTGAAACCTTTTTCTATCGATAAGCGACTATTTATGATGAATAAAAAATCTGAGGTGTGGTGTAATTAATTGAAAAAACTCAACGGTATATTCTTTACTATGCTAATTGTTGTCGTGATTTCCGGTTGTTCATTGTTAGAAAAGTCAGCCGAGATGGAAGGTTATATTTTAGAGGTCGAAACAGACCATATATTATTTACTGAAAACACATCTCAAGAAGAATACAATAAAATAAAAGATTTATCTTTTGAAGAACTAACCTCTCTTAAACCAGGTCCTAGTCTCGTTTATTTAACGTATGATAAAACTAGCGATTTGCATAAAGGAGATAAAGTTGCTGTGACAATCTCAGGAGATATCCAAGCTTCCTACCCCGGAGAAGCAAAAGCACGAAATATTAAAGTAATAGAATAATTTTTCTAGTAGAAAGATATAGAGACATAATAAACAATGGCTATTGCGAAATCTATATGCCAATAATATAAAACCATTTTAATTGATTAGTAACATCTAGTATTTAATTGAGGCTCTAGCTATTAAAAAAGAAGAACAAGCAGTATTCCCGTATCAGGTACTAGTTGTTCTTCTTTTATCAATCTTAAAGCTACTCACGATTAGAGAAAGTCTTTTACAGCCGTTAAAAATGCTGGTAAATTATCATCATGTACAAAATGTCCTGCATCTTCTATTGTCACTATTTTGCAATTGGGGATAAGCTCAGAAGCCTCCTGCAATTTATTTTGTGGGATATGACTTGACTGACCACCGATAATTAGAGTTGGTACGCTAATGTCTGGAAGCTGCTCCCACCATTTTGGGTTAGGATTATTAAGCTGCTGGATGATTGACTGAATGACAAGCCAATCGAAGGGTACAGGCTCAGACGGTTTCGGTGGAACTTCCAGCTGCTCTCCGGTAAAAGGTGGGGGAGTGTCCACAACAATCAACCTTTCTACCCTTGATGGATATGCTTCAGCGAAAAGATAGGAGACAGTTCCTCCCATCGAGTGACCCATTAGTGTAAACCTCCCCAAATTCAGGGCATCCGCAAAATCTAGCAAATCTTTACACATTAATTCAAATGTGTATGCATTCGTTCTTGCACTTCCACCATGTCCCCGCTGGTCTAAAGCAAAAATATGGTAATCCTCACCTAAAACAGCAGCGACATTATTCCAAGACTCCCCACTCATTCCTAATGCGTGAAGTGCAATAAGAGGTGGTGCAGTAGGCTCTCCGCTTTCATGATATTGCAATGTAAGTCCATTCACATCTATTTGTTTTACGCGTGTTTCCATCTCCTAGCATCCCCTTTGTTTAAGATCGTCTTTATATACTTTTTAGTTAAGCAAACAATTCTACTATTCTAGTATCATTTTTCGTCCTACTCCCCTAGTTACAAAACTCATTCATGATTTGCTTCTTTAACTCTTCTATCGGAAACTTCTGTGGATAGGTAGAAATCATATACATAATTCCTTGGAGTACAGATGAAAAATATAATGAGCGTTGTCTCGGATTATCAACTCCTTGCCTCTCAAATATTTCACATTGTAATTCATATAGTCTTGCATTTTCCTCAATCAGTAGTCTGCTATATTTTATAAGCTCTTCATCTGCTGCTGGCTGTGTTTGCAAATGAAGATAGAACCGGTGTACCTCAGGATTTTGCTGGATATTATCAATCGCTCCGTTAATAATATGTTCAAGCTGTTTACTAGGTGTATCAATAGACTTTGCTCCTTCCATTACTTCAACAACTTCGTTAATTCTTTCATCAACCATTTCAGATAGTAACTCTTCCTTACCACTGTAATAATTGTAGAGTAATCCTTTTGAAATATCTGCTTGCTTTGCTATATCGTTAATCGATGTTGCATAATATCCTCTATTTATAAACAATTGCATAGCTGCAATACGAATTTTATCTATAGAGAGTTGACGAATACGTTCATTTTCTTCGGGAGTACGTGGCATGATAGTTCAATCCTCCGTGATGCTATATTACTGCTAGAATTTTAATAAAATTTTGAGCTTGTATTTGCTCCAAATAAATCTCTGAACAGCAATTCCTTTCCTAACAGTATCAGCTTTATAATATTTACCATTTCATTTTAGTATTGAATGAACGTTTAGTCAATTAAAAATAATCTATAAGAAAGCCTTATAAAAAGAAAAAGGTATCCCAGTTTATAACAGAAACACCTCATTTGCACATACACTAGAAATATAATCAAATAGCATGATTATGTTTTTTATTCTTTTTGTCGCCTTGCTCCTCATCCACAGCTAAAATTTCTCGTTCCTCTTGAAATTCGACTTCCGATTGTCCTGTTATTTCATCAAATGGAGTATAGATAAGCTCTACACTTTTTTTCTTTACAAATACTTTGTAAAATCCAATTCCAACTAATAGTACTATAGCGACTGGAAAACCTACGACCATTAAATCAATCGGGCTCATTTTATTTCCCCTTTATTTTTCCTCTTATATCCTTCACTTTTCAACAACCTATTTAAACATCTTTTCGATATGATGAAGTTCTACCTTATCTTTTTCCTTTCGAGCATCGATATACTCATTTTCGTTCGTTATTTTTAATTCTCCATTCTTAAAGAATGCCAACAACCGCTTAGCTTCTTTGATAATTTTATCTTTACTGCTATTTAGCATTTCTCTTTTACGCTCAAACTCATGTTTATCCCATTGATCTATTTGATTAAGCTTTGGAAATGTATCGATTCCGGTAATGTAAGTAAGCCCTAGAAATCGAAGAAAGGAATAGCCATTGCAATAGTCATCATACAATTGCTCTAATAGCTCAACTAGATCACCTTCATTTGCTATTATATTTTCCAAAAGTGACATCATTCGCTGCTGCTCGAACTGTCCAAAGGGAATTTCCATTCGAATAAGTGTCTCTAATTTATTTTTGATATACTTCTCTCTATAATCCAAATCTAATAAGAGAAAATAAAAATCATATCCGTAAATATTTTCAATATCATCCGTATTATAAAGCCACTTTTCAAATTCTGAAATACTAATCTTTTCTTTATAAACATTGTAAAACTGTCTTTGAATATCGGTTATCCTACTCACGTCTATCCCCCTTCTTACTGAAACGCATGCTGTTAAACCTAAATTACATTCCCCTATAGCAATGTATCATTTATCTGAGTAATGACAGTTCCTTCAGGTAATTGAGAACATAAACGATCAATAGTAGAATATTTCTCCTCATTAGAAAATAAATAAATCCCAGCACCATCGTGACAAATCGTAATAAAGGTAGTATTTGCTTCGATATTAAAAACTGGAATTGATCTTTCCATTTTCCTTCCCCATTCAGTAATATTTCTTAATTGGAAAACCAAATTATCAGAGTAAGAAATTGCATAAAACTCATTTTGTGTTGGAAGCCAAAAGGTCTCTTCTATAACAAACATTAATTGATTGGAATCGGTAATCTTTACAGTAAAACACGGTGGCTGATAGGAATGCTTTTTTAGAATAGTATAATATGTTCTTTTTTCCTCAAGATATTTTAACATGTACTTAATTTTATTATCATTGAATAAAGTGATACATTCGTTCACATTATCATCATATGTAATGAAGGTAAGATACAAAGGGTACTTATCCTGTGTGATTAAAAAATCTCGTAAAAACGTTTTATTTTGCTCAACATAATCTCCTTCAGAACCTTCACTAATAAAATATGCAGATGCGATTTCACCATTTAACGTTATATAGTATCCAACCTCATCTAAAAATTTTTCTGTTTGTTCTTTTTCCTGAATCCATATTTCTGCCATCGTTTACTCCCATCATATTTTTTCAAAAAATAAAGTGCACTCCATACAGCTATTAATAGAATACGTTTTGGAAAATATTTGGTTTCACCTAAATTGTTCATGTGCTACACAGTTTAAAGCAATCTCGAAAGTTCTATTCTTCATCTAAATCAATCTTTAATTTCTTTAATAGACTATTCATTACAAGTAATGCTTCCTCTCTCTGTTTATCATTATTTGAACAAAACCTTATTATTTCCAATTCACTCCATGCCTGTTTTACTAGTTGTGATATATCACTAGCTACTTCTATTTCGGAAATACTATACGTCAAATCTTTAACACTGTATTTAGCTTCTATAAATTTTCTACAAGCTAATTTCAGCTCGTAAATAGGATCATTTAATCGTTTCCAATTAGGACCCTTTTTATCTTCATCTGTAGGTTTTCTAACATTTTTAACAAATTGTTTTTCACATGCACCATATTTACTATAATTTGATTGAGCCTCAATTAATGGAATAGCATTTGCTCCTATAGCATATATGTCTTCTTTCTGAACTGGGTCATCCTCCCAGAAACAAATTCGACATATATCATAATTGCCATCACTGTCCATGGTTCGATAACCACAACAAGGACATGTTATTTTGTTCATATAAATACCTCTTTACAATATGGTTAATATAGCGATACTTTTTAAGAATAATCTTTCAAAATCAATCTTTATTGTTTTTATGGAAATCTTGTATCAATAGTGAATACATATATAAATCATCAAATTTCCCACAAGTAAACTCATAATTCCTTAATAGTCCTTCTCTTATAAACCCATGTTTATCTGCTAGTTTTTGTGATCGAATATTAGGAGGTTCTATTAAGGCTTCTATCCGTTGTAAATTCATCTGTTCAAAACCGTAAGTAATTACTGCTTCAAATGCCTCACTTGCAATTCCTTTCCCCCAATAATCTTTGCTTAACTCAACACCAATTTCAGAACGATAATGCTGTGAAACGTAGTTAAGAAACCCACAACTACCAATTACCTCACCTTGGCCCTTCAATGTAATTCCCCATCTTATTCCAGTTTTCTTTTTGACTATTGATTGATACCATGAAATCTCATCCAACGCGTCATCAATCGACTTAAATGGTTCTAAACCTACGAATTTCATCACTTCTTTATCTGACAAATAGTTCAAAAGACTGCTCGCATCTTCTTTTGTTACTTGTCTTAATAGTAATCTATCAGTTTCAAGTAGAGGAAACACACTTATTTCTTGCACAATAAATCACTCCTATCTGCTAGTTCAACCACGTAATAGCTGCTCTACCTATTTAGTTCAAACTTAGTAAAAAAGCGACTACTCTTTATGAATAATCGCATATTATCTTATTAAAAATTTTCCATTACTTCTTATTTCATTTATCACATTAGGAATATCCTGTATAGAGTTTTTACTTGTATCAAGGAGATGTTTTTTATCTAATCCCGACTCTATAAACTCATGGACTAATACTAAACAACGTTCACCCATTCTATTTTCTAGCTTTCTCATATTGTCTCTGTTCATTAATGTTTCATTATCTGTCCATAAAACAACATAAATAACCTCTACATCTAAATCTAAATTTTTAAGCTTTTCCCTAAGCCATTTTGCTTCTTGTGGGAAGGTTACATAATCAATGACAACATCATTCCCAAATGAAATAAAGTTTTTCGTCAAGCTTAAAATATTTTCCCAAATTAAAGAGAGTTCTTTCTTACTTTCCCAAGGCTTTTCTCTCCCATTAACATGCATATGACTGATGGAATCTCCCGAAATATAAGCACTTCGACTTAAACTTTTTACTAGTTGTTTTGAAGTCGTAGATTTCCCAACACCCGCTGGACCTGACACAATAAAAACCTTGCATACTTCAGCACTTTCCATATCATCTATTCCTCTCTACAGTTAGATCGAATAATAAATAGTATTCTAAATATCTAGTTAACAATCCTGCTCTATTCATACAAACCTTCAACAATAAATAAGGCCATCTCAAATGGGACGAAACCCGCCAGCTTTGAGACAGCCTCTACCTATTTAGAAAACCATTTTACCTTTACAAAATGATTTCACTCTACTGATTTTTTAAGTCAAAAGTTAAAATGACGGAACATCGATATTTAGAAATTAAGTCGTTCATGCACTTATCCATCTTTAATAAAGCTTGTTCTATAAATGCTAAAATACTTTTTTACTATAAATTCTGATTGAAAGCATCCACGATAAAATATAGAAAATAACGACGAAAACAATCATTAATAAATATAGCTGGGTGGTCGTAAAGGATAAGAATGTTTGAATGATATCCTGTAAAAAAGTATTTATATCAAAGATAAAATTCCCGACAATCATATAAATGACAAACGAAATAACCCAAGCAATTAATAAATACTGACTTTTAAAGAAATAAGAAAATGGAAAGGCAATTGAAATAAACAGTGAAACAATGCAAATAATGAACAACAATTGTTCCAATTCAATTATTTCTCCGTTAATCACCCAATTTGCTATAAAAATTGTCAAAAGAACCATAAAGGTAAAAACAAATGCACCAATATATTTTGAACTGACAATTTCTTTTCGCGTATACGGTAAAGCATTCAATAAAACGTTGATAGAGGACTTTTCATCAGTAGCAAATGCTGTCATGTTGATGACAATACTAAATAACACACCTATTAAGACCGTAGAAGAACCAGAAAATAAATAGATAAATAGAATGGGTAAGAGTATCAGTAATATTTTTTTCTGCAATACGATATCTTTACGAATAAGATTTAGCATATTTTTCATTTCCTTTCTTTGTATAAAACATAATATCTTCAAGAGTCGGTTTCTCTATAATGACTGACTTGCCAAAAATAGATTCTGCACGTTGCTTATTCGTTGTTAAAGCTTCAAAACCATGATTTGACTTACGAATTGCGATAAATTCCCGTTCTGTATCGCGATCCAATAAATTTGTTTCGCCTTTCACAATCGCATATTCTTCTTCAATTTTATAGTACTCTTTTGTGAAAATATGCTGTCCATTATGAATGAATGTTATATAATCTGCGATCCGATCTAAATCCGTCGTAATATGTGTGGAAAAGAAGATTGTTTTCTCACCATTTTGCATTAGATTATGAAGCAGTTCTAACAGCTCTCTACGAAATATTGGATCTAATCCAGATGTTGGTTCATCCATGATAATGAGCTCTGCATGGTGTGACAAGGCCATTGTTAAAGAAGCCTTCATCATCATCCCTTTTGAAAATGTTTTTATACTTTTCTTTAGAGGCAGCTCAAACATATCAACATATTGATGAAATAATGCATCATCCCAGTTTTTATAAGCAGGCTTGATTAATCGCTTCATTTCATTCAAGGTAAGACTTTCATAAAAAATATTGTCATCAAACACAAAACCGATTCGTTCCTTAATCTCTTTTTCGTGCTTTTTGTAATCTAAACCAAAAATTGAAATTGTCCCACTATCAGGCTTTAGCAAATTCATAATCATTTTGATCGTTGTCGATTTTCCAACCCCATTACCACCAATAAATCCAGTAACAAAGCCTTTTTTTACCGAGAGAGAGAAGTCCTTCAGTTGAAATCCACTAAAAGCCTTATTTACATTTTGTAGTTCTATTACATTTTCCATCACGATTCCTCCTTATATAAAATCGTAAGCAGTTCATTTAATTCAGGTAAATCGATTCCGATTTCTTTACTGTTTTGGATAGCAGCCATTAATTGTTCTTCGATTACTTTCATTTTTCGCTCCCGAATCATTTCATTATTTTGTTCAGACACGAACGAGCCTTTCCCAACTACCGAATAGATGAATCCATTTTTTTCGAGCTCCTCATATGCACGCTTTGTTGTTATGACACTTATATCTAAATCTCTAGCTAACTGACGCATAGAAGGTAAAGACTCCCCAGGTTTCAGTTCATTGGTCAAAATATGCTTTTTTATTTGGGCATAAATTTGCTCATAAATAGGTTCTTTTGAATTATTAGAAATAATAATTTGCATGCAAATACCTCGTTTTGAAATATTGTATATATACTTTATATACAATATACACAAACAGTTCGTAAATTTCAATATTTTTTCCAAAAAAATAGAGACTGTCAAAAAAAGGATCTAAACCGTCCAACAAACACTGATAGTTGGATGATAAATCCTCTATCGAAAGTTTGTCAGATTGGACCCTTTGCTTTTCAAACAGTCTCATGCAAACAGAAATATTCAATTTCCTAGACAACTTCATTTATGTCTATCTACTAGCTTTTTCCTTCTTATTATCAAACGCAACATCAATAAAGAAAAGCAATATAGCCGCAACAATTTCTGTTAATAAAGAAATTGTAATACTATTCATAAATTCGTCTACCACATGTAATGTAAACAAAGTAAATGTGCTATCAATGGCCATTCGTGTTATAAATAATGTATATTTATTTGATATGTATTGAGATGTCAACTTGATAAATGCAATAGAAAATAAGTCTACTATAAAACCAACAAAAAAGAAGACTAACACAAAACCTAGCAGAGAATAAGCAGATGTATACTGCACTCCAAACAATTGAAAAAGCCCAGCCATTCCAAAATAAAAAATTCCGATTACAAAAGCAATAGATAAGACAACAAGAAGTGTTAATGATACAATAACTACTATCTTCTCAAAGAATTTCAAATCACGAAATGAATCATTATCTTTATTTTCTTTCATTTTTAAAACAATTCCTTTTAGTTAACATTTCACATTTGTTAACTTTCATTTTAATACTTCTGCTTTTACTAAAACTTCATAGTATTTCTAAGAAAGATAACGTCGTCGAATAATAGTAAGAAAAAATCCCACTAACAAACTAGAATATATTACTATCCAACCAAACTGTAAATAAACATGTAAGGGAATGAAGTGAACTGTGTCACTCATTTCCATAATCTCCAATGATAAGTGCAACGGGGGAAGCAACCAAATTAAGCCTTTTATTTTAAGTATATATGCTTTTATTATGGCTATAACAAAAGTACCGATCAAAACTGTTAAAACCCCCCACCATGTATTTCCCCTATTTCTAGTTAATTCTCTTACAAAAAAGACTGTTAATGAAATAGATAACAGAGATACACAAAAGTGATTTAATAAACCCATGATTATGTGAAGGAGACGGAGTTCATTACCAAAAGCCCCAAATACAACTGGATACATAACAGAAAGAACACTTAATCCTAATCCAAAAAGAAGACAATTTAGAAATAGTGATATATGATATCTTTCTATACTTTTAGCATGAAAGAGTGTAATTTGTGATTGTCTCGGGTCTTCTGAATGAAAAATAGTGATTGTTATCCATCCCATCATAAAGAATAAAATTAATGATGTAAAAGAATAACTATCCATTATAGGATTAGGTCTATATGTATAGTTTATAATCAACATCATTAAATAAAGGGATACTGGTGGAACATACTTGAAATTACGGATGTACGTCATTAAATGGTACTGTATTAAGCTTTTCATGCTCTTACCAATCCTCCAGTGGACGATTACTGCCTATTAAATTCGTTTACAAAGCTATTTACTGGTGCCAAGAATTCTATCGATGCACCTTTCTTAAGAAGTATATTTAGAATTGAAGAAGTATATGGACGAGTAAAAGTAACTTCCATCTGTTTGCTATCTGATTCTTTATATCTTTCCTTTATTGATATAAAGAAATGATGTATATCATCTATTGATTCGTTTGAGGAAATAGTAAACACCATATTATATAGCATTTTAGAATTAGTCGTTTTACTAACTTCTTTTACTTGTTGATTTTTCACCAATAAAACCCTATCTACTAAATTCTCATTTTCCAAGAGTTTCGTTTCATGACATGTAAAAACGATACTAATTCCGCTTTCCTTCAGCTTTAATAAAATTCCCCCTAGATCTTTTTGAGATTTTACATCCAGTCCAGTCAAAGGCTCATCCATTATCAGTAAATTAGCATCTCCTACCAATGCTTGCATAATAAGAACCTTTTGCTTCATTCCTTTTGAAAAATCCTTTATTTTGCTATCTGCTTTATCTTTAAGCTGAAAAAGCTCAATTAATTCATTTACCTTTTTCTTAACATATTCCTTTGGCAGTTTTTGAATTCCCCCCATATAAGTAAGGTACTCTATTGGAGAGAATGGTAGATTAGTTGGAAGAATCTCAGGGACAAAACCAATATGAAGTGGATTAACGTGCTTCCTGACCTGTCCAAAATCTATCTTTGCCATCCCGCTAATTAATTTCAAAAGAGTACTTTTACCGGAACCATTTTTCCCAACAATTGCAACTACTTCATTATTGAAAAGAGAGAATGAGATTGAATCCAATATTATATGATTGTTATATTTTTTCGTTACATTTCTAATTTCAATTATCTTATTCAAAAGGTAAGTCCCCTAACCTATTAACTTAAATAAACAGGTAAAATATGTAAACAGTCATCTATCAGTGTGGTGGAAATTCATTTAAAATATTTATTAGAAAATATAACCCTGCTAATTAATATAGCAAGAATCCTATAGTTTCTAAGTTTATAAAATACATCATTTTTTTTGCTGATCCTTTATCGTCTTAGCCATTGCCAAAAATAAAATGATGACAAAAATTATCGCAAAAATAATACCTGATAACAAAAAATCACCCCAAACCTTTTTCCTTATAATACCATATGCCACTTTCTTATTCTTTATCTTTTTTCTTCGTTATGACGAACAAAAATAGCGTTAATCCATAAGAATTAACGCACACACTAATTTAAGCAATTAGTTTTCAAGCCTTTTAACTACTTTCGTTTTATTTTCTAAAAAATAATGTAGCCAATATAATAAAAATGATTTGGAAAAGAAATAAAGGAAAAATTGAAAGTTACTAAACCGAACTAAGCTATAATATTTTACTTTTTTTGCAAAATACGAGTAAGGATAAGCAAAGAAAGCATGTGCAATTGCATTGAGGAAAATAAACAACTTAAAATTTCCGAATGCAATTTTAAGAGTCCAAAATGTGACAAATAAAAATGGACCTAAATTAAAAGGAAATTCACCAAATAAATAAGAATTTGGCTTATTGTAAAAAACCCACCACTTACGTTTTTTCCCAATGTTTGCATGGATAATTTCAAAAATACCAACAATTATTGAAGCAGGAAGAAACCTTTTTATATTCTTAATACCTAAAAAGGGAAACGTTATCCATGATAAGAGAACCATTAAAATATTCAGCAGCCACTGTTTTTTAATTGACACATTTAAAAAGCCTCCTTTTCTTTTTAGAATTTCCTAAGCTTTTTTTCGTATTCATCCCGCTTTATTTGTCGAATAAAAAAAGCTTACTTCATAATGAAGTAAAGCTTCCGATTAAAACATGTTTATTACCTGCGATATTTCTTACTAAAATGTATGGTACAAACTTTGTATTAGCTTTTACTAATACATTTTCCTTTGAAATCCGTGCATAATCCGTTCAAGCGACACCCAACCAATAAGCTTTGGTTTTTCCCATCCCGGTGCTGTTGTTAACTTTTCCACATCAAGGTAATGATCGATTCTTACCTTATCCCAGGCGTGGATAACATCCCCATTACCGATAGATAAGCCGACATGGCCCCAATTTTTATGCTCGCGATTAATGACACCAAAACAATCATAAAAAACAAAGGTTCCTTTAGGCGGTATACCTGTTTGCATAGTTGCTTCATATAAATCTGCGGATTCTTTTGCAGTATCTCCACCAAATATTTCAATGTTATTGCTTCTTTCTAATGCATCCTCTACAAAAGCCAAACAAATAAAACAATACTCTTTAGAATTTAAATGACCTTTAGCCCACTTAATTGCATTTTCAATATACTCATTATACGTTTTATCCATTTTTTATCTCCCTTATCATTTAGATGATAATGCATTTATGAAGCCTCTACAGGAAAAATAAGCAATTAAAAGGGCTCATAATTTATTAATTATTCTGCATTCATTTTCCAAATACCTCCATTTAAACAAAATGAATTAATTCGCTTGAAAAAGTTTAATAAATTCATCTTTCGCAAAAAAACAATAAAAAAAGCGTTAATCCAACTTAGATCAACACTCTTAGCATAAACATACTCGATTTCCTATTTTTTAAATGATAAGCCTTCTTCTTCTAATGAAGCTCGTAAAATTGGTAAGGAAGCTGGCCCGATGCCATGAAATGTTAATATTTCTTTTTCAGTATACTTAGATAGCTCTTGCACCGTCTCAATTCCTTGGTGAACCAATGCTCTTCTCGCAGGTGAACTAAGTTTGGATAGGAACCCGTTAGAAGGCTTATTCTCTTTATCACAAGTAGGACAACTTTGACATTTACTGCTTTTATAAAAGCGATGACCTTTTTCACATACCCTCAATGTTTTTGCTGATGACAATAAAACTCCTCCTAACCATGTCAAAATCTGTTTTTTACTTAATATTGGATTTCTCTCCATCAAAACTAAATGGCTATATTTTTAAAACCATTTGTCTCCATCAGAAACCAATTTGTTATGAATTAGGTCCAAGCAATTATCATAATCATGAAAACTAAAATAGGCAGGTAAATTTACGTTATTCCCTCCTGCTTGATTCCAGCAATCTTTAAACCATTCTATAAAAACATCTGTTTCTAATTTGGAAATGACCTCATCATTTTGCTCATAAAACTTCCAAAATTCATCTTTTTGTTCATCACCTATTTGGTAATATTCAACATCCTCAATTAGGTCAAAGCTCCCTGCAAAAAGATTGTCATCATTTCCCTGATAAAAGACTTCATTTGCATTTCTGTCCATCGAGTACATCATTATCGATAGCTCGTATGGCTGAATAAATGCTGTATAATCTAATAAATCTACTTTATCATAATAATTAAACTGAATCGTTTTTTTTACTTGTTCAATTAACCGTTCAGAATTTCTTTGCAAATTTTCTTTCACTGTATGAATATAATCTTCGACTGTTAACAATTGACTCCCCCCATATTTCTATTTAAAACTAACACCATTATTTCAATAATTAGTAAAACACTCAAGTATACAATCACCTTAAATTGATTATCAATAGAATTAATTCTTGAGATTTCTGATTGTTACATAAGTAAAAGGTTGGAAAATTAGATTCTTCCTTCGCAAATAACCTTTTAAAATACAAAAGGCATTCAGAACGAATATCATTCCGAATGGCTTTAATGAAGACCTGTCTCCAGCCTAGACTGAGCATTTTTCAGAAAAAAACTTACCTGCTCTCACTGTTTGGAGAAATTGTTTTGATTTTTTTTATGAAATAATAATGTTTGTAAAGTCCTAGTGCAACCATGAGAATTTTCACGAAAAGGATGTCCACATAAATGATCGAGATAATGATGAAGAAATCGGCAATTATATTTATACGGATTTTTTCTTTTCGAGTCATACCTTTTTTCTGTAAAAGTGGTTCAACATATTTTATATATATCGTCGTGCTTTTAAACCAATTGTCAATTTTCTTGGAGCTTCTCGCAAAGAAAAATGTAGCTAATAAATAAAATGGACCACCTGGCAAAACAGGTAACACTGTACCCGCAATCCCAATCCCAAGGAATATGAAGCCAAGAAGGAAGAATAGAATACTTTTTATTTTCTTTATTGTCATCACCACATTTTTACATAATTCTATTTCGAAATAACGAATAATTAATTATTACACACTAGGAAATTAATTAAATTTCTAATTCTGACTACTATTCTACCATTTTCTTTTTAAATGATCCTGTTCTTTAGTACTGCAACTTAGGTAAGAATTAGGTTAATTCTCTTCAAGTTCATAGAATAGACAAATAAAAAAATAAAAATCATTCCATCAAACAATTAGGAATGATTTTTATTTTAAGACTGTTAAAGATGATTATTGATTTCTTGGCACTTTTTTTGGAGTGAACGCCTGTAGCGGAAATCAGCATCCAAGTTTAACAGCGCCTATATTAAAATAAGTAACTAATTAATAATCCTGCAGCTAACAGGAAGCCAAAAATTGTATTTGTCATTGCTGTTGACTTCATTGCCTCACGCATATACTGAGGTTCTTTTGCTCCTTTTTGAAAGCTTTGAATAGCTGAAATAGGCTTTTTCAATCCAAGGAACAATACCAATGCCCAAGGGCTAACATATCCCATTAAGACAATCGCAACAATCCATAAATAGGAAATAATAAATGCCATAGCTAAAGCCGCGACTGCTTTATCTCTACCGAGGAGGATAGCAAGTGTTTTTCTTCCACCTTTAATATCCTCTTCGATGTCTCGGATATTATTGGACATGTTAATAGCCCCTACTAAAATCCCAATTGGAATCGAAATTAATATACTTTCAACAGTTAACGTATTCGTTTGAATAAAGAATGCAATTAATACAAAGCATGTTCCCATTAATAATCCAGAAAATAACTCTCCAAATGGTGTGTACGCAATTGGTAAAGGACCACCTGTATATAAATAGCCAACAGCCATTCCGAATAATCCGATAACTGCTAACCACCAGCTACTACTCATACAAATATATACTCCGATAAGGGCTGCAACGATATACAATAAAATGGCAACTGTTAAAACATTTTTTGGCTTCAGTCCATGACGGACGATTCCTCCACCAATACCAACAGAATCAGCTGTATCTAACCCGCGTTTAAAATCATAATATTCATTAAATAAATTCGTTGCAATTTGCAAAGCTAAACACGCAAGCATCATCGCAATAAATAATAGCCAATTAATTTCAGCTTCATAAAGTGCTGCAACTGTCCCTAATATGACAGGAGCAAATGTCGCCGTTAATGTATGCGGGCGTGTCATTTTCCACATTAATTTAGCGGAACTAATTTCTCTTTCATTCCCCATAAATTTGCTCAATCTCCCTAAATTTTAAGTATGGCTCGTTAAAGATGACCGTTGATTTCCACAACAGGAATTCCCTCAATCAACAATAAACTATAACATAGCCTTAATTGTAAATCACTAGAAGGATATTTCCATCTACTTCATATCGATTTATTATATCAAATAACCATCATCGTTTTAATATTGAAGAGAAAAAAACATATATAAAAACAACGATCTTCTACTTGGAAAAGTGTTTCTCAAATAACTAAGCTTTGCACCATATACTTTAAGTGCATTCTTTCACAAAGAGAGCACCCTTTATTATAAAAACGCCTATACATTTTTAACATTTCCTATCCTTCTTTCACTTACAAAAGGCTTTTATCCGTTCCACTAACCCTTTATAGGTCTATAAGGCTCTTCCTTAACCAAATGTCCGTAAATGATTTTTATAAATAAAACAGGCATTAGCCATTCAAATCCTGGAATAGCAGAAAGTATATATTCGTTTATCATAATGGCTAATAATATCATGAACATTGAAATAGGTCTTTTCAAATATAGAGGTGCTTTCAGTACAAGTAGAACTGCTAAGATAAACAATCCATACCATAAGAATCCATTTTTCCAATTTGAATAATCGAATACTAGCCAAATCATAATTGGGTGAATATGAAGGCAGCTAAAGAGAAAATGATTTTTATAAAGGCTCTCCATCTTACTGTCACCTTTATTTAGTGAATGATAAAATCTTTTACACGAATTTAAGGAGTTTGCTACCATCCCACCTCCGATATCTATAGCAACGAATAAACCAATAACTAGCTGGAAAGGTGTTAATTGGAGCTCTTTAAAGAAATACGCGTACAAAAAAAATAGCGGAACGACAATACTTGAAGCCCACCCTATCATTCTTTCAGATATATTAGCTCCAGTACCAAACAATAAATTTGTTTTACCTGAATAATTCCAGTCAATATGTTCATCTTTAAAGTCCTTCAAACTTGATTCCCCCAAAATAGTTTTGTAAAACTCAATCCCCTCTATATTCTTTTATATGCGTTCGCTTAGCTTTACAGTTATATTGCTGATAAAAAATAAAAGCTGATTATCAAATAATAATCAACTTTTTGAAAATGATATCGTTTCTTTAAATTTTCTTGCAAATACCTTTGTTCCATCTTTTAAAGTAATAGGTGTATCCTCCCAAGTGATAACAAATTCTACTTTTTCTGTTTTTGTTTTAACAGGGAAATTACTAAATTGAAGGGTATCACCAGCCTGCATGTGAGGTTGTTCAAATTGTGGAGCAAGTCCATACATTTTATTGACATTTTCTCCATTTCGAAACGCTTCAACCTCAACATTATATACTTCATTTCCTTTATTTGTAACAAGAAGGCTATATAATTATTTCCCCTTTTTTGCTTGAATTAAGGCATCGTTCTTTGAAGGCTCTAATAGTTCAATTTTCCAATGATCTGTTTCTTTTGTTTCTGGGACTTTAAATTGAGCATTTGCCTCCGTTGATAAAATCATTGTCAATATGAAGGCTACTAGTATGGTGCCTCTCTTCAACTGCCTCACTCCTTTAGACTTCCTCTTTACTCTTTCGCATTAAGTATTCCAATTAATTGGAAATTAATACGATAAATAAATCTGTTCTATAGATGTCACGATCTTTGTTTTAATTGCATTTCACACCGTCACCTTTGAAAACATTAAAAACGTTCCTCAATTTAAAGGAACGTTTCCATTAGTATAAAAAAGTAATTATGCAAAAAATATCAATTAACTAGTTATGTATATTTGGCATTTCGTATCTACTTATCTCATAGAGAACTTGTCAATCCCGACCATGCCTCATGAGATTAAACCAGTGCAACTAGATTTTCTCATTTCTCCGCTTTATAAATTAAAGGTATAAATTTTTTTCTTCAAACACTTTTATTTTATTAATACGAGTTTCGTGTCTACCACCTTCGAAAGGTGTTGTTAGCCAAACTTTAGCAATTTCCCGAGCTAATCCTGGACCTATGACGCGTTCACCCATTGCTAATACATTTGAATCGTTATGCTCCCTTGTCGCTTTAGCGCTGAAAACATCATGTACGAGAGCACAACGAATTCCCATTACTTTATTTGCACTAATGCTCATTCCAATACCTGTTCCACAAATTAAAATCCCACGATCAGCTTCACCGTTTGCAACTTTTTCGGCTACTGGAATCGCATAATCCGGGTAGTCAACAGATGTACTACAGTCACATCCAAAATCGACATACTCAATATCCAACTCTTCCAATAGATTCTTTAATATATCTACAGGTTTCCCTTTTATTTTTTACGAAAAAATTATGCTATTGTAAACCCTTACATAAATTGTTAAATTAGGATCAACCATTAAGTTTTTTATAAAATTTGTAAACTTGTCTACTAAGTCTCTTTGTAGTTAAATTGTACTTTTTTATACAATAAATTGTCAACATGAACATTAATCATTAATTTACGATATATTGGACCATCATTTTGTAAAACATTCTCGGAAACTATGTTAAAATGTGTTAGGAATTACATTGTAATTCTTGTGGAAATATCTACTATTGTGAGGTTTTATCTATGGAGGATAAAAAACAAAGTAATTTTGACTATAATTTTGTCTTAACATTAATCCTTTTCTTTCTCGTAAGTTGTATAGCTATCTATAACGCTCAAATTTTAGGTGATTTAAAAGAGAATTTTCTACTTAAACAGATTGTATGGTACATAATTGGTGTTTTAATTATCCTGTTTGTGATGTTTTTTGATATGGAACAAATACAAAAGCTCCGTTGGTATCTATATTCATTTTCACTCTTCCTTTTAGTCGTATTAGTGATTTCTCCTGAAAGTATAGCAAGACCAATTAATGGGGCTAAGAGCTGGTTTACTTTTATTCCTGGTGTTTCATTTCAACCATCTGAAATTGCAAAAATATCTTTAATCGTTGTATTAAGTTATATTATCTCAACAGCAAATCATCTTACTAGCATTAGAGATAATCTCATTCTTTTAGGAAAGATGGCCGTTGTCACGATCATTCCAATTCTATTGATTATGCAACAGCCAGACCTCGGTACGGCATTAGTGCTAATTTCGATTTTTACAGGGTTAGTCCTTGTTTCGGGGATCTCATGGAAAATAATTCTACCTGTTTTTTTATCAATTGTTATTGTTGGTGGAGGTTTGATTTATTTAATCTTGTATCAACCTGATTTGATTAAAGCTCTTGGTGTCAGAGGATACCAATTAGGTAGAATATATGCCTGGTTAGATCCGGAAACATATAAACTTGGCGAGGGTTATCATCTCTATCAATCGTTATTAGGAGTAGGATCTGGACAGCTATCTGGAGTAAAAAACACGGTTATTCATATACCAGAAAGTCAAACAGATTTTATCTTTAGTGTCATTGCCAATCGATATGGATTTTATGGAGCAGCAGCTGTTATTTGCATATACTTTATTTTAATTTATAGAATTATTAAACTATCGATCGACGTTAAGGATCAATTTTCATCTTTAGTCTGTATCGGTGTTATTACGATGATTACGTTTCATGCCTTCCAAAATATTGGAATGACCATTGGCTTATTACCTATTACAGGAATCCCCCTTCCTTTTATCAGCTATGGAGGAAGTGCAATGATCGGAAACATGCTTGCACTCGGATTAGTTATGAGCATTAGCTTTAGAAACAAAAAATATCTATTCGATTCATAATTATGCATAGCCTAGATTAAGGGATATTAAAATAGCAGTCTAGTAATGGAGAACTAACCTATATATGTTCGACATTATCAGACTGCTTTTGTTTTATATTAGCTTAAAAACAAACTTGCTTTGAATGATAGTTAAAAACTTAATAATTTACAATTTTGTTTATTTCCGCTATAGGAGATCGCTTTCCGCGGGCAGTCCGGAAGCAAGCTAATCCCAAAAATTAAAAATGATCTCCCCAATTATTTTAGGCTTCCAGTAAGCTATTTGCGCCAATTCACCTTGATTCAATTCGTTATCGTTTTGTAAAATATCTTTTTTAGAACCTTCCCTTAGTATTACAGGTAGATTCAGTTCAGAAGAATGTAATACATGATAAAAAGGGCTAAACCGTTTGAATAGCTCCGCTTCATCAATAAATCGTATCTTTTCATATTCAACAGCTGAGGCAAAGGCTACATATGGATAATGTTCATTAAGCAATATATGAAAAACCATATTACGAAATTTAACTTTTGCATCATAAAAATTAGTTGGATACTGTGGTTCTTTAAACATTAACACCTCACCTCCAAGCCGAGACAAAGCAGTTACACATACCTGTTTAAAATGCTTACCTTCAACTTTCGGAGGCTTGTTTTCCGAATTATAAAATCCAGTTATACCATTGGGAAGCTTCATTATTATCACCATTATTTAATGTTTTTTCCTTCGTAACCTCAACAGCAATATTACAAGTTAATAGGACGATAATTTAATGCTTTTTCGACTATTTCCTTTGGTGTTAAGTCTTCCTCATCCCAAAAAATTAGATCGCTTGGGGCTGGATGAGGTACATTTTTTTCTAAAAGCTCAATTTTTTCATTTATTTCATCATCGTTTAATTTCGGGTTAACTATTTCCTCAACAAGTTTTATTAATTGTTCTTTATTTAATTTATCAGTCAAATTGAAAACTCCTTATCTTTTTGTTTATCTAGCTTTAATCCTTAAATCAAAATTTCCCACAAAAGTTCTTTAATCTCAATGTTTTATTACTTTTTTCACCAACAACCTAATATATTAAAAAAGGGGTGTTGTTATAAAAAATTTTTTTGCAGGTATTGGGGTTATATTAGTTACGCTTGGATTACTATTATTTGAGGATGTTTCTGAGCTTTTTTATAATTTCATTTTTTCTTTTTCAGGAATTTTGCTTATGTGTGTCGGTATCAAATTGAAAAAAAATGAAAGGTAACATAGGTAGTTACTTTGCAATGAGGGTGACTCAAAACCAAAGGTTCAGAACCCCACAAACACAACATATCGGCTAATGATAAGGTTAGTTCACTATACTAGCGTTTGCCTGTTGGGTCAGACCCTTTTGAGTCACCGTCTTTCCTACGAATAGTCAAGTTGAAAAATAAAAATTTTTACTATATACTCTACAGATATTTTCATTTCCCACTTTACTAATGAAATAGAATGCTCTCTCATTAGTTGTACTTTGCTATTATTTATCCTTTAATAGATTCCGGAAAACATTTCAAACTCCTTTTCCATTTAAAATATTCTAGCAGTATTAGATAATCCCCCCAATGAATTGACTGTTACAAATGTCTAACAAGCAATTTGAATCAAGAAGATAGGCTTTAGATTCCTAACATAAGACAATAATCAGATTAACTTGCATCGAAAAAACCGCTCCAATCAATGAAGCGGCAAAGGCAAACATTAAATGTATAATTTTTATTTACATGCTCTTACAAACTCTAAAAATAACTTAAAGTTATTATCGTCAAGCTTGTAGTTGAACTCAGGGTGCCATTGAACTGCTAAAGTAAATGTTTTATTTGGCATGACAACCGCTTCAATTAATCCATCCTCTGCTTTTGCCGCAGGTACTAGTTTTTCCGATATCTTCTTAATCCCCTGATGGTGATAGCTGTTCACTTTTAAAGAATCTACTTGAAGAATATGATAAAGCAATGTATCTTTTGCTATGTATACATTATGAGTTGGTTCAGTATATGGAGGTCTTTGCTTATGGTTAATATCGCTACTAGTTAGTTGAGTCGGTATGTCCTGGTATAAGGTTCCACCTAACAAAACGTTAAATAATTGCAGACCACGACAAATCCCTAATACAGGTTTATCCAATTCGACTACTCGCTTAAAAAGAACCTCCTCCATACAATCACGTTCATTGCACATTTCCCCGTTAACATCCGCAATTTTTTCACCATAAAGCTCTGGATTGATATCTTGACCACCTGTAAAGAGAAAGCCATCAAAAGTATTTGCTAAACTAAAAATAACCTCTTCATCTGTCGTTAATGGTAGCATTATCGGGATCCCCCCAGCATCCTCAATCCCTTTCATATAACCTGGCAGCATCCAGTAACTATCCTTTTCTTTATCATACAACGGTAAAACACCAATTATTGGTTTCCCCATAGCAAACTCACTCTCCATTTATTCAGCCTTACAATTTCATTATAGATCAAAAAATAAAGTTCTGTTGAATACTCTGTTTTGTTCACTTTCCTTGATTCAAAAGTCTTTTTTCAGAAGGACCAATATGTAAATTTTTAAAACCCGATTTCATTTACCAACTCCAACATCTAACAAAAAAGACCGCCATTGCGATCTCACTTAAAGCTCTTATTCCGCCACTTTATATTAAGCAATTAATCAATATACAATTCCTCTTTCAACTTCATCTTCATTTGTTCTATTTTCCTAATTTTCTTAAATGTAAGGAAAGAGATAACACGAAAAAATAAAAGGGGAATTTCTTTTTCTTCTCGATTTTGCTGAATAATTTTTTCCAAAAAACTCCCTCCTAACTAATAATTTCTCCGATTAACATACCCTTACTTTAATAAAAATCGTTCTGTTAATACAAATATGAAAAGCAAAACAACAACATATAACCAGCCTTTTGTGGTTCGTTTCTTGCGAAAATGCTCTACTCCTATAATTAGCATAGTTAAACCAATGAATACAAGCACATGTTCAAGTAATCCACTTCTCCATAAATATTAAGTCATGCTTTTTAAATCCTTGTTTTTCATAAAAGCTTTGGACATTTTCATTACTTTGTTCGATCAAAAGGTTCATTTTTTCACAACCGATTTCCTTAAAACGCCTTTGTAGTTCATCAATTATTTGTTGACCAAGCTTCTTTCCTTGGTATTCAGGGTGAACCGCTAAGTGGTTTATCCATCCTCTTCTTCCATCAAAACTCCCCATAACTACACCGATAATTCGCTTCTCCTCTTCCATAACAAAAAATAAATCAGGATCCCTTTTTAATTTAACCTTCAGTCCTTCATATGTATCAGACCGAGAAAGCTTTAATCCCGCAAGCTTCCACAAATCAATTACCGATTCATAATCATTTAAAGTAAATTCTCGAAATTTCATATTTCCTCCTCTATATCATTTCAAATATGATTGAAATAACGATCCCCTGAAAAACAAGGAACACCATAGAACCCCAGCTAATTTTATAATTTTCTTTCTTCATTAAATACGTTTGAGTAATGAAATTTATGAGGAACAAAACGATGAAAACGATAATAAAGGTAAACCAAAATGGTGATTTTATCATAACAACATTTTAAACGCCTCTTCAATCAATTTTTGATTTTATTCCAAAT
>JAPSLL010000023.1 GCA_031180805.1 Bacillus sp. (in: firmicutes)
CCTCACAATAAAAAGGTTTTACCTTTTCAAGAATGAATGAAAAATCTATATATTTATCAATTTTTCGAAGTAGATGATTTTCAGGAACAAGGTCATCTATTACTATAAATTCAACTTCATTTTGCGTGTTTTCTCTTGTATTGAACAAAAATATCACCATCCCAATTTTGTTATCTATATTATATCAAATTAACGCGGTGAAAAGTTAAAGTATTTAGATAAAATAACGGGCTGTCGAGAAACCTCGGCAGCCTGAGTATCTGCTATAAAAAGCAGATACTCTCATCTCCCCTATATAGTTCCGGACAAATTCCAGAGAAAACTTAGAATCATATCAGTTGTATTAACTGTTAATTTTACAAAAAATCTATTAAACGTCATTCATGTTTATAACCTAGATTTACACTCCCTCTAATACTTCAACCACTTCTTTTAAAGTTTCAGTCGTTCCTACGTTACCAGGAAAGATGATATAAGCTGAATCAGGGAATTTGCTTTCCTTTCCTGTTTTCCATACAGGAATTCCCGGTTTAATTTGACCAGCTACCAATGCACGCTTAACCTCTAATCCAACTGTTCCAATGCTCGATGAGGTGATTCCACCTTTCGCGACGATGTATTTTGGGCGGACATTCAAGTCATGAACAATGCTTGTTACAGCGTCAGAAATTTTAACCGAAAGCTTTAATTCTTCTTCTTCACGGTTCACACCTAAATCTAATCTCTCTCTACGTGTATAGTAGACTACCGATTTTCCTTCCCTGATAAGTTCTTCGCAAGTCGTGCGAACACGTTCTACTTCTTGCTGGAATTTTTCATCATCAAGCACTAGGTGAACATTAAACTCAACCCCTGTGACTAGTCCACTATCAAGTAGTGCGTATAATTGATCTGTTGTCTTTTTTACATGTGAACCTACAGCCACTATACCTCCATTTACTATTCCGTCTGAAACAAGCTCACTTCTTGTTAAAAGAGGTTTATCAGAAATGTCTCCGAGCACTTTCGTTAAGGCTGCTGCACTTCTACAAATAAAGGTTTTGCCCTCTTTAAGCACCTGAAGAAAAGCTGTAACAAAAACTTCAACATCACTGTAGTCAACAGCATTTACAACGACTTTCTTGAAGTTTGTAACCTCCATTAATTGCGCTTTAATGCTTTCTATGTTTTGTGAACGAAGGTCTTCAAGACTAATATATGTTGTTTCGTCTTTAGTAAAAGTTCCCTTCGTTTTTTCTTCAATCCACTCCCCTAAGTTGGAAGCTGTAAAGCCAAAGGTCCTGTCTTTTGAAAACTCTGTATCACCAGCAGGCACAAGTTCATCTCCGTACTGAACATAATGAATGTTATTAATTGTTAAACGTCCGCCTTCTTTAAAGAATGGAATGATAATTTCTCCATCAAACTTTGTATCAGATATTATTTCAATCGTATTTTTCATTGTTTCTGTTTCTAATGGGTAATGACCACGCAATGTCGAATCACCTCGGCTAATGAGTACGTAAGGAATACCTGTTTGTAAGGAAACTTCCTGTACTCTTCGCGCAATATCTTGATGTACTACAGTTGTTTCTTTTGCTGTAAAACTACGTGAGTTTGTTAATAAGAAAAAGATTTTGTTTTCTTCACGAAATCCTTGTTCAATACTCTCTTTTGTCCAATCTGTATAGACAGAAACACCATGCACAGTTTGAACACCAGTAGGATCGTCGTCAAGAACGACGATTTTATGATTAAAGCCGATCCGTTCTTGTTTTAACTTTGCTTGGATGTCATCTCGATTTGGTTCGGAAAGATTTGCTAAAAGTTCAGCTGCCTTGATTGATGTCATTCTTTACTTCTCCTCTCTAGTTACTTCTACATTCGCTAGCTTTTCATAGTGATGGACGATACTTGCATGATCTAGCCCTTCTTTTCCGTCTGCTTTTAAAGAATGGAAAATTTCTAAAAGCTGAGCAGATAACGGAAGTGGAACAGCCAGTTCATGAGCTGTATTCATTACATTTGTAATATCTTTTAGATTTATATCGACACGTCCACCTGCTTTAAAGTTGCGCTCTAGAATCATCGGTACTTTTGCATCCATGACCGTACTTCCAGCAAGACCACCACGAATAGCTTGATACATTTTTTCAACATTAATACCTGCTTTTGAAGCAAGAACAAGTGCCTCGGAGACAGCGGCAATATTTAAGTTTACAATAATTTGGTTGGCAAGTTTTGCAGTTGTTCCGCAGCCTGAATCACCGACAAGAACGATATCACTACCCATGTCACTGAGAATGTCTTTTACACTTTCAAAAACTTCTTCATTTCCACCAACCATTATCGCAAGTGTTCCATCAATCGCTTTTGGTTCACCACCACTAACAGGTGCATCTAGGAAATGGACGCCTTTCTTTGCCGCAAGTTCTGCCATCTCTTTTGAATCAACTGGCGAAACAGAACTCATGTCAATGATAATCAATCCTTCATGAGCACCTTCCATCACTCCATTTATACCGAAGACAGCCTGGCGCACATGCTCACCTTTCGGCAACATCGTAATTACAACATCACTTGCATTCGCTACTTCTTTTCCGGATGTAGCAGGCTGAGCCCCTTCCTTTACAAGTGATTCAACAGATTTTTCATTAAGGTCAAATACAGTTACTTTTCTATCGTTTTTTAAAAGGTTACGTACCATTGGAGCTCCCATAATTCCTAATCCGATAAAACCAATATTTTTTGTCATGTTACTTTGCAACTCCTAACTTTTTTCTAATAATATATTATTTTGATATCTATTAATCTCGTAAATTACAATCCTGGTAAAACTCCTTGGAACAAGCTTAGAATATAAACACATGCTAAGGCAGTAAGACCTGATAAAAAGCCGCCAATAGACCAAACTCGTAATGTCTCTGTCATTGATAAACGACCAAATTTACTTACAACCCAAAAACCAGAATCATTCGGTAAAGATAAACCTACACCACCAGCACAAATAGCTAGTCCTAAAAGAACTGGAGATACTCCAAGTTCAACAGCCATAGGTCCCATAATCGCTGATGTTGTTACAAGGGCAACAGTTGCAGAACCAAGTGAAGCACGTAATATTTGTGAAAATAGGAAAGCAAGTAATAAAGCTGGCATGCTAAGTCCTTGCATCATATCGATAATTAAATCACCTATACCAGTTTCTTGAACCACTTTACCGAATGCTCCACCCGCTCCGGTAATAAGAATAACCATTCCGCTTTGATCAAAGGCATCTGAAAAGATTGTTTTTGTATCTTCTTTGATATAAGGCTTCAATGTAAACATCGCAACAATTACACTGATTAAAAGTGCCACGTTCTTATCTCCAATGACTGAGAAAACTGATACAATAATATGTTCTGGATTATCTCTGAATAATAAGTTGATAAGTGTATTTGATAAAATCAACACAATTGGTAAAGCTATCATTCCAAATGAAAGAGCAGTTGATATTTCTTTTCTCCCTGATGAATCTTGACTGTTTTCTAAATCAGTTACTTCTGATGGGTGAAGACGTCCTTCATTCGTAATGCGCTTCCCAATGAATTTACCGTATAATACACCACCTACAAGTACACCGGGTATCGATACAAGCAGTCCGTATATGAAGAACACACCAATATCCGCCCCTGTCTGGTCAGCTACAACTAATGGTCCTGGTGTTGGAATAATTAAGCTATGTGCTGTGATCAATCCAATTGCTAGAATTGCAACAAAGGTAGATAGTGAAATTTTAGTTTTAATAGATAGATTTTGAATTAATTTGTGTAAAATAATAAATGCTGCATCAAAGAATACTGGGATCGAAACAGTAATTGATGTTGCCGCCATTGCATATGGAGATTTTTTAACTCCAAATGCACGAAGCATTCCAGATGCAATTTTACTTATAGCACCGGATGATGCTAAAAATTGTCCGAAAATAATTCCAAGTCCTATCAAAATACCTACACCGGCTAATGTATTACCAAATCCGGTGGCAATTATTCCTGGCACTTCTTTAGCTGGAATACTTGATATAATTCCAAGCCCCACTGCGATAATTAAAAGTGAGATAAAGGCATCCCATTTGAATTTAATAATTAGTACAAATAAAAGAATTAATGCCACAACAAATCCAACAATAAGTGCATTCCCTGTTAACATTGTGAAGTCCCCCCTCGAAGTATACGTTTTCATTTTTTATGATAGTGCTTTCATTTAACCTTATATAATATAAAAGCTAACTTTATACAGCTTTTTTGTAGAAATTTATTTTTTCATTCTCGTAACAGCTAATCGCGAAATATTAACAGCTTCTTTAACAGTATTGCCTCCAATCGAAACAACCCTTGTGTATAAAGTATCAATAAAGGCTAATTGGACCATACGACTAATCATCGCATCAGAGCGTTTTTCTGTTTCTTGGGCTTGTGTTAGAAGCAAGATGTCTGCCATTTGCGCAAGTGTTGTATTCTGATTTGATGTAATGATGATTACAAACGCCCCCCTCTTCTTACACATATCCACAACCTCAATAATGTTTACGGTTTCACCTGAGTGCGAAATAGCTATTACAACATCACCTTTATTCATATGATTAGCATAAATAGCTTGATAATGAGGGTCTTTGACTGCGAGTGTTGTCGTACCAATTCTCATAAATTTATGAGCACCATCTTCTGCAATTGTCCCAGAAAGTCCTTGACCAAAGAAATATAATCGTTCAGCATTTGAAATTAATTTTACAGCCACTTCCATTTGCTCAACATTTAATTTCTCTCTTGTCATCATCATAGCAGTTGCAAGTTGCTCGGAAATTTTATCAAAAACAACATCCGAAAGATCCTTTTCCAAGATCTCACCTTGACTAGCTCCTACAGATGGTTGACTGTTAGCTTGCTCTTGGGCCAATGCAACTTTTAACTCTTGATAACTAGCATAACCAAGCTTTTTATACAATCGAACAACACTAGGTTCACTTACATCACTTAATCTAGACAGCTCATTCATTGATAATAAGAATGGTTTTTCATGTTTTTCTAACTGCTCAACTACTTTTAGTTCAGAAGCTGTCAACGCTTCCTTTTTTTCAAAAATTCGCTCTTTAAAGCTCGCCAACCAACTCACCCCCTGTTTATGTAGTAATTTTACTACATTCACAACGCTTTCACAAGTGTTTTTGTAATATTACTACGAAATTATCTATTTTTTTTGCCTAAATCATATGTCACTATAGATGAATTGTAGTTAATTTACATTTAAAGATAAGACTTAATGTTTTTATAAATCGTTAAGGTATAACTCTGAATCTACTTTGAAATTTTACTACACTCATAAAAAAGAATTTTGTATTTACCTCCTCTTTTGGAGGTGTTGTAAAATTCCGATTCACGATCTTATAGGTGGCTCATTTTTCATGTGCTATTATGTTTTTTTTACAAAATACAAAAATAGATATTATCAAAATATATTAGGAGAAGAATTTCTAGAAAATGAGCTCGTAAATGTACATATAAATTGAAAACCTACCGAACTATTAAATTTACTAAGGCCATTCCAACCACTAAAATAGTAGAAAATTCACCTAAAATTACATTTCACGATATAGGACACCACCCGACTCTTAATGGGGATAAAATGAAAAATCCAAAGGTTGTTGCCAGTTGAATTGAACATACACTTGTTTAACTCACTTTCCATATATATTCACATGTTAGTAAGAACTACAAAGGAGTGCTGAAAGTCAAAAAAGCCTCAACCCTAATCTTTCAAGAGTTTGAAGCTTCTAAGCCCGTTGATACCGTGATATCCCCCTCTTTTGAACAATACAAAATAAAGAGAAATTGTTGTAAATTAAATAAAACTATCGCTTCCTCACTTCCCCCTAATGAGTCTCCGAAACATCCAAATTCACCTTACCCACACCCTTTTTCTGAAACGTCGAATTTCTTATTTTCTCCTGCAACTTCTCGTAAAAAGCTCCGCATCAATCGGCAGCTCAACTGGCTCCTATAACTAGGAGGACAAATAAATCGCATTGGAGATTCCATCCCCTACAAAAAAGTAATCACCTGTTTAGGGTACCATCTTAAATGAAACGGCATGCTCCAATTCATACAGTAATTTATTAACCCTAAATCAGTAATACATTTTTAGTTAGTATTATCACAAAACAATTAGTAACATTTCTGATTATACTTACTCATTATTAATTGTCTCTTTAAATAACGAATAGCTCTACTCAATGTCACTTTTACTTTACTCTCTGGCCAATTCAATAATTCTCCTGTTTCTTTAACGGAGTATCCGTGTAGTTTTCTCAGGATAATGACATTCTTATATGAATCTTTTAAGCTATTTAAGATATCAATTAATTCTTTGTTATCCTCTCTTTGGTACAAATCCCAGTTGTTTTCATTTAAAGATTTCTCAGCAATATAACTATTTTTACATTTTTGCTGTGACTTTTGCTTTCTAAAAAAATCGATTGAGACATTATAAGCTATACGGAATAGCCACGTTTTCACACTAGACTTTTCTTGAAAAGTGTTTGCTTTTATAAAGGCTTTAACAAAAGTATCTTGCATCAAGTCCTCAGCCAAATTCAAATCATTTACTAATGAAAGTATATATTTGTATACCTCATGACGATAATCTACATACCAACTTTCAACATAATTAGTGTTATCCAACCCAATAAATCACCCTTTATCTATAATAAAATTGTTACCAATCTCATTTAATCCCTAGTTTAAGAAATTAATCCTATTTAATGATTCTTTTCAATAAATAATAGGGATATCCTAAAATGATAAATGGTGATGCTAATAGAAATAACACCTTTGAATCTGCTTGATTATTCCCTTCAAGTACAGATATGAAAACAATCGAACCAATTAACAGATATAAAAGGATTCCAATTATCCATGTCATAGTAAAGCCCCCTTCAACTATTAATTATCAATAAATTCAAGTAAACATAGGTTGCTAGCTTTAATGCTTAGATTCTAACAAGAATATGTTTGGAAAATGTCAAAGAAATGTTTACAAAATGTTAATTCAATTTAAAAATAAGCACGTAAAGAAGGGAAATGTAATTTCAAAACCTTTTCTTTCTTAGATTTTAAAACTACCTTTCCTTTAGTCATTTATTTCATATTTTTCTTCAACTCAACTTTAAATGTCGTTCCACTTCCTAGTTTACTACTTACCGAAATTCTTCCACCTACTAATTGTATTACTTTTAAAGCTAGAGCAAGCCCGAGACCATTTCCTTCTTGGGAATGGGACGTGTCTTCTTGATAAAATTTATCAAAAATATGCTTTGTTGCATCTTCACTCATTCCACAGCCACTATCCTCTACTGTTACTATTACAGTATTATCATTTGAAAACTGGGTAAGCTTTATCGTTCCCCCTGGCTCTGAAAATTTAATAGCATTTGAAAGTAAATTATTCCAAACAATTGCCATCATTTCTTCATCCGCATTGATAATGGCTCTTTCTTCAATATCTGCGGCAAATGTTATATTTTTTTGCTCCCATAGTTCTTCAAAAGCCAATGCACATTCACTAAGCTGTCGGCATAAATCATATGGTTCTGCTGTCGGAAGAATTTCCTGATTCTCTAATTTATTTAGTTTTAGAATGTTTGTCACCAACGTAGTTAGTTTTTTTGATGCTGTTATAATTGTATCTGTATACTCTTTTTTCTTTTGATCATTTAAATCTTGCTTCTGCAATGCCATTGCGTAACTCTGAATAACAGATAGAGGTGTTTTTATCTCATGAGAAACATTGGCTATAAAATCATTTTTCAAAATTTCAGTACTTCTCAATTCTTCTACCATTTTGTTAAAATCATGAATCATGACCTCAACATAATCCTTTTTTCCATCCTTTCGAACCGGTGGAACAGTGATAGAATAATCACCCTCTGCCACTTTTTTAGCAGCCCTGCTGAGAATTATCATAGGCTTGTCATACGTACGATAACGTTGTCTCGCACTTACTAGACAGAATATCAAGGAAACTATTGCCCAATAACTCATAATACCCCAAAGATAATCAACCGGAACCATTATATGGATATTCAAAAAAGCCAATAATATCATAGCCTGCCCAAAAGTTAAAATAGTAATAACTAAATAGATTATTAAAAAATCCTTAATAGTAATGTGTTTTGTATTAACTCGGGGGTCCTGTTCGTTACTTTTTTGTTTTCTTTTCCTCATATCAACACCGCTTTATAACCAAGACCATGAACAGTTACAATTTTAAAATCTTTGCACTCAAAAAATTTATCGCGAAGCTTTGTGATGTACACATCCACTGCTCTTAAACTAGTGTTACTATCCACACCCCAAAACTCATCCATTAATTGTGAACGTGAGAATGTATGCTTAGGATAAGATAACATTTTATATAGGATATTAAATTCCCTAATTGTTACTGGAATTTCCTCTCCATTTATAGTTGCCGACATTTCGTCTGCATTCATGACAAGGCTACCTACAATTAGTTTTCTTTCATTGGCAATATTTGCTCTCCGGAGAATGGCGCTCACACGCATCAACAATTCATCCATATCAATAGGTTTTACCATATAATCATCAATTCCAGCTTTAAAGCCTTTTTTCTTAGATTTTATGTCATCAAGAGCTGTCGTGAAGAGAATTGGGATTGTCTTATTTAAATTTCTAACCGTCTCAGCAAACTGGAAACCATCAATTTCCGGCATCATTACATCTGAAATAATCAAATCAAATAACCGGTTATACATTAAATCATACGCTTCACGAGGATTGAAGCAACCAGTAGCATGATACCCATTATCATTTAAATATGTGCACATAATCTCATTTAGTTTTATATCATCCTCAACAACTAATATATTTATCATTAATAAATTCACACCTTTCAATTAACAAAAAGAATTACAAATTTAGATTGTTCTCTGTCATGTGGACAGTATATCAGGCATATGTTTATGAAATGTTAAAATCATATTTTCATGAAAAATAAGTATACACATTTTTAAACTTACGATATTAATTATTGCCCAATCATTCTGCTTGTACCTATAAACAGTTGTTATAATTAGTCTCCTAAAACACAAATAGTTTTTCAACTTTTACCCTTATACTACTAGTAATTTTCTTCATCTTATCTTCATATTTCATCAAACAAGACAACGCTTCTTACTAAAAAAAATTTGCAGTAACTGATAGCAGTTAATCTCAAAGCTTTGTTCCCTCTTGCGACTTTTAGAACGATGTAATTTTATTTAGAAATTAGTCTGAGACCATAGAAAATCATTTTAAAGTGTTTCCATTCCTAAAATGATCAAAGTATTTTTATTTTATACTATAGAGATATTGAGTCAATAGAGTGAGGTTAAAGTTAAACTTCTAACTTAACTGTAAGAGGTTTTTATAGCCCAAATATGATATACGAGTTACGTATAATATATCATTAATTAACTTTTACATAGTCCTACCAATGAGATTTTATCTGTTCAATTCAGCTATTCAGTTGCAATAATTAGTCTTTAATATTTGATACAATTTCACATGAACATTCAAACTTTTATCTTTTAAGGAAAGCGTCTCAATAACAAATAAAGATAGCTTAAAATAATAAATGGAGCTCAAATACATTCTGTAATCTATTATATACTTACTTAAAGATAAAAAAATCGTACACAGGGGCATGTGCCGAATGTACGATTGGGCAGTCAAATTTTCAAATCTGTTAATAACCATTATAAGGTAATATAGCCTTGCTTAATTGCAATAGAAACAGCTTCTAATCTAGAATCAACATTCAACTTATTGTAAATGTTCGTTAGATGGGCTTTAACTGTTCGTTCAGCAATACCCATATCAAATGCAATCTCTTTATTGCGATAACCTTTTGCTACAGCTCGTATTATAAATAATTCTTTTTCAGTTAATGAAGTCTGTTCATCTTTGTCACTAACGTCATCTGAACCATTTTTTTCACTCACATTTATAATTTTCGTCATGATTTCCGGTTTAAGCAGTGTATCTCCTCTAAGTGCAGAATCGATTGTTCGAAATAAATCCTCACTACTCGTATCCTTCAATAAATACCCTCTTGCACCTAATTGGATGCCTTTGACCATTAATTCATCCTCATTGTAGGTTGTAAGGATAATAATTGGAATTTTTATCTGTTTTTGATTAAGATGTTGGATTGTTTCTAGTCCACTCATAACAGGCATATTTAAATCCAATAGAATAACATCCACTCTGTTTTTTTCAAGAAATTCAATTGCTTCTAACCCATTTCCTGCTTCACCTATGACTTTAAAGGATTCATTCGTTTCTAAAATTAACTTTAGCCCTTCTCTTACAATTAAATGGTCGTCAACAATAAGGATATTCTTTTTCAACCTTCTCACCTTCCGAACTTAGTGGTATTTTCACCTTTACACTAGTTCCTACATTTGCTTTGCTTGTAATGTGAACGGTACCATTTAATAATCGTGCACGTTCACTCATACTAATTAACCCGTAATGTCCCTTATGTTTTTCTATGATATTCGTATTGAAGCCAATACCATTATCTTTTATAAGAATAATTAATTCTTTGTTTTCCATATATATTATAACATCAACTTTTGTTGCTTGAGCATGCTTTGTTATATTCATTAAACATTCATTAATCATATACATCACATTTTCATTTAAATTTTCAGAGAGAACTGGAATCACCTTAATAGTTGTTTTTACTTGGATTGAAGTATTCTTTATTAACTCTTTAATTTCTTGCTCGATATTATTAAGAAAGCTTATATTAGATATAGTTCTTAAATCATCGATTACTTCCCTAGCCTCTTTAAGTGCAACTCTAGCTTGGTGCATCGTTTCTTTAACAATTTGCCTTGAACGGTCCTTGTTTCCTTGCTGTAAGTGAATATCGATAGCTTCAAGCTTCATTATAAGGCCAACAAGACCTTGTGCTAATGTATCATGTAAATCTCTCGCAAGACGTTTTCTTTCGTTTATGATTGTAAGTTCCTCTATTTTTTGATTAGCTGCTTCCAATTTTTTAATATAATACTGCATATTAGTCCAAGCATTCTCTTTTTTTATATAAAGAAGCGAATAAAAGACTGAGACAGCAATAACGAAAAATAGAATCGGAAGGTAAAAGGGTAACTCGTTAATCCCGTAGTTCATTGAAACAATAATAGTGTATGGTATATAAAGAAGAACTACGGCAACAAAAACCTTAAAGGAGTTCTCTAGAAAATGAATGCTTTCTGCAATTAAGATTGGTAATAATCCTATAAGAACAATTGGTGAGCCATGCGGCATGATAAATGCAGATATAAAAATAATTGCACATTGCAAGAAAAAATAATAGGATGAAAATTTACCTTTAAATTGATACGTAAATTTATATAATATAGTGTGCAATACCATTAGTACTGTAAAAATAGTTGCTTGAATATATATAGCTTCTTCTAGAAATTGCAAGATTATAGTACCTACATAAACCAGGGGTATCCAAAGTATCATTCTATTTATATATATAGAATATTTGTTAACCTTGACATTATTATCAATAGGTAACTTTCTTTTAAACATCCTTTTCCCCTCCTTTTACCAAACGAATCCATATATTTTGATAAACATAGTTAATAGCATATAATTCCATTAGGAAAAATAGCCTTTGTTTTTAGTACGTTCTTAAAAAACAGGCTTGATAGTATAAAAAAAGATGATCACTGTATATATACAGAAATCATCTTAGAACAGTCACCTTTTAGAGATCCTTTTGTATAAGCATACTAGACTACTTTTATGTGCTTCCTGTTAAACGTTATTTTTTATGACTAATAAAGTGTAAGTAATGATTAATAAGCAGTCCAACCACCGTCAACAGTAACTGTCGTAGCATTAACAAAGCTAGAGTCATCAGAAGCAAGGAACAATGCTACCTTTGCAATTTCCTCAGGTTGTCCCAAACGAGGATTAGTCGCCATTCCGGGTCTAGATCTCTCCATACCAAATTGACTAACATTTGTTAACGTTGCAGCTATATTAGTTTCTACACTTCCAGGGGCGATCGCATTACAGCGAATTCCACTTTTTGCATACATAAATCCTGTATTTTTTGTAAATCCAACTACCGCATGTTTTGAAGCTGTATATGCTGCGCCTGCACGCGCTCCTTGTAATCCACCATTTGATGCAATATTTACAATAACACCTTGTTCCTTCTCTAAAAAGATCGGTAATACCTTTCTCGTTGTCCGCATGACACCTGTTGTGTTAATCGCAAATACTCTTTCCCACATTTCATCCTCAACTTCACCTGCTGGAATAAAATTATCCATAATGCCGGCATTATTTACTAGAATGTCAACTGTATCGAATATTTCAACGGTCTTGTCGATAAGATCTTGAACATCTTTTTCACTTGCTACGTTAGCTAAAACCGCTAATGCTTCTCCTCCATTCGATTTAATTTCATTTACAGTAGCATTTGCTGACTCTTCATTAATATCTGAAACGACTACTTTTGCACCTTCTTGAGCATAAACAATCGCAATCGCCTTTCCCATTCCAGATCCTGCCCCTGTTACAACGGCTACTTTATCTTTAAGTTTCATTTACAACACCTCATTCTTCAAAAGTTTTATATTTTCTACATAAGAAGTTTACTACTTCTTATATAGAAATTCTATCATGTAAATTTGCTTTAGAAATCGTACTATAGGGCAGAACAATTATGTACAATAGGGCAAAACTACTTTTTTATGTAAGAAATCTGGAACATAAACAAAGATTATTTTCACTTTATTATGACCATTACCATGCTAATGCAATATTAAGAATTTCTTCTATAATTATTGTGATTGATATACAAACATAGGTAGTATCTTCATTCATTGAGTATCATTAATTAACTTTATTCTTATAATTAAGGTTTTTCACGTAATTTGAGAATGTAAGATATATATCTTAAAAAATTAAAAAAACCTGAAAATTCTTAATTTCAGGTTCAATTTGAAGTTAATATTTAATAATATATCTACCTTTATTTATATACTTTTAATGGTAAATATACTAAAGATTGTCCCGGTGCAGATTCAGTAAGATTTTCTTCAAGGTTAAAGGATTCAACAGATTCGATACTTGAAAACTTTTGCAAGAACGTCTTTAAGGCTATATTCAATTCTAGTCTCGCAAGAGGTGCTCCGAGACAAAAATGTGGTCCATTTCCAAAAGTTAAATGTTTTTTATTATTTGGTCGGTGGATATTTAACTCAAATGGATTATCGAACATTTCTTCATCCATATTTGCTGCACTCATCCAAGCAATTACAACATCCCCCTTTTTCAATTCTACACCTAAAAGATCGTTGTCCTGTTTCACAAAGCGTTCTCTTTTAGATATGTGGAATCGATAACGAAGCATCTCTTCTACAGCCTTCGGAACAAGATTTAGGTCGTTCCTTAATTGCTTATATAAGGATGTATCATCATACAAGAAAGAGTAAAACATGCTTGAAATCATATGACCCGTTGTTTCGATTCCGGCCCCTAATAAAAGCATCGTTGTTCGAACAATTTCATCATCAGTAAACCTTTCGCCGTCTAACTCAACTTTTATTAAGTCTGAAATAATATCATCAGATGGATTTGAATGTTTTTGAACAACTAAAGGATATAGGTATTGGAAATATTCTCTTGCTGCTGCTTTCTTTTTCTCATCTATTTCCTGTTCTTTTCCTTTGACATACGGTTGAAAAAGAGCATCAACCCATTTTTTATACATAAGACTATCTGTTGAAGGGACTCCTATCAAATCAGCCATTACCATTGTTGGAAAAAGGCCAGAAAATTGCTTAACAATATCAACAGTGCTATTTACCTCCATGTCATTTACGAGTTTATTGGCAATTTCTTGGATTCGCGGCTCCCAAATTTTCAAGCTACGAGGTGTAAATGCTGCCGACAAAAGTGAACGATATTTTTGATGTTTAGGTGGATCGGTCCCAGCAATATTGATTTTTTCCGGGATTTCACCTTCTTTATTATTTGCTCCTACAGCTACCGTTGATCTATTCCCTACACTTGAAAAATATTCATGCTTACTTAAGACCTGTTTGACATCTAAATACCTAAAAATATTCCATGTATCTGTTTCCTTATGGTAATATACTGGATGATGGATAAGCATTTTTTTGTACCAATCCAATGGAAAGAATTCTTCTGATCTAGATTGAAATTTTGTAATTTCCTGCATATCTATTATTTCTTTATTCACCATATCAAACCTCCTAGTATATTTGTCCACTTACATTTTTATTCTACCTGTGTTAAGGGATGGTCTAATACCCTAACGGAATCAGTAGGACATTCCTCAAATGCATCCTCCATCTCATCCCAAAGTTCCTCAGGTACCACGCATGTGCCTTGATTATTATCTAGCATTACAAAGGCAATTCCATCATCATCAAAATCATAGATATTAGGTGCTGCTTCTCCACACGCACCACAGGCAATACATGTATCTTGATTCACAAACGTATACTTTGCAGTCATAATTACCTCCAAAAATTGAATGTTATTGTCACAAAATAATTTGTTTTTCACTTTATTTTGTTTTAATGAGAACTCCAACCACCATCAACTATCAGTTCTTCACCTGTAACAAATTTTGATTCATCGGAAGCTAAGTATAAATATGCATAGGCAATATCATTTTCCTCCCCTGCATGTGGTGGTAATGGAATCTTATTTGTAAATGCTTTACCAAGTTGTTCTTGAGATGTCACACCATATTTTTTTGCTGCACCAGTTAAGATAGCACCAGGATATACAGAATTTACGCGAATATGATTTTTTGCAAAATTGATCGCTGCATGTTTTGTAAGAGAGCGAACGCCCCCTTTAGCTGCACTGTATGCTACAGCTCCATTATCAGCACCTCCAACGATTGCTGCTAAGGATACACAGTTCACGATTGAACCTCTATTATTTTGCTGCATATAAGGGATAACTGTTTTCATACCAAGCCATACAGATGTAAGATTTAATGAAATGGCTTTATTCCAACCTTCTAAATCTTCCTCTAATAGTCCTTTATGAACGGAAACTCCAGCATTATTTATTAATATATCTATTTTGCCAAAAGCTTGGACTGCCTGTTCACTTACTGTTTTCCATTGCTCCTCTGAAGTAACATCTAATTCTAAGGTAAGGATATCCTTTTGATTAGAAAATTCCTCCTTTAGTTTTGCAATTGCTATGTCGGTAGCTACCACTTTTGCTCCTTCTTTGAGAAATAATTTTGTCGCAGCTAAGCCCATCCCACTAGCCGAACCGGTTATAATGGCAATTTTATTATCTAAACGTCCCATGTATAGCCTCCTTATATTCATTAAAATAATTGTGAGAAGTATTATAGGATACTAGAGGCAAGTCGGTATTAAGTACTCGCTTCTAGTATGGTCATTTCATAACTAGCTTAGTAATCAAAACTTTGCCAGTTTAATTTAAAAAGAGACTGGTAGTGAGGATAGGCCTTGAGCAGCCAACTTAAATTTCCAGCTAACATTCTCCCTTGGGATACTAAGATGGATATTTGGCATCCGTTTTAATAGAGTTGTAAACGCTATATCCCCTTCCACACGTGCGAGAGGAGCACCTAAACACATATGCACACCTTGACCAAATGCAAGATGACGTTTGATTTTACGCGTAATATCCAAATCTTCAGAGTTTACAAAATGCTTCTCATCCCTATTTGCTGATTTCAGTAAAGGAAAAATCATGTCACCTTTTTTAATCAGTTTCCCCCCAAGCTCTACATCCTTTAAGGCATAACGAGGCCCAGCGGTCGTTGAAGGACCATTAAATCTCAACAATTCTTCGACTGCAGATGGGATTAAGCTATGATCGGCTTTTAGGAGTTCCAGTTGTTCCGGATGATCTAGCAACATTAAGGTGCCAGTCGAAATAAGTGTTGAAGTAGTTTCGTGTCCAGCGAAAATTAATAATTGAATCATAGAAATGAGTTCTTTTTCATCTAGTCGATCCCCTTGCTCTTCAATGGAGATTAATTGACTAATTAAATCTTTAGAAGGTTTCTTACGTTTATGGGCAACAAGCTGCATAATATAGTCGCCAAAATCTTTTAGGCTTTCAGCAGTCTTCGGGTCTGATGTCCCCAGTCCAAGACCGTTTGCGATTCCCTCTGACCACTCGTGGATCTTTGAATGATCTGATTTAGGAACACCGATCATGTTAGAAATTACATTGATCGGTAAAGGATTGGCATAATCCTTTACAAGGTCCATTTCACCTTGATCCTGAACCTGATCGAGCAATTCATTAGCTAGTTTTTGGACTTGAGGACGTAAGCTCTCCATATATCTTGGCGTAAAAGCTTTGGATACTAAAGTTCGCAGTCGTCTATGATCAGGCTCATCAATGGCGTTCAAGGAGTTAGATAGAAATAGTTCAGAGGTTGATGAATCTGTTTTACCTGTTAAAGATTCCTTAATGTTGCTATTCTTGTCAATAGATTTCGGATCAACACAAAAATGCTCCTGATCTTTAAGTACCTTCATCGCCTCATCCAAATGTGTAACAGCCCAAGCTTGATTATTTGATTTCCCCATTGGAAACGAAAGCTTTACAACAGATCCAATTTCCCTCGTTTTTTTGAATATTGGAAATGGATCGGCGCCACTCTTTCCACTTAGCACCCCTATTATTGCTTGCTCTGGTGCAATTTGATCTGAATGATTCATAAATATCCCTTCCTCTCTCATCATGTACTAAAATGCAGCTGTTTTCGTTGAACTTATTATTTATTAATGACTACATATGGAGTATTTTACTTTACGCCAATGATTTATCTTTCTTTTCCATTAAGCTTGTACTGTGCAATGGTTGTACCTTTGCTGATGGTTCAATGTAAACCTTAGCGTTACTTACAGCCGTTGCAGCTTCTCCGAAACCTGTTGCAATAAGCTTTATTTTTCCATCATACGTACAAATATCACCAGCCGCGTAAATCCCCTCAATATTTGTTTCCTGTTTAGAATTCACCACAATCGAATTGGCTTCAATATCTAGATTCCAGCCTTTAATAGGTCCTAAAGATGAAACAAATCCATAGTTGACAATCACGTCATCAGCCTCAATTGCTTTTACGCTATCTCCTTTCGCTTCTTTAAGGATGACTTTATCTAATGAGCCCTCTCCTTCTATACGGACAGGGACGTAAGGAGTAAGAATCTCCACCTTTGATTTTTCAAGAAGTGACACACTATGTTCATGTGCACGGAATTTATCACGCCGATGGACAAGTGTAACTTTTTCAGCAATTGGTTCCAACATTAAAGACCAATCAACTGCAGAATCTCCTCCTCCAAAAACTACAACTCTTCTACCTGCGAATTTGTTTAAATCATTTATAAAATAATGCACAAACTTATCTTCTATATTATTTGGCACCTCAATTGGGAATCTTCTTGGCTGAAACGCACCGTTTCCTGCAGTAATAATGATTGACTTTGAAAGATGGATTCCCGTTTCAGTATGAATCGTAAAAACTCCATTAACCTTTTCAATTTGCTGGACTGATTGCCCGAAACAGAGCTCTGTTTGTTCTTTAAATAAGTTCATTTGTTCCTCTAAGTTGTCGATCAGTTCTTGAGCACGTACTTTTGGGAATCCCGCAATATCGTAAATGTATTTCTCAGGATATAACGCAGAGAGCTGCCCTCCAAGCTGTGGAAGACTTTCAATAATCTTTACTGAAGCCTGCCTCATCCCAGCATAAAAAGCTGCAAACATCCCCACTGGTCCTCCTCCAATAATAGTAATATCAACTACTTTATTTTTCTGCATCTTCAACCACCTCTACCTCCACTAAAATCTGATAAACTCCTGTTGATTCCCATAAAGAATTTACCTTTTTACAAGCTTTCTTCTTTTATTAAGCTTGCATAAATCTTTCATATTTCGTTTTTACTTGATTGTTACTTCGTTATTAGATAACATGATTAGAGACCTTTGCCTCCCTATTTAACAAAAGTACATAAAAGCACTTTCATTATTAATCCACATTATACATATCTAAATAAAATAAAAAATCGTACAGTTGGGTATTGTCCAACTGTACGATGGTGCATAATCGATTATTACACTCATACTAAATATTTAAAGTAGAAAATAACTTTCTTCCTATTTTCTCCAACTTATTTACTTATATGAATATGTGCTTTAGATATATTTTCTTTATCATTATCATTTCATGATAGTTTATTTGAACTAAACTATTAGGCTAACTATTGAAATTAGTCCTCCAAAAGGGCATATCAATTTTGCACGTTTGGGCAAGTCCTTCTTCTATTATCTTTTCATTTAATTTCTATTTATTATAAGGGATCTTCACAAGAACTCTTGTTCCACTTTCTTTTTCACTTTTAATATTAATTTCACCATTTAATATGCGCACTCGTTCGTTCAGACCTAACAATCCGTAATGGCCAACTTGTTTACCTATTTTTTTTGTATTAAAACCCACTCCATTGTCTTGAATCTTTATTAAAAGTTCCCCATCTTCACTCCAAATAGAAAGACTTACAAAAGATGCCTGTGCATGCTTAGCTACATTCATTAAACACTCCCCTATTACGTAAATGCAATGTTGTTTAATGAGACTTGATAAGGGTGGCAATGACTCAAAAGTTTTTTTTACCTCAATTGATGTTGCTTGAGTAAATTTTAAAATTTCCTTTTCTACCTCTTGAATAAAGTTCACTTTAGCAATAGAGTCAGATCTTAAATCATCAATTGCTTCCCTTGCATTCTTCAGCGCTATTCTAGCTTGACTCATCGATTCTTGGACAATTTCTTTTGCTTGGTTATTATTTTCGTTTTGAAGATGGATATTAATCGCTTCTAATTTCATGATAAGTCCGGCAAGCCCTTGTGCTAATGTATCATGTAAATCTCTGGCGATACGTTTCCTCTCATTAACAATAGTTAGTTCCTCTATTTTTTTATTTGCTTGCTGTAATTCATATAAGTAATATTGCATTCGTCTCCATGCATTTGCTTGTCGAACATATAAAACTGAATAAAAAACAGCGATAGCGATAATGAAAAATAAAATTGGAATAAAAAATGGCAATTCTTGAATTCCATAATTTACACTAATTGCATAAGAATACGGCAAATATAACAGAATCACTACAAAAATCACTTTGAGCGAATGTTGAAATATATGGATACTTTGAGCAATTAATATAGGTAATAATCCAATCAGAACTGCAGGAGAGCCATGTGGCATTATGAATGCTGAAACAAATATAATCGTGCATTGGAGGAAAAAGTAGAGCCAAGCATACTTGCTCTTAAACCACTCTGAATACCTATGTAATATTAGATGGAAAATCATTAACATAGTGAAAAAAACGGCTTGAACGTAAATGACTTCTTCTAAAAATTGCAATACAAGAGTAGATATAAACACTAAAATAACCCAAAATAGAATTCTAAATTTATAAATATAAGGGTTATCAACCATATCCATATTATCTATACGTAAGTTTTCTTTAAGCATTTTGCATCCCCTAGTTAATTTGGTTTATAAATCATAATTTTAACTTCATATTTTTATAGAATCTATAGTAAATTTATAATTAAATTATGTAACTAGCAATATGTTGCAACCCCATACAATGATACTCTTGGCTCCTTGGACATTGTCTTATAAGTCTCATAGTTCAAATTCTCCGATTAAAGCAGCGTCAAATATATCACTTTTTTTGTCTTTTTATCCAACCAATATATGTACACAAAAAAAAGCACTCGATTAAGAATGCCTCTATAAATGAATAATTTTTATATAATCCATTTATTATAAATATGTTCAGAATTACATTATGTTATTTTTATGTTTTTTTCCTTTAATCCACTTGTTCAGTTAACTACCACACGAACTCTGCTAAGATTTTGGACTTGAGTGTAGATATCATCTCGTTTACCATGACGATTTGATTTTACACGAATGACAGGATAGTAGGTGCCAGGGTGAGAAAAAATATGGCTACTTTTCACAGTCCCAATCGTACCATCTTTCTGCACTGACTCATATTCACCATTCTCAAATTGACCTGACTCTCCTTCAAAATTCCAGTCAACAGTTGTTAATATTCCAGCATTATCAGGCATTTCAACATAAGCTGTAAATTGTACCTGCTCACCAACAGACACCTCTGTTGATTTAGTATGATTGACCTTTAACTCTACAACTGGCTGAATTCCCTTTCTTTCCTTTGCACCAGATGGAACGGAAATTTGCCCATCGAAAACTGAATATGTAGTACTTTGAGCAGGCTCAATCCCCCGTTCTACCCAAACGCTAAGGTCAAGTAATGCCTGATGGAGTGCCCCTAAATAACTAACAACATGAGTATCACCCGCAACCTGTGCAGAATCATCGTGCATTGCATTATCTATAAACCATAGTCTAAAAAACTGTAATTCTTTATCCTCTAACACTTCTTTTACTCTTTTACGATACCAATCAGCATGCCATGGAAAGGCGCTTTCATCCAGTAAAGAAGCAACAACAATCATTTTCCCATTAAAACATCCAGTCTGAATTGATCCAGCTCCTCCCCTGGAAATAGAAGGTCCCATTAACGTTGGACGTTGCGGATAAAGAGGCACTCCATTTTTATCCCTGAACTGGTCATATATTGAATAACCTTCTCGTGGTACTTGGTGACGATGGTAGGTTTGTATTGCAATATAATTTGAGTTATCTAGGATAATCTTATCCCCAGGTTTAGCTTTTGCTAGCATCTCTATCATACCATCTAAACCATAACCAGCACCGATAAATGCCTTATTCCCAACTAATTTTTCAAGTGGTATTTTGAAGCCAGCTGCTTCTCCTGTTAGAAAATGGATATTTGCTCCTTTTAAGTATGAATCCTCTGATGGGACACTCTCTAATTTTATCCAAGGCTGAGAAGTGGCTCCATCCAATCTTTGAAGTGTTTTCCAAGCTTCATCAACACCAGTATCATTTGATATCTCTGACTCTTCTACTTTTCCTGGAATGAAAAGTTCTATGATATCTGTTTCAAATTGAAGCCTATCCTTTACAGCTGAACTGTTCGGATCAGCTCCCAAATAACCAGGTAAAGTCCAAAAGTCTTCAAAATAAGTAGAGTCTGCTCTTTCAATGATTGGAGCAAGGATGGGAAGTGCACCATCGCCTATAAAATGAGTTGAAAACCACGCCCTTAGAGGAAATCCCATTTTGGTTGCTTCTTCAAGTGCGTCTTTCTCATCGGAATTTAGCCCAGCATATATATCCCCACTTCCACCAGGTTCAAGAGCATCGACGATCATTGGAAGCTTGTTCCTTAAGATTCTCAATGCATGTGCGCGAACAGTAAATACGTTTGGCATTGCCATAGGAGACCCAATTACAAATGGAACAGCCCCATCCCATATATTTTCCGTATTTTCAAAACAACTGATCGTTTTATAACCACCACCACTTCCACCATATATATATCCATAAGGACGATGATCGCCGTATAGCTTTGTAGCAACTAGCCTCGAATATTCTGCTACGGCAGCGCTTGAACGGTATATAATGGTGGAGTCAGAAGGATCATTACCCATATTAGATTCTACAAAATATGCACCATGAGAAATAGCAAATCCAATTTTATCTTCCTCTTCTTCTGCACCCTCTGAAGCATTTTCGCTTCCTGGAATAGGAGACATAAAATGAAAAAATCTACCTTCATAATCCTCTTTTTTTGGAAAGTAAAAAGAGAATCTAGTATTAGTGTTCTCAAAACCACCATGGATGTAATGAACTCCATTTCTCCATTCGTCAATGTCTATATACGGTTTTTGAAATTGTGGATCCTTGTTCATATCATACGCTACAGATTTTTGTTGCATCTTTAATCCTCCCTCGATTAAAATCACCTACATTTCTCCAAACAGCGACTATGAAATTTTTAAATATATTGACAACTCGATATTACTTTCTTACGGAAACCTTTGTAAGTATATAAGGATAGTCATGGAATCATACTTTATGAATTTAAGGAAGCTATTAACTAACAAAAATGATTTTTAAGTTTTTGGATACTTTTTTTCAAGCCTAATCCTTCAATAAAATGAAAATATAAAATGTTGCACGTAGAAACCAATTGTTTTTTTACTACCATCGGCTTTTTGCTAAATATCTATTAACATTTTATACTGTAAAAATAGAAATAATTGTCTTCTTATTAACTTCTAATACCAAAAATGTGATTGAATTCCTTTTAGAAGCAAATTCTTTTTCTCCAGCTCTCTCTCTTTGTTATCATGTACAATGTAACGCCATTCAATATCTCCACGTTCTAAAGCTCTTACTAGAATTTCAGCTGAACCCATATTCGTAGCTAATGGTATATTGTACACATCGCATAATCTCAATAATGCTGAAATATCTGGTTCATGAGGTTGAGCTGTTAAAGGATCACGAAAGAAAATAACCATATCTATTTCATTTTTTGCAACCATTGCTCCTATTTCTTGATCTCCTCCAAGTGGTCCCGAACGAAAGCACTTAATGTCCAATCCAGTTTTTTCATGAATTAGCTTCCCTGTTGTACCTGTTGCAAAAAGAGCATGCTTTACTAAATATGGTTGATAAGCATGTGTAAACTGAACCATGTCTTTTTTATTTTTATCATGTGCTATTAAAGCTATATTCATTTTAATTCCTCCCGCATTATACCCCTTTGTGTTCAGTAATAAATAATCTAACAAACCATAAATTACATCTGTTAATCGTTTTTCTATATTAATAATAGCAATTAACCAACAATCCATATGGTATTTTGGTATCTTTTCTTGTATAGTGGTTCATTCAAACAAAAAAATCTGTGACATTTCTATTTTTGCATTGTTAACGAATTTGATATTAATCTATTGTTTGTAATACATAAATTTCCATCCTATCTAAATTTGTATGAAGATTTTTATTTCTAAAGTTTTTTTATTTACGAACTAAGGGATTTACTTAATTCTGTTGTTGACTTTCCTTTCTACGTTCAGCAAGGTCTTTAGTAATCTGAACTTGCTTCTCTTCCGTTAAATCAAAGAAAGCAACACATCCTGTTAAAGCAATAACAATTGATGGTAGTAATCCCATAAGTATTTTCAACCCATAAATTGTTTCACTACTCTGTTCAACCCCTGGTACATAGCCAATAAACGCTAATCCCGTAGCTGCTACTGAACCAGCGAGAGCTGTAGCAATGGTCTGCATAAATCCTTTTAAAGAACCCATAAATGCATTAGCATTAATACCTGTTTTCCATTCTGTATAATCCATAGCAGCTGGAAGCATTGCTCCTTGAGCAGGACTTGCAAAGCCTAAAAATAAACTTGAAATAATACTAAAGGTTAAAAACATAATAATCCCAAAGGTTGAATTTGGAATGAACATAACGGAGACCATCGATAATACACTTATAAAGGCACATGAAAGAACATTAGCCTTAAGTCCAAATCGTGCGGTTACCTTCGAGCTTAGCATCACTCCTATGATCGTTGGTATAAGACCCACAATTCCAAATAAAACAATGAGACTCTCAAAATTGAAATAGTATTTGAAATAGTGAATCATAACTGCAGACCTTATGCCATTTGCTAAATTAATAGAGAAAACATAAATGTAGACGATAATTGCTGCTTTATTAGTAAAAACGGCGATAAGCAATTCTTTGAAAGAAGGATTATTAGTTTTTTTACTGCGTGTAACTACGTATCTTTCCTTTAATGTTGTGACTTGAAAGATTGATATAGATACACATAATACAGCAATGAATCCCATGAGAATGGAGAAACCTCTTGAATCATCCCCTCCACCAAGTACTTTATACATTGGTTGAGTTACTGTTGAAATAAAAATTGCTGCTAACATCACGAGAAAATAGCTAATCTGCCCCATTGATATTCGCTCATCAATTCTTTTGGTAATTGCAGGACCAACCGCTGCTCCAGGTGCCTGCAAACATGCAATCAATATGCTATATATAATTAAAGTAACTGTAATATATATTAGCTTACCAACTGGACTTAGATTAAAATCCGTAAAGGTTAACCAACCAAATACCCCAATAGGTACCCCTAATATTAAGTACCATGGAACATACTTTCCCCATGGTGTCGTAATTCTATCGACGATTATCCCAAATACTGGTGCAGATATAGCACCAATAATTCTTGCCACTAAAATAAGTCCTGCCACATAAGTCAAACTAACTTCCAAAATATCTGTATAATAGAAAAGTAGAAAAACAGCAATCATTTGGGAATGGATGGTCCCGTTAAACCCTGCTAAGGTAGCTGCTAGCTTCTCACGAAAGGTAAGTCTGCTATCCTCTTCAAATCTGTTATTAGCAGATTTAATTGGCATAATTTCTGTTTTTTCCATAATTATTCTCCTAAACATATAAATTTTAATATTTTCTCCACATTATCAAAGATACTCGCACTATTGTTTAATAAATGAAAAAGCAAGTAAAATGTATCGTTTAAAAATTCTGTTTTTTGTAATCCGAAAATAATTACACCCTTTAGACTGGAATAACTCTTTCCAAAAATTGAAACTATTATGGTTACAAAGTCTCAATGGTTTTATTAAAATTTTTTTACAGAAGAGTACATAAAAAATTTTTGTTCCGCACTGGAACTTTGTCAAAAATAAAGAGGAATTTTATCAATTACATGTGTAACGCAACTGAAAAGTAGAGGGAATTGGGGGTGGATCTGACTTCTCATTAAAAGTCAGATCTGTTAGATATCACTCAATAACAATGTAAGAGTTTTCAAATTACCTGAATATTTCCCTACACATTTTCACCAATAATTTTGATTAAATGAAAGAGAAGAGAAATATTTCTTTTCTTATATGATAAAGTACTTCTACTTATTAGTATGGTATTTTAGTTCCTTTTTTTGTGTAAAATACGTATTATTTTAATTAAACATTAACTTTAAACATCCTCACCTTTCATTCCATTAACGATGGACCACATACAACACTTTTTTCAACGTTTAAAAAATAGGAATCAACTTAACAAACTTCTTTCCTAATTCATTTTCTGTCTTAAAAAAATAAATAAGGATTCTAATGCCCATTGGTATATGAATATTTAAAACTAATATGTAAGACTTGCCCTTATCTCTTCAGTAATTCCTATTTCATTTCAAAGTAACTTAGGCACCACTTTTTATACGAGAACTAATTCCCTACCTAAAACATGTTTCTACAAGTAGGAGCAAACAGTTTAGTTGAAGGGAACAATTCCACATATCCGTAAGCTACCCCAGCTACCTCTATAACAGAGTCTATTAAAAAATAGTCAAAAGGAAAAACTGGATAACCTTATAATACGATGCTTCCTTTTTTTAGAATTAAGTTGAAATTTGAATTCCGCTTATATATTCGTCAAGATTCGTAAATTCATCACCTTATTCGAAAGGTTTACTTTTATTCTCATTTATTCATCCCAACAAATGACAATCATTAGTAGATATCAACTAGACTCTTCTATTTTGGGAAGACAACAAAGACTACTAAAACAGCTTTCTATTTAAATAGTTCTGGATAAAAACCTTTTGCTAATGTTTCAACTGTATAAGCCATTCTATTACCAGGTAAAACGCTTTCTAAAGATATAACTACGAAATTTTCTTTCTTTACACTTTCTAACTGTGAAAGAACCGGATCATTTTTAATATCATCAATTTTCTTTTCTAATGAAGGTGCATCATAATCGTGAATTACCAACACATCTGGCTGTCTTACTAAGACTTCTTCATAGCTTACCGTTGTCCATTGCTTGTCTGTAATTTCATCAAAAATATTAGTTCCACCGGCATACTCGATTAATAATGTTTCAAAATTTGTACCACTAGCTGTAAAAACACCTTCTCCACCGCTATCGTAAACTAATACATTTACTGGATCTTGAGTAGATATTTTTTCTTGTACAGCAGCAATTCTTGTTTTTTGATTAGCAACAAATTTTTCCGCAACCTGTTCAATTTCAAATATTTTACCAATATCTAAGATTTCTTGATAGATTTGTTCTATTGTTGTGGCACGACTTATATAAGTGATTATTCCTAAACTTGATAACTCTTCAACATCTAAACCTTCTTCACCAAACTCCCAATCAATTCCATAAATAAAATCTGCACCACTTGTAATTACTGCTTCTCTTGTAGCCGATCCGTATGTTAATTCTGGAATTTTCGCATAGTCTTCTTCATATTCGGGTAATGCTCCTCTACTATGATTATCTAGACTATTACCAATAATATAATCACTAAGGCCTAATGCAATAAATAGTTCCGTTGTATTAGGTCCCAGTGTTAGGACCTTTTTTGGTTTATCTGTCACCTTTACCTCTCTTCCATAGTTGTCAAATGTTAATTCTTCATATTCTGACAATGATTGAGCTTCTTCCTTAATAGCACTATTATTAGAAGATGAAGCTATACTGCAACCAGATAATACTACCAAAAGCATTATTACACTAAATACAACTTTTTTTTCTTTATTCCCCATATCTTTTACTCCTTTATAATTTTAAGCTGTTTGGTAAATATGTGATTGAAATTTTATTTGTGATAGGATGCACAATAACATCTGCTTTAATTCCGTAAACGTCAAAAATCAATTTTGACGTTAATATTTCCTCTGGATTACCTGTTTTATATATTCTTCCTTCTTTCAAAACATAAATTCGATCGCAATACAATGCAGCTATATTCAAATCATGTATGGCTGAAAGTACTGTTACTCCTAATCCCTTAACTAAATCAAATACTTGCAATTGAAAGTTTATATCTAAGTGATTTGTAGGTTCATCTAGTAATAAAAAATCTGTTTGTTGGGCTAACAAACGTGCAATTAACACTCGTTGTTTTTCTCCACCTGATAACGTCGAAAAATTCTGCTCCCCCTTTTCTACCATGTTAGTTTTCGTTAAGGCTTGAGCTACAATATCATGATCCAATTGTGTTTCTATTTCAAATAGCCTTTTGTGTGGACTGCGACCCATTGCAACAATTTCCTCCACTGTAAAATCAAATGAAATTTCGTTTTCTTGTCCAAGGACACCTAGAATTGTTGCTACTTTTTTCACCTTCATTTTAAATAAATCTGCTCCATCTAACATGACAACACCTGAGTCTGGCTTCAGAGAAAGATATAAATTTTTTAATAAAGTCGATTTACCACTTCCATTAGGTCCAATTACTCCAATAAACTCACCTTTTGCTATATTGAGGCATATATCTTCAAGTATTTTTTTTCCATTATTTGAATAACTTAAATCAACTACTTGCATCATAATGTTTTCACCTCTTTTATCTGTTTGATTTTCTCTTTAACATCCAAATAAAGAATGGTCCACCAATTAAAGCTGTTAAGATTCCAATTGGCAATTCTTCCGGTGCTATTATGATTCTTGCAACAACGTCTGTCCAAACTACTAATATTCCACCTAGCAAAGCACTAACAGGTAGAACTCTTTTATGGTCTGAACCAATCAATAATCTAGCCATATGTGGAACCATCAACCCAATAAACCCAATAGAACCACTTACTGCTATCGTTACACCAGCTAAAAGTGAAGAAATCAATATAAGAATTTTTTGCGTACGTATCACGTTAATACCTAAAGATCCGGCAGTTTCATCTCCTATGAGCAATGCATTTAATGCACGATGATTGGTCATTAAGACTGTTAAACACAAAATAATAACAACAAGAGGAATTTTTAAATACCCCCACTTAGCTCCCGCCAAACTTCCTGACATCCAAAAAGTAGCATTATGCAAACCAAGTGCATTTGGCGCACTTAAAGTGATAAAGCTCGTGATTGCCTCCATAATCATTGCAATTGCAACACCTGTAAGTAATAGCTGGGTAATATTAATTCTACCTCTTACTCTTGAAATCGTATAAACAATACTAATAGTTATCAACGCACCAATAAATGCGCTGATAGAAAGTGCATAGGTTCCTAAAAAGGAAAAAACACCAAATAACATTCCTAATGTGGCAGTAGCAGAAGCTCCCGAAGAAACACCAAGAATAAATGGATCCGCCAATTGATTTCTTACCAAGGCTTGCATAGCAACACCAGTTACAGCTAAAGATGCACCAACTAACATCCCTAATAATACTCTTGGTATTCGCAAACCCCAGACAATATTTTCTTCCGTTTGAGTAAAATTGTAGGCTATACTATCTGTAAGAAATGGTAGTTTGCTAAAAATAATTTCTATAACGCTAACTGGGTGAATAGAATATGGACCAATACCTATTGCTAAAATAATAGATACTATGCTTCCTAATATTAATAATATTGTTAAAGTATTGCCCTTCATCTTTGGATCATCCCTGAACAAGCTCTTGTGTACACTTGTAGATGTTTTGAGTTTTTCACCATACATATTTTCCCTTTCACGTTACATAAATATTTAGCTCAAAATTTCACTTTGTATGATCCTAAAACTGATTTTCAAAAAAGCTTCAATCCTTCATACCAAGAATTGAAGCTTTTCAAATTTAATTTTGTGATTCGTTTAGTCACATATCCGTCTCTAAAACAAGTTAGGTCACTTCCGGTGTATTTGTTTCCAAACTTGTTCATAAACATTCTTTAAAGGAAGTTTATTGGTGTGCGCAATGTATTTACACTCTTCAAACTCAGGGGCTCTTTGGATAACTTGTCCATTATATATCCCTTCTTTTACGGTAACTGGACCCCATTTTGTATGAACACGTCTAAACTTTCTTTCTGCCCTATGAACGGTTAAAGGATAATAACGAATTCCAAGTGTTGTTGTTTCTCTAAATAAAATCCCCCTTATAATTTCAAGTTTCTCACGATTACATAAGAGCTGAAGTAATATCCCTGGTCTATTTTTTTTCATATAAATAGGCGTATAATAGACATCATTTGCACCATGTTCAAAAAGCAAATCCATCACATACCCAAGCCATTCTCCAGAAATATCGTCAAGATTCACTTCCATTTTTATCATTTGATCATCGATATGTTCCTCACTTGGAGGAGGATGAGAAATCATATTATTGCTCCTCTCTATTACCTATTCACCTATAATTACTCTAAGTACATTTGGTCGATCTTTAAATGTTTTGGTGCCCGCTCCATATCCAATTGATTTTACTTGCATTGATGGTAGCGTACAAAATTCCTCAACCAAGACGGCAAGTATAGCTGCTCCTGTTGGAGTCGTAAGTTCAAATCTAATATCACATTGTTTAATAGGTAAACCTTTTAATATTTCTAGCGTTGCTGGAGCTGGTACTGGATATATACCATGACTAATATGAATTCTCCCTGTTCCTACAGGAATTGCTGATGATTTCACTTTTTTTATCTTTAATTGATGGATTAAAATAGCAGCTCCAACAATATCGATTATAGAATCAACGGCCCCAACTTCATGGAAATGAACCTTTTCCAAAGGTAAACCATGAATATGACCTTCCGCCTCGCCAATTTTTTTGAAAATATTTAATGCTGTTTGTTTTACTTCACTCGAAAATTCTGCAACCTCTATTAAACTAACAATGTCTTTGTATGTTCTGTAATGATGGTGGTGGTCATGTCCATGATCGTGATCATGATGATGTTCCTGATCGTGATGGTTATGGTGTTCATGGTCATGATGATGATCGTTTTGTTTTTTTAACAGTACATCAAACTTAGTACACGCAATCCCGTTTTTCACTACTTTCTTCCATTGGAGTTCATATTCTTGCTCTATATTAAGTTTCAATAATTCTTTTTCAAGTAATATAGGATCTCCACCTATATCAAGCAGGGCACCAATTACCATATCACCGCTAATCCCAGAAAAACAATCGATATAAAGTGTACTCATTTTTGTATTTCTCCTTTTTGAGCTAGTTGATCAATTAATACAGCGTTATACGCTGCTCCGAAACCATTATCAATATTCACAACACTAATGCCAGAAGAACATGAGTTTAGCATGGTTAATAAAGCCGATAATCCATTGAAATTCGCTCCATAACCAACACTTGTTGGAACTGCAAGGATTGGGTGATTCACAAGTCCCCCAACAACACTTGGGAGTGCCCCCTCCATTCCAGCTACAACAACTGAAACGGTAGCCTTTTGGATTTCTTCAATATTATTTAATAGACGATGAATTCCCGCTACTCCTACATCATAAAAGCGCTTGACATTGCTACCTAAAGCTTCCGCAGTTAACGCAGCTTCTTCTGCAACTTTTAAATCTGATGTTCCTGCACAAACAATAGCAATATAGCTTTTAGATTTCTCAAATCCTGTTTTTTCTTTCCAAAATAGAATTTGTGCGACTTCATGATATACGAATTCAGAATAGGCATCTAAAATATAAGACGCTTTTTCTTTGGAAATCCGTGTAACTAGTACATTATTTTCCTTTGAGCGTAAAGCTTTAATAATAGCCAAGATTTGTTCTTTCGTTTTACCTTCTCCATAAACGACTTCTGGGAATCCTTGACGTTTCTTTCGATGGTGATCAACCATTGCAAATCCTAAATTTTCGTATGTTGAAAGCTTATCCTTAGCTTCGTCAATACTTAATGTTCCTGTTTGTACTTGCTTTAAAATGTCTTCAAGCATTGTTTTCACTCCACTTCAGTCACAAATACGTATATTTTTAAATGTTTCATGCCAGACTTTAGTTGTGTATGATTGGCATACTTATCGGGATATCAAAAATTCCTTCATAGCTTTAAGTTCCTTCAAACATAGTTGTGCGATTCCAGCATTGTAAATTGGGCCCACAGATTATTGAATATCCAACTAGTATATCCTTTAGGTTGTTTTGCAAATTGTCGGATTGTCCACTCGTTTCCGTAGTAGTACCCACTTTACGAGTAAACTTTTTTCTCTCTTTCTATTGAAAAGGCCTTGGATTAACTCCAAAGCCTGTTTTATTATGACAAAACTTTATTCATACTACCGCTCTTATATCCAATTAAATCTAGAGTAATATATTTGTATCCGTATCTCGTTAAATTACTTACAATCTTTGTATGGTTTTCAAGTACAACTTTCATATCATAGGGTTCTACTTCAATTCGTGCCATATTTTGATGAGTTCGAACTCGAACTTGACGAATATTTAGTGTTTTTAAATAAGCTTCTGCTTTCTCTACTTTAGTAAGCTTCTCAATCGTAATTTTTTCCCCGTAAGCGATTCTAGATGAAAGACAAGCAAAAGAAGGCTTATTCCATGTTGGTAAATCAAGTTGTTTTGATAACTCCCTTATTTCGGCTTTAAATAAGTTCGCCTCCAGTAATGGACCGCGAATTCCATTTTCTTTAGCTGCTTTCATTCCAGGACGAAACTCATTTAAATCATCAGCTATAACACCATAAATTATATTTTGAAGCCCTTCTTTTTCCGTAACAGGGATTAAATGTTCAAATAAGCTATTTTTACAAAAATAACAACGATTTCGATTGTTTTCTATATATCCTGGAATCGCAAGTTCTGACGTTTCAATGACTCTATGCTTTGCCCCGATTATTTCTGCTAATTCTTTCGCCTCCTTAAGCTCGCTTGAAGGATACGTCTCAGAATCTGCTGTAACTGCTAAGACACGTTCTGATCCAAGTGTATCAACGGCTACTTTTAACAAAAAGGTACTATCAACTCCACCTGAAAATGCAACAACAACAGAATTCATCTCTCGGAGAATTGACTTTAGGCTAAGAAGCTTTTCATTCATCATTGTCGCCTCCTTCCACTTAAACTACTAATATCTTAGAAAAATATAATTTTAAATCGTCATGCTTCCAAAACCACCGTCTACCCGAATAAGTGCTCCTGTAACAAAACTAGAAGCCTTTTCTGATGAAAGCCAAACAGCTACACCTTGAAGTTCATCTGGATTTCCAAAACGCTTCATTGGTGTATGATTCATGATGGATTCAACACGTTCTGCACTTAATATTTTCTTATTTTGTTCTGCTGGAAAAAAACCTGGAATTATCGCATTTACACGAATATCATGTGGTGCTAATTCTCTTGATAAAAATTTCGTCATGCTATTGACGCCTGCTTTTGAGACAGAGTATGTAAATACTTTAGAAAGTGGGGTTGTTGAAGAAACTGAAGATAAATTAATAATACTTCCTTTTCTTCCTTGCTCAATCATTTTCTTTGCGAAAATTTGGCAAGTTTTCATCATCCCTTTTAAGTTAACATCCATGATATCATCCCATTCATCCTCACTTAATTCAAAGAATGGTGTAGTGCTATTTTTTCCTGGTGCATTTAGTAGAATATCAAATCCTCCGGACCATTGTTCAATTTCTATTACAACCTTCTCTAATGATTCACGATTACTAACATCTGCTTGGAATGCTCTTGCTGTTCCACCATTCTCTTCAATTTCTTCAACAACCTGAATCGCCTTTTCGAGGTTGCGACCCACAATTGCAACCTTTGCACCATGTGCTGACAATCCCTTTGCAATTGAGGAACCTAAAACACTGTTACCACCAATAGCTACAGCAATTTTTCCAGTTAAATCAAATAAATTCGACATTACGAATCCCCCTAAATTTAAACTTAAAATCTAAGTAAAAAATCAATTCCTTAAGTTTCCATCTTTATTAAATAGAAGTTCAAAGGGATCCGATAATTGTTCCATATCTGGATGTTCAACAACATGGTCAAGTAAAGCTTCAGATACTTCAATTTCAGCAATATCTAACGTATTTTTAATACGAACCATTTTTACTTTTGTAAAATCTAATATATTACATGTTTTTATAGCTGCTTTAATCGCATCTCTATCATTCTCCAAAGTTGTTGCGATTTTTGTTGGAGCACATACTGTTGAAGTAAGTCCATTTGCATACGTTACTTCTCGATTCATTTTGTCAACAAGACGTTGTGTGGTAAAGTCTGCAGTTCCAACTCCGTTTGCATTACCTTCAGATTGTGGAGTTAAATCAAGAACAACCATTTTATTTACATCTGGACCACCTTTAGCATATGGTGTTGGATATCGCCCTGTAATATTTGGATCCATTCCATCACCACTAATGTTTTTCCCGATCTCATCAATCACGAGTACATCAATCTGGTCGAAAAATAATTTAGGCAATAGCTGTTTTGCTAATACTTGAAGCTCTGGCTCCCTTTCTTCAATCTCTTCAACCGGTAAAACCTCTACTCTTGAGACTTTATCAAATGAATTTTCAAGAGTCGCCACTCCAAATATAATAGGTGTTTTTTCCATCATCATTTTAGCCATAGACGGAACATTTTCAGCCATATATTTAAACCCTAATTGATGAGTAGCTTCCGCACCTTTTTGCTTTCCTAAGCCAATACTAATCATTTTCATAATGCCACTTTCAACTGGTCCTCTAAATGCTGTATGTGGTTTAATACGATTGATTACGACAATACCATCTGCTTGAGAAGCATATTTGTCTATATATACAGGTAATCCGTTTGGCAACTCTCCTAGTTTAATGACTTCCATAGAGGAACGAATTTCAGCTTTTACGCTTTCTTCAGTTACACCAAGGTGAGCTAATACCTCTTTCTGTCCCTCAGCAGTTGCTCCACCATGACTTCCCATACTAGGAACAATAAATGGAATAGCTCCTAAGTCCTTTAAAAATTGCACTGTTATTGCAGTAATATCAACAAGCTGATCCATCCCTCGGCTACCTACTGCAATGGCAATTTCCATTCCTGGCTTGACTTTTGAACGAATCGATTTTTGTTGGAGCTTTTCATATAGAGCTCGTTCTAAATCTTCTATCTTCGTGCTGTCAAATTTCTGTTTTACTTTCACCATTTTTGGAACTGGAATGTCTTTTAATAAATCTTGAAGAATCCCCATAATTTATATCTTCTCCTTTAAACTTTGATTAATTCCTAAACTATTATCTATTAAACAAGTATCTTAAAAAAATTTGATTTGATAGCCAGTTTTCTCATTTTATCCGAATCTACATCTAAAAAATTTTTCTACAAACTAATAAATGAATTCAGATGATTTTCATCCAAGAATTGCTTCTCATTTTTTTCGAAATCTCATTGCTCTACTGATTAAGCATTTGCCTCTATCTATTTGATTTTTACTATCTGAAAAAATTTAAGCGCTTTCCTAATTATCATACCAATAGCTCATAACCTTGTATGGTAGATAGGTTCTTTTTTTTGTACATTAGGCTTGTAGGAATATAATTTTTTCAACTCCTTTTTTAAGCAATCAAAGGAGATCTTTCGTTAAATACTACTCGACTTTATCAAACCATTAAATCGAATACCCATATCTTTAAACTTATAAATTTTTAAACTTAAACATAATTTGTTCAAATTGAATTGTAACGTTTCCACTTAATGGAAAAAGTATTAAGACAGAGATTGGGGGTCATCTCTTTGTTTCATACATGAATACTATTGACTTAAGCAAATGGTAATAAAATATATTGTAGGGCTAACTAGTCCATAGCAACCTTTAGAATATCGAGAAAAAAAGCCTGTCGACTTCCACGCTCATGCGTGACTTTTTCAACAGGCTAAGGTAAAGAGAATAGACATCTACTTCTATATCCTCATCTTTATTTATTACTTGATACTAATTATCATTTCCATCGAATTTCATTAATTTATCTTTTTTAGATTATTTATAGGCAAATACCATTCATTACAATTCAAATGTCCCTATTATCTCTTCAATTCAATTTCATTCAAAGAATCCATAAACATAAAAGTAAGACACCTAATGAGATGATTTATATTCAAAAAGTCAATCAAAAAACGGTTTATAATCCATTACTCTATGGTTTTTCATTTGACACTTCTCAAGCAGATGGAAAAGCAAACTAACCGTTTACTTTTTTAATTTTATTTAATGCTTTATTAACTTCAACTACCATTGAACGAGGTATAGATCCCCCCGCTTGTTTAATCAATGCTTCAACAGTCATGGAATTCATTATTTTGGCCATAGATTTTGATTGTTTAACATTTTTTGCAACATCTCCACGTTTAGATTTTGCATAAGCGAACATATCATCTAAGATTTTTGCTCCTCTAGCATCTTTACGTATATCTGACATAATATCCTTTATAGAATAATATCCCTCTGGTAGGTTCATTTCGGGGTCATCAAACCAATTTATAACATCTCGTCCCTCTAATTGATAATGCTTATTAGGTTTTTTCACTTTGTATATAGTCATTTCATCTGAGCAATTACCTGCTTTTACTTCAATTTTATGTTTGTCCTGCAGTTTCAATTTGAATATAAATACTTTATCACCACTTTGCCTTCCTATAAGCTCGCCGTTATTATATAATTCAACTGTATGAAAATTCGAATATACCTTAACTTCTGTTTCTTCTTCGTGACGTTCTATATAGTTTCTTCCACATAAGTGCACAAAAGCTTCATTACTCCAATGTGCTTTATATAGATAGAACGCGTCCTTCTTATACTTCCTATCAAAAGTAACAAGCCCCTTCTGATTTATACCGTTCTCCCCACCTTCATCACGACCATCTGCAGCAAAGTCAAACATATTCCATACATGTGTTGCCCAAAGATATGGACGATCACTAAACATATTTAGCATATGTTCATGATATACACACTGATATTGTTCAGAATAATCGCCTTTCTCAGGATTTGCAGCTTGTAATCTAGGATTAGCATCAGCACCATATTCGGCTAAACCAATAATTGCATTCGGGTATTTTTTATGAAAGTTATCAAAGAAAATATCATTATCAGTTAGTTCTCCTAAATACCACCCATAGTAGAGGTTATAAGACATGATATCAGGTAAGGATACTAAAGGTTCATCAATTTCAAGCATAAATGCATGTGCCATAGTTGTAGGTCTAGTATTATCCAACTTATGAGCTAAATCATTTAATATCTTATGATTTTCCATTAAATCATCAGTAACACCTGTAACACTGATTTCATTAGATAACCCCCAACAGATTATTGATGGATGATTAAAATTTTGTATGATTAATTCTGTCATTTGGGTGATTGTATTTTCTCTTCCGTTGGGCATATGCTCTGTTATATAAGGTATTTCAGCCCATACTATCATTCCGAATTCATCACATAAATCATAAAAATACTGATCATGCTGATAATGTGCTAGACGTATAGTATTTGCCCCTATTTCCTTTATAATTTCCATATCCTCAATCATCATTTCTTTTGTAATAGCATTACCAACGCCTCTTCTATCTTGGTGACGTGAAACACCTCTTAGAGGATAAGGTTTGCCATTCAAAATAAATCCTTTATCTTTGTCAAATGAAAATGTTCTGCAACCAAAACGACTTTCAACCTTGTCAACTACGTTCCCCACTTTTACAAGTTCTGCTTTTGCTTCATATAAATATGGGTCTTCTACCCCATCCCATAAACGAACTTCTGGAATTACAATATGACCTGAAGCAACTCCATTGTTAACAGGTACTTCTATATCGCCCACACCTTCAATTGTATAACGAACAGATTCAGCTTCCCCAGAAACATAGGACTTTAAATATACACTTGCAGTTTTTTCATAAATTTCGGTAGTAATTTGTAGACCGCTTCCTCCATAATAATCCATATCAAAGTGACTTTCAGAAACTATTACCATATATACATCACGATATATACCACCGTAGAAGGTGAAGTCTGCCTTTTGAGGATACACCCTATCATTAGGTTCATTATCAACAGAGACTACCAGTTCATTTTCCTCTGTCAAGACTTCTGTAATGTTCACTCTAAAAGTTGAATAACCTCCATCATGTCTAGATAATTTAGTATTATTCAGCCATACTTCTGCTGTAGAGTTTGCACCTCGAAATTCCAAATATACTTGATCACCTGAATTTATTTTTGGCTTCTTAAACGTTTTACCATACCAACAAGTTCCCCTATAATAATCATTACCTCCATCTTGTCCATCAATGGCATTCCATGTATGAGGAATATTTACTTTTTCACCTGGTGCCAAAAATACTGCCTTTGCTCCAACATTTTCTTTTACAAATTTCCAATCTTTGTTGATTAATATTGTATTTCTCATTACAACGCCTCCAAATAAGATGTAAGTTACTCTTTAAAGAGTTTATTTTGAATACTTTGTATTTACTTAAATGTTAATTATTAAGTTACTTCATCGTTCTAACGACTGGATCTCCGCCGCCCCTATATTAAAAGCTAATGGAATGTCTACACGTCACATAACTTCATCAAAGGAAAATATCAGAATCATTTGATTGAGCTGTTAATGTATCTGAAAAATATGACCATATCTATATGATTATTTGCTACCATTGCACCAATATCTTGGGTCACCTTCAGGAGAGAGCGAAAACAATGAATGTCTAAACCAGTCTTTTTATGAATTAATTCTCTAGTTGTACTAGTAACAAATAACTTGTGCTTTTCTTAGTACGATGAGTTTTTTCAGGTTAACTGAACTATCGGTTTTTCTTTTTTTCATGGGCAATTAAGTGCATTTCATAAAAACCTACTCCTTTTCATAAAAATAACCTCCAATTCCCTCTTTATAAGTTATCACTTCAACTTAAATAATTATGGTATTTTAGTATCATTTTTAGAATTTAAGTAATTTTATTAGAGCCCTATTAGTTTATTTTTCTTCTTAACAATAGAAGAATTGTCTTAGAACAATCACATTCATATAAACAATTTAGTAATCTTATAATCACCTTAAAAAATAGGCACTTCCTTAGGAATTTTCATCCTAAGAAAGATACCTATTTTCATTTACTATTACTTGTCTTTTAGAAGTATTTTGATTCCCTTTAAGTGGAAGACGAATAATGTTGTTTGCACATTGGATTTCCATACAAATAGACCAACAGATGATGCTGTATATACCTGTATTCATGTTTTAATTTACTATTTTTTGCTTGAATTTTATAATAAACGTGCAAGTTCCTTAAACTTGACTATCATTATAAGAAGTAGGAACTGCCATAGGAATAAAATTTTCTAGTGGGTTTAAGAATTAATTGCCGTTAAACCCTTCTCCACGTTCTCTATGATCAATTTTAAACTTCAATATTCAAATAGTGTCAATTTGTTCCTTAGTTTGAGTTGTTGTTGGATAAAGCAATTAGTGATCTCTTCATATAGTAAGTCTTTTATTTAATCCGTATTATTCAGTGTTTTCTCTACGCTCTGCCAATTCTTTTGCAATTTTTGTCTGTTTTTCCTCTGTTAAATCAAACCATGCTACCGATGCTGTAAATAACAAAATAATTGTTGGTAAAACACCCATCATTATTTTTAGACCAAAGATTGTTTCATTGCTTTGTTCTACTCCAGGAATGTATCCAATTAAAGCAAGCGCTCCAGCAGCAATAGCGCCAGCCAAAGCAGTAGAGAACGTTTGCATAAATCCTTGGAGAGAACCCATGAAAGCGTTAACATTCATGCCTGACTTCCACTCTGTATAGTCCATTGCTGCAGGCATCATCGCAGCTTGAACTGCTGCTGCAATTCCACTAAATAAAGCCCCAATAGCACCTACAACAACATATATAATAATTCCTGTAGAAGTAGAAGGAACAAAAAGTACGACTGGACCAGTAACGACAGCCATAATAACAGATGTTAGTATTGTAGCTTTAATACCAAACCGTTTTGTAATTGGAGCACTAATTATAACTCCGATAAGTGTTGGCACTAATAGGACGATTGCCATTATGCTCATAAGACCTTCATTATTGAAGTAATATTTAAAAAAATGAAGCTGTATTCCTCCCCTGATTCCGTTTGCTAGATTGATTGCAAGAATATATACATATATAATTATTGCAGCCTTATTTGTAAATACAGCTTTTAGCATAGCTTTAATTGGGTAATTATAGACTTTTTTATCAGTTTTAACAACATATCTTTCTTTTACGGTTGTTACTTGAAAAATTGATATCAATATCCCAATCAAAGCTACAATTCCCATAAGAATAGAAAATCCCTTAGCGTCATTGCCAGCACCTAAAGCTTTATATAAAGGTACAGCACCTGCTGAAATAGTCAATGCTCCTACCATGGTACAAAAATAGTTAAGTTGACCAATCGCTATTCGATCATCCACTCTTTTGGTTACAGCAGGACTTACTGCAGCGTATGGTCCTTGTTCAACCGCAGTTAGGATACTGTAAACCATATAAGTAATCGATATATAAACAAGCGTTGCAGTAGGTCCTAGATTAAAATCTGTAAAGGTTAACCAACCGAATATTGCAGTAGGAATTCCTAAAATCATATACCAAGGAACAAATTTCCCCCATGGAGTTGAAACTTTTGTTACAAACACTCCGAACACTGGTACTAATGCTGCATCAATGATTCGAGCAACAAGGAAAAGACCAGCTACATAAGCAGGATTTACTTTCAATATATCTGTATAGAAGAATAAAAGAAACAATGTAATCATTTGACCATGAATTGTTCCTGTAAAGCCTGCTGAGGCTATGGCAATCTTCTCTCTGAATGTAAGTTTTTTTTCTTGAACTTGATTGATACTGACAGTTTGATTCTGTACCACTTCTGGATTCTGCATTATATTCCCCCATTATAAAAAAATTCAAATACTTCTCAACCATCACCTTTTGTCGTTTAATGAAGCTAATTTAATAATTTAACTATTTTTATATCTTTGCTTTCCCCCTTTTATTTCTTATAGACTAATTACTCCTGTCTTAGACATTTTCAAACGAATCTAGATCATACCCTTATACAGTTTCCTTGAGTACTATTTAAGCGCTTTCTTGGTCATCATACCAACACCCTTCTAAGCTTGTATGGTATTTTAGTCCTTTTTTTTGTATACATACTCAAGTTTGTTAATTTTTTCTTCATTATATAAATTAGGTTGTGTTACATAAATGAACCTTCGATTTGTTTACATATTTATTTAAAAAGTAACTCCATCTCAATAGTGAATTAATTGGAAATTTACTTTTTAAAATAAAAAAGCTTCAATCTCTTCTAATTTACCAAGAGTTGAAGCTTTTTTAGTGTCATTAGAGAAGCAACATTGACTTTCTCTTTCATGCATCTAACAATGCCATCACATTTTTGCTATTAAACCTTAACCTTGAATTTATTTTATATAATCATAAGGTGTTACTCTATATATTTTTTTAAAGACTTTACTAAAATATGAATAATTTTTGTAACCCAATAGTTCAGCAATTTCATTAAATTTATAAATGTTACTTTCCATCAGCTTAATAGCGAAATCCATCTTTACTTTATGAATATAATCCGTTATATTTTGGCCTGTTTCCATTTTAAATACCTTTGAAAGATAACTCCGATTTACTTGAATAGCATTGGAGATATCCTTTGAATATATAAATTGAAATTTATTGTTATGAATATATTCTATTGCCCTTCTTACTATGGGAGAATACTTATTCATAGAGTATTGATTCATCTTATATATTAGTTCCTCAACCATTTGAAAGTAATTATGCTCTATTTCTATTGTACTTTGTGTTTTTACAATCAAAACATAAAACTTTCGTTTAGCACTTTCAGCCACATCTTTTGGCAATCCCTGTTTTATGGCTGTCTCTATAAAGGAAGTAATTGTTGAAGCGATATATAGCTTTAATATATCTAGCTCTTCATCAAAAAGTAATTGTAAATCCTTTAATTTTGCAGCATCTACTGCAACTTTGCGTACTGTTTCTATATTTCTTGAAATAATAGCACCTTCAAGCAAAAGTTTAAGTTGTGTACTCTTCTCGGAAAAATCCTTTTCATATTCTGATTGTATAGATAGCTCTTTGTTAATAAACTTATTTTTCATTAAAATTCCTCCTACAAGAGTAAAGTATCAAGATTTTCTGGAAATTTTCTAAATATAATCTCGTATACACGACAATAATAACTTAAAAACAACAATATTATAATAATAGAATCTATTAATAATTATAATTATTGTTGTAAACATCGATTCTACATATAAAAGGAGGAAAATATCATGCTTTATAAAGATGCCAGTAGAAGTGTATTAGAAAGGGTTGAAGATTTACTACAAAGAATGACCTTGAAGGAAAAGATTGCACAACTATATTGTATGGTCACTCTTGGACAAACGGATCCCGTCAAAAATGCAAGTGATAACTTTAAAGAAGGTGTCGGGACGTTAAGTTTTTTAAATAGCTCTCTAACCGGCAACTCACATAAAGATATGGAAACATTAAATAGAATTCAAAAATATTTTGTTGAAGAAACTCGTTTGGGCATACCTGTACTTATTCATAATGAAGGGATTGCAGGTGCTCAAATACCCGGAGCAACTACATTTCCCCAATCTATGAATGTTGCTTCAACGTGGGAGCCCGAATTAGCAAGGAAAATGGGCGAAGTAGTCAAAAAACAATTGATGGGATTTGGAATTAGAGCTGTACACTCACCACTTTTCGATTTAGGACGTGATCCTAGGTGGGGAAGAATCGGGGAAACTTATGGAGAAGATCCTTATTTAGTTGCTCAAATGGGAACATCCTACGTAAAAGGTGTACAAGGTAATTACGAAGTTATGGCAGCAGCAAAGCATTTTGTCGGTTATGGAAATACAGAAGGCGGGAGAAATGGTGGAGAACAACAAATCGCTAATAGAAAGTTATATGACACCTATTGTTTCCCTTTTGAAGCAGCGATACATGAAGCCAATGTAATGGGAATAATGAATAGCTATGGAATATTAAATGAACAAGCTGTCTCTACATCAAAATGGTTACTGACAGACGTATTGCGTGAAAAACTTGGCTTTTCAGGACTTGTTGTTGCAGATTATGGTAGCGTTAGCCATGCTAATGCACGATATCGTGTGGCCGAAACTCAGAAAGATACTGCTATTATGGCATTAAAGGCTGGAATGGATGTTGAACAACCAAATAACACATGTTATCGCTACTTAGAAGAAGCTGTTGAATCTGGCGAATTAGAAATGGAGTATATTGATCGATCAGTCAGAAGAGTACTTGAGACAAAATTTATGATAGGATTATTTGAAAACCCTTACAGAAAAGGCAATTTTAGTATTGAAATAGGCAAAAAAAAATATCAGGAATTGTCCCAAGAAATTGCTGAAAAATCAATTGTTTTAGTCAAAAATGACAAGAACATTCTTCCTTTGAGAAAAAAGCTTAAAATAGCTTTAATCGGCCCTACTGCAGATAACAAGATAAACTTCTTCGGAGGATATTCATCAGTCGGTACTGCTGATACCTCTAATAGAGATTTCGATCGGTCTCAGGATGACAATTTTATCAAAATTGCCTACGACACCGTCATTTCAGAGCACAGAGATATGTTGAAAGCTAGAGGAATCGTATTTGAACAACAGCCATCTCCTGAACAAAAAGAAAAAATCATCTCTATGCTGAAGAAAAACAGGTCAAATTCCTCATCTAATAAAGAATACAAAACTTCAGAGGAATTCGTTGAAAAGTACTATCCAAGCTGTAACACTGTTAAAGAAGTTTTAGAAAAAGATTTTGGTCAAGAGAATGTTCTTTATGCTCAAGGTTGTCATATAGGTAAACCTATTGAAGGAGGGATTGAGGATGTAAAAAAAGCTGTTCAACAAGCAGACATCGTCATTGCAGTTTTAGGTGGGAAAGAAAGTATGCGTGCACCGGATGCTACTGCTGGAGAGAATAAAGATAATATCAACATTAACCTTGAAAAACCTCAATTAGATATGATGGAAGAGGTATTTAAACTAAACAAGCCAGTCATATCAATTATTGTCGACGGGAGACCACTGGCAATTCCATCTATTTGTGAAAACAGTCAAGCTGTACTTTATTCATGGCTTCCTGCTCAAACTGGTGCTCAAGCCATATTAAATATTTTAACTGGTAAAAGAAATCCAAGTGGAAAACTTCCAGTAACAATTGTCAAAAATAAAGGACAAATTCCTATGTACAATAGTAGATTACCATTTTTTGTGGATATTAATGAATGGTCAGAGTATATTACCCATGATATGAATACACCTCTATACCCATTTGGCTTCGGATTAAGTTACACTACATTCGAATATAGTAATCTTAACTTTAATAGAGAGGTTGCATCAGATGGAAAGTTACAAATCTCATTCACAATTAAAAACATTGGTCAGCAACAAGGTGACGAAGTTGCTCAATTATACATTCGAGACTGCTTCAGTAGTATTGCTCGACCTGTCAAACAGTTAGTTGGATTTGTAAAAGTAAGCTTAGATGTAAATGAAGAAAAAGAAATTACCTTTACCGTGGACATGAGACAGCTTGCTTTTCATAATATAGACATGAAACAGGTAGTTGAACCTGGAACAATGGAACTTTATGTTGGAGCATCTTCCGAAGATATTCGACTGCATGATACATTTGAAATTATTGGTGAAGAAATTATTGTTCCACGAAAAGTATTTTCATCAAAAGTAACGATTAAGTAGTGAATAAAAATAGTTTCTCGACAAAATCCTCACCCCTTAAGCATTACAGGGGTTGAGGATTTTTAATTAATGCGCTTTTAATTTGGTGAGTTTTTTATATTTCTCTAACTCTTTTTATTATTAAACATTAAATCTTTTAATCAGATTCCTTAGTTCTTTAGACATTTTAGCGAGTAACTTTGATACTTCTGATATTCCTTCTGCTGAATCAAGTTCTTCCTTTGTAGTAGTTGCTACTTGTTTTACAGCTTGTAGTTCTGTACAAGCTACACCTTCCACTAATTCAAAAGAATTGATGATTCCTCAGATTCTTTTGCCAAATTTGTTACATCCTTTATTGCAATTTGTATATACTGAAACGTCTTTTCCGCTACCGATAATGCATTGGTGCCTTCTTCAACATCTTTATTCGTTACACTCATTGAAGATATAGACGTGGCGATATCCTTTTGAAGCTTTAGTACAGTTGAATCAATTTTCTGTGCAAAATCTACTGACTGTTAAGCAAGCTTTCTAACTTCCTCAGCAACTACCGCAAAGCTTTTTCCTGCTTCTCCTCCCCACCTGCCCTTGCAGCTTCAATTGCACATGACTGTCCAAGACAATTTTATGCAGGTGGAAATGTTCCACAATTCCACCATTTCGGTTATTTAATGGCCTTAGCACCTGTCACTTAATTACCTTCTTCATCATAAATATAAACTCAAATTTGATTAAACTTTCCTATTATTAATCTGATAATCTACTAACCCTTATTCCATTAATTGACGCACAACAGAAATATTCCCAATGAAGTTCCTTTGTGTGATATAAATTATCACTATCCAGTGAATCCCCGCATTGTTAAAGAAATCCAAATTTGGTTAACTACGAGCCTACTTTCCCTAGCACTCAACTTTCGATTCAGAATAATTTACCAATAAAAGTGTTGTTTCATATACAATATTATTAACTGCTACTTTCCAAACGATTGTGCCCTGCCTCAATATGTTCATTAACTTCAACTTCAAATAGAGTAAATCCACCTTTAAGTTCTGTTACTAAAGCCAAAGCACAACACAAGTCGTTCCTTATCCATAATTTCTATTAATCTGTTAATTTTATTGTGATTATAATAATTTAATATACTTAACTAAGCCTATCGACAACCTCATCCTCAAGATTTGATAAATCATTTTCTTTACGACGAATATCTAAATCAGCTTGGATTTCTTCCATACGTTCTTTCGTCAATGGGTAAAACTTCATTGCTATTAATGACGCAATCCAAGCAAACATTAGTATTCCATAATCTAAAAACATAGTAGCCCAAAAAATGTTATTAGAATATGGGGTATTAATATCTGGAAAAGCAGCTTTAAATCCTATAAATGAAAGTGTAAGACCTACGATTGTTTGTGAGAAAGATGAAACCATTTTATCAATAAATGAATAAGTAGCAGAAATGGTACCCGGTACAAACTTACCACTCTTATGTGTTTCGTAATCAGTAATATCTGGTAACATTGGCTGAACTAGTCCAGTAGATATCATACGAGCTCCTCCACCTAGTAGATGCAAAGTAATAAATGCGATCGTCATAAAGCCGATGTTATTAAGGTCAATTTGTGTTGGATCCCCCAACCAAAGTAGGAAAAACCAACTTGTATAAATCACTATACACGCCCATGTTGCTGCTACATATGCTTGTTTCGTTCCAAACTTTTTAGCATAACGCATTCCGATCAATAAGAGTAAAATATTAGGGACAAGTGCAATAGTCTGCATTGTTCCAAACATCCCATAATTTCCAATAATAATACCGAATAATAATATTGGGACGACTTGATTTCCTGCAGCTTGCATACTTAGTTTATCCGTTGTTGCTGCTAAAATAAACACTTGCAGTGGCCGATTTCCCTTTAAAACTTTCCACATATTCTTTATAGAAACTTTATGTTGCTTATTAGCTCCAACTCCAAAATTCTCTATACGATCTGATTCACGAATAGCTATAAAGGAAATCACATAGAAAATACCAGCAATAATAATGGTTGTTATCGTCAATTCATGAAAAAACGTTTCATTGTTATAACCACCGTGTTTTGGTGCTAAATATTTTGAAAGGTACACTGAAGCAAGAGCAAAATATACAGAATTATAAATAGCTTCCGTTCCACCTAAAACCGGTCTTTGTTCAGGGTCTGTTGTAATAATTGTTTTTCCAATAGGTCCAACAATTGAAGAGATGGTATACCCTATAATATAAATACAATATACTGCGATAAAGTAAATTAATCTCATTCCTTCTGGAACTTTATGGGTTGTGAAGAACAAGATAAGGACTGCTGCAGACATTATTAAATACGCCATAATGATTAATGGTCTAACTTTACCATGCTTTCCTTCTGTCTTGTCTGCGATAACCGCAACAATTGGATCGGTAATTCCATCGAATATTCTAGTACCTGTAAGTACCATTGATGCAACGACAGTACCAAGACCTACAATCCCTGCTGCATAGAAGGATACTAACATCATTAAAAACATAAATGCATTATGAGCTGTTCCTATGGTTGGAAATAACAGAATTTGCCATTTTTTTGCTCGACGGAATTTTTTCTCACGCTCAGCTATCTCTAAGGCCCTTTGCTCTTTTTTTATTTGCCTTGATGTTTTATCTTTCACTTTTTTTTCCTCCTCAAAAAGTCATTTCAAAAACAATCATTCTTGCACATACCACATATCTTTACTTAATATTTAGTAATTTAATATGGAATCGCTTTCATTTATTGCAAACTCATCCTATTATTAATATTGAGCATCCAAACTGTACCCAATCAATAAATACAATCATAAGTAGATACATTCATCTACATAGCCTTGATGGATAACATAAGTAAAGTAAATTTATTTCTCTTTAATAAAAATTTAAATTATTTATCAATCTAAGATGAATAAGAAGCACTTGAATTTTTTTTCTTTAATCTTATTAACAACAACGCAATACGAAAGCGCCTTCAATTAAAACAATTAATTACATCTAGTTTCAATAGTTGTATTTCGATATTATTTTGTAAGCTTCAAAAAATCCAATTCATCGCTATCACCCTTTCTACATTTATAGGAATTGTCTATACTAAAAATAAGATAATTCAAACGAATGGTATTGTATTTTGGTTCTTTTTTTGTAACAACAATAGATATTACTACACTTTTTTATCACATTCTTAGTACATAATGACTATATGAAATAATTTTTCTTTAGACATATGCATTGGCTCAACAATTGTTAGTAGTAAAGTATTTGTATGGCAGGCTGGGAAACAAAGAAGAACCTTTCTATGCATACCAAAGAGTTTATACAGAATGCTATAATAAACAAGAAGATTCAAGGGAGTCCACTCGTTCTTCATTCGGATAATGGTAGTAAAGAAGGCAGCTACCTTCCGAACGTTACTTGAAACTTGGTATCCAGATCTCCTATTTTAGACCAAGAGTACGTATTGATAACCCTTATTCCGAAGCTATATTTCGTACAATGAAGTACCTACCTGAATTTCCAAATAATAGCTCTAAAAACTTACCCGTAACTCGAGAATGTTCAAGTATACTTGTTTATTGGTACAACTGTGAACATCAACATAGTGAACTTAAATTTGTGACACCTGACTAAGTTCATACAGTTATTTAAATAAATGTGCTAAAAAACAGAGAACTAGTTAGTGAGCAAGCAAAACTAAAGCATCCAGAACGGTGGTCACGGGGGACAAGAGATTGGAAGGAACATAAATCAGTGAAATTTAACCAAATGAAAGATAACCTGTCTAAATAAAATTGAGTTTCACTCAGTTCTATTTAGACAGGTTATCCAGCGAAGTGGGGTAGAAGATACCCAGAAATTTAACTAGTTAAATGCGACAACATACTTGACAACACCGTACCAACCTTCGATAAACTGAAACATTGCTAAATTTGCAGTTTTGTAGTCTAAATATCTAACATGTTTAACTTCTTCCTGCTTTAAAATAGCATGGAATGATGCAATACAGGCATTACCATATAGTCAGCCTTTTTTACTGAATATTTTCTTTATATCTTGTATAAGGCTGGTGGAACCCTATTAGTCTTTTAAATCGATTAGTTGTTAACTTGATAATCATGACCTGCTTATACTCCCCAAAAACTTCAAGCTATCTTTTGGGTATCTAATTTGTGTTGAACGATCTACAGCAATTAATCCAAATGTTTGCTCATACCCCAATTGCCATTCAAAATTATCAAGTAAAGACCAATACATATATCCAATTACTTGTATTCCGCATTCGACACATTGATGAACACCATTCAATGCCCTTTCAATAAATTCGATCCTTTCCTCATCGTTGTCTGTGGATATGCCGTTTTCTGTCACAATCATCGGCTTCTGCCAATGTTTTGCAACAAAGCGTAGAACGTTTCCTAATGCTTCAGGATAATACTCATACCCCATTTTTGTTAACCTAGTATCTTCATCGGGTTTCAAAACGCCATTTGGTCCATGAATCTTTCGTGAATAGTTTTGAACGCCCAAGAAATCATCTTCTTGTAGATAAGGAAGATAGAGTAAAAAATCTTCATATTGCTCTTTTTTTACATACACTTCACCTCCAGGTATTGACTGGTGATCATAAAGGGATAAAGTAATTCCTACTTTAATATTTGGATTCACTTCTTTAATCACTTTTCTCGCTTTTTCATGACATTTCATGATAATGAGCTCACCATTTTCAGATCGAGGAGATAAAAATGTTTGTACACTACTTGGAGCAACCCCAAAAGCTTCACCTAAGGAGCGATAATAGGTTTCCATTTTACTTTTCATGTCTACATTAAGACCAACCTGTACATCTCCATTTTTAGCATCTACACCAGTTTCTGTCATTCTTTTCATGATTTTAGAAATTTGTTTCCCCATATTTGCTTCATTTATTGTGCAAATATATGGGATAAGTCCCCCCAGTTCAGAAACAACATGTTGACAGTATCGGACAAAATAATTAATTGTTTTTTCACTTTCCCACCCACCTTCACTTATTAGCCATTTAGGTGATGAAAAATGATGTAATGTCACAATAGGTGTGATGTCGTTTCGATGACAAAATTCTAGAACCTCTCTATAGTGTTCAACCTCTCTAGGGTCAAAATTACCTTTTGTTGGCTCTATTCGTGCCCATTCGATCGAAAATCTATATGAATTACATCCGGCATCTATCAATAATTGAATATCTTCTTTATATCTATTATAATGATCTACCGCATCTAAAGATGGTTCCTTATACATGGATCCTTGTACATTCTCCATCGTCCAAAAATCACTGTTCACATTATTTCCTTCTACTTGATGAGCAGCAGTTGCAGCACCAATCATAAAATGCCTGTTGAACTTCTTCATCTTTCTCCTCCTCAAACTTCTTATTAACCCAATTCTTTGATTTCTTTTTCGATTGTACCGAGTAATTTCTTTGGAATCATTGATTCAGGGGCAAATTGGATCACTTGGTTGAAACTAATTTTTTGGGCTCTTTCTATCAATGGACTATTCACAAATTCAGGTTGATGTTTTTCTAAGATTTCCTTTGTTTTAGGATTTTCGATTAATTCTCCTACACTCATTTCAAAACTATAAATGGTTTCTTCCATAACTATTTCCTTGTAATCTAGATCACGTTGCTCACATTGAATAGTTATCTCCCGACTAATTAAATCTTTTGATGATACCTTAAGTGTAAAAGCGCCACTTTGACCAGTGCTCTTAACTATAGCAAGGGCATTCCCTTTATATAATTTCCGTTCCTTACTTATAAATAACTCTGTCGATAATGGGTCAGCACTTCCGAGAGCTATCAATTCTCCTTCACCGTATACTTCAACATGAATTTTATCATTAGCAAAAGCCACTAGATTCCCATTCTTATCGATTGCAGAAATCGAAATATAACATAAATCTCCATAATTTGCGCTAATAATTTTACGGTCTTCCTTTAGATAAATAGCAGCCGGAAAGTTGGTTGTTTCAAGTCGATCTCTTCCTGTTTCGATACCTGCTTTATATGCAACTACTTCCAGTGTTCCAGGCTCATAATCAATATCAAAGCTAGTCATATATTTCGTATTCCATCCTGCCTCTTTTTTCCCTAGACTAATACCATTTATGAACAGCTCTACTTCATCCGCATCAGAATAAATATCTACTCGAGTTTTCTGTCCTTCATATCCGTGAAAAGTATAATTTCGTTCAACTGGTTCCCATCCCCATGGTTTAAAATGAATGTTTTCTCCATATAAGTTTGGAGGTAGTACTACCATATATGGTGTGTCTCGATTCCCCCAAATGATATCTCTGTAGTATGACTGTGGACGTTTTTCTCCACAAATATCGATATCTCCACAATTTGCATAAAACCAAGGAAATTGACCTCCTGCAGCCATGTTCATTTCACCAATGCTTACTCTTCCAAGGCCTGCCTCTCCCAAATAATCGATTGCAGTCCAGACAAAATCTCCAATTACATTAGGATTATTTAATGTTTCAGTCCAGTTTTCAAATAAATTTTGAGGATATGTTTCAGAGCCATAGATAACTCGATTCGGAAATCTTTTTGCATCATATTTATAACGCTTTACTTTATAGTTATAACCAGCAGCATCTAATGGTTCAAAATATTTTTCAGTTACTTCTCCCCATATGTCATTTTCAGGGTCAACATTGTTTCCTAACATATTTAAAATGACGTTCCCATCAACAACTGTTGTCATACTTGCATATTCTGACATAAGGGAGCAAGCTGATGCCGTAACTGCCCTACTAGAATCTAATTCTCTAACTTTATCAGCAAGACGTTTACTCCAAAAATATCCATTTGAGGAACCATCTCTTTCCTCTACTTCATTTCCTATCGACCACATAATAATTGATGGATGATTAAAATCTCGTTTCACCAATGCTTCTATATCTTCTTCCCAATATTTCTCAAAGAAGAGATTATAATCAAAGCTTCTTCTTCCTGCTACCCAGGCATCAAAAGCTTCATCAATGACTAGCATACCTAATCTGTCACAAGCATCTAAGAAAGCCGGTGCATGTGGATTATGAGCTAATCTCACTGCATTAAAACCAGATGCTTTTAATAACTCTACTTTTCTCTCCTCAGCTCGATCATAACTTGCACTGCCGAGTGGCCCGTTATCATGATGAATGCATCCACCTTTTAACTTCATAGATTTTCCGTTAAGTTTAAAGCCTTCTTTAGCATCAAAAGAAACTTCTCGGATACCTGTTGAAACAGATGCTGTATCCTTAATGATTTCATCTAACACAATGCTAGCTTGAATATGATATAAATAAGGATTTTCAATATCCCAATAGTTGAATTGTTTTAATGCTAGTTTAGATTTAACCTTATGTTTCGTATATGCAGCTATGTGGAAGTCTTTCTCGTCTGTTAGAAGAAGTTTCTTATCTTGATTAAAAATTTGAAGTTTTAGTTTACCTTTTACCGGATTAGATTCACTATTTGTTATGGTTGTATTTGTCTCTAAATTTACTACATTACCTTCAATTGATTTTGTTTCTATTTGTAAGTCCCAAGGCTTAATATGGACTTTTTCACCTACATGCAGCCATACATGTCGATAAATTCCTGTTCCCGCATACCACCTAGAGCTTGGTTTTTGTGTATTTTCCACATGAACGAGAATGACATTTTTCTCTCCTATTTTCACATTTTTTGTGATATCAACAAGAAAACTTGTGTATCCATTAACATGCTTTGCAACAACGCTTCCATTCAAATAGACATTCGAAATCCCCATTACACCTTCAAATTCCAAAACAAGACTTTTATTCTGCCATTCATTCTTAACTATTAAATCTTTTTTATAATAAACACTAACTCCTGAAGTAAATCCTTCTTCATAGCCTGAAGGATTATCTTCCTTCCTCTCTTTTTCTATTGCTATATCATGGGGAATATTAACTATTTTCCAATCATGACTCATTTGTAATAGCATGGAGTTTGCCATCGTACTCTCTAAATAGCTCCAATTTCTATCTAATAAGAATTTATCCATGATAATATCTTCCTCTATTTTTAATATGTACGATAATCAAAATAATCAAAGTATGCAGGTGTAGTAGATTTCTTACCATTTCCAGTTGCATACATCGCGAGATATAATCCCGTAAATCCTCCTGCAACTTGTGTAGATAAAAATGATGTTTCCCCGCTACCAATAATATTAGGTTCGCTATTTGGAGTTGAGTAGGTAAAGGTGAAGCTAGTGTCAGTAGCCTTAATCCCTAATATGACACTTGAGGACTCATACTCCATTTCAACTTCCACCGTCTTAAGACTTCCTACTACCTGACGGAAAATAAGATAGGGTTTACCTAGTTTACATGTTTTAGCAATGAGATAATGATAATTTTCATTCATAAATACTGTTAATCCTGCTTCCTCACCATCTGACATTGGGGTAAATTCCATTAAAGTGGTTACTTCACAGTTGAAATGTTGTTGTCTACGTCCAACAAATGCTGGTGAATCCGCACTATTTAACGTGCAAGCCTGACCATATAATGTTAAAAATCCTGGTTCCTTAGTCAATGACCAAGAATCCATTGATGGATTTCGATAAAAATTCCAAACAGGTGAAAGAGTTTCACTATTAAAATCTTCTCTTTCAAACGAATGTATAGTCATCCCTTTTAGGAGGAGAGTAGACTCATTCTCTACTTCGGCTGTACCATTGTTCCCGATAATTGGCCAACCTTCCTTCGACCATATAACTGGAGCTAGGTTTGTTTCACGGCCCAAATGATGTAGTTTAGTGCTTTTTACAGGTCGTATTCCTAAAAATACTGACCACCATGAACCATCTTCTGCTTGAATTAATTCAGCATGGCCAGTTGCTTGAATAGGCTTGTTACTACTACGATTTGAAAGAATAGGATTATTCGGATTGCTTTCAAAGGGACCATACGGACTTTTGCTTCTTGCTATCGTTACCATGTGCCCATATTCAGTCCCTCCTTCAGCAATCATCAAGTAATACCAATCATTTATTTTATAAAGGTGAGGACCTTCAGGAGAACAACCACCCGTTCCTTCCCAAATTAGTCGAGTTTCATTTATGAGCCTTCCCGATTTTATATCAATTTCAGCTTGAATGATCCCTTCAGAGCCTACACCTGGAAAACTCGCGGCCGTCAAATATACTTTCCCATCATCAAATAGTAAAGATGGATCATACCCTCTCAATCCATCTATATAGATTGGTTCAGACCATGGACCATGTGGATTATCTGCCCAAACATAGAAGCTTTTTCTTATTGTTATATTCGTTGTGATGACATAAAACCTTCCATTATGAAACCTAATTGTAGGGGCAAAAATCCCCTGTGAAGGGATAAATGAATTCTGGCGTGAAAGAGGCAACTGACTCTCACGTGTTAATACATGACCCATTTGTTTCCAATTAACTAAATCTGCACTATGAAATATGGGTATACCTGGAAAATACTCAAAAGAGCTTGTAACCAAGTAAAAATCCTTTCCAACTTTACAAATACTAGGATCTGGATGAAATCCACTAATTACTGGATTGGTATACTTCACCATAAACAATTTCCTTTCTTTTCTTAATATTGATTTATAAATAAAAATATAACTGTTTCTAACATTAGAAAAACGCAATCATACCAAATTTATCCGCTTACATAAATATGATACCATTCAAAACAAAAACATTATGGTACTGTAGTTCCCTTTTTGGTAAGATAGTAAAATATATAAAAGTTATCGACTCTGAAGAAAGGAGAAGCCTATTGAATACTTACCTTAAATCAATTAAACATTTATTTGATCTTGTTTCAAACACCTTTGATTTGCCTGTTTTTTTCATTACCCCTGAAGGAAAAGTAGTTTACGAGTGTTTAAACAAACAAGTATTAAATCCTCTTTATGTAAATCAGAAACACAATTTATTTAATCCATTAAACTTTGATGCAAGTGTTTCATATCACTTTCCTGTTATAAGGAAAACCATTTTTTCAGAAAAATATTTAATTATTAGTGTTTTTAATAATAAAGTTTTTAAGGGAACCTTATTAATTGGACCTTCTCTTTCTTATCCATTGTCTGAAGATAGAGTAAATGCCATTATAAACGATTCACGGGCATTTTTTTATCGTGAAGAAGTGTTTAAATACTACAAATCTATACCTATTTTTCATTCCGAAAAGCTAATAAATATTAGTATTTTTGTATTTCATTTATTAAATAATGAATTTCTTTCTCCTGAGTTAATAAGAAAGAATAATAGTGAACTCTCCGAACTTAGTTCTAAAAATATAAACATTGACTTAACAGTTTCTGAAAATTTACAAATAAGTTCTTTTCACGATCGGATATTTGAAAAAAACGTGATCGAAATCATTAAGGAAGGACGGATTGAACAATTAAAAAATCTTCAAACCTTTAAAGAAGAAGAAGCTGCTAGTCTTCTATCAAAATCAAGTTATCTTCGGTCATTAAAAAACCATATCATTACCCTCATTACACTCGTATCTAGAGCTTCAATAGAAGGTGGACTTCATGATGAAATTGCTTTTGGCTTACATGATCGCTTTATCCAACGAGTCGAGGAAGTAAATAGAATAGACGAGGTGAAAAAACTAGCTAGTGAGGTACTTTATACATTTGCAGAAAAAGTAAAGGAAGCGAAAAACGAACGTTTTTCTAAAACAATTACCTCTTGCAAAGATTATATCTATAAACATCTTTATGATGATATTAGCCATGACGAGATAGCAAAAACAGTCAATTTGAGCCCCAAATACTTATCTGTCTTATTTAAAAAAGAAGTAGGAATAACTGTTAGTGAATATATCCAAAAAAATAAAGTTGAAGAAGCAAAAAAATTGCTTGCATACAGTAAAACACCGATATCTGAAATTTATTCTTTATTAAACTTTAACGATCAAAGTTATTTTACAAAAGTATTTAAAAAAGTTGTTGGTGTTACACCAAAGCAATTTAGAGAAAAACATCATTTACTTGATAAATCAAAATCTTAATTCTAGTAATTTTATGGAGGTATATTTATTGCAAAATTGCATAATAATAGCCTGATAGAGTTCAGGAATATAACCCCTATTCTGTCAGGTTATTTAATATCATTTTACCTCTTTTAGTTTCTTTACATTCTTCCCTTAAACTATCAAAAGTTCCATTAACTTTAATAATCGCTTTACCATTTTATTTTCTAATTTATGAACATCAGCATGATATACTTATTATCTCCATGGAAAAAACCTCAGTTACTGTTTCCTTCACACTAAAACAATATCATATAACTGAAAAACCAAATATTAAAAATCCAAAGAATGTTTTAGTAGTGATTTGCCTTCATAAATTTCTAATTAGACAAAATGTTATTTTCTCCATAAATTTCTAAACAATAGATGAGCCGTTGTAATGAATAACCTCTTATCAAGCAGTTCAAAATTCTATTGGTGACTTTTTAATTATTTCTTAATTTCAGTACTGTTATCGAATATAGAAAAGGCCATAGCTTTAATTTTCTTATTGAAAGGGTTCTAGTTTTGTTTGCATTAGTTAATTCACGAGACTAAACCCATTGAACAATTTCACTAAGCTCTTTTCTAGTCTTAGTTCTTTTAGGGTCTTCCTTACGATAGCCAAAAGCAACCATGACTGAAGGTTTGTATATTCCATTTTCTAATAAACCTTCACTCTCAAGAAGAGCATGAACATCTTCGAAATGAAAACCTTCTATTGGTGTAGAGTCAATCCCAATTTGTGCAGCAGCCGACATCATATTAGCTAACGCAATATATGTTTGTTTAGATGACCAATCATATATTGCTCGATCGTTCACTAATAGTTTCCAATTATTTTGGAACTGTTTTAATCCATAAACTAACATTTTAATAATCTCATCTGGCATCTTTTGAACAGATTTCATATGATTGACAATGTATTCCGAGTCATATCTAATATCTACCCTGGCGAGAATTATGACGAAATGACTCGCACCTTTAAGCTTTTGTTCTGCCCCTGGAGCTATCTTCATTAGATTCTCCCTAAATTTAGGGCTTTGTATAACCAGGAATTTCCAGGGTTCAAACCCAAAGGAACTTGGAGATAGTCTTCCTACTTCTAAGATGAAATTAAAATCTCTTTCTGAAATCTTTTTATTTTCGTCATATTCGTTTGTAGCATGTCTGAAATTAAATGCATCCAGTATTTCTTGTTTTTTTTACTATTTTATTTGACATAGTATACCTTCTTTCATTTTTTATAACGACTGCATAATCTGTTCTTCTACAAGAAATGAACTTCCTATTTGCAAACTTGCTAAATTTATTACTTTCTTTTTACACCATGTCTTGAGCAAATGATAAGAGTTTTATTACTTACTTTTGACACATGTGCATTCTTTATATTACTTTCATTACTCCACATTATATTGCATTAAATACAATTACAAATCGTACAATTGGGTAAATGAAAACTGTACGGTAGGGCATTAACGGCTTATAATAAAAATCACTCTAAACCACGTATTCATTGTTACATATACCCTTTTTACTCTTTAGCAAAAGATTTTGTTCTTCCTACAACATTTACTCCATTACATTTGTACCATTAATATCAATAAATAAGATAAAAAACATACTAAAGGGTATGTACTTTATGTATATTTGGGCAAGTAAATTCCGCAAGAAGATCCGTAAATCATATCATCTACTTTGATTATGCTCATCATGAGATTAACCAGATTTAAACTCATCTAGTAGTCCTCCTTAATAAATAATAAGGATATCCTAGAATAATAAATGGTTCATCGATCTCGAAAAGAATTCTTGAGTTAGAACTACTATCATTATCATTCATAACCTAGATGAAAACATACCAATCAACATAGTTATTAAAAATACTCCCCTTTGCTGTTTAATAATTAATAACATTCATTTCCTTTTCTCAACTTAAAATATCCGCTGATTTTTTGAAAAAATCAGCGGATATCAACATTAAACTACTATATGAACTTACCCATTCTCCTAATTAATGCAAAATTTTAGCCATTTACTAGTTCGCTCTCTGTTACTTTTTTCTTGGCTGAAATTTTCTTTATTGTCACAAAAAATAAAAGTACTGAACATAACAAGCTTAGTAGCTTTGCGATTTTCTCCATTATTATTCTCCTTTACCTTTTTGATTTATTTGTATAATCGACTTAGTTATTTACATGCTAAGATATCTTATTAAATATTTAAAGAGTTTATACGATAACTTTATCGTATACCTGAACTATCTTATGATTTGCAAACACATTCTTGTATTCATACCTGATTGGTTAATTTAGCTCAAGCTTATTTTTTTCTCCTTTCTTAAGTCATCATTTGCCTTGATGTTTACATTATCGCCTGCTTATGTTTGTAAGATGTCAAAGAAATGTTTACGAAATGTTAATTCGAAATTTATTCATTTTTGACAAAATAAAAAAACTAAGATGCCTCCTTAATCGAAAAAGGAAATACCTTAGTTAATCTTATAGAACGTTCAAGAAAACAATCTTCTGCAAAAGAAGTTATATATGAACTATCAATAATGGCGCTTAAGTTCAATTAACTGTATTTCATGGGGCTGAAGAACAGTTTGTAGTTTAAATTCGTTTTGAATCGTTAATTTCTGTATTTGCATCCCAGGTTCTGCTCTTCCTTTAAGATAGTTCAGCGCATCATTATCAATGATACACGGCGCCCCCATATCTACCCATGCATCGAAAGAAGAACCGTGCTGTCTATTAACATACTGTTTTTTTATTGTGTATTGTCCATTAATTCCATCCAATAATAATTCGTAAGATTTTATTGTCTCAGCATCAAATACTGTATAACGATTTGTAGCAGACAATTGTGAATAATCAAATGAACTATATAGGTTATTCGGATGACTATAATTAAAAATGAGAATTTGATAGTCATCCCCCTTTTTCGTAACAATAATATCTTTATCTTTTAAAACAAGCTCTTCTCCAAGCTTGCTTAAAAAATAAAACGCATGATATGCAGCCTTTTTAATTCCATTATATGTAATTAACCCGAATCCTCCATGAAATAGAGGTTGTTCCATTTTAAATTCCTCAAATATATCTGTTAAAGTCCAAAAGCCCATACCATTAACTTTCCTGTAGTTTTCAAGGACACTTTTTACAATAAATGCAGCCATATAACAAGTATCATGAACTAAGTCTCTACTGTTTACACTAGCATTCCATTCCGTAATCCAAAGCTCTTTATCTAGAACAGGATATTCTTTTAACATTTCTATAATATCGTCAATTCTATTGGTGAAATTGCTTTCATCTCCAAACATGACCAAACCATTTTCTTTAAGTTTTTTAGTTATATTTCCTGAAAGATAAACGTTACCGAATCCTTTAATTGGATTTTCTAAATCAATTAAATTCTTTGTAAGATTGTATACATGAAACGAAAAGAAATCCAATTCAATCTTTTCCTTTGCTAAGAACATACTAAAATCATGTAACCACGTTGTATTTGATAAAAAACCTATGTTACCAAATCCACCGACCTTCAACTTAGAATCAATAGCTTTTAAACATTTATAACTCTTTACGAAAAGAGTTAGGAATTCTTCTCTCGTACCAGACCAAAAATATTTTATTTCTGGCTCATTCCAAAATTCAAAATACCAAGTTCTTACTTCTTCCAAACCATAGCGGTTAATTAAATGTTTTATAAATGCTTCTAACAACCTTAGCCATCGCTCCATATTTTTAGGTGGTGAAACATGTGCATTCCATCTAAATATTGTATCATTACTACTTGCTAAGTCCTTGGGCATAAATCCAATTTCAATAAAAGGCTTGATCTTATTATTGAGGAAAATATCTAAAAGAGAATCTACATGATTAAAGTTAACGAAATAAGAGCCATCCTCTTTTTCATTGAAAACACTAAGTTCATCTGAAAATATCCCATGAAATCGAATATAATCAAATCCAATTTCCTTCTGAACAAACTGGAGCTGATTATGAAAGTCTTTTCTTAAACCATGTGGTGCATAGCCGAAGGTGGTCAATTTTGTAAAAGATCGATTCATTTTTTCTACAATTTGCGATAGATCGATATTATATTTCTTATCAATGAACATCATATCCTTTTTCGGTTCATGTTTATAATCAAGATATTTAAACAGATTTTTGAGCGATTCATGAGTATTAATACTTAGATAATCTTTCGGTACATTTTTCTCAACTTCTATCATATATTGTTCTCGGTACTTACTTGGTGTAATTCCCATAACTTCCTTAAACACTCTATAGTAGGCTTTACTATCGGGAAAACCATATTTCAATGCAATATCTGTAACCGTTTCCTCAGTCATTTGTAAAGACATTAAAGACTTGTTCAACCGCATGCTATCTAGCTTTTTTTTAAATGACATTCCTACTTTTAATTTGAAATATCTTGATAAATATTGTGGATTTAACGAGAATTTTTTCGCCACTTCTTGCAATCCAAATTCCGCATTTGAAGAGTTCCCATTCATATACTTTAAAATTTCTAACAATCTTTGATCACTATCAATTTCCATATATTCGTTTTCTTTTGGAGGAATTTCAAAATGTTCCAGAAGAATAACGATTAAGTTTAATAAAAGCTTTTCTACCTTTAAATGATAAAGATTTCTTTTGTTTAGGATTAAATCCATCATATTTGCAAGGATATATTTAATTTCATTAAAAATATGGATATTAAACGTCCCAACTTCATCGGGATATATATAGAATCTCTTCTTCTCTATATCAATAATATGATTTTTTAAATACTCACTATCAATTTGTAGAGCCAGAACTTCTGTTTTGCCGTATGCTGTAATCGTGTTAATAAAATGAAGCTCGTTACTATTTACAAGAAAAATATCCCCTTCTTGTAACTTGTAACTATCACGATGCACTCTTACTTCTAATGCACCTTTAAGCACAAAAAGAATTTCAATATCCTCATGCCAATGATATGGAAAGCGGTCTAAGGTATGGGTAAAAATATTGATTGGTAGATCAACGTGATAGTCTATTTGTTCATATTCATACGGCATACTTCTTCCTCCACCTTAATATAGATATTTGTATAAAAATAAATATTTAGACGAAAATGAGTTACATTTCCACTACTGATGCCCCGAAATTGAGAGGCACCGCCCCGTTTACGTGATTTACCCCCTGTTATATTCCGCCGCATCTTTTCAGATTATAGGAAATAGGTTTCGTCCATTTTAAAAAATTGGGCAAATGTTTCATAGCTGATAAAATCTTATGCATCAATAGAAACGTCAGTTTTTGTTTCAAATACACAATTGCTTTATTAAAACCTCATATAATTTGCCAGGAGCTTTCATTCCCCCTCTTTTTAACCTTGTATCTATAGTTATATTCAGTCTATTTTTCGTCATCTTTAAGTAAGATCGTTCGATTTTGAAGCAAAAAGAATTGGTCTGCTAAAAAAGTTGGTGTATAGGGCATGTCATTTTGTAGCCAAGAAATAATCAAACCTATCAAAGCTGAAGTATTGTACCAAATTAATACGTCTTTTTTTATACCTGCTTTTAAAATAGGGGACTCACCTTGTTTTTCATCTAACACTGAGACAATTCTATCTCTTAATAAGACAGTCAAGCTCTCCCTAAAGATTGGTACTACCTTAGATGTAAGGATGATTTTATAAAAATCAGCATTTTCAGCGATATGTTCCAGTAAATTGACTACCTCTTTTCCATCATATAGTTTACTATCCAAAACACTTTTAATCTCCTCTGTCATATCTGCCGCCATCTTTTCCATCATGTCTGGAATATCCCTGTAGTGCAAATAAAAGGTTACTCGATTTATCGTTGCCCTTTCTGCCAAGCGATTAACCGTTATTTTGTCAACATCCATTTCCTGAAGCAATTCAACAAAAGCATCTCTTAGTAGTTTACGAGTACGAAGGATACGAGGGTCAATGTGCGATTTATTTCTACTCATTTTAAACTCCCTTTCTTTGGTCACCATAAGCTACAATTTTGAAACATATGTCTAACAATTTATGGATACGCTACACTAACTCCAATAGTGTAAACTAATTTACATTCTATAAATATATGTAGCTTGTAAAGACCTTTTATAATCATGTAAGCTAATTTATATAATGCAAAGTATACTACACATTGTCAATTAACTCTACATACTGAAAGGATGAATGATGTTTGAAAACAGATGCATCAAAAGATAGCCCTATTGTAAAAAAGGGAGTCATTGTGTTTATTATGATTTTAGGTACTTTTCTTACAGCACTTAATCAAACCGTCATGAGCGTTGCCACTCCAGAACTAATGATAGACCTTGATATTTCAGCGTCAACGGCTCAATGGTTGACTACAGGATATATGTTGGTTAATGGTGTTTTAATTCCAATTACCGCCTTCTTAATGAAGAGATTTACCACTCGACAACTCTTTCAAAGCTCAATGATTATTTTTCTTGTTGGTACGATTGTATCTGCAATTGCTTTTAACTTTCCTATCCTGCTTGTAGGGCGTGTGATTCAAGCAGCTGGTGCAGGTATTATTATTCCTTTGCTTTACAATGTCGTTTTAACGCTATATCCTCCTTCAAAAAGAGGAGGTATTATGGGCATGGTATCATTTGCAATTTTATTCGCCCCTGCAATAGGACCTACCCTTGCCGGTTATGTTCTTGATATACTCCCTTGGCAAGCAATGTTTTATGGTTTGATTCCACTTATTGTGGCTGTAATCCTCAGTGGCCAAATTTATCTAAAGAATGTTTCAGAAACGGCCCGTGCAAAAGTGGATTTTAACAGTGTAATCCTATCAACAATCGGTTTTTCTGGTATATTATATGGGTTTAGTGTAGCTGGAAACAGTGGATGGTCAAGCACAGAAGTAATCGTTTCTCTTACTATAGGAGTCATTACTCTTGCTCTATTTACTTGGAGACAATTGGTTTTGGATACTCCACTTCTTGATCTTCGAACCTTTAAATACCGGACATTTACTCTGACTAACATTATAAATATAGGAATTACGATTATTATGTATGCAGATATGATCTTGTTACCTTTGTATCTTCAGAATGCTCGAGGTTACACTGCAATGGAATCTGGTATCTTAATGCTTCCAGGTGCCATTCTGATGGGTTTGTTAAGTCCTGTAGCTGGAAAGCTATTTGATCGTTATGGGGCAAAATGGATTACGATAATTGGTATAATTATTACAATTGTTACCACAATCCCATTTACTTTATTGACTGACTCAACTAGCTACACTTATCTTCTCCTAATGTCTACTGGTAGAAGAATCGGAATGGCTCTGCTTATTACGCCAATTCAAACTGCAGGTTTAAACCAAGTACCTTCAGCCCTAAGTGCACATGGCACTGCGATATGGAATACGATCAGACAAGTAGCTGGTGCTGTAGGAACTTCATTACTTGTAACTGTTATGACTAGCAGTACTAATTCACACTTACAATCATTAATGTCCAATGGAGAAACAACCAAAGATATACAACAACATCTGATGCTCGAAGCTTCCATCCATGGAGTCAATGAGGCATATTTTGTCATTATTATCATTGGTTTAATAAGTTTGTTACTTTCATTTTTTATCAAACGTGATGTTCAACTTTCAAAAGTAAGTTCAAAAAAATCAAAAGAAAAATTAAAAAAGCAAGCCATATCTGAAGTATAATTTCTCTCAATACCTTCCAAGCAAAATGTGCTAAATGACCAACCACAAGGTTTAATTACCATTTTCCTTATGGTTGGTCTTTAAAAGGATGTTATTTCACTACTAAATACACATAATCAAAAATACTTTTGACAATGCCATACATCGGTCTCAAAATTTATTATTATATTATTCTCTTACAATGTTATAAAAAATAGGGTTTACTTTATTACAGATATATCAAAAGTCATTATAGTCTTATATGAAACTCTTCATTTATAGGTAAATTTTACTCTCTACTACATTTTAAATATGAAAAGCCTCAATTCCTATATATTAAAAGAATTGAAGCTTCTCACACTAATAGCATAACTACTATAA
>JAPSLL010000082.1 GCA_031180805.1 Bacillus sp. (in: firmicutes)
TGATGAAGAAAAGGTAGCTGGTACTCCTGAAATCGAAGAAGTCAAACCAATGTATGGACCTCTTTATTTACCTAGGAAGTTTAAATTTGGAATTGCTGTACCACCATCAAATGATAAATGTTACTAAGAATATATTCGTATTAATTTCTTTCAATTGAGATTCATCCAGTTCTGGTTTTTCAACCTTATTAAGGTTCACATCAAAGTCCCTTAAATTTTTAACATGTTCTGGCATCATAAATGCAGTCCACTTCTTCGCGTCTCTGCCACTAGTAATACAACCATCCCTTTATCATTTTCGTGTTCTTATTATCCGAAAGTATGTTTGGTTTTTTAATTAGAACCGAACTAGTGTTTCTATATAATTTAAGTATATAGAAAAGGAGCCGATAAATGAATGGGATTGTTATTAACATCAAAAGAGGAACATATGCCAATTGATATTTCAAGCAAAGGAGAAATATCACATCGAATGATATTGGTAAAAGATATTCAACCAGATTACATTAAAGGTTATTGCCTAACTAAAAATCATCCACGCTTATTTAAACGATCTAATATTTTATCAGCTGCAAAGAAGAATTATAGAAAAGGGGGTAATTATGCTTAAGGGGATTACTAAAAGAGAGATAGAAATATTAGATATCATAGATGAACATGTTAATCTAAAAGGGTATCCTCCATCATATCGTGAAATAGCTAAAGAATGAATATTTCATCCTCATTTACAGTCCAAGCATATTTAGATAGATTAAAAGCAAATGGTTTGTTTCATGTGAATATGGACAACCTAGGACATTGAAGGTAATAAAACAAAAAAATGCCTAATAGGGCTGTTTTCTTTGAACAATTTTCCTAATAATTTCCCTGTAACTTTACCAGCTGCACGACGAGCAACACGCTTTCCTATATTACCTTTTTTAACGGCATTAACCTAGAATTTGGCTAACGCATAAAGGAAACTTCTTGTTTTATTAAGCGACATACAAAATCATCCCCTTAAATTTGTAGTTTTATAGGGCTATTTTATTCTATAGGAAATTCCATTAACACATGTACTTTAGTTATCTTGTTGCATGTTCAATGCCGGATTAGGTTACGTTTTGATTCAAATTATTCCTCTTTTATTGAATGTGCTTAAAGAGATTGGAGGGGTAATTTGAGTAAAAAGATCTATTTCTGCGACAATTAGGCAACATGTAGTAATTTTACTGTAATCCTGTATAGAAACACAAACACCTAGGACCATTATGGTTCTAGGTGTTTGTGAGATGGAGCATAGGGGGCTCGAACCCCTGACCTCGACACTGCCAGTGTAGCGCTCTCCCAGCTGAGCTAATGCCCCGTAATGAAATGCGATAATTGCATTTCATAGATATACGAATATTATACAAATCTGATAAAGTCGCTTCAACAATTTTTTATTTTACGTTCCTTCAACATCATAATATTCTTGAATAAATTCCATTTCTTCCTCATGACTAAGAATTCCGGTTGCTCTACCGACATTCCCATTTTGTAATTCCCAGATGGTGTTATGATCTTTATCAACTTGAGAAAAGTCATTGTTTGCCCAACGCTCTAAAATTTCTAAATAGGTAGTACTATTTTTATAGGTTGATTGGTTCTCCTTAACAACCTCGATTAGGCGCTTAACTCGCTGAGATGTTAACGGGATAAAACCCCATTTTTTTTCTGCTTTAACTTTTTGGTGTGACATTCCATGAATGGCGTCGCGGATTTTTTCCTCTGACATATCAAGTGGAAATTCTTCTGCAACAGGTTTAGCATCTGTCTCTTCAATTTCAATGATTTGGCCATTTTCTTGTTTTCCTACATTAATAGATGCACTTTCCTTTTTCGTTACAGAATCCTTTGAAAGATTTGTAAAAGTGAAGTATAAGACCAGCGCTGCAATGATGACAGAGCAGCTAATTAGAATTAATATTTTTTTCATTTCATCCTCCGTTTGCCATATACAAATTATCTATCTGTCTTAGGAATAATGGCATATCTTTTCCATTCGCTAAAAAAGTGTTTATATCCTTCAAAAAGTTGATGAGAAGTTCAAATTTGCAGGGATTATTTTTTAGTTGTGGAATTTAATAAAGACGAAATGAAGGGAAGAGGGGAGTTAATGTCATATCAAGTTGATTTAGTTTTAGATGCAAAAGCGACATTAGGAGAAGGTCCGCATTGGGAAGAACGTGAACAGCTTTTATATTGGGTTGATATTATAGAAAAAAGACTTCATGTTTATAGTCCTATTACAAGTGATAGTCATTTTTACCAATTTAATCATTATATCGGAGCAGCTGTTCCAGGTCAGTCAGGCAATTTTATTGTTGCTTTACAAAATGGGATTTATACATTTGATTTAGAGTCTGAGGAGCTTTCGTTAATTACAGACCCAGAAGTATATATGCCGTTAAATCGCTTTAACGATGGAAAATGTGACCGAGAAGGTAGATTTTATGTTGGGACAATGGATGTTAATGCGAAGCCTAGCTGTGGTGCATTTTATCGCTTAGACAGTAATGGGGAAATAAAAAAATTGTTATCAAATGTATCGATTTCAAATGGGCTTGCTTTTAGTCCAGACGAGGCATTTCTTTATCATATTGATACACCAACAGGTGAAATGTCAATTTACAATTATGATGAACAATCAGGGGATATTTCGTTTAAAGAGGTAGGGATAACGATTCCTAAAGAAATGGGATCTCCTGATGGAATGACCATTGATCGTGAGGGGATGGTTTGGATTGCCCATTGGGGTGGTGGGCGTGTAACACGTTGGAATCCTCATACAGGTAAGCAACTTGATGAAATCATTGTTCCTGCTAAAAATGTAACGTCATGTACATTTGGTGGTGAACACTTAGATGAATTGTATATAACAACAGCTCGAATTGGCTTAACAGATGAGGAGTTAGCATTATATCCGCTTTCTGGAGGTATTTTTAAGGTGAAAGTGGGGATTAGTGGATATCCTGGTTATTCTTATCGTAAAGACAAGCAGTTTAAAGAAATGATTTAAAGCGAAAGCAGCGGACGTTTTGGTAAGTCTGCTGCTTTTTCTATTGTTGCTTTTACAAGTTTGATTTTGGTTACAATTGCTTTAGACTTCATATTATAGAATAAAATAATTAAAAAAACTTTTTATCCCCGTATCTTTTCTTTGCTGTTAACCGTTTATAAAGTAGAGAGTGCTAAAGGAGTGATTGAAGTGCAAGGAAAGCTTTGTAAGGAATCGATCGATGCTAACGAGTATCACAAAAATTTTTCAGAGGAAAGGCTTCATGAATTATATCCAAAGCTTCGACGATATTGCCAGTTTTTATCGCAAAACAGCTGGGATGGTGAGGACCTTGTTCAAGATGCGTTAATGAAGGCATGGTTGCATTATAATAACAAATCTGAAGTATCTACTTCATTACTAACAAAAATCGCTCATAATGAATGGATTGACAAGGTGCGAAAACGAAGTAAGGAAACATTGGAATCAATTCCGGAACGCGGAGATGAGGGTGTCACTCAAATCGATGACCGTTTTGATTTAATTCAAAGGCTTATCAACACATTAACACCAAAACAAGCTGTGGTGTTTGCTTTAAAAGAAGGTTTTCAATTTCAAATAGGGGAAATAGCTGAGCTTCTCCAGACAACTGAGACCTCTGTAAAGGCTGCGATTTATCGAGCAAAAAAACGAATGGAAAACGAAGAGCAAACTGAGAACCATCAGCTAATTGAACATTATTGGGAAAACGAAGAGCGGCAGCAGATTGAACAAATTCTTCATAGTGCCTTTAAGAATCAGGATCCATCTATTTTAATTAAGTCGATTCCATTCCTTCGTTGTTTAAGAAAGGATACAATAGCTACTTGTACAATTCAAAAATCACGCATGAGCCAACTCTCCTCAAGCACTTTCCTTATGGCTGCATAAATTGTTGCATGCGCTTTTTATGTAAGCAAATTAAAGGAGGCAAAGAAAATGACTATGCCGTATGTCATTGAACAATCTAGTAGAGGGGAACGTTCCTACGATATTTATTCAAGGCTTCTAAAGGATCGAATCATTATGATCGGTTCTGAAATAAATGATGATGTAGCGAATAGTGTTGTTGCACAACTATTATTTTTAGCAGCAGATGATCCAGATAAGGATATCTCTCTTTACATTAATAGTCCTGGAGGTTCAACTTCCGCTGGTTTTGCAATTTTTGATACGATGCAATATATTAAGCCAGATATAAGAACGATTTGTACAGGGATGGCTGCATCCTTTGGTGCAATGCTTTTGCTTGCAGGAACAAAAGGGAAAAGGCTTGCTCTCCCAAATAGTGAAATTATGATTCATCAACCGCTAGGAGGTACTAGGGGGCAAGCATCGGAAATTGAAATTTCTGCAAAACGAATTCTTAAACTCCGTGATCATATTAATCAAATTATATCGGAACGTACAGGTCAACCCGTCGAAAAGATTGCTAAGGATACAGACCGGGACTATTTTATGAGTGCTGATGAGGCTAAGGAATACGGGATCATTGATGAAGTGATAAATTAAATAGGCTCTTTTGATGAAACACCTTTAGATAAGACAATTTTTGTGATTAATCATGTTATGACAGCGTAATGCTGTCTTTTTTCTTTTCATTACATAAATATTTACGATTTATTCATAATTTGTTCATAAATTATGGAAAATATAGTAGAAGCAGCCTAGATAAACCTACTGAAGGTGTATGGATTATTTACTTTGACGCTGCAAAATAATAATCAGGAGGAAATGGTATGAAAAAACTTGTTACATATGCAGTCTTGATATCTATTTTTGCTTTGGGGAGCATCCAAGCAAATCTCGTATTTGCAGAAGAAAATGAGAAGGTTTTTGAAGGGAGAGAGCATCATGGTAATCTTGAAGACCATTTAGAATATCTCCAAAAGAAAGCAAAGGAACTAGGTATTGAAACAGAGGGAAAAGATGTGAAACAGCTTGCTAAGGAGGTTCGTGAAGCTCATCTAAAGAAGCATGCGGAGGAACTTGGGATTCGTGTTGAAGGAAAAGGTTTAGAGGAATTAGCTAAAGAAATAAGGGAAACGAGAATCCTCCAAAAAGCAGAAGAATTTGGTATTGATACCGATGGAAAAGATCTTGAAGAAATTTCGAATGAAGTTAGAAAAACGATTTTAATAAAAAAAGCAGAGGAATTAAAGATAGAGACTAAGGGAAAGGATATCGAAACCTTAGCAAAAGAAATACGGGAAACAATGCTTAAAAATGATGCAGATGAGCTTGGAATTGATACTAAAGGGAAAACAGAAAAGGAATTAATGATGGAGGTGTTTGAGAAAAAACTCCTTAAATCAGCAGAAATTCTTGGTATTGATGCGAAAAACAAAACTCCTCATGAAATTATGGAGGAGATTCGGACAAATTATGAAGAGGAAGCAAAGGAGCAAAAGCTTTTCCCGTTTGATGAAGAAAGACATTTTTATTTTAAAGGACATAAAGAGCGTATGAAAGAAATGCCTTCTGATAACTTGAAAAATTAACATATAGGGGCAATCTCAAAATTGTCAATGAATGTTTTGGGATTGCCCTTGCTTATTTAAGATAAACCTTTTTAAACGCTTTCCTTTGTGACACTTGCTTTAATTTCATCTAATTGAGCAAGATGTCTCTTTTCGTGATATCCAATAAACTCAATCCATTGTATGAGTGAGAGTACATCAAATATAGGATGCTTATATCCTAACCTTGTTAAATCTACAGTAGGTGGAATTGATTCAATAACCTGTATGAGTTCCTTTCGTGATTGAGAGAGTGAAGTCAGTAATTTATGTTTCGATAAATCAGATGTTGATGGGGATAACGTTGTTGGTGCAGTAATTTTTCTTGTTCGGTCAAGAGTTAGCGCTAACGGTTTATCTTGAAGAGGTTCTTGTTCCGGTAATGTTAGTATGTATTTTATCACCTTAGTGATCTCGATTTCAGTCTTGTGTAAATGATCGAGCACTTGTCCAATACTCCATCGTTGTTCTGACTCTTTTTTGTTAAATAGATGTTCAGGAATTGTGTCGATTAAGGTTAAAAGTTCCTTCCTCGTTGCTTCAAGCTGGAAAATCATCCATTTCCCCCCTTTTTTCATTCGAGTATATTATACAATTTATATTTTCAATCCAATATATAATTTTTTAGACATTTTTCGCAATCGCTCTTTCATTATTCGTGGTAGAATGAGATGGATTTGTTTTGATTATTAATTACGTAATTTTTATAGAAGGGATTATTAGGTATAGATGAATACAACACGTTTTTTCGCGTACGCAGCTTTATTTATCGGTGTCCTATCAGTTTCAACATCTGCTATATTTGTTAAGTTAACTTCAGCTCCTCCTGCAGTTATTGCTTTTTATCGCCTATTTTTCTCAACTTTGCTTTTGTTACCTTTCTTTTTAACAAAAAGTCTCGATGAAATTAGGCAAATGTCAATAAGAGATTGGTTGCTATCTGTCGTATCTGGGATTTTACTAGCGTTTCACTTTATTCTATGGTTTGAATCATTACGCTTTACTTCTGTTGCGAGTTCAGTAGTACTTGTTACGTTACAGCCTTTATTCGCGTTTATCGGCACTTATTTTTTCTTTAAAGAAAGAGTTTCACTAGTTGCTATTGGAAGTGCTATTTTATCAATCCTAGGTAGTGTCGTTATCAGCTGGGGAGACTTTCATATAAGTGGATTGGCATTATTTGGAGATTTCTTAGCGTTGGCAGCATGTGGTCTTATTACGGCATATTTACTTGTAGGGCAAGAAATTAGACAACGGCATACGCTCACTTTGTATACTTTTATCGTATACGGTTTAAGTTCACTTACACTCTTATTATATTGTTTATTATTGGATTATCCGCTAGCACCATATCCAATGGAGGATTGGTATTACTTTTGTTTATTAGCACTTATCCCGACATTGTTAGGTCATTCGTTATTTAATTGGTCATTAAAATGGGTTAGTACGAATACGATTTCGATGATGATTTTACTTGAACCTGTTGGATCGATCATTCTTGCCTATTATTTTCTCGACGAGATATTAATTAATACTCAAGTAATCGGAGGCGGAATTATCATCGTCGGAATCATTTTCTTTTTACTTGAAAAACAAATATTATCGGTGATAAGTAAGAAAGTGAAAGAATAAAAGTTAGCTTTTATTCTTTCATTTCAATTTTTTCTTCACCTTCATTAAGTAAATAAATTGTTTGAAGATCATCGATGCTTATCCCAGTTGCTTTTGCAAAACCTTTATTAAAGTCATTTACATTAGCTGTTTCCTCGATAATTTCCTTTATTATTGTTTCTCCATATGTATCAACAATGTAACGTATTGCGTAATAGCTTTGCAGATACACATCATAATTATCAAGCCTATATTCTTCCCATTCTTTATGTGTGACTAGATTTTCAAAGGATGTATCTTTAAAAGGATAGTAGCGATGCTTAACATCATACATCCCGATATATTCAGCAACCCCTTCATGAAACCACAGTGGAATTCGATAAACGAAAAGCCCCTGTTCTTTAATAAAGGCTTGTAAACGATAATGGGTATATTCATGCATAATCGTACTTTGGAAATAAAACGAACCAGGCATCCGATCGGCGGTAATTTCATCTAAATCTGTTATCGCAATCCCTACAATATCATTCGGATCGTCGAAATATCCCATTGTTTTAATTAATGATGTTTCCTCATAAAGTTCATCAGACGAGGCATGGAGGATAAAATCAATCTCGTTATCCTTTACAGGTCCGAATAAGCCTGATGTTAGGTAATCAGCTTTATCAATTGCTCTTTCGATAATAGGTAAAAGTTCTTTCTCGTGAGGTTTGTAATAAATTGTGAAATTTTGATATTGATGAGTTAATTTATTCTCTTTCATCCTTTGATAATTGATAGAATTAGAAGATTCTTTTTGAAAAGGCAGGGTATAAAGATCAATTTTTTCTTCTAAGGATAACTCTTTACCCAATTCCGTTGTGATCATCAAATTAATAGAAAAAAAATAGAAGGAAACAAAGATATATGCCAATGATAAATAAGAAAATGATACAAGTTGATTTGTCCTTATGAATAGAGGGAATCGCATAGCCTTATTGTCTTTTACGAATTCATATATACAAAAGGAAAAACTGCCTAATGCGCTCAGGCACATGAAAATACTTATGAAAAAGCCGAATTGAACATCTATAAGTAAGAAAAGCGTCATTAGTAAGAAAAAAATAAGGATAAGTGCAAGCGTGAATAAGATTAAGTGTTTACTTATTGTTTTGACAATTTTCAAAGCAACCTCCTAAGGAATTTTTCTTTTTACATACTTATGAGGATACTAAGAAAAAAATCATGATAATTTATATTTAATCAAAATAAAAACGCTGTGCGGTAGCACAACGCTTATTTGGAATAATGTACTTATATTAAAAAATGATACATTCATGTTCATCTATCGATTAATCATTTATAGCTGCTGGGAAAACGTAGATGATAAAATAGCAAATGCAAATCCAAGAGGGACACTTAAAATAAGGGAAAGCCCATGAACAGGTCCTTCTTCATTACAAATACGTATCGCTTCCTTGTAACCGTAAGAAAAATGAACTAATGAGAGAAAAAGTGTAAGTAGCATTAATATAAATGTCATATTCATCATTTATCCTCCATTTTTAAGCAATCTATTCTTTCTATTAATAGATGCTAGCAGTTCTAGTAATATGATTATTTTTTGAACATTAATAGAGAAATAAAAAACCTTGGCCATAAGACCAAGGTTAAATACTTTATTTTCTTGTTACGAGTCTCGGTGCTGTTAATAGAATTAAACAGCAGATAATTGCTGAGACAATTAGAGTTGGAATCATGTAGGTTGCATTATAACCTAGTGAATATAAAACAACAGGCATTCCGTCAGGAGCATATTCTGCAAAAAATATAGCCCCGCCAATTACATGGACTATATATCTTAGGAAATTTCCAATGAATGCAGCTATAATGATAAGAAAGATCATTCGATTTCGATTTCCTAGAGATTGTTGAATTTGTTTAAATAAAATACCGCTAAAACCCACTAAAGTAAATGCTAAATAATAATCAAGAAAAGCTTGGAATGGATGATACACACTTGGATTACCTATTGCAACTTGTAAAAAGCCAAATATGAGTCCTGTTAAAAGACCGCCGCTTAGTCCTCTACGAAATGCCATAATGAAAACGGGTATCATTCCTAAGGAAACAGTCCCACCTTGAGGCATTTTGAAGAAAATACCAGAAGCTAAATCCAACAAAAATGCTAAAGCAGCCATCATTGCTACTTCAATTAAAAATAATAAACGTTGATTCACTTGCAAATTTAAAAACCTCTCTTCTTGCACAATAAACCAAAACCTATTAGTAAAAGGATCCAGAATCCATATGTCATTGCTTAATGTAAAACAAAAAGCAATGTATGGAATATGATCGATGGTTCCAAACATTGCTTTTATTATGACCATCCACATCCCTACGCTAGTACTAACTAACAGGTTCGAAGGGTTAGAATAAAAAGAACTTATTCAATCTCAGCCAGTGGCTCCCCTTGTGGTTTGTATGCTTATTTATTTTGATTTTAACTATACATCATTCTATTTATCCCAACAAGTGTTTTATTTTAAAGAAAGGAAAGAGGGTGATGAAACGAATTCATCGCTAATTTATAGTTAAGGATCATTTGTGGATGATAGGGCAACTGAGCAGGAACAAATTCAAATTGAAGATGAATCATTTAATAGGAAACAACTAGTAAATGAATTCAAATTATTTTTAATAGATGAACTTAAAGGATACATTAACTATGTTTGTTGCCTATTTATTTTGATAAATAATATAGTATGAAAATAGATTCTTCTTTATTTAATATTGTTTTAAAAATGAAATTTAAAATTTTATATAAAATTACTTGCTATTAGTTAATTATCATGATATATTATTATTCGTCGCTGATGAGGCGGATTTGAAAACACCTTTTAAAAAAATAAAATAAAGTGTTGACAAACATTTTGTTAGGTGTTATATTAAGAAAGTCGCCTCTGAAAAGAAGTTGCGAAATGAATGTTCTTTGAAAACTAAACAAAACCAAGCGTGCCAACGTTAATTTCGATTAACAACAAATCGTACTATTAAGTACACAATGAGCAAGTCAAACACTTTATTGGAGAGTTTGATCCTGGCTCAG
>JAPSLL010000083.1 GCA_031180805.1 Bacillus sp. (in: firmicutes)
GCATAAGACGCAAAAGAAATGGAGGTGTTCTTTACCTTCAATTCTTTTGTGGCTTATGACCTCGAGGGACTAGGCACTGGAGCTAGACATCCCGAAAAGCGGAAGTGCCTTGATCAGCCCCGACAAGATAAGACGCAAACGATTAGAAGGTGTTCTTTACCTTCAATTCTGTTGTGGCTTGTACTCGATGGGCTAGATATAAGCGAAATACACATGTACGTTCCTCGGTAAAAAGCGATCATAGCAATAGTTCGCAATAATTTTATGTAAATTTTTATTTTTTTTAATTATTTACAAACATAAGCTTGTCCAATTGATCAATTTAAAGATGCAAACAAGTTTCACTTTATCATCCATACTATTTCAGAAATAACTTCTTTTTCCATTTATAAAAATGAGTTGACTACTTATTAGTCAACTCATTTCGATAATATAGTTTCTATTAACAGAAGTTATGCTGCTTTGTTTTTATTGTAAATATCAAATGCAACAGCTGCTAATAAAACTAATCCTTTGATTCCTTGTTGCCAGTCAACACCTAAACCTAATAAGGACATCCCGTTATTCATAATTCCCATAACGAGACCACCAATAATTGCCCCAGGTACAGTTCCTATTCCACCGTAAGCAGATGCTCCTCCAATAAAGCAGGCTGCAATGGCATCAAGTTCAAACAGGTTACCAGCTTTTGGTGTAGCCGCATTTAAACGTGCTGCGAAAAGTAAGCCTGATAATGCAGATAAAACACCCATATTTACAAATACCCAGAATGTCATCCGTTTTGTTTTAATCCCAGACAATTGAGCTGCCTTCTCGTTTCCACCAATTGCATAGACATGTCTACCTGCTTTTGTTTTATTCGTAATAAATGTATAAAGGACAACTAAAATCGCTAAGATGATTAAAATATTTGGAATTCCTTCATATGCAGCAAGGACATATGTGAACACATTTAATATCGCAACCATACCGATAAGCTTTATAATAAACAATCCTTTTGGCTGGACATCAAATTGATATTTTACTTGTGTGCTTCTTGCTCTCAGCTGAGTAATGATAATGATGACAGATAACACAATACCAATGATAATTGTTAATAGATGTAAGGAAGAGCCGCCACCAATATCAGGAATAAATCCAGAGCTTATCTTTTGAAACGATTCTGGGAATGGAGCAATTGATTTCCCTTCTAGGACAATCATCGTTAAGCCTCTAAAGAGAAGCATACCAGCTAACGTTACGATAAATGCTGGGATTTTTACATAGGCTATCCAAAAGCCTTGCCAAGCGCCAATCAATGCACCAACTAATAATGAAACGATAACTGCAACAAACATTGGCATTTCATAATTTACCATTAGAATTGCCGCTACCGCCCCAACAAAGGCTGCGACTGATCCGACCGATAAGTCAATATGACCCGTTATAATGACCAATACCATTCCGACAGCTAAAACTAATATATAGCTATTTTGTAAAATCAAATTCGTAATATTTAAAGGTTTCAACAAAAGTCCATTTGTTAAAATCTCGAAAAGAACCATAATGAATAATAAAGCAATAATCATACTATATTGTCTCATATTATTGCGGAGCAATGATTTAAAAGGAGATTCATTGCCTAAACTAGGTTGATTGTTTTGAATTGGTGTTTGCATGTAAATTACCCCCTTACCTTACTTTTAGTCATATAAGTCATTAGAACTTCTTGATTTGCTTCCGCTCTTGTCACTTCACCGGTGATCCTGCCTTCATTTAACGTATAAATTCGATCACACATCCCTAATAGCTCAGGAAGCTCTGACGAAATCATTAGAATTCCTTTACCCTCACTCACTAATTCATTGATGATTGTGTAAATCTCATATTTTGCCCCAACATCGATTCCTCGTGTTGGCTCATCTAAAATTAAGATATCAGGCTCAGAATAAATCCATTTACTAAGAACAATTTTTTGCTGGTTTCCACCGCTAAGGTTTCCTGCCTTTTGAAAGATACTTGGTGTTTTAATTCGCAGCTTTTTACGATATTCTTCAGCAACTGAAATTTCCTTATTTCTATCTAAAATAAAGTTTTTCGAAATTTTATTAAGGTTTGGGAGTGATATATTTTGTTTAATATCATCGATTAAAATTAAACCGTTTCCTTTTCGATCCTCAGAAACATAGGCTAAGCCTTTATCAATTGCTGTTGCAACATCAGGTATTTCTACCTGCTTACCATCCTTAATGATTTCTCCACTTATCTTTTTCCCGTACGTTTTACCGAAAATACTCATTGCAAGCTCTGTACGTCCTGCTCCCATTAGTCCTGCTATCCCAACAATCTCTCCTTGGCGAATATGAAGGTTCACATTGTCAATGACCTTTCGTTCTGTGTGTAACGGATGGTACACATTCAAATTTTTCACTTCAAATATTGTCTTCCCTATTTTTGGTATTCGTTCTGGATAACGATTCGTTAAATCTCTTCCAACCATCCCTTTAATAATCCGATCCTCATTGACCTTATCTTTTTTCACATCCAATGTTTCAATCGTTTGGCCATCGCGAATAATTGTTATTGAATCAGCAACCTTCTCAATTTCATTTAATTTATGAGAGATAATAATTGCAGACATCCCTTGCTCTTTAAACGCCAATAGTAGATTTAACAAATTTTCGCTATCATCTTCATTTAACGAAGCAGTCGGTTCATCAAGGATGAGCAGCTTTACTTCCTTTGATAATGCCTTTGCTATTTCTACTAGCTGCTGCTTTCCAACCCCAATCGAATCTACTTTTGTATTAGGGGACTCCTCCAAGCCAACTTTTTTCAGCAACTCTCTCGTTTTCATCGTTGTCACATTCCAATTAATTACACCGCTTTTAGCAATTTCATTTCCGAGAAAAATATTTTCTGCAATCGATAGTTCTGGGATTAACGCCAATTCCTGATGGATAATGACGATACCTAATTCCTCACTCTGCTTAATATCCTTAAACGTGCAAACTTGATTTTGAAAGAGAATATCTCCTGTATACGTACCATAAGGATAAACACCGCTTAATACCTTCATTAAGGTTGATTTCCCTGCCCCGTTTTCTCCACACAACGCATGGATTTCTCCTTCGCGGACCTTTAAATTAACATTATCGAGAGCTTTTACACCAGGAAATTCTTTTGTAATGTTTCGCATTTCTAATATGATGTTTGACATCTTTTCACTCACCTACTCTCCCTTATTGTCCAAGCTGCTCCTTCGTATAATAGCCACTATCTACTAAAACAGACTCATAGTTTGTAATGTCAACAGAAACTGGGTTTAAAAGATAAGCAGGAACAATTTTTTTCCCGTTATGATATGTTTCTGTATCATTTACCTCCGCTTCTTTTCCATTCAGAAGTGAATCCGCCATTTCTACAGCCTTCTTAGCTAGTTCACGTGTATCTTTAAAAACCGTTTGTGTTTGTTGTTTATTAATAATCGACTTGATTGATGCAAGCTCGGCATCTTGTCCTGTTATGACAGGCATCGGCTTTTCAGCGCTTCCATAGCCAATACCTTTTAATGAGGAAATGACTCCAATGCTTATTCCATCATAAGGTGAAAGAACTGCATCAACTCGTTCTGATGAGTAGTATGCACTAAGTAAATTATCCATCCGTGATTGGGCAAGTGCTCCATCCCATCTTAATGTAGCTCCTTGATTAAACTTTGTTTGATTACTACTTACGACTAGCTTGCCTGATTTAATATAAGGTTCAAGAACTGACATCGCACCATCAAAAAAGAAGTAAGCATTATTATCATCAGGAGAACCGGCAAAGATTTCGATATTAAACGGACCATCCTTTTCCTTTAAGCCTAGCTTTTCTTCGATATAAGTCCCTTGTAAAACTCCAACCTTAAAATTATCAAATGTTGCATAATAGTCGACGTACTCGCTATGTTGAATTAAACGGTCATAAGAGATAACCTTTATTCCACGTTTGTTAGCCCGTTCTAAAACACTTGTCATACCTGAACGGTCATCAATCGGTGCAATAACGAGAACATCAACACCTTTTGTAATCATATTTTCGATTTGTGCTGTCTGATTTTCGATAACATCCTCCGCATACTGTAAATCTGTTTTATACCCTAGCTCTTCAAATAATCTTTTCATATTTTCGCCATCATTAACCCATCTCTCAGATGATTTCGTAGGCATTGAAATACCAATATACCCCTTTGTTTCACCATTCACCTCATCTATCCCACAGCCTGATAATGCAATAAGTAAGATAAATACCAAGAAAAATGTAAACGATTTCTTTTTCACGTGTGCCTCCCCCTTTCTCCTTAACTAGCAAAATATCTCGCTATAATGTAAGTGCTATCATTTTTTGCTAATCAATAAAGCTATTAAGAAATTACTAAAAATATACCATCAAAAAAATAGTTGGTCTTTTCAATAAAATAACTATTTTTATAAAAAATTAACTTTTATTTAAACGCTTTCATTACTTTTTTGTAAAAATCATTAAATCGTGAGTTCAACGGCAAAAAGGCTTAGAGAATGTCTTCGCTAAGCTTGTTTCCTACATTTATCATTTTATCTATCCTAATTTCCTTTAAATACAAAAAAGGGGTAGCAGCTACCCCTCTTCACAATAATATTAGTTTCGTGGATCTACATAATCAGGATAATCAGTAATAATTGCATCAACATTCATTTCAAAAAGAAAGTCTGCCGCTTCTTGACTTCTTACCGTCCATGAGCCAATTTTCATACCAAGAGAATGAACTTGATTCACTAATTCTTCTGTAACAATCCCATAGCTTGGGTTAAACCAATCTGCATAAGTAGAAAATTCTTGTAAAGCTTCTGCTGTTGTATCAGCTCTGTTTGAAGTTAATACACCAACTGGCACCTTTGGAAGAAGGTCGTTCACCTTTTTCATCGATTCAAAATTAAAAGACTGTATAATGATTTTTTCGTTTTGTGGCTTATCGAGATTTCGTTCCTTTAATGCCTCTGCTACTTGCTCTTCAATACCAGAGTAAAGCTCTGGAGCCTTTAATTCTATTAAAATTCCAACCTTCCCACGGTAACGCTCCAATATCTCTTCAAATGTTGGGATTTGCTCTCCAGCAAATTGTTCTCCTTTCCAGCTACCCGCATCAAGACTTCTTAGCTGATCATATGTTAAATCGCCAACTTTACCTGTTCCATCTGTTGTCCGATCGACTGTTGTGTCATGGATTAATACTAATTTGCCATCTTTACTTCTTTGCACATCGATTTCGATATAATCGGCTTTCATCTCAACAGCTAAATCAAATGCAGCAATTGTATTTTCAGGTGCATAACCTGTTGCACCACGGTGCGCTACATTATCCACCTGTTTTCTTTCGCCAACTGTTGGACTTTCTGCAAAAGCTTGATTGAACGAGCCGAATAATAATGAAAAAGCAACCCCTGCACCTACTAATAATTTTTTGCTCATTTTCTTCATCTCCTATTCTATATTGTGTACAAATTAATTCTAGAAATAGTATGTTGAGCTAGTTAGTAGAAATATTTAAAGATTGATGAAGATTATGTTAACAAAATTCCATCTAATTCCTTAATTTTATTTACAAATTTTTTAGCGATTTAATAGAATCGAAATATACGTCTCCACGCCATTGTACCTATGACTTACGATTTGCGAATATGTGAGCCCCTCTATAAACCTTTTTGATACTAGGTCGTTTAAGAACATCAAAGAGATAAATTTAATAAAAATATTAGTTTAAAAAAATCAAAAGACTAAATCTATTAGATTTAGCCTTTTACAAACTATAGCATCATATTTTGCTTCCGATACTTAATCGGAGATACCCCAATTACCTTTTTAAAAGCGGTACTAAAATAATGCTGGGTATCATATCCAACCATTTCAGCAATTTCAACGATTGGCAAATCTGTTTGATTCAATAATTCAATTGACTTTTGAATTCTCATATTTGTAACGAATCTGACAAACGAAACGCCTAATTCCTGCTTGATCATTCGGCTTAAATAGACAGGTGAAACGTGAAGATGGCTTGCGACACGTTCTAATGTTAACGAAGGGTCTGTGTAATTTTCCATGATAAACTGTTTTGCTCGTCTCACGATTGGTGATATTGCTGCTTCATTTTCCAATTCATCACTCAATTGCTGGTAGACTTCCTGTACAGAACCGACAATTTCCTCAATATGCTTTTTTACAATATTAACTGACATTTGAAGTGCTTGATAAAGATCATGTTCAACTTGGCGCCAATTTTGCTCTGGGTAATCATCCCAAATAATCACAACAAAACGCTCTGACTCATCTAAAAACAGGATATGTTGTTTTGCTTCTAAGTGACATGTTATCTGATTTCGAATAGAAGTAAGAATGATTCCTTTCTCTTTTTCATTAAGGAAAGGCTTTTTTGCGCTATATTCCGGACAATGGATCATAACAAGCTGTTTTGGAATTTTTATTGGAAGCTCAAGAAAGCTGAGCTGTCTTTGAACTTCAGCATCTTCTAGTTTTCCCTCACTCCATTCTCTAGCAAACTTCTCACGGAGCAATGGCATATTTTTTGCAAGCTGACTTGATGCAATGCTTAATAGTTCATCTTGTTTAACGAATTCTTCTAGCTGTTTTTTCACAACTAGAAGTACTTCCCTCAGCTGAAGGGGATCTGCAGGCTTTAAAATATAATCTGCTACTTGTAATCTCACAGCCTCTTGTGCGTATTTAAACTCATCATGTCCTGTAATAATCACTACCTTACAGCTTGGAAGCTTGTTACGAACTTCCTTAATCAAGCTCAAGCCGTTCATAATTGGCATATTTAAATCAACTAATAAAATATCTACCTGATATTTTAGCGAAAGTTCTAAAGCCTCTTCTCCATCCTCCGCCTCAGCGATAACGTTCATACTAAGTGAAGACCAATCGACAGAGTCGCGTATTCCTTCACGAATAATCGGTTCGTCGTCTGCTATAAGCACATTCCAAACGTTTTTTTTCATCGGCAAATCCTCCTCTCTACACGATTTTCGGTCGTTCCTTTTCTATCGGTAAAACAATTTTAACAGTTGTTCCATTCGCGATTTCGCTATCTATTGAAATCCCATAAGCTTCACCATACGTTAGCTTCAATCGCGATTGAACATTCATCATTCCATAGCCAAAATCCGCTACTGCTCCCTGTTTATTTTCCGTGTCGACATTGTTCAACTTTTGTCTTAGCAATTGAAGGCGATCACTTTCAATACCTTTCCCATCATCCTTCACGGTAATGACGAATGTATTGTTCGAGACTTGCGCTTCAATATGAATATGTCCTGGCCCTTTTCTTTCTTTAATCCCATGATAAATAGCATTTTCAACAATCGGTTGAAGGATGAGCTTCACAATCATGAAATCATTTGTTTTCGGGTCTATCTCGAGCGTATAATTTAATTTGTCACGATATCTTGCTTTTTGGATATTTAAATAGCTTTTTATATGCTCAATTTCCTCTGAAAATAGGATAATGTCATTACCTTTGTTCAAGCCAATGCGAAACAGCTTAGATAATGAGGCAACTACTTCTGCAACATCAACTGCCCCTTGCTTTCTAGCCATCCAGCTAATCGTATCCAACGTATTGTACAGAAAATGAGGCTTTATATGGGCTTGGAGACTGCGGAGCTCCGCCTCTCGTTTTTGTCGCTCTTGACGTTCTGTTAGCTTTAGTAGCTCATTTATCTTTATAATCATCAGATTAAAGCTACGTCCAAGCATCCCAATTTCATCTTCTCTGTCCCCTTTATAGCGAATATCAAGATTACCTGATTCAACTTTTTTCATAAAAGACATCAATTGGACGATTGGCTGAGACATCGAATTTGAAAGATAATAGGATGCCGTCACACCGAACAATACGACTAAAAACACAAAGCAAATGACGAATAAATGAATCGTTCTTACCTCAACGACAGATTCATTTGATGAGAAAATCCCAACAGTTGTCCAATTTGTAAACGGTTGCTTCTGATAGATAAATTGCAGCTTATCACCATCTATCTCTTCGGAAAAAAAACCTGAGTCCTCTACATTTACTAAACGCTTTGGAACCTCGTTAATTAACGGATTTGCCGGTGCATAAATTTGTTCTCCTTCTTCATCAATCACCATGAGATAGCCTGATTTCCCTAATTTCACATTTTTTGTTGCCTCTGCAATGACTCGTAATTTTAGATCGATCAAAACGACCCCTAATACCTTTTGTGTTTCCGGTTCGATAATCGCACGAACAACAGTAACAACCTCGCTGTTTTTATAATTCACATGACTTGCAAGGCTTCGATCCTTTGGATGACCGATAATTTTAACGATCCCTTCATTTTCTACCGCTTCCTTATACCAAGATTCTTTCGTAAGATCCTTAGATCCCCTCGTGTATAAATCATTACTTATATAGTCTCCCTGACTGTTAACGACTAAAATGCTTGCAACTTCTGGATAAAGTGTCGACAACCCTTGCATAAATTGCCTTATCGAATAATCCTCATCCTCAGTAAAAGCACTATTTTGCTCAGTAAGAAATTCTTTTATTTCTGGATCCATTGATAAAAGATAGCTTATATTTTGCATATTGCTAGCATATGATTCTAGCTTCTTATTTACTTGATCAATTAATTGTAACGTATGCTCTGTTTCTTGCTTATCGATGATTCGCTCAACCGTATATCCTGTTAAACTTCCTAAACCAATTGAAGGAAGTATACTAATAATGAGCAATAGGGCGATGATTTTATGTCTGATCGGAAAATTATTTAGTTTGAATGCTCTATGGATCATGAATGTTCAACTCTCGATCGTTTTTTTTCACTCTGCATAAAAGTCTTCCACATTTTCTTTTGTTACAATTGAAATCCCTGTATCTACATATTTAGGTAAAATCGATGTTTCATTGCTTATATTGTTTAATGCCTTTTCTTGATTATATTGATAAAGAAACTGTAATGACCAATAGCCCATATTCCATGTTCCTTGCGCTAGTGATGCAGAAATTTCCCCCTGATGAATTTTATCAAGTGTTTGTTTATCCGTATCAAAGCTAATAATCTTTATGTCATTGCCTTTTTTAGTCGATTTTTTTGCATTAGCAATCCCTACTCCACCATTTGCCTCTGTTGTAAAAATACCTTTTATATCAGGATAATCCTTGATTATTTCCGATGCGGCTTTTTCCGATTGAAGCTGATCGCCTTTACCATCTTTAATCGCCACTATCTCCATATTTGGATACCGCTTTTCAATAGTTTCCACGAAACCATCTGTTCTTTCCTTATGATTTAGCTGATTTGGCTGGGTGATGACCCCTACCATTCCTTTCCCTCCAAGTAATTCAGCCATTTTATGTGCTCCGGTCTCACCAGCCGAGAAATTATTAGTCCCTAAAAAGGAAAATGCCTTACTCCTTGGTGCATCTGAATCAAATAGAACAACTGGAATACCTGCTTCAACAGCTTTGTTAATTGTTGTATTTAATTCATAAGGATTTATTGCTGAAATCGCAATACCTGCTGGCTTTTTAGCAATTACCTGCTCGAGTACAGTAATTTGCTCATGTGAGTCATACTGTGTTGCCCCGCGATATTCCGTCGATACATCTAATTCATTTGCTGCATCCTCAAATCCTTTTATTGCATTTTTCCAATAATCAATCCCTGCCTGAAACGTTACCATCACATATTCCCTTCCGTTATCATTCAATTCAGTCTGCTCAGGACGGAAAAGACTTGTTAGAGGTTGCTTTAAGTGATAGGCATAAACATAAAGAAAAAATAGGAAAAATAAAAGTGCATATATTATTAAAAGCTTTTTCACTTGTCGACACCTCTATTACTATCTTTTTAGTTTTCATTATACACATGTATAGTTATTCGTTCATTCCCTTTTTGTAGCAATAAGAGATTTGTAAGGTAATAACCTAAAAACCCTTTCCTATTAAAGGAAAGGGTTTTTTAAGTTATTTTCCTAAACGAATTACATTCCATGATAATGCTGATAAATTCGCTTCAAGCTCACCATTTTCTACTTTAGATTTGCCATTGCTATGTGGGACAACGTTTGAACGATTATGTTTGT
>JAPSLL010000024.1:0-24951 GCA_031180805.1 Bacillus sp. (in: firmicutes)
TTTGTTACAGAAAGATTGCCCTCATGATTGGCATCAAGTTAAGTGAGTTTGTTATAATGCAAATATAAGTTGATTTTTAAAATGAGAGGATGTCAATGATGTTTGAAATAAAGGAAATATCACCAGAAGAAGTTCAAGAGAAATTAGAAAATGGAGAAAAACTAGAATTAATAGATGTTCGTGAAGACGATGAAGTAGAAGTAGGAATGATTCCACAGGCAAAACATATTCGAATGAACGATATTCCAGATAAACTAGATGAACTTGATAAGGACAAAGAAACGATTTTTATTTGCCGTTCAGGCGGTAGAAGCGCAAACGTATGTGCATATTTGCATGACAAAGGTTTTAACGTCGTAAATATGACAGGTGGAATGCTTTCATACACAGGGGAAACGAAACCGAAAAGCGAGATATAAATAAGGATATTAATTTATTGTAAAAAGGGTGGCTCAAAATTAAAGGTTCAGACCCCCCCTCAAACACAATATATAGACTAAAGACAAGGTTAGTTTACTATATACTGGTGTTTGTTAGAGGGGTCAGATCTTTTTGAGTCATCCTCTTTTATTAGTTTTTTTAATGCTAAGAGAGCATAGCTTGGCATATGTAGTACACCTCAATAATAAACTAGTCAAAAAGAGGTGAATACTAAATGTTACAAGTAGCAGTATTTGATGAAGAACACGAAAAGGATTTAGAAGAAGAAATAAACGCCTTCTTAGCAGAACTAGATGATAAACAATTTAAGGATATTAGATACAGTGTTACGTTAACAATTGATGAAGATGGTGAGCAAATATATTGCTATTCTGCACTAGTTTTATACCAAATATAAGTAGGATTTATATAAAAGATAATCTATTTGTAGAAGGAGGGTTAAATTACTCTTCTTCTTTTATTTGAAAAAATCCTTTTAAAAATCTTGGGAATTTTTACAACTAGAAAATGATGAGATTTGATTTTCAAAAGGTTGAAGGAATCCTTAAATGATCATAGATGTGAAGCATCTATCCAAAATAAGTTACATAAGACGCTTTTTGGAAAAATTTATAACAGCTTTATTCGGCAAACTATGACGAAAATATAGAAAGTCTAACAAAAAGATATGCTCTGTCTTCAGATGATGGTGCGTATTTTTTATATTAAAATTGATAAAATTTTACTATTTTTATAAAGAAGGAATGCCTGTACAAAATCTTGAATTTAAAGCGTTTTTGAAAGCAGTTAAATAGATATTTTAGTATTTTATGATTGAGTTTTAAATAAAATGAACTTTATCAGCTAAGGAAAGAAAAATAGAAAGATACAAAAAAAGGATATGTTTTCTAAGGAATTGTGAATTCTCATCAATAGAAGCAGTAGCGTAATATAGGAATTAACAGGGAGTTAAATGAAAATTATGAAATGTCAAGTAATTTGCTCAAAGGGAGATGTTTTTGGGAGGAGTAGTTATTTTGCATGTATATGTAAGGGTTTGCATAATAACTGTTTCGATAGAAAAGTAGAGTAAAAGGGGAGTGTAGGATGAAAAGATTTTCGAAGATTGCCTTCAGCGCTTTTCTATGTTCTGCTCTAGCGTTAGCTGGCTGTAACAATAATGCTGAAACTGTTGAAAAAACTGATGATGGTAAGGTTGTATTAAAAGCACTTATTACGAAACACCCTTTAACACAGGAACTTGATAAAATGGAGTGGCTCCAAGAGGCTGAAGAAAGAGCCGGTGTAGAAATTAAATGGGAAGAGGTTACAGCGGATTGGGACCAAAAAAAGGGAACAATGCTAGCCGCTGGGGATGTGCCTGATTTAATTGTTGGTCCCAATGCAATTACGGATGCTGACTTTGTGAAATTTACAGGGTTATTCCAAGATATGACGGAATTAATAGATGAGCATGCACCGAATGTTAAAAAGATGTTTGAGGAGAAACCAGAATTAAAAGCGCTTTCAACACAAAAGGATGGAGAGATTTTTGGTTTACCGAAGTATCAACGGTTCTGGCCGGAAACTTCAACTAGACAATTTATTAATAAACAATGGTTAGATAATCTTGGATTAGAAATGCCAACAAATTGGGATGAATTATATGATGTGCTTGTAGCATTTAAAGAAGAGGATGCAAATGGGAATGGCGACCCAAAAGATGAAATTCCAATGGACTTTTCTCCAACTGGTACATTAGGATTTGGTCAATTCCAACCTACCGTATTACTTGGGAGCCTTGGAATTACATTAACAGACGCTAGTGGTGATGGTGTATTTTTAGAGGATGGTATGGTGAAAAACTTCCTCATTGATGAGCGATATAAAGAGGTTGTTTCTTTCTTAAATAAATGTTGGGAAGCAGGATTAATAAATAAAGAAGTGTTTACTCAAGACTATACAAAATATCAATCAGTGGCCCGTGGGGATGGAGAAACAGCTAAAGTCGGTTATACATATGGCTGGGAAGTGACGGATCGATTTGGCAACACATTAGCACCACAATATGAATCAATGGCACCGTTAAAGGCTTCTTCTGACTCAACTGAAGAAGTATCCTGGAGCTATGATTACAATATGCTCAACTACGGAGTGAATTTTATTCAAATGTCCTCGACAAGTAAAAATAAAGAAGCAGCAATGAAATTTATTAATGAACTCTATGACCCGACAGTAAGTATGCAAGTTTTATTTGGTTCATTAGGAACGAATATAGCTGAAAATGAAGATGGGTCTTATTCTGTCTTGCCTCCACAGGATGAAAGCATGGACCCAGGTACTTGGAAGTGGACGACAACATGGGCGGATAATGGACCAATGTATATTTCAGATTCACTAAATTTAACACTTGGAACTGATATGCAGTCTGTAGGGGAGCAAACGAAGCCATTAGAGGTTGCATTTAATTCAATCGATAAAGAAAAGGATGTCCTTCCTCGTATGTTCTTTAAATATACCGATGAAGACAATAATGCTCTTAGCCTAACAAATACAGAAGTAATGAATTTAGCTATGGCTAAATATTCCGAGTGGATTACAAAAGGTGGTATTGAAGAGCAATGGGATGGTTATGTGGAGGAGTTAAAGAAAATTGGGATTGAAAAAAATACAGAGATTATTCAAAAATACTACGATGAATATATGAATAATAAGTAATTTAACTGTGAGGATGTTGAATAGGAGCTGAGCCCCTTTAAACTATGGTTTTTTAAAGTCTGGAGGGGTATAATCCTTTCTTCATCGTTTACTAAAGGGGATGATCCTAAATGGCCTTGTTAAACTCTCAAACAAATAAAGCAAAATATGCTCCAAACATGACAATTGAAAAAAAACCGACAATCTTTAACACATTTAAACGAGATTATCAATTATGGCTAATGATTCTTCCAGCGATAATCATCGTGATTGTTTTTAACTATATTCCTATGTATGGTGTTCAATTAGCCTTTAGAGAATATGACTTTACAGAAGGATTGACTGGTGGAGAATGGGTAGGAATAAAATATTTCCAGCAATTTATTGAAAGTCATATGTTTACGGATTTGTTAAGAAATACGCTTTTTATTAGCTTGAGTACGATTATTGTAGGATTCCCTGCTCCGATTATTTTAGCATTGCTGATCAATCAAATTAAATGGAGGAAGGGAAAACGGATTCTACAAACAACGGTGTATTTGCCGCATTTTATTTCAATCGTTGTTGTTGTTGGATTATTAAATGTTTTACTTTCTCCGAATACCGGGATTATTGGTCATTTATTGAATGCACTTGGATTTAAGGATTTGAATTTATTAGCTTCACCATCAACTTTTGTTCCAGTTTATGTCTTATCAGATATATGGCAGCATGTCGGCTGGAACAGTATTATTTATTTAGCTGCATTATCAAGCGTTGATCCGCAGTTATATGACTCTGCAAAGATAGATGGAGCGAATAGATGGCAAATTATTCGTAATGTAGAAATACCGGCTATCATCCCAACGATTATTATCCTACTTATCCTTAATATGGGATCTATTATAAGCACAGGATTTGAGAAAATCTTTTTAATGCAAAATCCGTTAAATTTACCAGTTTCAGAGGTTATTGAAACATACGTGTATAAAATCGGGATTATTTCAAATCAATTCAGTTATGCAGCAGCAATTGGATTATTTAATACCGTCATCAATTTCATTCTGTTAATAACGATGAATTACATTGCTAAAAGATTTTCAAATATTAGCTTATGGTAAGTAAACCTTTAGGGTAGTAAGGAGAGATAGTATGGCGCTCTTAACGAAAAAAGGAAAAAATGTGTCGGAACTGTTGTTTGATATTTTTATTTATATCGTTTGTGGACTTGTTTTTTTAGTCATTGCATATCCATTGTATTTTGTTGTCATCGCTTCAATTAGTGATTCAACATTAGTATCAACAGGAAAGGTGCTGCTTTTTCCTAAAGGGATCAGTTTCTTTGGGTATCAAGAAATCTTCCAGGATACAAGGATTTGGAATGGCTATAAAAACACAATGATTTATTCTTTACTTGGTACGTTAGTAAATCTTTTACTAACATTACCAGCAGCATATGTGCTATCAAGACAAGAATTCAGAGCTAGAAGGATATTAATGTTTTTCTTTGTTTTTACGATGTTCTTTAATGGTGGGTTGATCCCTACATATCTATTAATGAAAGATTTACAAATCATTGACACGATGTGGGTATTTATCATTCCGTTCTCGGTTAATGTCTTCAATCTGATTATTACAAGAACTTTTTTTGAAAGTAATATACCAAAGGAAATGTATGAAGCAGCTTCTATTGATGGATGTAGTCATTTTACCTTCTTCTTAAAAATTGTCCTTCCGTTATCAAAGGCTGTTGTATCTGTTATTGGACTCTACTATTTAGTTTGGCATTGGAATGACTTTTTTACTGGATTAATTTATGTTAGAGATTATAGTTTACAGCCTTTGCAAATTGTTTTGAGGGATATCCTGCTGTCAAATCAAGTATTTGCTGAAGGGGCTGGAAGTGGTGGATCTGCTGGTGGATATGCACAGCGATACGCTGATCAAATTAAATATGGTGTTATTATCGTTTCGACATTACCGATTTTAATCGTATATCCATTTATCCAAAAGTATTTTGAAAAAGGGGTAATGATTGGCTCTGTAAAAGGTTGAATGAATAAAGAAAAGCTATTGGTCAAAAGGTCGGTAGCTTTTCAGCGATTCTAAGGGAATTTCGATTGTATGGAGGCGGAAATTTGTGAAAAACATAAGTGAATGGTATATCCGTTTTGGTGAGTGGAGTTTAAAGTTATTTCTGTTAAACCTCCTATGGCTATTATTTTCGATTGCTGGACTATTTGTGTTCGGTTTGTTCCCAGCCACTGTGGCACTGTTTGCTGTAATACGAAAACTCACTATGGATTCAAGAGAAATCTCTATTTTTAAGCTTTTTCTCCACACGTTCAAAAATGAATTTTTAAAAGCGAATCTCTTAGGATATATTTGGGTAGCTATTGGGTTTATTTTATTTTTAGATTTAAGAGTTCTCCAACAATTACAAACAACGATTTTTCATCAATCGTTAACAATTATTTTGTACGTTATTATATTTGTTTTCTTGCTACTCTCATTATATCTATTACCAATCTTCGTCCATTTTCAATTAAAGAAAAGAGAGTATATTAAGTATGCTTTTGTATTAGCCATCGGTCGTCCGATACAATCGTTATTAATGGTAGTGACTTTTTTAGTCACACTTTATCTTATGTGGAGTTTCCCAGGAATCATTCCTGTTTTTGGTGCAAGCCTATTAGCCTTTGTTCTTATGAAGATGGCGTCGATTTCTTTTCCAAAAATGAATTCTTCAGAGATTGAGGTTAATCAATAGAGGGAAGGCAAAATCTAAAATCAAAACTGCTTTCAATAATATTGATATTTTTCATCATATCATGCGAATTTTAACTTCAAATTGGGAACTCTTTTCTGAATAGCCTGTTAATCTAAATTAAGTGAGCATTTAGAACATTTTGTGTAGCTACTAAAAAGAAAAGGGGTTTGTTAGCCAAATCCCTTTCGTTCAAATTTAATGTGTTAAAGTTTATTTCGAAGAGTTAATGGAATTTTTGCAAAGATATGCTCAGGAATTCCTCCATCTGCTTAACTTGTATTTCGCTCCCACTAACAAAAATATTAAGATATTCCCAGTAGGCTATAAAAAAGTTTTCGGAAGAGTCGTATAGAAATTCCATCCATCCTTCAGCAACGACTTTATTTTGCCTGTTCAGTACTTTAATTCCTGAAAAATTTTCAACAGTTCCATCTAAATATTGTTCGTCATGACCCTCTATACAGCTGTCAGTCCAATCAAAAGACAATGCTTTATCCTTAACGCCATAGTACGTTAAATCATCGATAAGCTGATGTTGGACAACAGCTCTTAACTTTGGGCCCATCTTATCAGAATGACCGTAATCGATATAAGTGTTCTTCAACTATTATTCCCCTTCTTACGCTTAATTTGTCTTTGAATAGAGTGCCGCATTCATGCCAGCGAGTCTCCCGGTTACGAGTGCAGAAGTGATGTTGTAACCTCCTGTATATCCATGAATATCTAAAATTTCGCCACAGAAATACAAGCCTTGTTTAAATTTAGATGCCATTTCCCGAGGGTGAATTTCTTTTATCGATACGCCTCCACCTGTTACGAACGCTTTTTCTAAAGGTAAGGTTCCATGAACTTGAAACTGAAATTGTTTACAATCCTTTATAAAGCCACGGAGCTTCTCGTTTGAAAGATTATCATATGTAATTTGTGGATCGATTTCGTTTTTTTCTAATAAAAACAATAAGTACCGTTCGGGAAGAAGACCTTTTAACACATTTTTTATCGCCTTTTTTGCATCTGTCTTTAAATTTCTGACAACCTCTTGAAAGAGCTGCTCCTCATTTTTGCCAGGAAGTGCGTCAATGCTAACGGTAATTGCATTTGTTTTGAATTTTTTCATCGCTTTAACGACATATTGGCTACATCTTAAAACTGCTGGACCTGATATCCCAAAATGAGTAAAGATCATATCCATTTGATGAGTAATGATTGTTTTTCCTTTTGGATTTAACACGCTAAGGGCTACATCTCTTAATGATAAACCTTGGAGAGTTTTATTTTGAATAAACGGTTCATTTGATGTGATAGGCACCTCTGTAGGAAATAATTCAGTAATCGTATGTCCTGCTTTTTCAGCCCATGGGTAGCCATCTCCTGTACTCCCTGTATGAGGAACGCTTTTACCGCCAACTGCTAAAACAACTGCTTTTGTTTCAATCGATTCTCCGCTCTCTAATATGACGGTTGTTACTTTTGTATCATCATACAAAATATCTTTAACTGGTTCATTCGTTCGGACTTCTACCTTCAATCTCTTAAGTTCATTTAATAAAGCATCGACAACAGATTGTGCTTTGTCTGTTACAGGGAACATTCGACCATGGTCTTCTTCTTTTAGTTCGATCCCTAGCTTTTCAAAAAATCTAATGATATCCTCATTGCTAAATTCAGAAAAGGCACTATATAAAAACCTTCCATTCCCTGGAATGTGTTTAATGATTTCATCAACTGGTAATCGATTAGTAACGTTGCAACGACCCCCACCAGATATTGCGAGCTTTCTCCCAAGCTTATTCCCTTTATCGACTAATAGTACGCGAGCACCTTGTTCGCCAGCAGCAATGGCCGCCATTAAACCTGATGGTCCACCACCAATGACTAAAACATCGTAGTTCAAAATTTGTTCACAACCTTTATTATTCTAGTGTCTATCCTATTATAGCTGAAACCTATAAAATAAAAAAACGTATTATAAGTTTGGAACAAACGAAACAAAAATATGTTTATACAGTAGTAGGTAGAGCTATTAGATGAAATGGATAATTTTATCAGTCTAAATCGACAGAATCCGCAGTAGGTAGTATAAAGTTGCAGGAAACGACAACATCCGCTACTTTTTAGAAAAATCAGGTATAGATACTTATGGTATAAGCATAAGATTGTGGTAAAATAGAAAAGTTGAATCTTCATAGAGAAGAATGGTGAATAAGAAACATGTCGAATAATTTATTAAGAGGTACATTTGTTTTAACCTTAGGTACATATCTCTCAAGAATTTTAGGGATGATTTATCTCATTCCATTTGCGGCAATGGTTGGAACAGATGGTGGAACTCTCTTTCAAACCGGGTATGCCCAATATACAATTTTTTTAAGTATAGCGACAGCAGGCTTTCCAGCTGCAGTCTCGAAATTTGTTTCAAAATATAATGCGATTGGTGACTATAAAACAAGCAGGAAAATGTTTAAAGCAGGAATAATGGTCATGTTTGTGACAGGATTGATCGCTTTTATCCTCTTGTATGTTCTTGCACCAACCCTCGCTCATAGCGCTCTAGCAGAAAAAGAAATTAGTAATATTACTGTCGATGATGCGGTTTTAGTTATTCGGATGGTCAGCTTAGCTCTTATCGTTGTCCCGCTAATGAGTTTGATTCGTGGATTTTTCCAAGGTCATGGTTCAATGGGGCCAACAGCTGTTTCTCAAGTAATTGAGCAGCTTGTAAGGATAGTCTTCTTACTTGTTGCTACGTATCTTGTGTTAAATGTCTTTAATGGAGGCTTAGTTTTAGCTGTTGGATACGCAACATTTGCTGCGTTTGTTGGAGCAATTGGTGGTTTGTTGATTTTATTTGTTTATTGGGTAAAGCGAAAGCATACCTTATTAGCTATGCAGGAAAACCGAGTAGCTTCTCGGAATATTCCGCTTGGGAAAATGTTTAGAGAAGTTTTTACGTATGCAGGCCCTTTTGTATTTGTAGGCTTGGCAATTCCAATTTATAACTATATTGATACGAATACGTTTAACCGAGCAATGATTGATGCGGGATATAAGGATATAACAGTAGAAATGTTTTCGGTTTTATTGCTCTATGTTCCGAAATTGGTAATGATTCCAGTGTCATTAGCAACCGCATTCGGATTAACATTGATTCCTTCTGTGACGGAATCTTTCACAAAAAATAATCGTGAATTATTGCATAAACAAATTGATCAAACGTTACAAATCATTATGCTAGTTACTTTACCAGCAGTGATAGGATTATCTGTTTTAGCTGGTCCGGCATATAGCATTTTTTATCACGGAGTATCTGAAGAAATTGGGAAAGAAATATTAATGTGGTATTCACCAGTTGCATTGTTATTTTCCTTGTTTACAGTGAATGCTGCGATATTACAAGGGATTAATAAGCAAAAACTTGCTGTCATTAGCCTTATCCTTGGGATTATTGTTAAGCTTGCTCTTAACTCAACACTAATTCAAATGTATCAAGGTGTTGGCTCGATTTTAGCAACAGCTGCAGGCTACTTATTATCACTAGTTTACGGATTTGCAATGATTAAAAAACATACTGGCTATTCGTTTAAACTCTTAATAAAAAGATCAGTGTTAATGGTAATGATGTGTATCTTTATGGGATTAGTTCTATCTGTTGTCCAATCTATTTTAGCGATTTTGGTTCAGTATCAAGATGGATTGGTACAATCAGCAATCGTTGCTGGAATTTCGATTGTCCTTGGCGGAGCATCATATCTATATTTAGCATATCGTACCCATTTATTAGAAAAGGTGTTGGGTAACCGTCTCAACCGCTTCTTACCAAAATCACGTGCGAGAGGCTAAGTAACATAGATCTAGGAAACAATAGCATTACAATAAGTGAAGGGGCTGTCTTGCAGATAGGGCAAGTCCCCACCAAGCACTATATATCAATATAGAGTTGGTGGGGAGAGTGCTTAGAAAAGACAGCCCTTTTCAAAACCTTTTTTTAAGAAATAGGAGAGAATTTTTTATGAGAGTTGATAAATTATTAGCAAATGTCGGCTATGGTAGCCGTAAAGAGGTAAAAAAACTCCTTAAAACGGGTGTTGTCGTTGCGGATGGAATCGTTGTCAAGGATCCGAAAACACATGTTGACCCAGAAAATCAACAAATTACAGTTAACGGGGAAATGATTGAATATAAAGAATTCGTATACCTTCTTATGAATAAGCCTGCCGGATACTTATCTGCAACAGAGGATGACTACCAGGAAACGGTCATTGATTTATTAGAAATGGAAGATGCAATTCTCCAGCCTTTTCCGGTAGGACGACTTGATAAGGATACAGAAGGCTTATTGCTTCTAACAAACGATGGCCAGCTTGCTCATCAATTACTTTCACCGAAGAAGCATGTGCCAAAAACATATTTTGCGACTATTTTAGGTAAGGTGACAGAGGCGGATATCGATGCATTTAAGCGAGGTGTACAGCTTGATGATGGCTATGTAACTAAACCAGCAAAGCTTGAAATTCTTTCTGCAGGGAATCAATCAATGATTCATGTCACGATTACAGAAGGAAAATTCCATCAAGTGAAGCGGATGTTTGAAGCTGTAGGCAAAAAAGTAACTTATTTAAAACGGATATCGATGGGGCCAATTGAATTAGATGAAGAGGAATTGAGTTTAGGAGAATATCGCGATTTAACCGATGAAGAGGTAGAATCTCTTAGGCAGGCACAACCAATTGATTTGTAAAGCTTGATTAAAAATTGATGATTAAACAAGTTGATTATATGAAGTGGAGCAAAAAAGAGGAACCTTATTTTTAAGGTTCCTTTTATGTATAATTAGTTTTTTTCGTTTCTTAAGAAGACATCTTTACCTTTTTCTTTGTAGTGGCCCATTTACCTCTTGTTGGGCTGTGTACCAAATCGTTATACGCTAACACATTTAAATCACGCTGAATTGTTCTTGGTGTTATACCAAATTCATCAACAAGTTGTTGTGTGGTCACGGTTCCACGCTCATTAATAAACATGTAGACAGACTTGATTCTGGTTAGCATACGGTTTGTTGAAGGTTTCAAAAAACCACTCCTTATCGTTTGATCGCACTGGCAATGCCGACTACAACCTTTCGATGACTGCAACTTCAGATGTTCTTCTAACATATCTTAATGATTGGTAAAGCGTTATAACAATATTTTACACGAATTCGACATAGAAAATCCATAGTAATGATTAAATTTACAAAATATTAATATTTTTGCATTACCAAAAGGACGACTACTATAGCTTACTTTCACTAAATTTATATGACAATTATTCTAACTTGTATGACAGTAAAGTGAATTTTTTTGCTGGATTTTGAATCCTTTTAATTGGAAAAACGTAAGTAAATATAAGGAGTGAGCAAAGTGGATATTTTAAATATTGCAATTGAAAAAGCTGGTTATGAAGAAAATCAACCCATTATTCATGATATCCAATTTTCCCTACATGAAGGTGAACTAATTGGAATTATTGGCCCTAATGGTGCAGGAAAGAGCACAACGATAAAGACATTATTAGGGGTAATCGAATATGTAGAGGGGGAAACTTGGAAACGAGAAGGTAGTACATATGCTTATATTCCAGAACGACCAATCTTTTATGATCATTTAACATTGTGGGAGCATCTAGATTTATTAGCTTCTATCAACGAGATAGATGACAAGACTTTGGAGGCTAGAGCTGAAACATACTTGAAAATGTATAAAATGGATAGTGTTAGACATGAGATGCCAGCTACTTTTTCAAAGGGAATGCAGCAAAAAGTAATGATCATTCAGGCTCTAATATTAAAACCAGATTATTATATTGTTGATGAACCATTTATTGGGCTTGATCCAAGTGCGATAAAAATGTTTATTCATGTAATGGAGGAAGAAAGGAAGCGTGGAGCAGGAATACTTATGTCAACACATGTGCTTGATACTGCTGAGAAAATATGTGATAGATTTCTATTAATTTCTGAAGGGACTGTTTTTGCTCAAGGAACATTGAGAGATATTCAAGAGAAAAGTGGATTACGAGATGGGTCTTTACTTGACTGTTTTCATCTTATGGCTGAAGGTAGGCTATAAGGGTGAGTGGATATCAGTTATTTTATGGACGGTTAAAACAGGAGCTTCGTAATCAATGGAAGATCATTCATTCTATTTTTGATTGGACAATTATCGTGTATCTCCTCATCCCTGCACTCGTTTTTGGGGGGATTATGTATTATTCCTGGTGGCAAGCTCCGCCTACATGGCTTAAAGGGTTTCCGATTATCAGCTTTGCATTTATAGGCTTTTTCCTTTCATGGCAAGGGATGATTCGCACTTATATGGAAGAGGCTGATCAGTTATATTTATTACAGCATAAGCAAAAGGTAATCATGATGAGGTGTTTGGGGGCTATCTACTCTTCTGTTTTATTGCTAGTAAAATGGATAATTGTTTTACTTCTCCTTTTACCATTAACAAAACATTTTAATGAGTGGAATGTAAATCTATTAATTACAACGATTTTTTATTTTTTTAGTTTGAATTTATTTATTTCTACATACAGACAGCTTATGTATCGATATCACTTCTGGAAGAAATGGCTTGTGATTTCGTTTGCTGTTATTTTATTAAGCACTTTAACTTTCCTAGCTATGAAGCAATCATCCATGATAGTGCTTCCTGTAATAGCGTCTGTTTTATTAATTTTTTCGATTAGACAGCTGTACATATACCAAAGGCAATATCGAACCTTTTCTACTGATGTAGAAAATGAAAAAAGGAATAAGGTGAAATTATCATCATTCGTTTTAACAATAAATCCAGAAATACATATGCCAAAACAAAAGCCTAAAAAGCGCTCAATTATTTTATGGAGTCGTTCGGAAAGGATTTTTAAACGTCGAACACCTGTGAATGGTGTTACAGAATTATTCATCAAAGCGTTCTTAAGAGAAAAGACGTATATTTTTAACTATTTTCAGTTTTTATCTTTAACATCAGCACTAATTGTTTTATCACCGATATGGTTGAAGTGGGGTGTCTTTGCAGCGTTTTGGTTCTTTTTTCAGGAATGGCTTCGTTTATTATTTCATGAGTTAATTAAGCAAAATCCATACCTTGTCATTGAAAAGGAGAAGAAGGATTATCTAATTCAGGCACAAGGAAAATGCAGAAGAATTTTTGCTACTCCAGGGATTCTTTTTCTATTAATAGTTACTTGTATAACGACAGTAATAGCAATTATTTATTAATGTCAGTTTTCACCTAGACTTTTCAACTTCATGAAATTTTCTATCGCAGTTTAGCTCTCCTTTTTGCTTCTTGTCAATGGAGAGCTTTATTTCTCGTATTTTTAATAGAGTCTATGGGCTTTTATTCATAAATCAACAATAGGCTTGTATCAATGTCTAATTAAGACAATCCATACACGTTTGTTTTTATTGAAAGTGATTCATGGTATCCTTAATTATATACTATTAGCATCACCTAATTTATCGGAGGGAACGTATTTTGATTAAATTAAAAAGCAAACGAGAAATCGATTTGATGCATAAGGCGGGACAATTGCTTGCAAATTGTCATAAAGAAATTGCCAAGCAAATCAAACCAGGTGTAACGACATTTGAAATCAACTCTTTTGTTGATAAATATTTGTCTGAGCATGGAGCAACCCCTGAACAAAAGGGATATAAAGGTTATGAATATGCAACATGTGCATCAATCAATGATGAAATATGCCACGGTTTTCCACGACATACGCCGTTAAAAAATGGCGATATTGTTACAATAGATATGGTTGTAAATTTAAATGGTGCATTAGCTGATTCTGCATGGTCATATCCAGTTGGAGAGGTTTCAGAGGAGACAGCAAAGCTTTTACAAGTAACAGAGGAATCATTAAATCGTGCAATTGAAAAGGCTGTGATTGGGAATCGACTTGGAGATATTGGGCATGCGATTCAATCATATGTTGAAGGAGAGGGGTTTTCGGTAGTCAGAGACTTTACTGGCCACGGTATTGGGGAAACGATACATGAATCACCGACTATTTTGCATTATGGGGAACCGAATAAAGGTCTGCGGATAAAAGAAGGTATGGTTTTTACTATCGAACCTATGGTCAACATTGGTTCTTGGGAATCAAAAATGGACGATAATGGTTGGACGGCAAGAACTATAGACGGGAAGCTTTCAGCGCAATACGAGCATACGATTGCAATAACGAAGGAAGGGCCGATTATTTTAACAAAGCAATAGAAGCTGGCAAAAACTCTTATGTATGGGAACATAAGAGTTTTGTTTTTTAAAATGAATCTATTCTTGTCAGAGAAATACTTAAAACGATATGATATTTCATATAGTCATGAACAAATGGGGGCAAATATGGAATTAGATATTTCAAAACATTCATTACCAGTTTTCGAGGCACTTGCAAGCAATGTTCGAATCAATATCATTCATTTATTAGCGGAACAGCCTAGAAATATGAAGGAATTGGCTGAAGCGTTAGGTTTAAGCAGTGCAATTATAAGTATGCATGTAAAAAAATTGGAGAAGGCAGGAATTATTCGAACCGACCGGATACCTGGTAAGGGAGGGGTTCAAAAATTATGTGTGCTTTATGTAGATAAAATGGAAATTACGTTTCCAACAAAACAACAAGTAAAACAAGAATATCACCAAACAGAAATGTCAATCGGTCATTATACAGATTTACAAATAAGACCTACTTGCGGGTTAGCTACTCCTGAGAAGATTATTGGTGAGTTTGATGATCCTCGTTACTTTTTTGATGGAGAACGTGTAAATGCAAAAATTCTTTGGTTTTATCAAGGATATATTGAATATAAAGTTCCTAATTATTTACTTTCAAGTCAGCATCCGAGGGAATTGGAAATATCTATGGAGCTATCCTCAGAGGCACCGTTTACAAATAGTAATTGGCCATCTGATATTGATTTTTATTTAAATGGTGTTCATTTAGGTCAGTGGACTAGCCCTGGAGATTACGGTGATAGTCGGGGGAAATACACACCGTCTTGGTGGCCAAGTGTTGTTAATCAATATGGTCTCTTAAAGAAAATTAGAATTACAGGTCATGGAACATATTTAGATGGGAAACTATTTTCAGATGTTACATTAAACGATGTCGCGATTCGTGAAAAACAATGGACATTTCGAATTGCTGTTGAAGAGGATAGTGTTCATGTTGGTGGGGTAACTTTGTTCGGAAGTGGGTTTGGAAATTATAACCAAGATCTAGTGTTTCAGCTTTTCTACGAAAAAGAGAATTAAACAACTTAAATAAATAGAGGGTGGCTCAAAACCAAAGGTTCAGACCCCTCAAACACAATATATAGACTAATGATGAGGTTAGTTACTATATACCAGTGTTTGTTGGACGGGGTCAGACCCTTTTGAGTCACCCTTTTTATAAAGCTAAGTTAATGACCACCGATAAATGCGAGTTGGATAAAGAAAAGAATAGCAAAAATATAGACGAAAATGTGAACTTCTCTCCATTTTCCTTTTGCGATTTTTACTAATGGATAAGAGATAAAGCCAAGAGCAATACCTGTAGCAATGCTTGACGTTAGTGGCATACTTAAAACGACAAGAAATGCTGGAAATGCTTCATCTAGCTCCTTCCAATTGATTTCGGCAATTGCACCCATCATTAAACTTCCGACAATAATAAGGGCCGGAGCAGTAATTGCTGATAAATTTGAAACAGCACTAATTAATGGACCAAATAATAATGTTAACCCAAATAAAATTGAAACAGTTAATGTCGTTAAACCAGTACGACCACCTGCAGCAACGCCTGAAGATGATTCAATATAAGCACTTGTAGGACTTGTTCCAAACATGGCACCAACTGTTGTGGCTGCTGAATCAGCTAATAACGCAGTTCGAGCTCTTGGAAGCTCATTCCCTCTCATTAAGCCTGCCTGTTGAGCAACACCAATCATCGTACCTGTTGTATCAAAAATTGTTACTAATAGGAATGAAAATACAACGGCATAAAGACCGTGTGAAATGACATCACTGAATGCTGTAAATGGATTTGCAACAATAATTCCTTCAGGAAGGCTTGGCAGAGAAACAAATCCTTCTTTAAATTCAAGCTGACCTGTAAAGAAAGCAATTATGGCTGTAATGACCATTCCTATAAATAATGCACCATGGACATTTAAGCTCATTAATACTAATGTTATCGCTAGCCCGACAATAGCTAAAATAACAGATGGTGAATGAAGGTCGCCAAGTTTCACTAGGTTGTTTGGATCTGCTGTTATAATTCCAGTTAAACGTAAGCCGATAAAGGCGATAAATAATCCTATACCTGCTGTAATTCCATGCTTTAAATTATTCGGGATTGCCTCAATTAATTTTTTACGGAAAGGTGTTAACGATAAAATAATGAAAATAATTCCAGCAACAAACACAGCGGAAAATGCTGTGGAATATGTGATATTTTCATTCGCACCAACAACTGAGTAAGCAAAATATGCATTTAATCCCATTCCTGGTGCAATTGCAATAGGGTAATTCGCTGCTAAAGCCATCCAAAGTGTTCCGATAATGGTAGCAATTATCGTTGCAGTGAATACTTGATTGAATGGAACCCCTGCGTCAGATAACACAATCGGATTAACAACTACTATATAAACCATCGTTAGAAAAGTTGTAATACCTGCGAAAATTTCTGTTCTGACCGTTGTCTTATTTTCTGCTAGTTTAAACATATGTACCCCCGTTTTACGAACGTTTTTTCAAAACATTTATAATAATATTCGTTATTTATATATTTTGCAATAGTTTTTTAATTATTTTCCTAATGATTCTTTATCTTGGCAAACAAATACGCTACGATTTTGATATTAGTATGTACGGGAAAAGAAATAATAGACCATTAAGACCGTTTCTTTTGCTTATTTTAACTGCATACTAATATAGTAGAAGAATGTATAAAGTAAATGGAGGTTAATAGTTATGAATTGGAAACAAGAAGTTGAAGCTAGAAAAGATGACTTAATTAATGATGCTAGAGCATACCTTCAAATAAAAAGTGTTCTAGATGAAACAACTAAAAGTGACCAAGCTCCTTTTGGAAAAGGAATAAACGATGCATTTATTCATTTATTACAACTTGGTGAGGATGCAGGTTTTCAAGTGAAAAATTTAGATGGATATGCAGGTCATATTGAGTTGCTAGGAAGCGGTGAAGAGATCGTAGGAGTCCTTTGTCATGTCGATGTCGTTCCTGAAGGTGATGGCTGGTCAAGTGATCCTTATGGTGCGGAAATTAGAGATGGAAGGATTTATGCGCGTGGTGCTCTTGATGATAAAGGACCGACGATTGCTGCATTTTATGCGATGAAAATTGTAAAGGAGCTCGGTCTCCCGTTAAAGAAAAATGTGCGAATGATAATTGGAACAGATGAGGAAAGTGATTGGCAATGTGTAGAGCATTATTTTAAACATGAAAAAATGCCGACATTAGGATTTGCACCAGATGCTGATTTCCCAATTATATATGCAGAAAAAGGGATTATCGATTTAAAGTTAAAGCACACTGCTGATATTAAAGATGAATCACATGGGATGAAGCTTAAATCTTTTCATGCTGGACGAAGATTTAATATGGTACCTGATTTTGCAGAAGCAACTGTAACCGTTAATGAAGAAATAGCAGATATAAACAAGTTATTTACTGACTTTTTAACAAAGGCCAATGTGACTGGTGAATATAAATATTTAAATAATGAATATTTATTTTCAGTAAAAGGGAAATCAGCTCATGCGATGGAGCCAAATAATGGTGTAAATGCAGGAATTGTATTGGTAAGCTTTTTACATACTTTACAATTAAATGGCAAAGGAGCACATTTCGTTTCGACGATTGATCAGATTTTCAAAGATGATACAAGAGGGGAAAAACTCCATATTGCATTTTCAGATGACATAAGCGGTGATTTAACTGTTAATCTTGGCATCATATCTTTTGAGGATGAAGTGGGGGAAATTGGAATTAACATTCGCTACCCTGTAACAGGGAATGCTGACAAAGTAAAAGCAGGGTTTGAGCAAATAGATGGTTTTGAGTTAAATTTATTTAATGATTCAAAACCACATCATGTCGATGAGAAGCACCCACTCATTAAAACTTTACAGCGTGTTTATGAAGAGCAGACAGGAGAAAAGGCGGAATTGATAGCGATTGGTGGAGGAACTTATGCACGTTCTCTTGATGCTGGTGTCGCATTTGGACCATTATTTCCTGGGAGACCAGATATCGCTCATCAAAAGGATGAATATATAGAGATTGAGGATTTACTGAAGGCAACAGCTATTTATGCACAAGCCATTTATGAATTAGCAAAATAAAGAAAAGTAGATGGCTCAATTGAGTCATCTCTTTTTATTCTTACAAAAGAAAACCAATAAAAGTAAATTTGTCACAAAAAAGGGTACAGCAAGTTCTCTTTACCGTTAGAGGTATAGAATAGTAGCTTTATACGTTAATTTAGGGAGAAGTTTTTTATAGTTGATTGTCTTAAGAATGAGGTGAACGTGGTTAAGTTATAAGAGAAGAACTGCTTCCTCTCTTATAACAAAATGGAAAAGCTTTATTATAAATTAAAATGAAAATACATCAGTAGATAAGTATCTTTCACCTGTATCAGCAATCATACATACAACAACATCATTAGGTGTTAACCGCTTTGCAACCTCTATTGCTGCATAGCAGGCTGCACCTGACGAAGGTCCTACTAGGATTCCTTCTTCACTCGCTAAGCGTCTCGTAATGTCATATGCCTGGTCATCTTCTATTTTAAGAATTTCATCATAAACATCTTCATTTAGAACTGATGGGATAAAGCCTGGACTAGTTCCGACTAATTTATGCATACCGGGTTTACCACCAGAAAGTACAGGGGAACCAGCTGGTTCAACGACATGAACTTTTAAGTTTGGATAATGTTCCTTCAATGCTTCACCTGTTCCGGTTATTGTTCCACCTGTTCCAGCAGTTGCAATGAAAGCTGATAATGGTTTACCGATTGAATCCATTGCCTCAATGATTTCGGTTGCCGTCGTTTTACGATGAGCGTCTGGATTAGCGGAATTATCAAATTGCATCGGCATAAAACTATTTGGAATTTCCTTTGTTAGTTGCTCTGCTTTACGAATTGACCCCTGCATTTTTTCGTCACCAGGAGTTAGGACAACCTCAGCGCCATATGCTTTTAAGATATTAATCCGTTCCTGTGTCATCGTATCAGGCATCACTAGTATAGCTTTATATCCTCTAGCAGCAGCATTCATTGCAAGCCCAATTCCAGTATTTCCGCTAGTCGGTTCGATTATAGTTGAGTTAGGCTTTAATAAGCCCTTCTTTTCAGCATCGATAATCATATTATAAGCAGCGCGATCTTTTACACTTCCGCTTGGATTAAAATATTCGAGCTTTAAATAAACAGCAGCTCCATTTTCAGGATTTAAACGATTTAATTTGACTAAAGGGGTTTGACCAATTAGGTCTGCAATATTGTTTACAACTCTCATTTAAGACACTTCCTTTAAAAATTGCTATATTCGGACAAGTAAGTCATATAAAATCATACCATAACAAAAATAAAAAACCTATTTGAATGGATATGATTCCAAATACATCAAATTTTGCTTTAGGTTTTATACGATGGAAAAGTAGGATAGAATAAACTTCAGGTAATAATTCTTTGAAGGGAGTTTCACATGGATCGACAATTTCATTATTTTCTTGCTGTTCCAATTGCTAAGGAGCAAAAAAGATATTTACATAATTGGGTAGCTCATCATAAAGAACAGTATCCTTTTAAATCATGGGTTCATCAAGATGATTATCATATTACTTTGGCCTTTTTAGGTGCCGTAGCATCTCCTGAACAATTAGCTAACTTAAAAAATCAAGTTTCACATATTGTACAAAACCACTCACCATTTGAATTGAGTTTATCTGGAATCGATTTGTTCGGTAAGAAAGAATCCCCTAGAATATTATGGGCTGGAGTAAATGAATCATCATATCTTCATTCTTTACAAAGACAAGTATTTCATACATGTAACGAAGTTGGCTTTTCTCTTGATAAAAAACCATTTAATCCACATATTACGTTGGCAAGAAGATGGAAATCAGAAGTTCCCTTTCGAGATATAAAAGAATTACGACACATATTTGAGGCTGATAAACAGACGTTTCTAGCTGATAAAATTCACTTATATAAAACCCATTTAGATCGAATACCTAAGTATGAAGCAGTCGAGATCTTTACTTTAAAAGGGTGAATTTATTAAATTTCACTGTAAAAATTTTAATTCAATACGATATAAAGAAGAGGAGCGTCATACAAACGGAACTGTTAACGAATTTTTTAATATATGAAATAACTATGATGGAATAAAGGAGCTGATTAACGGTTGGCACAATTAATAAAACTATATGATTACATTTCTCGTTATGAGCTCGATGCATATCGTTATCCTAGTCAATTTATACGTTTTAAGAAAAAACAATGGGCGAAGGTCTATGATGCTTGGAAAAGTAACAGATTTCATACCGTTATGAAGGTAAGTGAGCCAGAAGTTACAACATTTATGGAGCATGGAGAAAAGAAATCTCTTTTAAAGAAATTAAAAAGTAAAATATCAAAGGAAGAGCAAAGTATCCAAACAATAAAACCTTTGGTTCAAGATGCAGCTCTTGATGATGATGAATTGCAGTTCCAATTTACTACTGTTCCTAAATCTGAAAATGATCTGAAACTTTTGTTTTTAGATTATATTTTTCGTTTTCAAATTCGCTGGGCTAGTTCAACTCTACGTGAAAAATCTTCTGTCGATAAAAAGGTTTATCGTGATAGATTATTACAATACTTTATGCAACGATTACCAGATCATTATCTTTTGTTGTATAAACCGGTTTTTCTCATAAAAAACGCACCGGTAGAATTAGATTTGATCATAATTGGTACAACGGAAGTTTATTGCTTAACAGTTGTTGAGCATCTTAATGAAACGATCTATACAGGTTCAAAAGATAAATTTTGGCTTGCTAGAAATGGAAAAGATACGAAAAAAATCTTGAATCCCGTAATAAGCCTTAATCGAACAGCAACGGTAGTCCAAAAGGTATTATCAGTAGGTGAAGCAGATTTACCTGTAAAGAAAATTATTGTAAGTCGCAACGGTTATATTGATTATCCTTTTGCTCCACACGATATCACAATATTAGATAAGAGAACATATGGACAGTGGTTTAATCGGCTACGAAGCACTTCGGCACCATTAAAGCATATTCAATTAAAGAGTGCTCAAGTATTGTTATCTCATTGTCTAACAAATTCCTTTTATCGAAAGGAATGGAATGAGCAATCATCAGATGAACAACATATAGATTAAACTAAAAAAGGACAAGAAGAAGCTTGCCCTTTTTTACTATCTACTATTTCTATGATTAGTAGAGTACACAATTAATAGATTTGAAAGTTGCAGAAGGATTTTAAGCTTTTTATTAGGATATGAACACAAATAAACAAATGACATAAACTAGTAGAGATAACGGAGAAACGAATATGAATGGTTTATTTTTTATAATAAATCCCGTAGCAGGGAATGGTAAATCAATCAAGGTTTGGAAGAAAATTAAAAAAGAACTAGAAAAAACGAACATCACCTATCGCACATTTCAAACAGAGTATTCTGGTCATGCAGAAGTTCTTGCAAGACAGGTAGCCACAATTCAAAATTACCATTTAAAAAGGATAATAGTTGTTGGAGGAGAAGGGACGATTCATGAGGTTATTAATGGATTAGCGACATTTCAAAAAGTTAAGATAGGTTTTATTAGTGCTGGAAATGGCGATAACTTGGAAAGGGAACTACAACTACCTACACATCCTGTTAAAGCACTGAGAAGTATACTACAAAAAATGAACAGGCGTTCTGTCCAATATGATGTAGGTGAGATAAATTGTGAGGGGAAAACAAGTAGTATTCATTTTATTCGTTCTCTTGAAGTTGGTATTAATGGAGAAATCCAAAAGGAGATAGATATGTTTCCACTTAAAAGAATAATGAACTTTTTCCATTTGCATTCTTTTATGTTTATCATTTGCCTTTTAAAGGTATTATACCAATACAAACCAACTTCACTAAAAGTTAATTACGATGGAGAAATGGTTGAATTTGAAAATGTTTGGTTGTCTACTGTTTCGAATCTGCCACATCGTTATAATAAAATGGAGATTGCGAAAAATACAAACCCAATCGATGGTTTATTAGATGCAACGATAATACACAGTCTAAGTCGATATCAAATAATTTGTTTATTTTTGTTTAATGTGAAAAGTAAGAAATGGAGGGAAGAAGCCATTTCAACATTTCCTTGTACATCAATCAAACTATACGGAGATAATTCACCTTTATATGCAGATGGAGAACATATTGGTGAAGGAACAGTTTCAATTTCTGTAAAAAAATCGAATATAACACTAATAAAATAGTTGTTTAACGGGGGTGGCTCGGTTGCTTAAGGTAAATAGGAAGTTTGAAGCTTATTTAGACCGAATGAATGAAATTGTCATCCTACTACCTAAAGAAATGCAACATGACAGAAAATCATTTTTTATTGAACATGCAAATGGAAACCATCCATTAGACATTATCGATGTGTTGGATATCGGTAGCCATATAAAATATAGTTGTCAGCATCAGCTTGAAATTGAATTCGGTAAGACTGTAATGATAGTGGATGAAAATGGTGTTACGACAGATCTGCAAATAGGTGCAGTCATTCGAACGAATGAGTTTGATCAAATGTTTCGCTACGATGGTGACGATTTAGGAGTTACGTACAAAAAGGAACAATCACTTTGGAAGGTTTGGGCACCAACAGCAACAGCGGTTAATATGAAACTGTACCGACAAGATAAACAGCAGGTTGCTGTGTATGAAATGGAAAGGCAGGAGAATGGAGTTTGGTCACTTACTTTACAAGGTGACTTTGAAGGGTTTTTATATACATTTCTAACATGTGTCAATTTAGTTTGGAAAGAGGCTGTTGATCCGTATGCAATTGCTGTATCGATTAATGGTGAATACGGTGTTATTGTTAATAAAGAGAAAATAGCTGTTTCATCAAAAAAACTTCCTCCTTTCCAAAATAAAAATGATGCAATCATTTATGAAGCGCATATACGAGACTTTTCTAGTCATCACGATAGTGGAATGACCCAAAAAGGAAAATACGTGGCATGGTTAGAAACTGATACTAACAATAAAGCGAGTGATTCAACGGGTATCACATATTTAAAGGAGTTAGGAGTAACACATGTAGAATTATTGCCTATTAATGATTATGAGGAAGTTGATGAATATCATCCGAACGATCGATACAATTGGGGATATAATCCATTACATTTTTTTGCTCCTGAGGGAAGCTATAGTTTAAATCCTGAAAATCCAACAGAGCGAATAAGAGAAGTAAAAGCACTGATTCAATCTCTTCATAATCATGAAATTAGAGTTATATTAGATGTAGTATATAATCATGTGTATTCGAAAGAGAATTCCTCCTTCGAGAAACTAGTTCCTGGTTATTTTTTTAGATACGATGAAAATGGAAACGCTTCAAATGGGACTGGTGTTGGAAATGATCTTGCTTCTGAGCGTTTTATGGTAAGAAAATTTATCATTGATTGTGCATCTTATTGGATGGAAGAGTATGATATAGACGGTTTTCGCTTTGACTTAATGGGAATTCTTGATGTTGATACAATGTCAGAACTCAAAGATAAAATATACGCATTAAAGCCTGATTCGATTCTGCTAGGTGAAGGATGGGATTTGAATACACCACTTCCAATTCATCAAAAGGTAATCACGCAAAATGCAAAAATGCTTCCATCAATTAGCTTTTTTAATGATCAATTTCGAGATGTTGTAAAAGGGAGTACTTTTAATCTATATGAAGCTGGATTTGTACATGGGCATGAAGGTGTTATTGAACAAATGAAACAGTTAGTGAGTGGATCTCCTTCAAGGTTTATTGAACCAATACAATCCATTAATTATGTTGAGTCACATGATAATCACACAATGTGGGATCGATTCCTTATCTATTCAGAGCAAGAATCAGATGATATACGGATGGCAAGACATCGTCTAGCAACAAGTATTGTCCTTCTATCCCAAGGGATCCCTTTTCTTCATGCAGGCCAAGAGTTCTTTCGGACGAAGCAAAGAGTTGAAAATAGTTATAACTCACCAGATGAAATCAATTGGATAAATTGGAGTGACAGATCGCGATACAAAGAAAATGTTGAGTATGTTAAAGGACTCATCCAAATAAGAAAAATGCACGGTGCCTTTCGCTTACCAAATTTCGAGTTAATTGGAAAACATCTTACTTTTATCGATGCTCAGCAAAACTTTCTTACCTACCAATTAAAAGATGTCGGAGAATTTGGGCCATGGTCTCAAATAATTGTTGTACATCATAATAAGAATAGTCATGAGTTTAAAGTACACTTACCAACTGAAAAATGGTACTCAATGATAACTCCTGATACTATTCATTTAACAAGTCCGATAGCTGTTGAAAACGATGTAGCAATTAATAAAATAGGAACGTATGTTTTTTGTAAAATCTAGGCTTTTAGTTTTGCTTGACTATCATTATCCTATGGATATAAAATTTATAAGGATGGCTATTGTGCAATTTTCCATAATCACCAATAGCTATCCTTTTTATTTCAGTTAAATGAAATTATTTTAATATTTTATTATGGTTGAACGGGTCTAAGCCTAATTAGTAAGTTAGGTAGGAAAAATACCTAGTAAACAATGATAAGTGGTACAATACTAAAGTTAATGTAAAATATTAAATGATAGATGATGCAAGGCGCTTACGCTTTTCAAAATTGTCTAGCTCCAGCGCCTAGCCCCTCGAGGTCTCAAGCCCCATAAGAATAGAAGGTAAAGAACACCTTCAATTCTTATGTGTCTTGAGCTTGTCGGGGCTAAGCA
>JAPSLL010000024.1:25051-59726 GCA_031180805.1 Bacillus sp. (in: firmicutes)
AGGCGCTTACGCTTTTCAAAATTGTCTAGCTCCAGCGCCTAGCCCCTCGAGGTCTCAAGCCCCATAAGAATAGAAGGTAAAGAACACCTTCAATTCTTATGTGTCTTGAGCTTGTCGGGGCTAAGCAAGGCGCGTATGCTTTTCGATAAATTCTTAAATGAAATGTTGGGTTGAAATTGAAGGGAAACTGGTTGGAACAAGTATTAGGTAGTGAATGGAAGATAACTCCTGCTGGGGGAGCGACAGGTAATTCATATTTTGCAACAAGGGATGGACAGGAGCTTTTTTTAAAGCGAAATAGTTCACCTTTTTTAGCTGTGCTTTCAGCGGAAGGGATTGTTCCAAAGCTAATTTGGACAAAGCGGATGGAAAATGGTGATGTTATTACAGCTCAACATCGCTTAGTAGGGCGTGAATTAAAACCATCTGATATGAAAAGTTCAAATGTAGCTGAGCTTCTACAAAAAATTCATCATTCAAAAGAGTTATTAAATATGTTAAAACGTTTAGGGAAGCAACCGCTCACTCCTAACAAAATACTTGATGAAATCCAGCAAGCAGTTGCATTTGAAAAAATAAAACAGCCTGAAATTATCCAGGCAGTTGAATTACTTGAGACTCAGCTTCCCGATGTTCAATGCCAGGATCAGGTCGTTTGCCATTGTGATGTCAATCATAATAACTGGTTATTAACTGATACGAACCAGCTGTTTTTAATTGATTGGGATGGTGCAATGATTGCAGATCCTGCAATTGATATTGGAATCCTTTTATATTGGTATATTGAAGAAGCTGATTGGAAGGATTGGCTGTCATCCTATGGCTTGGAGTTAAATGATCAGCTGCTTAAACGAATATATTGGTATGTGTTATTACAAGCAATAACATCGTATTTATTGTATTATGCAAAAAATAATGTCCAAGAAATGCAAAATTGGATCGAGCATATCAATGTCATTATGAGTAAAATGAACAAGAATTAATTAAAAGTATCAATATCTTGTATCCATTGTGAAAGTTCATTCTGGTGTGATTGGATGTGTTGGTTAAGTGAAGTGGAATTTTTTCCAGACTGACTGTACGTATAAATGTTTTCGAGAATCGCCTTTGTTTGCTGGTCCGTACTGGTGTTTGCCATTAATGACTTAACGACTCGTTCTAATTGCTCGCATTCAGCTACTGTTCCGCAGCATTCACTTTGATGCTCAGATAAAATATCTTTAATTAAATTTAATTGATCGTTGTATTGAATTGGCATTAAAAAATCATCCTTTCATAATGAAGCTATTGTAAAAAATATTCTATGTTAACTGTAGACAAGCTTATATAGATATAACATGCCAAATTAATTAGGAAATATACAGCCAGAGAATAGATGACGATCGTTTGTTATTGGGAAATATTAAGGAATTAAGAAATAATTTATTTGTTTAGTTTTTTCATGGTCTCTTTAAGAGCAAATTTTAATTGATAGAGGTGTCTTCATGCGTTTACGACATAAGCCTTGGGCAAGTGAGTTTATCGCCCAGCAATCTAAATATGCTATTGCAAATCCTGAGCAACATAAGGGGAAATGGCATGAGGTATTTGGAAATAACAATCCTATCCATATTGAAGTTGGTACGGGGAAAGGACAATTTATCGTTGGAATGGCACAGAAAAATCCTCATATTAACTATATAGGGATCGAGCTTTTTGACAGTGTCATTGTTGCGGCACTTCAAAAAGTAGTAGATTTACAGCTGCCGAATCTAAAGTTGTTAAATGTAAATGCAAAGAACTTAACAGAGTACTTTGCAGACAATGAAATTGAACGGGTATATTTGAATTTTTCCGATCCATGGCCAAAATCAAAGCATAGTAAGCGCCGCCTTACGTATAAAACATTTTTGGCTTTATATGAGAAAATTCTTGTAAAAGGCGGAGAAATCCATTTTAAAACAGATAATCAGGGACTTTTTGAATTTTCATTAATAAGCTTTTCTGAATATGGATTACAGCTGAAGTTCTTAAGTCTTGATCTTCATAATAGTGATTATGAAGGGAACATCATGACGGAATATGAAGAGAAATTTTCAAGTAAAGGTCAACGAATTTATCGAGTAGAAGCAAAATATATGAATGAATGAAGAGGAAATGGCATTTATGTCATTTCCTTTTTTGTTTTAGTCTTAAAAGTGACATAAACTTTCTTTTTTTATTTGAATTTTATTCTCATCGACGATAAATATCACACATCGTACGAGATGAAAAAATGACATGAAAATATGATAAAATAACATGAGGGAGGGTTGGAAAAATGGAGACATTGAAAATTGGTCATACTAAAATTTCATGGTTAAACGGTGGTGTAACAAACCTTGACGGTGGGGCAATGTTTGGGGTTGTGCCGAAACCATTATGGTCTAAAAAATATCCGGTAAACGAGTTAAACCAGATCGAACTTCGAACAGATCCTATGCTAATTCAAAAGAATGGCTTACATATTTTACTGGATAGTGGAATTGGCAATGGAAAATTGAATGAGAAGCAGTTAAAAAACTTTGGAGTTAATGAACAATCGTCAATTGATGAATCATTAATGGATTTAGGTTTAACTGTTGCTGATATTGACATTGTTATAATGACACATATGCATTTTGACCATGCATGTGGGTTAACCAAATGGAAGAATGATAAGCTTGTCTCTGTATTTCCAAATGCGAAAATCGTTACTTCTTCGATTGAGTGGGAAGAAATGAGAAATCCTAATATACGCTCACGAAATACATACTGGAAGGAAAATTGGGAAGCAGTAGAAGAACAAGTGGAAACTTTTGAGTCTTCAACTGTTATAACCGAAGGGGTTTTCATGCATCATACAGGTGGTCATAGTGACGGTCACAGCATTGTGATTATTGAAGATGGTGGAGAGATGCTTGTCCATATGGCAGATTTAATGCCTACACATGCACATAAAAATCCATTATGGGTGTTGGCCTATGATGATTATCCGATGGATTCCATTCAAAATAAACAAAAATGGATACAATATGGGCAAAGCCATCAAGCGTGGTTTATTTTTTATCATGATGCTTTTTATCGTGGAATAAAGTGGAATGATGAAGGGGTTATTATTGATAAAATTGAACGAATAAGGGATTAGCGTGGATAAGGGAAGGGCATGGAAAAGTGCCCTTCCAGGTTACCTTATGCAATTTGTTCGACATGAATTATCGCACCTGTATTCGTATCGATAAAAGCTTCATATTGCTCACATAGATTATCAACCGTTCTAGAAATACCAGCTTTATATACCTCAAACGTTAAATGATCAGTTTCATACTTTTCTGGTATTGTATAAATCCAAGAGCCGTCGATAGGGCCCTTTTGTTTAAATGCCTTTTTCACAATGTCTAATGCTTTTTCAGATGAAATTGGCCGCGTTTTTATGTTTTCTTTAAGGATGTAAGTTGCTGCTACACCGAGTCCTAAACCGAATAAGAAATATTTACCTTTCAAGCTTGTCACCTCTTCCATGATTTAATAAGGAATATGAGAACACAGTATGTAAAGTTAATTGGCATAGAATTATGATTTGACATTCCTATCAATTCGTTCAGATAATGAATGAAGCTAGTTTTGTTGTCCGTAAGTTGAATAGGTTCCCATTCCTGCCTATTATAACATGTTTTTATTTATACCAATAAGATAGTAAACGAAATTAAAAATTGACGCATTAAGCGCTTGAAATGAGGGTGGAAAATGAATAATGAAACGTTACAATTATTTAAAACTTTAACAGAAATTCCAGGAACATCCGGTAATGAACACCAGGTTCGTGCCTTTATGAGAAAGGAACTCAAGCCACTATCGGATGAAATAATTCAAGATAAATTAGGAAGTATTTTTGGTGTTCGTTATGGAAAAAAAGAGGATCCAGTTATTATGGTAGCTGGGCATATGGACGAAGTAGGATTTATGGTAACCCAAATTACAGATAACGGGATGTTACGCTTTCAGCCATTAGGTGGCTGGTGGAGTCAAGTTATGTTGGCTCAGCAAGTCCAAATTATTACGGAAAACGGCCCAGTTATTGGAGTTATAGGTTCCATTCCACCGCATCTGTTAAGTGAGGCACAGCGTAATAAGCCGATGGATATTAAAAATATGTTAATCGATATTGGTGCAGATGATAGGGAGGATGCTAAGAAAATTGGAATCAAGCCAGGTCAACAAATTGTGCCAATAAGTCCATTTACTCCATTAGCAAATCCGAAAAAAATATTAGCAAAAGCTTGGGATAACCGATACGGATGTGGTCTCGCAATCGAATTATTAAAAGAAACGAAAAATGAAACTTTACCAAATACACTTTATTCAGGGGCAACCGTACAAGAGGAAGTAGGCTTAAGGGGAGCTCAAACAGCAGCTACAATGATAAACCCTGATATTTTCTTTGCTTTGGATGCAGGTCCTGCAAATGATATGAGCGGTGATAAAAAAGAATTTGGTCAATTAGGTAAAGGTGCGGTTTTAAGAATTTATGATCGATCTATGGTTACACACCGTGGATTAAGGGAATATATCCTTGATATGGCTGAAACTCATAATATTCCTTATCAGTATTTTGTATCACAGGGTGGAACAGATGCGGGACGTGTTCATGTATCTAATAAAGGAGTACCATCCGCTGTTATTGGCGTGTGTGCTCGCTATATACATACATCTGGATCGATCATGCATGTAGATGACTATGCAGCTGCAAAAGAGTTATTAATCAAATTAGTAAAATCATGCGACTCTTCAACAGTTGCTTCTATCAAAAATAACGCATAAGATACGTCTTATGCTTTAGCTCTTTTCTTAAATTGTTTTAAAGTTGATTGGAGCTAACCTGCGAAGCTTCTGATTTGATATGTGGAACAGGTGAGCTAAGGTGTTTATTGTTTATGACAAGTAGCCACACCTTAAGCCTAAGATGGTGAGAATCAACCATATGTTAATTACTTAGTTAAAACAACAAAGTATGAGGAACAATTAGTTGAAAATGGAACTATTGCGAAAGTAGGAAAACGAAGTGAAAATTGCTATTGGGACGCAAAATCCAACAAAAGTAAATGCAGTGAAAAATTCCTTTATGCCTCATATTACTGCTGAATTCTTTTCAGTAAGTGCCCCATCGAATGTATCGCCACAGCCTCTAACAGATGATGAGACAATAGAAGGAGCTATTAACAGGGCATATAATGCTCGTGCTGCTATTCAAGCTGACATAGGCGTTGGGTTAGAAGGTGGATTAATCAAAACAAAACAAGGGTATTTCCTTTGTAATTGGGGTGCAATTGTTGATCATAAGCTTGAACCAATAGTTGCAGGTGGAGCAAGAATTATTGTTCCTAATGAGATTGGCAAATCGGTATTTCGTGGCAAGGAATTAGGTGATGTAATGGACGAGTATGTAAACCTACATAAGGTTAGACACAATCAAGGAGCGATTGGGATTTTTACAAATGGTTTAGTCGATCGTACGTCTATGTTTACACATCTATGCGATTTATTAATAGGTCAGTATTTATATCAGCATCAACATTCATAATGGAAATGGAAAAGCGACTATATGTCGCTTTTTTTTAGGGGAAATCTCCTTTTCAAACAGTTTTCTTGTCACAATAAAAAAATTAAGGGTATCATAAAAAGGTACTAATTTCCTAGTAAAGCTTATGAGGAGGAGAATCGTGAAATTATTAAAGCCGCTTATTATACTATTATTTTTGCTGCTTGCAGTCGGTTGTACTCAATCAAAGGCTGATATTAAAGAAGAATCTATAGATGAAGCAAAGCAAGCTTTTGAAACTAATGGAGAGAAGCCAAATCAAAAAACTGAGCAATTTTCTTTTTATGTACCTGAGAATTATAAGGTTGAGAAAGCGGATAAATATAATGTCATATTGGCCAAAGATACACAAAGTTATATTTTATTTGTAAATGAAAATGAAGAGGAAAATAGTCAGGTTTCATATGATACTTTAGTAAAGCAATATGAAAATCCATTTATATCAAAGACGTTCAAGAAAAATGACAAGCTAGGCTATTTATTTGTTCATGAACTTGATTCTAAAAAATATGAAGTAACAGTAGGAATTGGTGGAACAAAGCTAACAACTGAGACAGAGCTGAAAAACATAACAGAAGATGCTAGAAATATGATGAATATTGTTTCTTCCATTCAATAACTTTAAAAGTTCGTTCAGTGGAAACTAAAGAGGCATTCATATACAATAAAGGTTGGATTGTCGTTTTAGTAGTTAAACAAAATAATAAGACTTATTTATAAGCTGGAGGTATATAAATGAAAACATTACAATCTATAGAAGAATATAAACAAATAATCGAAGGTGAAAACATCATTCTTATGTTTTCCGCTGATTGGTGTCCTGATTGTCGGTTTATTGAGCCGTTTTTACCAGAATTAGAACAACAAAATAGTGAATTTACATTTTATTATGTTGACCGTGATCAATTTATTGATTTATGTGCAGATTTAAATGTGTTTGGTATTCCAAGCTTTGTAGCGTTTAATAACGGAAAAGAAATAGGAAGCTTTGTTAGTAAAGACCGAAAAACACAAGAGCAAATTCAAGCATTTATTAATGACTTAAAAAACTAACTCGATGAATTACTCTTTAGGAGAGGAGGTAGCAGCATGAAAATGACATCAAAAAAGTTAGTGGAAATGATAAAAGAAAAGCTAAACCATTCTTCATTTACATTTGACTTTGATAAAGAAAAGGATAGCCTGAGAATTGTTGATGAACAGTTATCCAAAGGAGTTACTCTATCATTACCTGGAATTATCGCAAAATGGGAAACAGCCAAAGACAAAGCGATAGAAGAGGTAGTTTATTATGTTGAAGAATCCTTAAAGGCAATGAAAGTAAATCAAAATCTCGCTGGTAAGGAAAAATCAATATTTCCAGTGATCCGTTCAACATCATTTCCTGTTAAGAGTAATGAAGGTATCCCATTATGCTTCAGTGACCATACAGCTGAAACACGTATCTATTATGCTTTAGATTTAGGGAATACGTATCGACTTATCGATGAGAAAATGATGGAGAAGGAAAATTGGACAAGAGATTATGTGAAAGAAGTATCGAGCTTTAATTTAAGATCATTAAAGACGGTTGTAAAGGAAGATCATGTTGCAGGAAATGCTTTTTATTTCCTGAATGCAAATGATGGATATGATGCAAGTAGAATTTTAAATGAAAGTCTATTACAATCTTTCAAGGAAAAAATTGAAGGGGAAATGGCTGTAGCAGTTCCACATCAGGATGTCCTTATTATTGTAGATGTTCGTAATAATACAGGCTATGATATTTTAGCTCAATTAACAATGAGCTTTTTTGCAAGTGGGACTGTCCCGATTACCGCATTATCATTTTTATATGAAAATGCAAAATTAGAACCGATTTTTATATTAGGGAAAAATCGTTCGAAAAGCTAAAAGAATATTTGGTATCATATCTTTGCCCATAAAGTTTGAATCTAGATCGTACAATTTAATAGGTTTAATATAAAAAGAGGTACTGAGGAAAACATCCAATATTAAGACCGGATTATTTCCCCTGTTAAACCTCTTTTTTCTTTTGAAGGATGATTCCATATTATCTTATTAATAAGTTTTATTAGGAATTGGGTATCTTATTTATTTTCGCTAGTCCAAATGAAATAGCCCTTTAAAAAAGATACAAACTTTTTTCATGATGATTTGTGAGAAATATTGCAAACACGAAGAGAATCAACTACAAATTTAAATATTTATTGATACAATAGAGTATACGATATATGAATTGTTGAAAGAGTGATTAATTATGAATTGGTTAAAAAAACTAGTCAACTTGCTTACAGGTGACGAAGATGAAAATGAATTTGAAGAAAGTATTGAATCTAAACAAAATATGCAACAAGCTAAGGCGGACATCAATGTAGAACACTATGATAATTACAAGGCTGAAGCGAAAATTGCTTATCAATATCCTAAAGGGAATTTTAGATTTCCAATTATACCTGATGAAAAATTAGGAGTTCGTAAGGAACAGCCAAGAAGTAAACGTCAACCAACCTTTTCAAATGAAGAAATAACGCCAATCCTGAAAAAAACAGAGGCACCGACATTAACAACAAAAAGAACGAGAAGTAGAGAGAATGCTAGAGGTGTGGATACATCAGAGGCTGTACAGCCAAGAAGACCATTTCAACCTACTGCGATTCCATCACCTGTTTATGGGTTTCAACCACGCCAGCAGCGCGAAAGAAAAATCAATCAGGAGCGTGTATCAGCAATAGCAACACGTTTTCAGAAAACCGAGGAGACTCTACTCGATAATGCCGGACCTTCAAAACTTACATCAGTTCTTGATAAAGAAGTGTTTCAACTAAAAGATATGGAGGAACAGAAAATAAATCATCTCCATTCAGATGAACAAGAAGAGCAACAATTTACTAGAGAATTGGAAGATGAATTTGAATTAAGTGAAACATTGCAGCTAGAAGAAGAAAAAACAAATGAAATTATTTCAGGTGATGAACAAGAAGAGCAACAATTTACTAGAGAATTGGAAGATGAATTTGAATTAAGTGAAACATTGCAGCTGGAAGAAGAAAAAACAAATGAAATTATTTCAGGTGAGGAACAAGAAGAGCAGCAATTTACTAGAAAATTGGAAGATGAGTTTGAATTAAATGAAACACTGCATCTAGAAAAGGAAAGAACAAATGAAAGTGATTCAGATGATCAAGAAAAAGTACAACAATTTGCCAGGGAATTAGAAGATGAGATTGAATTAAATAAACCGCCACAGATGGAAGAGGATTTATCAAATTCTATTGTTAATAGCAATGAAGAAGTTTTATTTGAAAAAGATAATAATCAGAATGACGAGAATGAGTTAATGGAGAATAATTTTACTTATCTAACTCAAGAGGAAAGGGTAAAACCAATCTCAAACAGGCTAGTTGAATCGAAAAATGAACATGCTGTAACGAACGTGAAGCAAGAGGAAGTAAAAATACAAACAGAGCAAACGGCAGCTCAATTAGAAAAGAGGCAGCCTTCAAAGGTTAATTCACAAAAGCCGTTTAATGTCATGATGCTAGCCAGAGATAAACAGCGAATGCGAGAAAAACAAAGAGAAACAAGCTATCAATTTCCGCTATTAAGCTATTTAAATATACCTGAAAAAGAAATGAATGAAGACAATTTTTGGTTGAATGAACAGAAAGAATTATTAGATAGTACATTACTAAATTTTAATGTACGAGCAAGTGTCGTAAATGTAACTCAAGGTCCTTCGGTAACAAGGTTTGAAGTCCATCCTGAGCCGGGCGTTAAAGTGAATAAAATTACAAATTTAAGTGATGATATTAAGTTAAGTTTAGCTGCTAAAGACATTCGGATTGAGGCTCCTATACCAGGTAAAAACACAATTGGTATTGAAGTGCCAAATAAAGTAAGCAAAATGGTATATTTAAGAGAAATTTTACGCAGTACAGAGTTTCGCTCGAATCAATCGCCAATGACTGCTGTTTTAGGGTTAGATATTTCAGGGCAGCCAGTTGTCACAGATTTAAAAAAGATGCCTCATGGATTAATTGCTGGGGCAACAGGATCAGGAAAAAGCGTATGTATTAATACAATCTTGGTTAGCTTGCTTTATAAGGCAACGCCACAGGAAGTAAAATTAATGCTTATTGACCCTAAAATGGTAGAATTAGCACCATATAATGAAATCCCACACTTAGTAAGTCCAGTTATTACAGACGTAAAGGCTGCAACTGCTGCTTTAAAATGGGCTGTTGAGGAAATGGAAAGACGGTATGAATTATTTGCTCATACAGGAACGAGAGAGATTACACGTTATAATCAGCTTGTTAAGGAGCATAAACAAGGGGAACATCTACCATATTTAGTGATTGTCATTGATGAGCTTGCTGACTTAATGATGGTTGCACCTAATGATGTCGAGGAAGCGATAGCTCGTATTGCCCAAAAAGCTCGTGCATGTGGAATCCATTTAATCGTTGCAACTCAGCGTCCATCTGTTGATGTTATTACAGGTTTAATTAAAGCAAATATACCTACAAGAATAGCGTTTTCCGTCTCATCTCAAGTAGACTCTCGGACGATTATTGATGTTGCAGGAGCAGAAAAGCTACTGGGAAAAGGAGATATGCTATTTTTAGAAAATGGTTCATCAAAAGCTGTAAGGCTCCAAGGGACGTTCGTGTCAGATGAAGAAATTGATAGAGTTGTAATGCATGTAAGACAGCAAGCAAAACCAAACTATTTATTCCATCAAGAAGAGCTTGTTAAAAGGGCAGCTATCCAATCTGAAGAAGATGAACTATTTATCGAAGCATGTGAATTTGTAGTAAATCAAGGTGGAGCATCGACTTCGCTATTACAAAGACATTTTCGAATAGGTTATAATCGTGCAGCAAGACTTATTGATATGATGGAAGAGCAAGGAATAATATCTGAAAATAGAGGAAGCAAGCCTAGGGATATCCTTATTACAGAGGAAGAATTAGAGGTCATTCAAGGAGAATAGTGATGTATGTATTGTCAAAGGGTAAGGGTGATGAATTCATGAAAAAAGATCCTATATTGATTGGGGTAATGAAACAGATTATAAGGATCGAAAAGATGGGTGAGAATGGGTAATATCATTGATTTTGAAGCAATTCGAAAAGAAAAAGAAGAACAGCTTCTTACCTTTACCCTAGAACATGCTAGTCAATTGCAAGATTATGTCAATAAAAATGTGAATATAAGAGAAAAGGTGAAAGCCAAACATATTTTTAATGACAAGGTTGAACGTAATCGTTCTGTACCTTTTTCATCGTTGGAAGACTTGCTTTTTCAAGATTGGTTAAAGCATGATTATCTAACAATAAGAGGTACGACAATTTATCAGGAGTTTATCCATCTATTCTCAAAAACTAATGGGATCCACCCATTACAACAGGTTCTCCATGCTTTATTTATGGCAAGTGTACTTGAACCATTTAAAGTAATAAAATTTGAAGAGCATCATATATATGCAGAGAAAATATTAACAGGAGAACAAGCTTTCATATACGTAACTTCTCCTTTGGAAATCACAACTGATAAAATTGTATTTTTTCGCTCAATTCCAATTTTTACACAACTCCTCTGCGTTAGTGACTTATTCGCAGTGGATGAAGAAACAATGAATAAATTTTTCTTAGACTTTCATACAAGTCAAGACAGTTGGCGTACATTTTTGAAGAAAAATGCGATAAAATATGTATGGAGTTGCCCTTGAAAGTAGAAATTTGAGACTTTTGAATTAAAGGAATTCATAGTCAAGTTAACTTTCAAGTGATATAATATACAACCGTAAGCTTATTACATACGTCAGGGTTCGATAACGTAGGATAAGATTTATAAGGAATAATCAAAATATAATCAATATAAAAATTAGCTCTTATGAGGATAGTATAAGAAAAATAAGTAATTACTTTTTAAAGTGGTTTTTTGTTTTTCTAAAGGTTTCATATAGATGAGTTGCAAATCTAGATGAGCGTCATATACTGTCAATCAGATAGACGTTTGTTGGAGGTTCTATTATGACTGTTTATCATTTTGTTGGTATTAAGGGTACGGGGATGAGTGCCCTTGCACAAATTTTACATGACATGAATTATCATGTTCAAGGATCAGATATAGAAAAGAAGGTCTTTACACAAAAGGCACTTGAAGCTCGAAATATAAAAATATTACCCTTTGCTAAGGAAAATATTCAAGAAGGTCTAACAGTAATCGCAGGGAATGCATTCCCTGATACACATCCTGAAATTGAAGAGGCGAACCGAATAGGCTTACCTGTTATTCGTTATCACCGTTTTCTAGGTGAATTTATGGAAATGTATACAAGTGTTGCAATAACTGGTGTGCACGGAAAAACATCAACAACAGGTTTATTATCACATGTTATTCAAGGAGCTGAACCAACTTCTTATTTAATTGGTGATGGGACAGGAAAAGGAATTCCAAACAGCAAATATTTTGCCTTTGAAGCGTGTGAATATCGCAGACACTTTTTGGCATATAAGCCAGATTATGCGATAATGACAAATATTGATTTTGATCATCCAGACTATTTTGCTAACCTAGATGATGTATTTGATGCATTTCAGCAAATGGCTTTACAAGTAAAGAAAGGAATCATTGCATGGGGAGACGATGAACAGTTACAACAAATCCAAGCGAAAGTTCCTGTCGTTTATTATGGCTTTGGAGATGATAATGATTTCCAAGCAAGGAATATTGTAAAGTCTACTAAAGGTACAGCATTTGATGTATTTGTACGGAATACGTTCTATGGGTCATTTCAAATCACAACATTTGGTGATCACAGCGTATTAAATGCGTTGTCTGTTATTGCTTTATGTCATTATGAAGGAATTGACATCGAGATTATCCAACAGCGTTTGCTAACATTTGAAGGTGTTAAGCGCCGCTTTAATGAAAAAAAACTTGGCGACCAAATCTTAATTGACGATTATGCGCATCATCCAACTGAAATTAATGCAACGATTGATGCGGCAAGACAAAAGTATCCGGAACGCGATATAGTGGCCGTTTTCCAGCCACATACTTTTACAAGAACACAGTCATTTTTAGATGAGTTTGCAGATAGCCTTCAAAAAGCAGACTATATTTATTTGTGTGATATTTTCGGTTCAGCGAGAGAGAATGCGGGAAAACTCACAATTGATAATTTGCTTGAAAAAATTAATAATTCGCAATTAATTATTGAAGAAGATACATCGGTTTTAAAACAACATGAAGATGCTGTAATCGTATTTATGGGTGCGGGAGATATACAAAAATATCAAGAAGCATACGAAAAGGTTTTGGCATAAAGATATAAGATTGGCTGACTATATAAGAGGATTACCTTCGTAATGTTCTTATTGATGTCAGCTTTTTTATTGCAACTAGCCATTTAACTAGAGGGATACCTCGAATGGAGGCGAATCAAAATGGATGAGGGACAAGTTGTATTAAAAGTTGATAATCTATGTAAGAATATAAAAAAAACATCGATTATAAAAAATGTTAGCTTTGAATTGAATAGAGGGGAAATATTAGGTTTATTAGGCCCGAATGGCTCAGGAAAGACAACGATTCTTAAAATGCTAGTTGGCTTAATAAAACCGACAGCTGGAACAATTGTTATTGAAAATCAATCATTATCAAATCATTTTGAATATGCAATTTGCCATATCGGAGCTATAATAGAAAATCCGGTAATGTATGATTATTTATCAGGGTATGACAACCTCCTTCATTTCTTTCGAATGACATCAGAATTTTCATATAATCGGATAGATGAAGTAATTGAACTATTGAATATGGAAGATTATATTCACGATAAAATGTCTACCTATTCATTAGGTATGAAACAGAGAGTTGGCCTAGCACAAGCGATTTTACATAAGCCTACGATTCTCTTATTAGATGAGCCTACAAATGGCTTGGATCCTGAAGGGATAATTAGTCTAAGAGAAACACTTAAACGTTTGGCAAGGAACGAGAATGTATCTGTTATCATTTCAAGTCATATTTTAGCTGAAATCGAAATGATTTGTGATAGTGTTATGGTAATTGATCAAGGGAAATGTATTAAAAAAGGACAGATGAGCGAGCTAAATAATGGAGATACTGAGAAACAGACCTATACCTTTACTATATTAAACGAAAATAATGTTCATGTATTACTAGAGGAATTATGTTCTCCTTACAATATTCAATATAAGGATCGGCAATTTACTATAGAATTAGTTAGTACAGAGGTTGCGATGATAAATAAAAAATTAGTTACTGCTGGAATCGACGTCATTGGTATTGAAAGGACAAGCAATCCTTTAGAGGAGTTATTTTTAAATACGTTAAGAGGTGAAGACAAATGAAAATGACATATCTTCACTTATTAAGGAATGAATATATGAAGCAGTTTAAACGTCCAAGAATTTGGATGTTTATAGGCTTCATGATCGTCATGAATATTATTGCTGGTTTGTTTTTTAAATTATTGTTTCGACAAACTGACTTTACGTTTTGGGATTTTATCCATGCAAGCTCCTATTTATTACTTGTCATCCAATTTATTTGTATTATCATTGCTGGTGATATCGTATCAAGTGAGTATGAAAGAGGTACAGTAAAGCTATTATTTACTCGTCCAGTTAAGAAGCTACATATTTTATCCTCGAAATATGTGATGACACTTTACTGTATTCTATTTTTCGTCTTGATGCAATTCGCCATGTCAGGTTTAATTGGACTTATATTCTTTTCAAACACTTTGCTTGTTTTGAGTGAGCAAGTGTTAATTAGCCTAGGGAGTTATTTGTTCACATTTATTGAAGTGATTGTGATATGTACGGTTGCTTTTTGCTTATCAGCAATAACAAGAAGTAGCGTTATCTCAATAGCTGTTTCAATCTTTTTAGTGTTTACCTCCAGTATTGTGATTACCTTGTTACAGCATTACAAGTATGAAGGTGGAAAGTATTTATTATTTGCTAATTCGAATTTGATGCCATATTTTTTTGGAGAGCCTTTATTTGCAGGGATGACACTCGTTTTTTCTATTGTGAACATCCTTGTCCATTTTATCTTTTTGTTATTCCTTTCCTATATTTTTATAGCGAAGAGGGATGTCCACGTTTAGACACATAAGTTGGCTGTGACATTGTAGATGATTAGTAAAAAGGGATAGTTGGTCCACGAATTCATCGAAGTACCAACTATCCTTTTTAATTTATATTATTTTAGATTCTCACTATTTAACGCTTCTAACTCAGGAATGACAAATTGCCCATCTTTTCTAATGAGAACATCATCGAAATAAATTTCTCCGCCACCATATTCAGGGCGTTGAATCATTACCATATCCCAGTGAATATTTGACTTATTTCCATTATAGGCATCATCATATGCTTGTCCTGGAGTGAAATGGAAGCTACCAGCGATTTTTTCATCAAAAAGGATGTCTTGCATTGGATGAAGAATATATGGATTAACACCAATTGCAAACTCGCCAATAAATCTTGCCCCTTCATCAGTATCAAATATTTTATTTATTCTCTCTGAATCATTTGCTGTTGCTTCAATGATTTTACCATCCTTAAATGTTAATGTGACATTTTCAAAAGTAAAACCATTGTAAGGTGATGGTGTATTATACGTAATTTTTCCGTTAACCGAATCGCGAACAGGTGCTGTATAAACTTCTCCATCAGGAATATTCATTTGACCAGAGCATTTGATTGCTGGGATATCCTTTATGGAAAATGTTAAATCAGTTCCTTTACCTGTTATGCGAACTTTATCTGTTTTGTTCATCAATTCTACTAATGGATCCATTGCTTTATCCATTTTACTGTAGTCGAGGTTACAAACATCAAAATAAAAATCCTCAAATTGCTCAGTGCTCATTTTCGCAAGCTGTGCCATTGAAGCGGTTGGATATCGTAAAACAACCCATTTTGTTTTAGGAACGCGAATATCGCGATGTACTTTCTTTCCAACGGTAGAACCTTGAAGCTTCATTTTATCGTCTGGAACATCCGCAAATTCATTGATGTTATCACCTGAGCGTAACCCTATGTATGCATCCATATTTTTCATTACTTCTGCTTCAAAATCAGCAATCATATTATATTGCTCTTCTTGCCCGCCCATTAATAATGCACGGTCAATTTGATTGTCCTTAAGTGAAACAAAAGGAAAACCTCCAGCTGCATATGCTTCTCTTATTAATGCAACGACTAATTCTTTTTGTAAACCGAAATTCTCGATTAGTACCTTTTCACCTTTTTGTAGTCGAATAGAGTAATTAATGAGATTTTTTGCTAAAGTATCAATACGCTGATCCTTCAAAATATATTCCTCCTTTGTTCTTTAGGTTCTTCTATCAATATTGAAAAATTAGAAACCCTACAGTCTACATTATAGCAAAATAATAGTCACAAATAGAAAATTTCACCATAAGTAGTCTGCTTGTGCCTATATGCTTTATTGTGCCCAATGTCAATCATTGCTTGTATGAGGGATAACTTGTAAAATAATACAGGAAGGGGTACGAATAATGCTAAATAGACTTTACCTATTCGTATTTATTTATGTTTATAATAGATGATGACGGGTATGGGTATTAACATAGGAGGTGTAAAAGTTGATTATTATCTTGTATTTAAGTATTGCATTAATTGCAATTGCATTCACGATTCTAGTTATTTACGTTTCGAAAACATTAAATGCCTTACAAGGAACATTAACAAATGTAGCTAGCACATTATCAGCGCTTGAAAAGCAAATGGAAGGAATTACATCGGAAACAACACAACTGTTACATAAAACAAATAATCTTGCAGAAGATATTCAACAGAAGTCTGAAAAGCTTAATTCTGTTGTTGATTCGGTGAAGGATATTGGGACAACCATTCAACAGCTAAATCAATCTGTGAAAAATGTTACAACATCTGTTGCTACAAATCTTGAACAAAACCAAGATAAGGTTAATCAAATTGCTCAATGGAGTAATGCTGCGATTGAATTATGGTCAAGATGGAAACAGAAGAAAGAATCTAAGCAAGTTGGTGAATAATAAATGTACATAAGTAAAGGAGGAAGTTTATTATGAGTAATCGAGATTTTATGATTGGTTCAATTGTAGGTGGACTTATTGGCGCGGCAGCAGCTTTAATGCTTGCACCTAAATCAGGTAAAGAAATTCGTGAAGAACTTGGTCAACAAGCGAATAAGATGAAGGAACATTCTGGTAGGTTTTCAGCTGAACAAATCTTTGAGAAAGGGTCAGAATTTGTAAATGTAGCAAAGGATAAGTCATCAACACTTTCTCAGGTTGTTTCTGAGCAATCATCTCAAATAATGAATAAGGTTCGAGATATTACAAAAACCTCGAATGGACAAGCTAATGATGTAATTGAAAATATGGTTGGGGATGCATTGGAACAAATTGCTGAAGATTCAACTGAACCAAAAACACAAGATACTAATGCAAATTCACAGCCATCTGAGAATGAAAACAAACAAACGCAATAAAAAACTGTTAAAGCTTAGAGGGTGAGAGAGTGAGCAATAAACCAATTGCAACAATTGAGGAGTTTGAAGAGTTATTTAACAAACACGATGAATTTTTATTTATGAAAAATAGCCTAACGTGTCCAATCAGTCAGGCTGCATATGAAGAATTTATTGACTTTACAGAGAAGCATCAAGGCTATCCTAGCTACCATCTACATGTTCAAGAGGCTAGACCACTTTCAAATTATATTGCAGAAACATATAATATTAAACATGAATCTCCGCAAGCTTTATTATTTAAAGGGAAAGAAGTTAAGTGGAATGCATCACATTGGAAAATTACCTATGATGCATTGAAAAAGGAAACCGCTCAGTAAAAAAAGAAGATGGTTGCATATAGTTGCAAAAGCCATCTTCTTTTTTTAGTTTACGGTCTGTTAAACTTTGTTGTTGAGTTCCGCTTAAGATATTCGCTTTCCGTGAACGGTCTGGGCCCCCTTTATTTAATGGTGCCTGTGGGGCTGCCATTGACACGCTTCTCTAAGCAGGAGTCCTCATTTATCCGTTCCAATCAACAAAGTGCATAAAAATTAACAACAACCTTTAACATAGCTTTTATTTTATAAATACTATAACCATTTAATTGTTAGCTCATCACCAGGTGCAATTGGGTCTTGAAAGTTTGTCTCCTGACCATTTTTTTGCAAAATAAATTGGCTAGTTCCTGACGAAGGTAACTCGATATTTACTACTGTAAACACATCTTGAAAAATAAACGGCTGTACATTTTTTTTCTTAGAGATTAATTTGTCACCGTTATGTATAATTGCATCATCTTCAAGCTTTTCACCATTGCGGTAAAACTCAGTAATCGATTTTTCGATTGTCACTTGCTCGCCATTAAATATGACGGGCATTGATTGGGAAAGGGTAAAGCTTGTTTCCTTCATTAATTCCTTAAGCGTCGGCTCAATTGTTTCGTTTATAAAAACAATATCACCATTTTCAAGCTTTGCATCCTTTGTTGTCGCAAGACCATTCTTATATAGCTTTGCAGAAAATGATTCGATAATGACAATTTTTTCATCGATTTCAATTGAAAAAGGCTTCATTTTTGCAACGAAATGTCCCATGTTTATATATTGCAAAAATTCTTCAATTGTTTCAGGGATTTCACATGTAACTCGATCTCTGTCGACTAATCTTGTTTCTAGATTCGTCTGAATTTCTCCATTTATTGTATATATAGGATTTACGGTGTGGGTTTTCCCATTTAAAGTAACCGTTTTTGCTTGAATATCATCAAAAAGAGAACCTAACGTCACAAAAGCTGTTTGTCCATTTTTACCCTTTTCAATATGTATCATGTCTCCATGTTTAATTTCACCGTCAAGAGAGGTTATTTCGTTATTTTTCGTAATAACTGGTGGTGAACCATGTTCCCCTGGAATCGTGATTGATTTTCCATTTGCTTCAATGAAAATGGCCATTCCTGGCTTACCAAATAATTTATTGAGCTGTAGTCCAGAGGCTAGTATACTGTCACCAACTGTTAATGTTTTCATATGAAAGAGTCTAACAGATCTTTCGTTTACTTTTACGCTAATATATTGTATTGGATTTTGTTTTGAAGCAACTGCTATTCCAATTGGCGTCACCAATTCAGGTCCTTTTTGAACGTGATCGGCCAATTTTAGCTGAGCAATTGCATCTATTCCTCTAATTGCAACACGATTTTCAGGAAGTTCTAGCTTTGCAGCTAGCCGCTTTGGAAGCTCAGGAGTAAGGCTTCCACCTCCAACTAACATGACTGCCTTAGGCGTAGTTCCGTTGTTTAACTGTAATATTTCATCCTTGATTGAATTTGTTAGCTTATCAATTGCCGGAGAAATTTTTTTTATGACTTCCTCATTTGAGACGTCAGTTTCAAATCCTAAAATATCAGTAATCGTAATGGAACTATTAGTAGTTAATTTTCTTTTTGCTTCCTCTGCCTTAGGGAAATCGAGAAGGAATTCATCTGATAGTGCTTCCGTAATTTCATCCCCAGCAATTGGAACCATTCCATACGAAATGATTGTTCCTAAATCAGTAATCGCAATATCTGATGTTCCTGCACCAATATCAACTAGAGCAACATTTAATCTTCTCATAGAAGGGGGAATTAAAACATTTATAGCTGCAATTGGCTCTAATGTTAGAGCTTCCATTTCTAAATCTGCCCGGTTTAAGGCAGCTAATAATGATTCTACGACAACTTTCGGGAGAAACGTTGCGATTATTTCGACAGCTACTTCGTCGCCTTGTTGATCTATTAAGCTACCGATTTCTTCGCTATCCAATTTGTATTGAAGCACAGAATAGCCAACACAATCATAATGATGTGCTCGTTCATTTTCAAATGTTTCTGCAATTTGCTTTTGAGCAGCTTGTACAGCCATTAATTCAAGCTGCAGCACATCCTCCTTTTGAAACATCGGCTTACCTGAAATTTCAAAAGCAGATGATGCTCTTATCGTTTTTAAGGCACGACCTGCAGCAGCGACACATACTTTATGGAGTGGGCCATGTACGCTTTCCAATTCATCCTTAATTGAAGAGATAACATTCGCTACAGATAACACATCATGTATTTGACCATCGAGCATGGAGCGTTTATCATGTTCTTTAATAACCGTATCAACAATATGATAGAATCCATTTTCGACTTTCAAAATGAGGCCTACTACGGAACGAGTTCCAATATCAAGTGCAAATGTTAAATCTGAATTTTCCATGATGGTACACCTTCTTTAATCAATAATCGTTTCTAGTTATTAACAATAAGATCCTTTTTAGATTATTAAGTTATTTTTTGTTGAGATTTTAGCGATTACATATTCTTAGATAAAGTGTATTCGCTTAATAGTGAGTAATAAAATAGAGCTAGAAATTCACTGGTTATGCTTAAATTTTACTTTATCGCTTAAAAGCGTTTAAATGTTAAAGTTTTTGGTGACAATCACTATTTTATCGTTTATAATTACTACTAATTATAGAAAATGTACCACACTTTCTGTGATTGATAAAGAATATTAGACGTTACGTACTTATTTGTTGGCTATGTTAGAGCTTATTGTTGATTTCTTAGCACTATGTTTATAGGAGTGAGTGTGTGACTTCTGCTTAGAGAATCGTGGTTAAGGAGAGACTCCGCAGGCGCTAACGCTTAAGAAGGCTCCAAACTGCCCACGGAAAGCGAACGTTGCAAGAGGAAATAAATATCCAATAATAACAGCGTCTATTTGTTAATTATCTTCATTGATCGTGTGTTATTGTTTCGACTATATTTTTAATTAGAAAGGATGAGAGAGATGAGTAATGCAGAATTAGAAGCATTAAGAGAAAGAGCAGATGAGATTAATCTACAAATATTAAAGCTAATTAACGAGCGAGGAAGAGTTGTTCAAGAGATTGGAAAAGCTAAGGTAGCACAAGGTGTTAATCGCTATGACCCTGTTCGTGAACGTAAAATGTTAAATAGCATTAAAGAATATAATGATGGTCCATTTGAGGATTCAACATTACAACATATTTTTAAAGAAATCTTCAAAGCAGGTTTAGAGTTACAAGAAGACGATCATAGTAAAGCTTTATTAGTTTCTCGAAAGAAAAAACCTGAAGATACAATTGTTGAAGTTAATGGTGTAAGAATCGGTGATGGAAGCCAATCATTTATTATTGGTCCGTGTGCTGTTGAAAGCTATGAGCAAACTGCAGCAGTTGCAGAACAAGCCGTTAAGCAAGGTATTAAGATTTTACGTGGGGGTGCGTTCAAGCCACGTACAAGTCCATATGATTTCCAAGGTCTTGGTCTTGAAGGACTTAAGATTTTAAGAAAAGTTGGAGACGAATATGGCTTAGCAATTATTAGTGAGATTGTAAATCCGGCTGATATTGAGGTAGCACTTGACTATGTTGATATCATTCAAATTGGTGCACGTAATATGCAAAACTTTGAATTATTAAAAGCAGCAGGTGCTGTTCGCAAACCGGTATTATTAAAGCGTGGCTTAGCAGCTACCATTGATGAATTTGTCAATGCAGCTGAATACATTATTTCTCAAGGGAATGACCAAATTATTCTTTGTGAACGTGGAATTCGTACGTATGAACGTGCAACAAGAAATACTTTAGATATTTCTGCTGTTCCAATTTTAAAACAAGAAACACATTTACCTGTATTTGTAGATGTTACACATTCAACAGGAAGAAGAGATTTGTTAGTTCCTACAGCTAAAGCAGCTTTAGCTATTGGTGCTGATGGTGTAATGGCAGAGGTTCATCCTGACCCTGCAGTGGCATTGTCTGATTCTGCTCAACAAATGGATTTTGATCAATTTGAAAAGTTTATTTCTGAATTAAAACCTTTAGTAAAAGTTAATGCTTAATAAATGAAGAAATAGAGGTTAATTATTCTTGGCAGTCAGTACTTTGTTGACTGATAGAATAGTTAGCCTCTTTTTTATGTTTATAAAAACATAAAAATGTTCAAAAAGATAATCAATGCTCCAAAACTGAACAATACTGCAAGTAACGATATATTTTTTATACATTTTTATTAATAATTATGATCATTTAAGGTAAAAATGGTAATATAGTATTACGTTTCCTATTAGCAAGGAAAATGAATAATATGTGAAAATAAGAAAAAATCTTTGAAATCCATTGCAGACGTTTTCAGAGTATCGTATGATTAATTTACATAAAACGTGTCTATATAAGGCGATTTGACAGTTGATAACAAAATTCTACATACATATGTCTTATTGTAGAAATGTTAATTAATGTTTTTAGGAATTTGAAGGAGTGTTCAAAAAATGACAAGTGTAACAATATATGACGTTGCTCGTGAGGCAAATGTGTCTATGGCAACAGTTTCACGTGTAGTAAATGGTAACCCAAATGTAAAACCAACGACTCGAAAAAAGGTGCAAGAAGCCATTGAAAGATTAGGTTACCGTCCAAATGCGGTAGCAAGGGGACTTGCTAGTAAAAAGACAACAACGGTTGGGGTTATCATTCCAGATATCTCTAGTATTTTTTATTCTGAGCTTGCTAGAGGTATTGAAGATATTGCTACTATGTATAAATATAATATTATTTTAAGTAACTCTGATCAAAATCATGATAAAGAGCTACACCTATTGAATACCATGCTAGGAAAGCAGGTAGATGGTATTGTATTTATGAGCGGAAATGTAACAGAAGAGTTAGTAGAACAATTTAAACGTTCTCCTGTACCGATTGTATTAGCTGCTTCAGTGGATATGTCTGAGTCCACACCTTCTGTAAATATTAACTATGAGCAAGCTGCATATGATGTTGTTTCAATGTTAATTGAAAAAGGCCATAAGCGAATTGCCTATGTTGAAGGACCAGAAGAAGAACCGGTAAACCGCGTAAAGAAAACAGTTGGTTATAAGCGTGCATTAGAGGAAGCAGGCATCGCTTTTGATGAATCACTCGTTATCGAAGGTGATTATACGTATGATTCAGGAATTGAAGCATTTGAAAAAATTGATGAGCTATCAGAAAAGCCTACAGCTATTTTCGTTGCTACTGATGAAATGGCTTTAGGAGTTATTCATGGTGCACAGGACAGAAATTACTCTATTCCAAATGATTTTGAAATTGTTGGTTTTGATAATACACGTTTAGCTACAATGGTACGCCCACAGCTTACGACTGTTGTTCAACCAACGTATGACATCGGTGCGGTTGCAATGCGTTTATTAACGAAATATATGAATAAGGAAGAAGTCGAAGAGCATAATGTCGAGCTTCCACATCGCATTGAAATTCGCCAATCAACTAAGTAAATACAAGAACGAGCTAACACGAGTTAGCTCGTTTTTTTCTTGTTACAATTGGGGTCAGTCCCCAATACGAACGCCAAATTCTGTTAGTTTGAATCATTTTGCCTAATTGGGTATAATGCCTTTGAAACAGTGATGGCGTTTTTTTCTTCAATTTCTAATTTTCTAGGGATTGGTTCATAAAGATCTTTACTGTCGTACCAGCCTTTTGGAAGCGGTACAGGTGCTTTTTGCTGCCACTTATTTAGCCAAGCTAAAGGCAAACTTTCCGGTACAGGTATGTTATTCATTTCTAACCATATTAAGCTCCATGCTCTTGGTACGACACGCCAAATATCGTATCCTCCTCCACCAACAGCTATCCATCTACCATCACAATATGTATGAGCAATTTCATGGGCTAATTTAGGAATTTCATGATAAATGGCCATCGATGTAGATAGATGGGTAAGTGGGTCATAATAATGAGCATCAGTTCCATTCTGGGTAATGATGACATCAGGCTTAAAATAATTTGCTACTTCTGTAATGGATTGTCTATATGCATCTAGCCACGATTCATCTTCTGTAAACGCATCTAACGGGATATTAAAAGAAAATCCATAACCTTTCCCAGAGCCCCGTTCTGTAACATTTCCTGTTCCAGGAAACAAGTATCTCCCGGTTTCATGGATTGAGAGTGTGCAAACGTTAGGATCGTCATAAAAAGCCCATTGAACACCATCACCATGGTGAGCATCTGTATCAATATATAGTACCTTTGCATCGTATTTTTTCTGAATATATTTTATCGCGACAGAGCTATCATTATATATACAAAAACCAGAGGCTTTGCCACGAAACCCATGATGAAGTCCTCCTCCAAAATTTGCTGCGTGGTTTGCTTTCCCCTCCATAACATAGTCAACAGCAGTTAATGTTCCACCTACAAGAAGAGAGCTTGCCTCATGCATGTTTGGGAAGATCGGTGTATCTTCAGTTCCGATTCCAAAATTAAGCGCCTTCTCGCTATCAAGTTGACCATTTCCTGCTAATTCTACAGCTTCGATATATTTTTTATCATGAATTAAGGATAATTCTTCTTTTGTTGCCGATCTAGGACTGACGACATCTGATGGTTTAATCGCTTTTATTTCAGTTAATAAGTCATAGGTTAGTTTAACTCTTAGTTGATTGAAGGGATGTGCTTGGTGAAATTTATATTGCTGAAATAGAGGTGAATATATAAATACAGTATCTCTTTCCTTCATATGTCATTCCCCATTACGTTAGGAAATAAAACATGATACCCCTCATTCATTAATTTCTGCAAAATGCCATTTACATTGATCGTTTGAATCCGAAAGACGAGAATTTTATATTGCTCATCGATATCTGGATAAACGAGGACACTTGATATATTTATACTATGATTTTGAAAAATAGAAGATAATTTCGCAAGTTGCCCTGCTCTATTTGGTACTCTAACCTCAATATGTGATGCTGGTTGGTCGGCACCAGTTAATTTAACAAATGTATGAAGTAAATCTGATTTTGTAATTATGCCTACTAGTTTTTTATTTTGTAGGATAGGTAGACAACCGATTTTATGTTCAATTAGGGTGGCTGCAATTTCTTCAACAAAATCTAGTGGGTGACCTGTAATTAAATTTGTCGACATAATGGTATCTATCGATTTATTCAAAAAATCTTCCTTCAATTCTAATTGGAAGATGGAAGGACTTGCATCTTTTACGTCACGTTCAGTTATAATGCCGATTAAAATATCCTCTTCATTTACAATTGGAATATGTCGAATTGAGTTTTGCTTCATCGTTACTAATGCATCTCTAATTGAATGTTTCTTGCTTAACGTAATTATGTCTTTTTTCATGATTTGTCTTACAAGCATCTTGTTGCCTCCTAACTTTAGAGTACACAAAGTTTTACAGTTATGCTTAATACATAAATCGATTTTTAAAACGGAGTCGGTCAAATTTTTCAATTGATTCAGGTTTTACACGCTTTCCGATTCGTGCCATAAGACAATTTGCTGGGTGTGAGCTAATTTCAGGGTCGTCAGTAGCGTACCATTGCAAGCCACCAGCATTCATCATTTTTTCCATTACTTTACGGTATTCCCACACATTTAGCCCTGAGCCTTTTAAATCCCAATGCCAATAGTATTCAGTCGTGATAATGATATAATCTTCCATAAAGTCATCCATCATGGAAACCTTTAGTAGATTTTTTCCAATAGAATAACCACGATATTCTGGGGCTACTTCTATTGCTCCTAATTCTATTAAATCCTCCATATTTCCTTCAGACCATCTTTCTAATGGATCCGGATAAAGGTATGTAACATAGCCAATGACCGTTTCATTTATTCGAGCAATAATGATCCTTCCCTCAGGTAAATCAGCAATTTCAACTAAAGCTTGTTGCTGTTGTTTTGGTTGTCTAAATGCAACTAGACCTTCATGAAAGTGATAGCCAGCTAAAGTTTGTGCTGAAATAGGCCCCTCAATTAAGATTGTTGCCTTCGGTGTTTTTAATTCTTTTGCATTGTATGTTTTAATATGGTGCAAGTTGCTCACCGCCTTTTTCTGCGAATAATAGGTTCATAGATTGCATTTATAATGTCGTTTTAATGGTTACATCCATTATACAGGAATATTCACTAAATAAAGCGATTACATCACGATAAACCTCAAATATTTTTTAAAAAATTGTGAAAAATGAAATATTGTACTATAATTATAGTGTAAATTCTTACATAAGGGGGAGTTTTATATGAAATTGGAAGCGTTGCCATCAACGAAGGGGAATCATAATTTAACAAACTATGACGAGGTATACGCATCGTTTAATTGGGAGATAGCTGAAAAGAATTTTTCATGGTATGAAACTGGTAAACTAAACGCAGCTTACGAAGCGATTGATAAACATACTGAAACATTCCGAAAAAATAAAATTGCCCTTTATTACCGTGATCCGAATCGCAATGAGAAATATACGTTTAGAGAAATGAAAGATCTCTCCAACAAAGCAGCAAATGTATTAAAAACTACAGCGGACGTTCAAAAAGGTGATCGCCTTTTTGTCTTTATGCCTAGAACACCTGAATTATATTTTGTTGTACTAGGAGCAATAAAGCTAGGTGCGATAGTTGGACCATTATTTGAAGCATTTATGGAAGGTGCTGTCAAAGATCGATTAGAAGATAGTGAAGCAAAAGTGATTGTTACTACTCCAGAATTATTAAACAGAATTCCGGTAAATGAACTTCCTGCATTACAGCATGTTGTTGTTGTTGGAAGTGATGTAGATACGACAAAACATATTGATTTCTTAAAAGAAATGGAAAAGGCAAGTAAAACGCTTGATATTGTCTGGGTTGAAAAAACAGATGGTCTTCTTTTACATTACACATCAGGTTCAACTGGTAAACCAAAAGGAGTTCTTCATGTGCATCAAGCCATTGTACAACACTATCAAACTGCACAATGGGTTCTAGATATAAAAGAAGATGATGTCTATTGGTGTACAGCTGATCCAGGCTGGGTTACCGGAACAGTTTACGGTATTTTTGGACCATGGTTATCTGGTGCTTCAAATGTGATTGTTGGTGGACGGTTTAGTCCTGAAACTTGGTATCAAACGATAGAAGATTACGGTGTAACGGTATGGTATAGTGCACCTACTGCATTTCGAATGTTAATGGGTGCAGGTGATGAGCTTGTAAAGCAATTTGATTTAAGCTCACTTAGACATATCTTAAGTGTTGGGGAACCGTTAAACCCTGAGGTGGTAAGATGGGGAGTAAAAGTATTTGATAAACGAATTCATGATACATGGTGGATGACAGAAACTGGGGCACAGTTGATTTGTAACTATCCTTGTATGGAGATAAAGCCAGGTTCAATGGGAAAACCTATTCCAGGAGTTGAAGCAGCAATTGTTGATGATCAAGGGAATATTTTGCCACCATATCGTATGGGGAATTTAGCAATAAAAAAAGGCTGGCCATCAATGATGTACACAATCTGGAATAACAAAGAAAAATATGAATCATATTTTATGCCAGGTGAATGGTACGTATCAGGAGACTCTGCATATATGGATGAAGATGGTTATTTCTGGTTCCAAGGAAGAATTGATGATGTAATTATGACATCAGGTGAACGAGTTGGTCCGTTTGAGGTTGAAAGTAAACTAATCGAGCATCCAGCAATTGCAGAGGCAGGAGTAATTGGAAAACCAGATCCTGTTCGAGGAGAAATTATTAAAGCGTTTGTTGCCCTTCGCGAAGGTTATGAAGCAACAGATGAATTGAAAGAGGAAATACGGACCTTTGTAAAAAAAGGTTTAGCCGCTCATGCTGCACCTCGTGAAATTGAATTTCGTGATAAGCTACCAAAGACACGAAGTGGAAAAATTATGCGGCGTGTACTTAAGGCATGGGAGCTTGATTTACCGACTGGTGATTTATCGACAATGGAAGATTAACGATATGATATGTCCATCTAGACTATTGATGAGATTTATCCTAAATAGAGTAAAAAAGATCCCTCAGAAAGGGATCTTTTTTACTGTACTAAAGAAACATTAGCTACTTGATTTTCTGTAGTGTTATCAGGTTCATTCTCCGGTGCCTTAGTCGGAGCGTTTTCCGGAGCCTTAGTCGGAGCGTTTTCCGGAGCCTTAGCCGGAGCGTTTTCCGGAGCCTTAGCCGGAGCGTTTTCCGGAGCCTTAGCCGGAGCGTTTTCCGGAGCCTTAGCCGGAGTGTTTTCCGGAGCCTTAGCCGGAGCGTTTTCCGAAGCCTTGGCCGGATCATTTTCCGGAGCCTTTGTAGTAGCCTTCGGAGGTTCTGTGTTCACCTTAGCTTCCGAGTAATTTCCAACTTTAATAATAGTTGATGGTGAAGATTCTCGACCAGCAACATCGACTGCTACAATATAGTATGCAGCAGGCTTCGTTCCGACAGTTACTCCTAATGTATCAGATGCATGTACTCTAGCTACTTTAGTGAAATTAGTTGAATTGTTTGCAGCTGCATAGACTCTGTAGCCGATAATATCATTTTCCCCATTAGCATTCCAGCTAATTCTCGAACCGTTTATTTGGACACCACTAACTGCGTTAGGATTTGCCCCATTATCTGATAATACTTTATCCTCTATGATGACAAGATTTCCCCAATTAACAGTGCTAGGTAATAGGTTTTTTAGTTCATTAACACTGCCCACCCCATATCTATTAAGGATATCTTTAGAAATTGTAACACCGATCTGAACAAATTCAGACGGTGCAGAGCCTGGTACTTTATATGCCTTGCCGTTCATAAAGACAAATTTATTTTGGGTAAGGCTATTATCTACTTTACTGGGTAAATACTTAGCATTAAATAAATCTGTCTTTACTAAACCAGCGTCTTTGCATAAGGATGACGGTAGATCGCCTGTAAGTGAACAGTAAGAACGAGAAACAATTCCATCAGGCATTTGGAAACGCTCTTTTGGTGCAACGAGCTCTGGCTCCACCTCATGAGCTACATTCATGAGCTTAGCCCACAAAAGAATGTTCCTATTACTGTACGACAAGCCCTTATATGATTTTTCTAACGGTTTCGGTGTATCGTAACCAATCCACGTTCCGAAAGTAACATTTGGGTTAGATGCGACAAACCAAGCATCTTTATATTCCTGCCCAGTACCTGTTTTACCTGCCCAATCTGCATTAAATGATAGATAGCCATTTAGTGAACTAGCGGTACCACTTTTAATAACATCTCGCATCATATCGATCGTTAAGTATGAAGTTTGCGGAGTAAATACATTTGTTTCAGTTTTTTCATGCTGAAAAATAATTTCTCCATTGCTATCTTCTATTTTCTCAATCATATATGCATCAATAAATTTCCCATTATTTGCAAAGGTTGTATAGGCATTAACATTTTCTTCTATAGTAACACCTGTCGTAAGGGCACCCAAGCTCATGGAAGGTGCGCCGTAATCATTCTTATGAAGACTAGTAAATCCCATCTTTTCAAGGTATGATAATGGATTTTGGTCTATAATACTCATATAAGTTTTTACAGCAGGAATATTATAAGAATGCTTTAAGGCATTTCGAATACTTGTTAACCCATGATAACCATCACCATAGTTACCCGGTTTGTATGGTTTATCTCCTGGAATATTTATTGTATATGGTGTATCAGCAATAATTGAACCTGGCTGTATCTTACCTAATTCCATTGCAGGTGCATAGACGAGTAATGGTTTCATCGTCGATCCATTAGCACGTTTTGCCTTTGTTGCATGATTTAATGCTTCTCGGTCATAATCACGGCCACCAACAAAGCTGATGATTTTTCCTGATTTGTTTTCAATTAACATTCCACCAACCTCAACAGGTTCTTTAACAGTTATTGTTTCTCCTGTATCAGGGTCCTCTTTTTCAACGGATCGATCACTTCCATAATATTCGTAGTCGGCAACGACCTTTTGCATTTTATCATAAATGTCTTTATTTATCGTTGTATGAATTTTATATCCATTATGTCGAATATCATTGTCTGCGAGTGTTTTGTACTGATTATAAAGCGTTTCATCCTTTTGTAAATCATCTTCTGTATAACCATCTTCCTCTGCAAGTTTGACTAAAATAATTTCTTTTGCACGATCCTCAATTTCATACGTAAGATAAGGATAGGTATCAACTGGTAAAGGCTTTTTATCTGTTAAGTTTGCACGAATATCGTATTTGAGAGCTTCATTATATTCCTTCTCTGTAATAAACCCCCCTGTATACATTCGGCTTAAAACCGTTTTCATTCTGTTAATACCTGGCTCAAGATCTTCTTTTACCTTGCCCCCATCATTTGAAAATGGCGTATAACGAAATGGACTTTGTGGTAACCCAGCTATGAATGCGGATTGAGCAAGATTTAAATCCTTTGCATTAACACCGAAAATACCTTTTGCAGCAGCTTGAACACCTGCAATATTTCTTCCGTTTGAATTACGGCCAAAATCAGTCACGTTTAAATAAGCTTCAAGTATTTCATCTTTTTTAAAAAACTTTTCTAATCTTAATGCAAGTAATATTTCCTTTGCTTTTCGATCAAAGGATACTTCACTTGTTAAGATTTGATTTTTTATTAATTGCTGAGTTAAGGTACTACCACCTGTTTGTACCGATGCATTTGTAAATTCCTGAAATAACGCACGCATAATTGCCTTCGGAACGACCCCGTCATGCTCATAAAAGAGTTCATCTTCAGTAGCAATAACGGCATTAATTAAATGTTTAGAAATATCTTTTAGTTGTACTTCCTCACGTTCAATATCTGAATTGAGTTTACCGAGATAAACATTGTTCGCGAAGTATACATCTGACGATTCCTCATAATTGTATATTTCATTTTTCATTACTTGATATGAACGAATTGGTTCGTCCTTAACTAATGAGGCAAAATAGCCAGCCCCTACTCCTCCAGCAAAGCATATACCAATTAGGCCTATAACTACAAATAATAAGATAAGATTACTAACAACTTGATAGACAATACCTAATCTTTTTGATATATCTTTGTTAAAAGGAGAGTAGCGCCTCAGCTTGGTTTCCTTTTTTTCCATATGCTATCCCCCCTGAATCGTTTTTTATTATACCATAGGAACTAGAAATAATTGTATGCTTTTGTTCATAACTCGCTTTTGTATTTGACATTTAATGAGCAATATGGTTAAATTTCATTTATTAAAACTACATAGGAAATTGCTAAGATTGGTTTAAGTAGTGAAGGTCTCCCTATTATAGAGAGCTGATGTTTGGTGGAAATCAGCATACAGGCTTTTCATGAATTACGTCCATGAGCTGCTTTTTTGAAAGGATCTTGATCTGATTAGAAAAAGACGGGTAAACCGTTATATAACCGAGTGAGGATTTTGATAGTAAAATCCTAAGTAGGGTGGTACCGCGATTTTTCGCCCCTTCAGTAATGAAGGGGCTTTTTTGCGTTTTAGACTATAAAATTCAAAATAAAATAGCTAAAAAGGAGATAAGAACATGAGTGAACTATTAAAAGATTTACAATTTAGAGGCTTAGTAAATCAGGTTACAGATGAAGAAGGATTAACAGAGCTTTTAGAAAAAGAGAAAATTAATCTCTATGCTGGATTTGATCCTACAGCAGATAGTCTTCACATCGGACATTTATTACCAATACTAACCCTTAAACGGTTTCAATTGAATGGACATCATCCAATCGCTCTTGTTGGTGGAGCGACTGGTTTAATTGGTGATCCAAGTGGCAAAAAAGCTGAAAGAACATTAAATACGACTGATATCGTTCAAGATTGGTCAGATCGAATTAAAGGTCAGCTTTCAAGATTTTTGGACTTTGATGCAAAGGAAAATCCGGCAATAATTGAGAATAATTACAATTGGATAGGCAGTCTTGATGTTATTTCCTTCCTACGTGATGTTGGTAAAAACTTTGGCATTAATTATATGCTTGCTAAAGATTCAGTGAAGACACGAATTGAATCAGGTATTTCGTTTACAGAATTTAGCTATATGATATTACAATCATATGATTTCCTAAAGCTATACCAAAATAATAATTGTAAGCTGCAAATTGGTGGTAGTGATCAATGGGGGAATATAACTTCTGGTTTAGAATTAATCCGTAAATCAGAGGAGAATGCAAAAGCATATGGTTTAACAATCCCGTTAGTTACGAAGGCAGATGGTACAAAATTCGGTAAAACTGAAGGTGGTGCAATTTGGTTAGATGCAGAAAAGACATCTCCATATGAGTTTTACCAATTTTGGATTAACACTGATGACCGTGATGTCATTAAATACTTAAAGTACTTTACATTCCTATCTAAACAAGAAATTGAACAGTTTGAAGAAGAGGTTAAGCAGGCACCTGAAAAACGCTTGGCACAAAAGGCACTTGCGGAAGAAATGACAAAGCTTGTTCATGGAGAAGCTGATTTGGAACGAGCGGTAAAAATCTCTGCTGCACTATTTAGCGGTGATATAAAACAGTTAACAGCAGATGAAATATTAGAGGGATTCAAGGATGTACCTTCAACAAAAGTTGAGGAGGCGGAAATTGGCTTAATTGACTTGCTTATTCATGCAAAAATTTCTCCATCAAAACGACAAGCTCGCGAGGATATTTCAAATGGCGCCATTTATATTAATGGAGAAAGAGTTCAAGATCTAGAAAAAATTATCTCAACTGAAGACAAAATTGGTGGGCAATTTACAGTTATTCGTAGAGGAAAGAAAAAATATTTTCTTATTCGCTATGTATAATGTAATAAAATAAGGCAAACACGAAAGAATATATAGGGCCGACATTTATCGTATAGTGTATGTACGTGAATGTCGGCCTTTTTATTTAAAAGGATTAGGGGATAATTCTAAAATTTTATTCATAATTGATTTGACTTAGGTACTAAAATATTGACTCTATAGCTGCTATAGGGTTTATATTGAATCTAGAAGTTTATTTTTAACAGTATAAGGAGAATAAGGATGAAAAAGCAGAAAGTGACATTGGCTATATTATTAACAAATTTATTTATTGCATTTTTAGGTATTGGCCTTGTCATACCAGTTATGCCAACGATCATGAATGAACTTAATTTAACAGGGGCAATTGTCGGCTATTTAGTTGCTGCATTTGCTATAGCGCAATTACTTATCTCACCGATAGCAGGCAGGTGGGTTGATAAATTTGGAAGAAAAAAGATGATCACACTCGGATTAATTATTTTTAGTTTATCAGAGTTTTTATTTGCTATTGGTGAATCGATCGAGATTCTTTTTATTTCAAGGGTGTTAGGTGGATTTAGTGCAGCATTTATTATGCCAGCTGTTACAGCATTTATTGCAGATATTACAAATTCTGAAACTAGACCTAAAGCACTAGGATATATGTCGGCTGCCATTTCAACTGGTTTTATCATTGGGCCAGGTATTGGAGGTTTTTTAGCAGAGCTTGGACATCGGATACCATTTTATTCTGCATCAATTTTAGCTTTGTTCGCGGCGTTCTTTTCAATTGTCATGCTTCGGGAACCAGAACGTAATCATGAAGAGGATGCACAAGAGCACATCACCGGATTTAAACGTATTTTTGAATCAAAATATATGATCGCTTTCGTGATTATATTTATTTCTGCATTTGGCTTAGCGGCATTTGAATCTTTATTTTCACTATTTGTCGATCATAAATTTAACTTTTCTCCAAAGGATATAGCGATAATTATCACTGGAGGGGCAATTGTTGGAGCAATTTCGCAAGTATTACTTTTCGATCGTTTAACGAGTTTACTTGGGGAAATACGTTTAGTACGTTATAGCTTAATTTTTTCAGCTGTATTAGTCTTCCTGATGACAGTAGTCCATTCATATTTCACTATCCTTTTTGTAACAGTTATCTTATTTGTTGGATTTGATTTAATGCGACCGGCTATTACATCCTATTTGTCAAACATTGCAGGTAATGAGCAGGGCTTTGTTGGTGGTATGAATTCAATGTTTACAAGTATTGGAAATGTCTTAGGGCCAATTATTGGAGGGATTTTATTTGATGTTGATTTAAACTATCCATTTTACTTTGCAACAGTCCTCTTAGCTATCGGTGTAGGAATTTCATTTGCATGGAAAAGGCAAAAGGGAGCTGATAAGTATAAAGCACCGTCTTTCAATAATGCAAAATAAGACGTTAAATGATAAGGAAGAATGGCTATGGAAGAAACGTTATATTCAATTGGGGAAGTAGCAAAGCTTGCAAATATATCTGTACAAACGCTTAGGTATTACGACAAAATAGGCTTATTCAAACCTGCATATACTGACCCAAATACAAATTATCGTTATTATCGTGATTCCCAACTATATCATTTAGATATTATAAAATCACTTAAACATATTGGTACTTCACTAGAGGATATAAAAAAGGCGCAACGATTAAAAACTGAAGATCTTTTAGATTTCTTAAACGAGCAAGAACGGATTATAGAAAAAAGATTGAAGAAATTAATAGATATAAAACAAGTTCTTGCTAATGTTAAAGTACGGATGGAGAAGCAGCTAAATGATTTAATGTTCGGAGAAGTGACAATTCTATATGAGGATGAGGTACAAATTTTACAAACTCAAGCAAGGCATTTAACTCCTATTGACATTTTAAATGCCTCTTATAGTGAATTGAAGAACGCAGTCGAGAATGAGGTAGGCGAATGGAATAATAGCTATGGTGCGATTATTCCTTATCAATTATATAAAGATGAAGATGAAATTTCATATAGCTACATTTTTATGCCGGTTATGCAGCATAGAAATATTTCATTGTTATCACCAAATATAATGCAGACAAAAATTCCGGCAGGAAAATATGTCTGCATCTCTGACAGGTTTTCACCAGAAAAATACTTTGATAACCTTAAAAAATTATTAGATTATATAAATAGTCATCATATCCAAGTAATTGGAAGCATCTATGAGGTTTTTACACCTATTCATTATGGACCAATTTCCCAGGATGACTATTTGATTGAAATGAAAATAAGAATAGATGAGTAGTGACAATAATTTCGAACGAAAAAAGCTCAAGGTTTTGTAAAAACAAGACCTTGAGCTTTTTTGAATAGTTAAAATTAACGAGAGTAGAACTCAA
>JAPSLL010000025.1:0-4982 GCA_031180805.1 Bacillus sp. (in: firmicutes)
GCAAGACGGCTATGGGAACGTTATGGTCTCCCTGGGTTAGCAATACTCGCACCAGGATTAGTTGGAACAGACCTAGCAGCGGTATTAGCGTTGACTTTCGGTTCATCTCGTAGATGGGTTATTATGTGGCTCGCAATCAGTCTCGCCATTTGGACAATTGCATTGACGATTGGTTCTATATACGGATTTAGATATATGGAAATCATTTAAAAACTAGGGTTGGGTATCTTCGTTTTGGAGCACCAACCCTAGCTTTTTTGCTTACTTAATAAGTAGCCTCTAGCTGTCTGCGTGGTGTATTCCATATTTCTAGCCATTTTTTAATTGCTGATATAAAGATCACTACCCCAAGAATGAGCATAATGACTGAAAGTATAGCGTTTAATACATTATAGCCGGCTGCTGCAGGATTTAAATAAACATGCTTTACCATCCAATACCCTGCATAATTAACGGTAACAAACAAATAGGCAAGCGGAATGAGACATGTTAACATATATCTTCGTTTGTCGGCGATTTTTAAGATGACGGTTGCACCAACGATTAATCCAATTGAAGCCATAAGCTGGTTTGAAACACCGAATAATGCCCATACCGAGCCGATATCCCCTGAATAAAGCAAGTACCCCCACATGAAACAGGCTAGCGCACTAGCGAAAATATTCCCTGGCAGCCACTCTGTCTTTTTCAATGGTTTGTAAAATTCTCCGAAAAAGTCTTGAATAAGATACCGGGCAACTCGTGTACCTGCATCTATCGCAGTTAAAATAAACACCGCTTCAAACATAATGACAAATTGAAAGAAATAGGATGATAGACTTTCAAACCATGGGATACTAGTAAAAATATACGTCATCCCAACAGCTAAAGTTACCGCGCCACCTGTTCTTCCTTCTAAATCTAAGCCAATTTCCCGGGCAAGCTCTGGCAAATGAATAACTTCCATCCCTAATGTTTTAAATACTTCCGGAGTAGAATTAATCGCGAAATAATCTGCTGGCTGTAAAGCAGTTGCTGCAATTAAAGCCATGATGCCAACTAGACATTCGACTAGCATCGCACCAAAGCCAACTACCTTTATATCACTCCAACGGTCTAGTATTTTCGGTGTTGTCCCTGAGCCAACAAAGGCATGGAAGCCAGAAATAGCCCCGCAGGCAATTGTTATTGAAATAAACGGCCAAACAGGTCCTGCTAAAATTGGACCCCCACCGTTAACAAACTCTGTTACCGCAGGAAAGTGGATAGATGGATTAATGATAAACACTCCGATAATTAAAGCAAGGAAGACACCGATTTTCATAAAGCTGCTTAAATAATCCCTTGGTGCAAGCAATAGCCAAACTGGTAAAGCTGCGGCAAAGAATGCATAAATAGGTAAAATAAGTGCCAATGTCTTTGAATCAAACGTGAGGAAATCACCTAAAGCTGTCCCTTGAATCGATGGCCCAATAAAAACAGCGATCATAAGTAAAAGAAAGCCTACGGTTGATGCTAATTTTAAATTACCCGTTTTCTTATAATAAAGCCCTACTCCCATCGCGATCGGAATTGTTGTTCCTACAGCAAAGGTTCCCCACGGATTTTTTTCAAGCGCATGCAATACAACCATCGATAAACCAGCCATTGTAATCGTAATAATAAAAAGCATCGCAAGTCCTGTACAAAATCCGGCAACAGGTCCTAGCTCCTCTTTTGCTACTTCTGATAGCGATTTTCCTTTTTTACGCATTGAGGCAAAGAGAACGACTGCATCATGTACTGCCCCACCGATAACGGCTCCAATTAGTAACCAGAGTAAACCAGGCAAATAGCCAAATTGTGCAGCTAAAATCGGTCCGACTAATGGTCCTGCAGCTGCAATCGCTGCAAAATGATGTCCAAATGAGACCCATTTGTTTGTCGGTACATAATCTTTGCCATCATTTACTTCATGCGCCGGTGTTGGCTTAGAATCGTCCAGCTTTAGTACTTTGACAGCCATAAAGGTTCCATAGAGACGGTAGGCGATCATTAAAATACATATCGAAGCAATAACTATTGTAATCGCATTCATAACTTTATCTTAACCTCCTTTTTTAACGTCTATTTCCATCGTACGATGTGAGCATGTAAAATATGAAGGTTTTCTATTTCTTTTCTATTAGATGCTTTTGTTAAGCTTGCATGAACTGTGGGATGGATTTTCATAAATAAATGGGGTGTTACGATATGTTCGACAAATAAAAAAGCAATACCGCTATATTGATATGCAGTATTGCCTTTTTTGCTTTTATATCTTTATTCTATACGAGACTTATTAAACCGTGGATTGCTGTTAAAATAATCCCGATAATGAATCCACAAACAGCCCCGTTCACTCGAATCCATTGCAGATCCTTACCGACATTATTCTCTACCATGTCTATCAATGTTTCTGTATCTAGCTTATCCAAATTCTCTTGAACGAGATTGCCAATTTGTGAGTGGTTTCTTTCAACAAGAATCGCGATTTGCACTTTAATCCACGAATCGATCGCTTCTTGATTTTCCTCTACCTTTTCTAGTAAATACTGCGTCATCGGCGTGAGATAGCGTTCAATGAAATCATCGCTTTCAATGATCTCAATAACATTTTGCTTAAGCTTGCTAAGCGTCTCTGTGATTTGTTCATCCGGCTCCCAATTTGTTAAAAGCTTTTCTCGCCATTTTTCGACTCCGCTAACGAGCTGTTGATTTTCGCTCATTCCAATAATTTGCTTGCGAATATACTGTATGAGTGCTTTTCGATTTGGTTCGTCCGTATGCTTTAAACTTTTGATGCCACTCATCAATAAGTTCTTCACAATATTCCCCATCTTTTCCTCATTCAGCAAGCTTTGAATCGATTTAAGAGCAAACTGTAGCACTCCATCAACTTGAACCTTACTTAATACGTTCATCGTAACGGCTCCAAGACGACGGCTTGTCTCTTCCTTACTTAACCAAGTTTCAGCTTCTCTTAAAACATAATCTATAGCCTTCTCGTCAACCTGTTCTTTAAGCAGGACAGAGCTTAAACGGTCTAAAAGCTTTTTCAAATCGAAATTTGAGATCGTCATTTCCAATTGTTTTCTAACAAACGGGGTTATTTTTTCAACCTCTACATGCTCAATTGCTTGCCTTAATAGCTTACTGATTGTCTTTTTAAAGCGGTCCTTTTCGATTTCCTTCTTTACTAACGGAATTAACATGTTCGTAAAAGAAATTTGCTTCACCTTGTCTTGGATGCTTTCCTTAGAAAGCCAATCGTTCTTTAACATGGATACGAGCGCATTTGTTACTCTTTGACGATTATTCGGAAGCAATGCTGTATGTGGGATTCTCAAGCCAAGTGGGTGACGAAATAATGCAGTTACGGCAAACCAATCGGCTAAACCACCGACTAACCCAGCTTCAAATCCACCTTGCAATAAATCGACCCAAATTGAACCTTGAAAGGGAATTGTTGCAATAAATCCCACACCCATAATAATTAGTGAATATGTCGCAATTTTTTTCGATTCCTTTGTTTTTGGTGACATTCTATTACCTCATTCTTATAAGAAATAAAGATCTTCCCTAAAACAAAATATTAGCATACATTATCTCGTTACCTCAATTTTTTATCATATTGTTTTCACAAGCCTTGTTGCTTTTTACATATTCATTTGATGTTATTGTTTGGCTTCTATTACAGTTACTCAGCTTAAGCTGGTCGGGTGGTGAAGCCTCTTAAGGGGACGCCTGTATAAGTTTCACCAGACGCTCTCCCCTCTAAGCAGGAGTTAGGCACTTCGCTTAAACTGTTTTGTATTAAAACAACAGTTTTTTCTTAGGCATATTTATGATTTCAAATTCACCAATTTTGGGTGAATGTAATAATGTATTTAGTGAAAATATTTAGAATATTGTTTACTAACCTTTATGAATGTTATAAAATCATATAGATATACTCGGGTTTATTTTAGGAGGAGACAAAATGAGCGTTAGTATCGTAGTAATGGGATTAGCAGTTGGCATTTTAGTTGGTTTAACTGGTGTAGGTGGAGCTGCCTTGTTAACTCCTCTCCTTATAGCGTTAGGAATAAACCCTACCATCGCAGTTGGAACAGATCTTGTTTACAATTCGATTACGAAATTATTTGGTGTCGGACAGCATTGGAAGCAAAAAACGATTAATTTTAAAATGGTAAAATATTTGGCGATGGGAAGTATTCCTAGTGCTGTAGTTGCAATTACTACTCTTTACATGTTTCCAGCATTACATGAACATCAGGAAAAAATTATTAAGCATGCGCTCGGTTATGTGTTAACAATTGTAGCAATTTCAATTATTATTCGAGTGTTTTTTGATAAAAAAATCCGTCCAAACCGCTGGCAATTGCTCCCTTTGGATCAAAAGAAGACTCTTACGATCTTAATAGGCGTCGTTTTCGGTTTTATTGTTGGCTTAACATCCATTGGATCGGGCTCATTATTTGCGATCGCTATGCTATATTTGTATAAATTAAAGCCATCGGAACTTGTTGGAACAGATATCGCTCACGCATTTTTACTAGTAACAGTTGCCGGTATCCTAACTGCAAGCTTTGGAAGCGTTGATTACATGCTAACAGCCAACCTCTTAATTGGTTCTATTCCCGGAGTAATCTTTGGTAGTAAGTTATCCACTAAAGTCGCACCTAAGCCACTACAGGCAGTGATGGCAACGATTATTTTATTTAGCGGCTTGAAGCTTATTTAATAAATAAAAAAATATATAAGGAAGTTATTATATAAATTGAACGTCGAAACTAAAAATTGTTATCCTAGCCTATGGGAAAGAGCATTTAATAATTTAAATTAAATGCTCTTTTTTGTGGGGACTGTCCCTCAATTTTATTAATTTTTTTATTTTAGGATTTGATATATGGGGAATCCCCGTGCAAATTGGACCTTTCTTCTCCCAATTTGCCAATTTTAGATATATGGGGACTGTCCCC
>JAPSLL010000025.1:5082-57432 GCA_031180805.1 Bacillus sp. (in: firmicutes)
GGGGACTGTCCCCCCTACTTCCCTACTTTAAGAATTGGATATAGGACAATTCCCGCTACGAATAGTCCGATTCCTAGTAGGAATGTTTTTAGGTCGGATACTCCTGAGATGATGACCCAGAAAGAGTAGATTAGTGCGAGTATCGCGATGATTCCGTCTGTTATTCTTGGGCGTTTATCTAGTTCATAGGTTTTGCCCTTTACTATTAGCTTTAAAAAGAATAGGGCAGATACTAAGTATGGGATTAGATAGGCAAGCGTTGCGGAGGTTGTTAAAAAGGTATATGCTTCGCTTATCGTCCCTGATATGACAGAAAAAATAAATATTTGCGACATTGCATTTGTCATTGTTAAGGCACGGACTGGGTTGCCTTTTTTATTCACTTTTGCAAAGTATGCTGGAAAAACGCCTTTTGTTGCTGCTTGAAAAGGAACCTCAGCGCTTAAAAGAATCCAGCCGATTGTTGAGCCAAATAGAGATACTACCGCGAGTATCGCCATAACAGCTGCTCCATTGTCGCCAATCATTACCGATAAGGCATCTACAAAAGGTTTATCAGATGCTCTTAATTCATCTTGTGGTAATACACCCATAATTAATAATGTAATCCCCATATAAATAGCTAATGCAATCAATAATCCAAACACCGTTGCCCGACTTACATCTCGTGGCGATTTCGCTCTACCTGATAAAATAACAGCAGACTCGATTCCGACAAATGCCCACAGCGTTGAGATAATCGCCATATTCACTTGACTCGGTAGCCCATAGGTTTCCCCATCTGAAGCAACAATCGGTGTAAAAAAATCACCTAGATTGGCCTTTTGAAATGTAAATAAAGCAGCAACAATAAATAGGGCAAAGCCAATGATTTTTGTAATCGTCGCAACGGCATTTAATTTTCCCGCTACATTTAAATTCGTCACTAAAATAAAATGAGTTCCCCATAATAAAACAGTACAAATAATAAATGTGACAAATCTCCCTAGCTCAATTTCCTGATTACCGAAAACAAATAATATAGACGGATCTCTCATTACCGGAAAAAAAGTTGAAAGATACCCGGCAAAGCTAGTAATAATTGCAACATTGCTAATCCAATTCGCAATCCAGTATCCCCATACCATTGAAAACCCAGCGATATTCCCGTTACGGGGAGAATCAAATAATTCCCGTGCATAGCTTTGTGGTCCAGTTGTTAAGTCAGGTCTTCTCATTGATAATTTGCCAAAAACGAGGGCAATCATCAGAACTCCAGCTCCTGTCAAAAGCCAGGCAAAGGTCACACCTAAAGGGCTTGCTGTCTGAGCAAGCGTACTTGGCAGCATAAAAATTCCGGAGCCTACCATGTTACCGACTACTAACGAAGTTAAAATTAAAAGACCCCATTTTTTCTCTTTCATGATGTATCCTCCAAATAAGCTAGATATTTCTACGTTATCTATCAATTTCCACCACTAGATAACTCCTAGTATTCCAATAAATCTCGATCATAATCTAAGGCTTCCTCCTCCTATTAAAAAAGAGGAGATGTTAATCTTGATCGTTTTTTCTGCGGCCGTTCGAGACTCTCCACTTAATTAGTACCTGTTATGTCTCCACGTTTTCTCACCAACAATTAGATTGTTAAGAAATCAACAATATTCTTTAACATAGCCAAATAGAAAAAAGAGTTAGACACCTTATAAATTGACCGTCGTCAAGCATTGATCAATCTTATAGAAGTGTCTAACTCTTGATTACTATCAATGATTATACTTGTGGTTCATCAGAATACGTACGTTTTTCTTTAAATGTTTTTATAACGCCCTTCTTCTTCAGCTCTTTATTCTTCCATTCTACCCAGAGCTGTGCTGCGATAAAAATAGAAGAATATGTTCCAACAATTAACCCAACAAGCAAGGCGATTGAAAATGGTCGAATTGCTTCACTACCAAAAATCATTAAGGAAACGACCGTTATCGCAACCATTAATACTGTATTAACAGAGCGACCTAATGTTTGACGAAGACTTGTATTCACGACATCAACGATATCCTCGTACGTCTTTAGATACCTTCTCCGCTGCATATTTTCACGCATTCGGTCAAAGGTTACGATTGTATCATTAATCGAATAACCAACAACCGTTAGTAACGCAGCAATGAAGGTAATATCAACCTCTAGACCTGTAACACTAAAGAACGGGATGATAAAGAATGTCGCATATAAAAGAGCAATAACTGCTGCAACTGCCATGCGAAGCTCAAATCGGAACGTTACAAAAATAATTAAGCCAACGACTGCAATAAGCAACGCCTTCATTGCGTTTTTCGCAAGCTCTTCGCCGACTGTCGGTGTTACACTGCTTACATTTGGCTCTGCTCCAAATTCATCAGTGAAATGGCTCTTTAATGAGGCAATTTCTGCTTTTGAGAGATTACCTTTGAAACGAGCAACAGCCATGTTATTCTCATCACCTGAGATGACGATATCATCTGTAGGTAAATCTAGTTTTTCAAGCTGCTCTGCCACCATTTCTGTTTTAAGAGTTTTATCAGCAAGCAGCTCAACCCTTGTCCCACTTGTAAAGTCAATTCCAAGATTTAAACGAAGCACGACTAAGCAAATAATCCCGGCAACTAGTAAAATGCCAGAGAACGCAAAAAACTTACGACGGTGTTTTACGAAATCAAATCGGTCAAATTTTGTTGGCAAATCAAGCGTATCGAAGTTTTCGGAAATATCGTGTATTTCCTTTTTCTTGACACCAAACCAGCCCGGTCTTTTATTAAAGATTCCACTTTTCACCCATAGACCTAGTAACCATCTAGAAAGGTATACGTTTGTGATGAAGCTTCCGAGAATCCCGATTATTAAGCTTGTTGCAAAGCCTTTTACAGAGCTTGTTCCATAAAAGAATAGAACAGCTGATGCTAATAATGTAGTTAAGTTTGCATCTGTAACAGCAGAAAATGAACTTTGGTTCCCTGCTTTAAAGGCAGCTTTAATCGATTTTCCGACTTTTATTTCCTCTTTTATCCGCTCATACGTGATAATATTCGCGTCAACGGCCATACCAACACCTAAAATAAGTGCCGCTATACCTGGTAATGTTAAGACAACATTCATCCAATCGAAAACCAATAATGTTAAATAACTGTATACTGTTAACGTAATTGTAGCGATAAAGCCAGGAAATCTATAATAGAAAATCATAAATAGGAATACGGCCAATACGCCAATTACCCCTGCAAATACGGTTTTATCCATGGCCTGTAGTCCAAATGAAGCACCAACAGAAGTGGAATAAATTTCATCAAGCTTTACTGGCAATGCCCCTGCATTAAGAATGTCTGCAAGATTTTTCGCTTCATCAACTGTAAAATCACCGACAATTGACACGGTATCTTGGCTAAAGACTTGGTTAACGACTGGAGCAGAAATGTATTTTGGCGTAGCCTTTTGACTTTCAGCTACAAAGGAGTCCTTTCCTTCTTCATGGTCTAGCCAAATAACTAACACATTGTTTGGTGCTTGATTAACAATTTCTTGTGTTACTTGTTTAAATTTGTCAGCACTTTTCAATTCAATAGAAACGCTAGGCTTTCCATTTTCATCAAAGGTTTGCTTCGCTCCACCCTCTTTTAGGTCAGTACCATCCATCATTAGCTTATCATTTGCGTCTCGGAACGATAGATTGGCTTCAGTAGATAGAATCTCGCGCGCTTCATTTTGATCCTCAACTCCGGCTAATTGAACACGGATGCGATTATCACCTTCGATTTGGATAACCGGCTCACTTACACCTAAAATATTGACACGCTTATCTAATGCTTCTGCTGTCGCAGCAAGTGCCTGCTCGTCAATAACTTGTCCCTTTTTAGCAGGATTTACTTCATAAAGTATTTCAAAGCCACCCTGTAAATCAAGGCCTAGCTTAATATTTTTTAAAATCCCGCTAGATGAGGCGACCATCACACTTGTAAAAGCAATAAGAAAAATAAAAAAGGCAATAATTCGATTTTTTTTAACCATTAAGTAAATTCTCCTTATTTTCATTATGAATTTGTTTCATTTTGTAATGTGATTTTTTAGTTAGATGAGATAATTCGATTGAAATTTCTTCACAATGAAAAACGGTTTATCATGAGAAAAAAATTCGATTACATTAAGTATTAGTTGATCATGTAATACTAATTGAATCGCATTCTGATCATATCCTCGATAGGCGAGCAAAAGCTTTGATGCCTGCAATTCAAGGAGAGACGCGATTTGTGTCATTTCAAATTCATGATCAAAAAGGAGTGAGGTAAAGGAGGTTTGTTTTAAAGGATCAACATTAGGCTGGTCCTTTAAATTAAGAACAGGGATTATGAACATTACGATTGATACGATTAAAATTGAAAAAAACTTCATCATGCAAATCACCTATCCTTTCCTTTTCCTTAACCCTAGTAATTATACTATAAGAATAATAAAAAGAATATTATCGTTCTATTTTTATCCAATTTCCTTATAGAAAAAGCAGTGACTTCACTAGTTGAAATCACCGCTCTTTTGTTTTGTAGTTATTTTTGCTCCAAAGGTAGCCATTTTAAAACATCTTGGATTTTGTCGTCCCAATAGCCCCATTCATGAGAACCAGGGCCAAAATCAGTTGTTAACGAATAGCTTGTTTGCTCACACTTCGTTTTAAACACTAGGTTGCTCTCATATAAAAAATCCTCTGTACCACAGCATTGATAGAGGGCTGGCTTTGGTTGTTCAGGATTCCGTTCTCCTTGTTCAAGTAACCATAGCAAGTCATTATCCGTATTTTTAATATCTTCATTGCCATAAATAAGCTTAAATACGTCATCTAAATGCCCTTCTTGCTTTATCCAATTTGCCATATCAACAGCGCCTGATAGACTTGCAGCAGCGGCAATTTTATCTGGTTGGCGAAGTGCCCATTTAAAAGCACCATAGCCCCCCATTGATAACCCCGCGACAAAGTTATCCTCTCTTTTTTCTGATAATGGGAAGAAGGAGCGTGCGATTTCAGGCAATTCCTCTGTTAGGAATGTCCAATACTTGTTACCATATTTCATATCAGTATAAAAGCTTTGATGTACTTGTGGCATGACAACCGCTAAACCTAATGGTGCCACATAGCGTTCAATCGAAGTACGACGCGTCCAAATCGTATCATCATCACTAAAGCCATGAAGAAGATAAAGCGTTTTATGTTTATCAGACATTAGCCGATTTTGCATACCGATTTGCGAAGACGTTTGCTGCGGCAAAATAACCGTCATCGATGTACTTAATGATAAAACCTCCGAAAAAAACTGACATTGAATAAGCGCCATTTTGTTTCTCCTCCTTTTGGGGTCAGTCCCCAAAAGGAGGAAAAAAGCCACAATAAACTGTTTTTCAACAATTGAGATTGGTGTGAGATAAGGCTTCAACTCCTAATGGGGACAGTCCCCGCTTTAATAGTGACTGTCCTATTTTCTACTTTTCACTTGTTTTTGGGGACTGTCCCCCAAGCGTATCGTTATTGTAAAGTTGATTTTATTTAGCTGTCAATTAATCTAGGGCTTCGTTTTCTTCTAAGAATATCAATTTATGACCTATTGCATTCATCGGGCCTTTTGTTATGATGTTTCCTAGCTTGTCTGCCATAAAATCAACGCTATATTTTTTATCGTTATTAAGCCACCACTTCAAAACTCCGATATATGCTGAGCTAATAAAACAAAGGATTAACTCGTATGGGATGTTTAAATTGTTCAAATCCCCTAATATCTCTTTAAAGCTTCCTTTAAATTTATCATATAAGCATTTTTCTATTTTGCTAGAAAAGTTAGGAATCCCATTTTCCCCTAGCATCACTTTATAAAAATGACTATTTTCTTCAATATTCCTTAGAATTCTTTTTAACGTTATTTTAAATTTTTTTACATTTACCTCCCCTTTTTTCAAATGAAAGGAAATATTCAATACATCCATTAGCTCCTTTAAATAGGAATCACTGAGTTGTTCAAGCAAATCGTATTTATCCTGATAATGCAAATAAAATGTCGCCCGATTAATGACAGCCTCATCGGCTATATCTTGAATTGTTATTGCTTCAAACCCCTTTCTTTCTATTAACGTTAAAAATGCTTCCTTTATTAGCTTTTGTGTTCTTATTACCCGAAGGTCTGTCTTTTTTGCCATAAAAAAACTCCCCCTACCCTTTTTTTGTAAAATAGACGACAATTTCGTTTTGTCTGTTGTTTATTATACGAAACAACATATATTGCTCATTGATTGCTGAAATAGATTTTTTATAATTATAAACGACATATAGTTATTTATTCAACACTATGTCTAAAAAAGGAGGATAATGATATGAAACAATTTTTCCGCAACAAATTTCTATGGATTGGCTTAGGAGGAATCGCTCTTCTTACAACGATTTTCACCTTTGCTTTTATGGGATCAACTGTTAATCCGAAACCAAAGGATTTACCAATAGCCATCGTTGCAGAGGACGCTGGAGTCACGTTACCAAATGGTCATAAGATCAATATTAGTAAAGCTTTAGTTGAGCAATTAAAAAAGAATGATCCTAAAGAGGTGGAATGGGCCTTCGTTTCAGAGGAAGATGCACTTGAAGCAATGAATGAAAAAGAAATCTATGCGACAATTTTATTACCTAAGGATTTATCGCAAAACATCTTTTCGTTATTGACGGAAACCCCTAATACTCCTACAGCCTCAATTACAATTAATGAAGGGCTAAATCAAACCGGAGCAAATGTTGCGGCACAACTATCAAATGGTGTAGTAACAAATTTAAACACACAAGTTCAAGCACAGCTCTATACGCAAATCGAAGAAATGAAAATCCCAATATCAGTTGATTTAGCAAAATCACTTGCAAATCCAATTACAATTAAAACCGAAAAAATCAATGCTGTAGCCGAAAACAATGCAAACGGAAATACACCAGCATTATTTACCCAATTACTGTGGATAACAACCTTTTTCAGCTCTATGGTGCTTTATACACTGCTGAAGAAAAGCTCTGACGGAAAATGGACAGCTAAAACAGTTGCTAGGCAAATCGTGGCTGGACTTGTTTACGTATCAGCGATCTCAGCTATTATTCTATTTTTTGCGACACAGGTTTTAGATGTAACGGTCCCACATTCAGGTGAACTGTTTCTCCTATTAATGTTTATCGGCCTATGCTTTTTCTTTTTGCAAAATGCAGTGCTTAATTGGATTGGTTACCCAGCGGCACCATTGTTTATTTTACTATTATTTTTCTCGATGCCAATCTTAACGATTGCACCAGAAATGCTCCCACAGATTACAATGGATTATCTTTATTCATGGATTCCATTTCGATTTAGTATTGACCAGCTGAAGGATTTCTTATTTTTTGATAAAGCGGTATTTGCGAACGGTATTGGCACGCTCGGCGTTATCGGTATTGTATCCTTCCTTGTTATGAGCCTTGCGATTTTTAAGCCAACAAAAGGGAAGGATTCAGCAAGGGAGAAGCAGACAGCTACGATTCATTGAGAATAAAAAAAGAGAAGGCACCCTTATTCGATGCCTTCTCTTCTCTATTAATTTGTAAAAGCCTCTGTTAAAACAGGGACGATTTGCTTTTTACGAGATACTACACCTTTAAGTGTTGCTTGATTATTATCAAGCGTTACATTGAATGCTTTCTCAACTTTTGCAGCTTCTTTACCAATTGCAACAGCAACTGAATCGTTTGTTAAAATATCTGTTACAACGAATAGGAATAAATCTAAGCCTTTGCTAGCAACGACATTTGATAAAGCAGCTTCAATTTCTTCTTTTTTCACAAGTACATCATTTGTATCAACAGCGTTTACTTGAGCAATTTCCACTTTGCTTGAACCCATTTGGAATTCCTTCGCATCAAGTGAGATTAATTGCTCCACTGTTTTGTCACTTAAATCAGCACCGGCTTTTAACATATCTAAGCCATATGTATTTGCATCAACACCAGCAATCTCAGCTAATTCCTTTGCAGCATCGATATCTTCCTGTGTGCATGTTGGTGATTTGAATAGTAGAGAGTCTGAGATAATAGCAGATAGCATTAAACCAGCCGTTTCCTTCTCAATTTGTACACCTTTTTCCTTGTACAATTTGTTTAAAATTGTTGCCGTACAGCCAACTGGCTCTGCACGATAATATAAAGGATCACTTGTTTCAAAATTAGCAATACGGTGATGGTCAATAACTTCAAGAACACGTACCTCTGTAATGTCGTCGGCACTTTGTTGACGCTCATTATGGTCAACTAAAATAACTTCCTTCGCTTCACCCGCTACTTTTTCCACTAAACGAGGAGCTTCTTTTTTGAAGAAATCAAGTGCATATTGAGTTTCCCCATTCACTTCACCTAAGCGAACTGGCTCTGCATTTTGACCAATCTTATTTTTTAATTCAGCATACGCAATTGCAGAACAGATTGTATCTGTATCTGGGTTTTTATGACCAAAAACAAGTACTTTTTCCATAATAATCTCCTTTACACTGTAAAATATACTCTATTCTATCATAGTTTGCTTTATGAGAATAACCCACTTGCAGGAAAAAATGAACGAAATTTACCGTTCCCTTTCGAAGGAGATTGTAACCCATTCATTCGTTTGCGCTCTTTCCCGTATCGTAAAGCCGCCTTTTTCAAACAACGCTAATAGCTCATCCAAATTCCATTCAACAAGTCCAGAAATAATAAACTGATCACTATTTTTTAATAAATCATGACGATTGATAATCTTAACCGTTTCATTTGCCCCGATATTAATAAAAATGACATCATAGGTATCGCTAATTTGGTAATCTCCTGTAATTAAATCTGCTTGGATGACTTGAATATCATTTTCTAGCCCATTTAATTCTGCATTATGATAGAGCTCTCTGGCAACATCCTCATAATCAACGGCGACAACCTTTTTTGCTCCCTTAAGTGAAGCAGCAATCGTGAGCATTCCCGATCCTGTCCCTAAATCAAGGACTGTTTTATTCGTTAAATCTGAATCTAGGATCATTCGCAAACAGCCTTGGGTCGTTTCATGTAAACCTGTACCAAATGCTGCAAGTGGATCGAATTTTAAAAGATTCTTTCCTTCATATTTTTCCGTAGAATTCGGATAGACTATGACCCAATCGTTTCCTAAATCGATATCTTCAAATTCATACGTTTGCTCCCATGCTGTTTCATTCCCTGACGAGTACTTGATTTCATCTCTTGCTACAGAAAATGTATCCTCTAGTAGTGTAAAATAAGCTTCAGGCAGCCCTTCTACCTCAGCATCACTAGCATAAACTTTCAGCTCTACTTGTTCATCCTCCTTTTCCTCGTAACCATATCCATTCTGAACTTTTATAATTTCAATCGGAGATTCATAGTAGAGATTATAGACCCCTACAGAATTCAACTTATCTGTATATTGATCAATTTCTTTATATGGGATAGTTAAAATAAATTCATGTAACATGTATCGTTTCCTCTCATCTAAATTCTTCCTTAATGCCATTCACCATACAACATCATAGCATATTCTTTCATGACTTTTACATTCCACTGTTCGTATTATTTACTGATGTTACGATTATTGCCATATTTGTCTCATGATAAAGGCTGATTGAGGCAATTTAATTGCGCATTAATTGTTTTTTTGTTGCATTTGCAATATTTTTTCGTTAAACTACTGATCGAATGTTAATCACTTCCAATTGTGATAAAATAGATAAAAAATAGGGAGTCAAATTCTATGAAGCATATTCTTAGAGAAATTGGTATGATTGCAAGATGCCTAGAATCAATTGCAAATATTGAATTTAAAGACTTAAATTTAAATAAAGGACAATTTTTATATTTAGTAAGAATTTGCGAGAATCCTGGAATTATCCAAGAAAAAGTAGCTGAAATGATTAAAGTCGATCGAACAACAGCTGCTAGAGCAATAAAAAAATTAGAGCAACAAGGGTTTATCGTCAAGGTAAGTGATGAGGAAAATAAGAAAATTAAAAAGCTATATGCTACTGAAAAAGGGATGCAGCTTAATCCTTTCTTTGAAAGAGAATTAGAACACTCTTCAAATGTCATTCTCAAGGATTTTACAGACGAGGACAAAGAAAAGATCTACCAATATTTAGTGAAAATGAGAAAGAATATTGAGGCAGATTGGGAATATGTAAAACGGGGGAATAAAAGGGATTATTAAATTCATTTAGAAAATGTATGACCAAAATACAAAAGCGCGTAGCTTGAAATTAAATTAAGCAAAATTTTAATCAAACAGAAAACCTAAAAATGTTGAAATAATTAACACTTAGGTTTTCTGTTTTAATACTTTAACATAGATTACTATCCAGCTATTTCAGCTGATGTAAAGTTTCCATTAATATCCCCATTTACGATAATCGAATGTCCCCAGAACATATCGCCGTCTGAAAAGAAGATTTCAAATTCACCATCATTGTATACTGAAATGCTGTCAATGCTCATAAGCTCTACAAATAGTTCCTTTTTAATTTCGTTTATTTCCGCTTCTTCATTATCCTGTAACCAATCATTTGCTAAATCTACAAGCTCTTTTGCAGCATAGTTTCGAATTGCTTTATCCCATTGCGCCTGATTATTAAAAAGTTCATGTGCAGTTTTCAAAGATTCGTCCATTGCAGCCTTATTTTCATCCCAATTGAAATATAAAGAGCAATCCTCATTTAGCCAAGTAATTTCTTTTTGAAAAAGATTAACCCTTTTATCTAATTCAAACTGACCAAGGATTTCATCATTATAATAAACAGGCTTCAATTCTTCATGTAATATCCTTTCTAATTCATCGTCTTGATAGTGATTATCTAGAACGCGAACAAGCATCATCATGTCTTCTGCTTTGCGGACCTGTAATTTGACAATCGAATGTTCTTGTAATAAATCTCTTGACTCCTCGAATTCTTCATCTGTAACTAACCAGTCTAAAGAAATCTCCTTCTTTACCACAGGCTGACCTTTATGTAGTTCCTTCCAGGCTAGCAAACTAATCGATGCAGTCCACAAACTACTCTCACCAAATTTACTACCACCAACGCCTGAATGTCCAGTTAAAGCAATGATTTCAATGAGTTCTTCTGGGAACCTTTTTTCAAATTGTTTTTTCTCTAAAGTCGGATTCAATTTTATCATCCTTTCATTTATTGAAAACATTTATGTATGAAGAATAGTTTCTATATAACTATCATTCTCCCTTACATATATTAACATAAACACCTAGCAATCTTTCCCTTTTTTGTAAAAGTTATAATAATCGGGACGCTAGTGTAGACGATGCTGACAGGATAGCGTGGTTTCGATTAATTGATAGTTGAATAAACTAGATATAAAGTTATCCTCCACCTAAGCAATTTCGTTTAGTTTGAACATACTCTGTTAAAGCAAATAAAAACAGCCTTCTATTAAAAAGACTGTTTTACGATAAAGCACCATTGGATTTCTTTTATTTATAATCGACAAACTTGTATTGGACAATCCTCACATTTACAAATACTGCGGAGTCCTTCCAGGTTAAGAATTGTAATATATCCCTTATCATATGCTACAAGTCCATCTCTTCTATATTGATTTATGATCCGTGTCACTGTTTCTCTAGGGGTTCCTATTAAACAGGCGATTTCATCATGTGTAAACTTTTTGGTAATTTCCCATTTTTCATTGTTTTTAATACCATATGTGTTTGTCATACGAATGAGGACAGATGCCAATGCACCATTTTTCCCAAAAAACATTAAATCTCTTAGCTTTGTTTGTGTTAAAAACTGGGAATAACTTACCCATTTTGTAAATTCAATTGAAAACTCACGATTACGCCACAAAAGCATTTCTATCTCTTGTATTTCGATCACACCAATAACAGAATCTTCAATTGCTTTCGCATTTTCCATAGCTCTTCCATCATCATGAGACATGTAATCTCCGAACATATCATCTTTCGTATAATAATTTAATGTTAACACTTTACCTTCATCATTGCTTTTATAAAGAGTAATTGTTCCTTTTACTAAATAAAAAAGCTTATTTACCTTTTCTCCTTCAGAATATAAATATTCACCAGCTTTTAGATGAATTGTATTCATTCTTTGTTTTAATTCATCCATGCTGTTATTCGATAAGAAATGGGTATTCACTACTTTTTCGTTCGCTTTCACTGCTGCTATCATCTCATTGCCACCCCGCCGTTCTTTTGTCTTATATCTTCATTGTAAAGAGCTTACAGGAAAATTGTTATGAGGGAATTCCCTCATTTCGCTCCTGTTTTTCCCCTATGTAAGTGATAAATGTTACGATTTTGCAACAAAGAGCGAAAAATACGGGAAAGATGTTCTTGTTGAGGCCGATAAACTTTGAAAGAGGTAAGAGGAATATTTATTGACTAAAAGGCGCTTTTCAAACTCGAACATATGTGGGGCACGCTTCTTTAGCAGGAGTCTTACGTACACTCAAAAAAGTGCTAACAATTCAATAAATAAGCTTAACATAGCCAACTAAAAAAGAGAGCATCACTGATTACCTATGCTCTCTTTACTAAACGGTACTTTTAATGTAATGGTTGTACCTTTATTTTTGATTGATGATACGTTTAAATCAGCGTTTATCGTTCGTGCTCTTTCCTCCATACTAAATAGTCCGACTCCACTTTGTGTTTTCGTTGGATCAAAGCCAACCCCTTTATCAGTGATAGAAACTTCAAGATACTCTGTCCTTTCTACTATAGATAAGGCAAGCTCATCTGTTTTGGCATATTTGCGTGCATTTGTTATCGCCTCTTGCACAATTCGATAAATATTCGTTTCCACATCAGACGAAAGCCTTCTTTGGAGCTCATATGTAAAATATGTTTTCAACCCATAATGCGTTGCAACCTTATTAATAAAGGAGCGGATAGCTGGGATTAATCCTAAATCATCCAATATCGATGGTCTTAGTTGCCATGAAATTTGTCTTATTTCCTCAATTACATTTGAAATCTCCATTTCAATTTGATTAATAATTTCTGGGTCAGGTTTTGAACGTAAACGATTTGTCATGATAAGAAGACTATACAGATTTTGGCCAATTCCATCGTGAAGCTCTCTTGATAGTTTTTTCCGTTCATCCTCTTGTAAGCCGATAAGCTTTCTCATCATTTGCTGAAGTTCTTCCTCTGCCTGTTTTCTCGCTGTGATTTCATTACGTATCGCTAAAAATTGATATGGTTTCCCTTCATTATTAATAAATGGAATAATCGTCGTATTAACCCAATAATACGTACCATCCTTCGCTTTATTTTTGATTTCACCCTTCCATACCTTTCCTTTACCGATAGTTCTCCAAAGCTCCTTAAAAAATTCAAGAGAGTGAAATCCTGAATTTATAATCCGATGACTATTGCCAATCAGCTCCTCCCTACTAAACTTCGAGATTTTGCAAAACGTATCATTTACATATGTGATGATTCCACTTCGATCAGTAATTGCTACAATTGAAGATTCATCAATGGCAAATTTTAAATCATACAGTTCCGCAATTGTTTCCTCTAGCTCTGCTTCGGCCCGTTTTCTTGCTGTGATCTCATTGCGAATCGCTAAATATTGATATGGTTTCCCCTCTTTATTTAGAAATGGAACGATCGTTGTATCGACCCAATAATACGTACCATCCTTCGCTTTATTTTTGATCTCACCTTTCCATACCGTACCAGAGGCAATCGTCTGCCACAAATGGCGAAAAAAATCAGCTGAATGATAACCAGAGTTCACTAATCGATGGCTTTTTCCGATTAATTCTTCCCGCGAATATTTTGAAACCTCACAAAATTTATCATTTACATATGTGATAATCCCTTGTCTGTCTGTTATCGCAATGATTGAGGATTCGTCTAAGGCAAACTTCAAATCAACTAGCTCTGATAACGATGCTTGAAGCTCCTCATTTATTCCTTGATTTGATTGCATCTCATCTTTATCATCAGCTACTGATAACATACAATAATGGTGATTTTCCAGCTCAATCAATTCGCTCGATAGAAGCCAGTTAGCCGATATCCCATTAATTGAGGCTTTTGTCGTAAGTGTACAATGCTGAGCAGAAAATAATTTTTTTACATTAAGCAGAGGAAAAAGAGACTGAACGTCCTTGCCCTTCCATTCTGTTATTTGCAAATTAAATCGTTCTTGCGCTGCTAGATTAATTGCATTGATCCTGCCCATCTCATCGATGATAATCAATGCAACAATTTTATTCCGAATCATTTGTAAATTCTTTTCCTTTCTCTTTGATTTCATACTCCTTCCATTATACACCATACCCTAGTAAGCCCTTTTTCAAGGCGTATTCAACTAGCTCAGGTCTTGTTTTTAATTTTAATTTTTCCATAATATGCGATTTGTGATTTTCAATTGTTTTAACGCTTAGCACTAATTTTTCAGCTATTTCTTTATTTGAAAAACCTTTTGCAATTAGTGTTAGGACCTCTTTTTCGCGTTCCGTTAAGAGTGAATATGTATCCCGATCTGCCCCATTTTTTATTCGGTCAAGATAGTCTTCCATTAATCTTTTTGTTGCTGTTGGATATAAATAAGCAGAGCCTTCTGCAACGATTTTGATTGCCTGTACTAATTCATGATGCAAGGCACTTTTCAAAATACAGCCAGAGGCTCCAGCTTGGATAACACGAAACAAATATTCTTCATCATCATGCATCGTTAATATTAAGATTTGTGTTTCAGGCCATCTTCTCTTTATTTCGATCGTTGCGGAAAGTCCATCTCTGCCATGGGGCATACTTAAATCCATTAACACAAGATGTGGCTGTAATTCCTCCACCTTTTTTATCGCTTCCTCTCCCTCTGAAGCCTCCCCAACAACTTCTACGCCATCAACTTCATTTAATAGCATTTTCAACCCTGAGCGTACGACTGCATGGTCATCCACTAATAAAATAGTTGTTGACACTTTCTTCACCCTCCGTTCGGTATCCGTATATTTACTTCTATCTCTTTATGATTTTTCTTAAAAAAACTAATGACCCCGCCTACTGCCTTAAGTCTTTTTTCAAGTGCCAACATAGTCAGGTTTAGCCTTTCAAAGCGATCGATTTCTCTTTCAGAACAAAAAGAAAAATCTACTTTTACATATAAAGCTTCTCCCCAAAGTCCGTATATCTCAACATGCTGTGGCAAGGAATATGATAAAGTCTGGTTCATAATATCTTTAACAGTACGATACACAATTAACTCTGTTAAAATTGGGTAATCCTTTTTATCTCCCAGTTCTTTATACTCTACTACGAGTCCATATCGCTTCTCGATACTAATTAACAATGATTTCAACGTCCCATCGATTCCTTTATGAAAGAATGGATGCACATCATTTGATAATATTCGCAAATCCTCTATCGTTCTTTTTGTTAAGTTTACCATTTCATCTATGCCTACTCTATCTTTGCTATCACCAGATTGTCTCTGTAAATATTGCAAATGATTAAATACTGCGTATAAATTTTGGGCAATATCTTCATGGAGAAAGCTTGCGATCCCCTTTAATTCATTTTCATAGGCTTCAATGATGAGGGAATCCATTCGTTCTTGTTTGATATCCATAGTTTCCACCTTTATTCATGTATCATCTGATTAGGAATGGAGTATGTCTTGAAGTTTTACACATCCCCATTATAGTTTAATCGTCTAAGAGAAATTTTCATGTGATCAATGTCACATCATTACTAGATTGCAATATTGGAAGGGATGAAAAAAAAGGCTCTTTTCGTGGAGATTGTTATTTTTAGCATTGCTCAACTACTGCAAATAGTGTTGCCTAAGAGTGACTCATCGAGTTAGCGGACGAACTAGAACACTCCATGAGTAGTCCGCTTAAGAGCGAAAATCAGCCAATAGAAAAAAGGATGCCTTAGCACCCTATTATCTTATTTATCTTTAATCATTTTGTAAACTTGCTCAACATCTTTATCTCCACGGCCTGAAAGATTCACAATAATTACATCTTCCTTATCAAGAGTTTTCGCTAATTTGATCGCGTAAGCAACCGCATGTGCACTTTCTAACGCTGGGATAATCCCTTCGACTTTTGATAATAACTGAAATGCTTCTAATGCTTCCTGACCTTTAATTGTGACATACTGTGCCCTGTTGGATGTTTTTAAATAACTATGCTCAGGACCAATTCCTGGATAATCTAAACCAGCAGCAATTGAGTAGGTTGGTTGTGGTTCACCTTTTTCATCTAACAGTGTTAAGCATTTAAAACCATGGATAACAGCAGGAACGCCCTTTGTTAAAGTAGGGGCTTCCTCAGGCTCTACCCCAATAAGCTGAACATCCTCTTCATCTATATAATGTGCAAATGAACCAATCGCATTGCTGCCACCACCAGCAACAGCAACTACTGCAGTTGGCAGCTTACCTTCCTTTTCAAGGATTTGCTTTTTTGATTCTTTACTTATAATCGATTGGAAATACTTCACCATTGTTGGGAATGGATGAGGTCCTACTGCCGATCCTAGTAGATAAAACGTATTTTCGTAGTTTTGTACTAGGTCAGTTAGCGCTTCATCAACAGCATCTTTTAAGCGTCCCTGACCTTTTTCAACAGGAATAACCTTTGCCCCTAACAGTTCCATTCGAAACACATTTAATGCTTGTCTCTCTGTATCAAGCTTTCCCATGTAAATCGTGCAATCCATTCCACCAACAATTGCACATGCTGTTGCCGTCGCAACCCCGTGCTGACCTGCACCAGTTTCCGCAATAATCCGAGTCGCTCCCATGCGTTTCGCTAATAGGATTTGACCGATTGCATTATTGATTTTATGAGCACCTGTATGATTTAAATCTTCTCGTTTTAAATAAATTTTCGCTCCGCCAACAAGTCTCGTTAAATTTTCTGCAAATGTTAATGGATTTTCTCGGCCAATATATTCTTTCATATAGTAATCAAATTCTTCGATGAATTCTGGGTCATTTTTATATTTTTCAAAGTTGTCATCCAAAATCTTTAATACATTATTTAATTCATCTGGTACAAAGCTTCCACCAAATTCTCCAAAATAACCTTTTTGTGCGACTTGTTTAGACATATTGGATTCTCCTTTTAAAATATCGAATTTTCAGAATATAAATTCATTATATCATTAAAGAAGAAAGGTTTGTCTCACATTATGCACTAATTACAAATAAGCACCAAAGGATTAGTCCAAATAAAATTGCATTCGTCCATAAAAGAAAATGTAGATATGAATTCGCTTTTCTCATAGAAAAAAACACTCCTTAGCCATTGCGTTCTACCTGTAAGACGAATGAATTTTAGGATTGTTACAACTTTTTTCATTTTTTATTTCAAAATTTTTTAGTGAGGCGAACTATAAAATCTTTTAAACGAAAAAAACGGACCCATTAGGATCCGTTTTTGAAAAGAGCTTATTTATCTGTTTCCTCAGTTGATTCAGATGATGATGAATCTTCTTTATCAGCTGAATCTGTAGATTTTTCAGTTGAAGACTCTTCTTTCTCTTTCTTATCATCAGTTAAATAATTTTTAATATCATAATCTTCTTTTTTATCTTCTAACCAAGTTGGGTATTCTGTTTGAAGCTTTTGTTGGAATAAAGTATCTTTAATTTCTTCTTTACTCTTTTCAAAGTTTGCTTCTTCAGCTTCCTGTTTATCTGTTACTTTAATAATGTGATACCCATAATCAGATTTAACTGGTGCTGAGATTTCGCCAACTTTCATTGAAAAAGCCTTATCTTCAAATGCTTTAACCATTGCGCCCTTACCAAAGAAGCCTAGGTCACCGCCATTTTGTGCTGTTCCTGTATCAGTTGAATATTCCTTAGCTAGCTCGGCAAAATCTCCACCTTCATCAAGCTTCTTTTTCACTTCGTTAGCTGTTTTCTCATCCGCAACTAAAATATGACTTGCTTTTACTTGCTCTTCTTTAGCAAATTCTGCTTTGTTTTCATCAAAAAATGTTTTCATTTCTTCATCAGAAATTTTGATTTTTGATTCTAATAATTTTTCAATTTGTAGATTTGTTTTTATATTATCCTTTAAATCATCTTCAGAAATACCATTTGTTTCAAGCGCAGATTGGTATGCTTCCTCGCCACCAACGCTATCGACTGTCTTTTTAAGCTCTTCATCAATTTCTTTATCAGAAATCTTAACCTTTTGTTTTTCAGCTTCTTGTTCAATAATGTTTTTCGTAATTAAAGAATCTAGCGCAGCCTCACCGTTTTGCTCGACGAAATACGTATATAAATCATCCTTTGTAATGGATTCCTTCCCAACCTTTGCTACAACATCACTTTTTGTTGATAGAAAGATAAAAACTGCAATTGCTACTACAACAAGTACTGCTAAAATACCTAGAGTTTTTTTGCTAGAAATCAATTTCTCCATTCTGTATTATCTCCTTAATATGAATTCTACTATTTTTCTATTGTACAGAATAAATATGAATAAACTATGAACAAACCTTAAAAAATCTAAAAAGTTTGTACCAGCATTTCATATTTTACATGAATTACCCATGAATTGGAATGATAATTGAAAACTTTGTTCCCTTATTTTGTGTACTTTCAATGAAAATTTCACCATTATGAAGCTCTACTAATCGCTTCACGATCGATAACCCTAAACCAAATTCACCAAATTGATTGCTTGTCCTTGAAATATCAGCTTTATAAAATCTTCGCCAAATCAACTCAATTTCCTGCTTATCCATTCCAATTCCAGTATCCTCAATTTCAATCATCGTAACATCATCCAATTGTTTTCCCCGGAGCCACACCGTTCCTTCATTTGTAAATTGGATGCTGTTTTTTGTTATATTAATTAAAATTTGGATAAGACGATCATAGTCTGCATAAACGATACTTTTTTCATCAACATCTAATTTTAATTCAATTCCTTTATTCTCTACTTGTTGGTATAAATGATCTTTAATGATCTCTAAAACCTCACTAAGAAGAATGTTCTCTCTATTAAGCTTGACTTGGTTTGAGCGAATTCGTTCATAATCTAAGTTTTCATTCACAAGCCGTATAAGTCTTCTTGTTTCCTGACTTATTAATTGAACCCCTTTTTCCTTTTCAGCCTCTGGAATCATATCGTTTTTTAAACCTTCAATTAAACCGCTAATCGTCGTTAACGGCGTCCGCATTTCATGAGATACATCTGCAATAAACTGACGACGTCGTTTTTCAAGACGATCAATTTCTTCATTTTGCTCCCTTAATTTATTGATCATTTCATTAAAGTCATTGGCCATTTCACCAATTTCATCAAAATTCGTTGAAGGAATATCGACATCATAGTTTCCTTGAGCAATTTTCGATGTCGCCTTGCGAATTTTTTCAATCCGATTTACATGAACTTTTGAAAGCAACCAACTAAGTAAAAAGGAAACTGATAGGGCAATAAGGACGGTATATAACAAATACCGATTTAATTCACTAATCATTTCCCTTGTGCCGCTAATCGGTGAAATGAGTAAAATTCCTCCTGCCATTTCACCGCGATTAATGTATGGAATCGCAACTAATGATACCTCTTGGTCCGCCCATTTAATATTATGCTTTGTAACAACCTTTTCCCCGCTTGTAAGCTTTCTCCAATCCTCCTCAGTTACACTTGCTATTGGTGAATTAGGAGCGATTGAATAAACAATTCGTCCACTTCGATCAAATATACTAAAAAACACGTCTTGTGAGCTTAACACATGCTGATATTGTGCAAGAACATATTCCTCACCAATCTGCTCAAAGTCATATAATATGTTTTCACCATACCTAGTTAAATCAGAGACTTTATTTTCATAAACAAGATTTTCGACATAATGAGTAAATAATAGACTCAGGATTAAAAACGCAATGATGATGATGCTAATATGGCTTAAAATAAGCTGATAAATATATTTAATTCTCATCTTCTTTAGCCGACTCATCAAACTTATAACCAACACCCCAAACAGTATGGAAAAATGGTTGCGAAGGTGTTTCGATTTTTTTCCGTAATCGTTTTATATGAACATCAACGGTTCGTTCATCTCCATAAAATTGATAGCCCCAAACTCTCTCTAAAAGCTGATCCCTTGTGAAGACTTGCCGTGGATTTTTTAAAAAATAATATAGCAAATCGAACTCTTTTGGCGTGAGGTTTTCGATTTTCTTTCCTTGTAAAAATACCTCTCTCGTTGTCTTGCTTATTTTAAAAAACTCTGTTTCTAAAAAAGAGGAATGTTGCTTCTGCTCCTGATCAGCTGCTTGGTAACGGCGGGTGACTGCTTTAATTCTAGCCATCAGTGCCAATGGACTAAATGGCTTTGTGACATAATCATCTGCTCCCATTTCAAGACCTAGCACTTGCTCAGACTCGCTATCCTTTGCAGTAAGGATGATAATTGGCACCGTGCTTTCCTCTCTAATTTTGCGGCAGAGTGTTACCCCATCCATTCCAGGAAGCATCCAATCTAAAATGATTAAATCCCATTCCGCTTCCTTAAATCTTTTATATCCTTCAAGACCATCGTGAACAAATTCCCCGCTAATCTCTTCCTTTGAAAAAAACATTTCAATCATTGAGCACACACTTAAATTATCTTCAACAACTAATACCTTCATTTTCCACCTACCGTTTATGTAACTGTTACTACTCTACATACCCATTTTAGCCTTTTCTTAGACAAGCTACAACGAAAAGCGGAAGCGCCTGTTCAGCGACGTATAAACTGGAGCAATCCGTATGAGATAAAGGAAACACGAAGAGCGATAGCGATTCGATGTTGACTTATCGTAAGGAGGATTGTGAAGTTTACTAGTCGCTAGGCGCTGCAGCTAGACATCTCGAAAAGCGGAAGTGCCTCGTTCAGCGACAAAATGCACTCATTTCGTATGAGATAAAGGAAATATGTAGAGTGATAGTGATTCGACGCCCGCTTATCGTAAGGAGGATTGTGAAGTTTAGTATTCGCTAGGGGCTGGAGCTAGACATTTCGAAACTTGGAAGGATCTTAATCAGCGACGTAAAAATGAAAGCACTCCATATGAGATAAAGGAAACACGTAGTGCGATAGTGATTCGAAGCTCGCATATCGTAAGGAGGATTGTGAAGTTTAATAGTCGTTAAGCGCTAAAACAGTTTATGAGTATATGGATCATTTACTACAGTTAAAGGAAGCAATTGACGTAAAAGTTTGACTACGTAAGGTTAGAAGAGGCATCTCATCGCTATTTTTAGCAATCTTATATTGATAAGATAATAATTTAAAATAAAGACATAGTATGGATTAATACCTATATATTGAGTTAAATACCTAAAAAAAGCAAAGGAATTAGAGAGTTTATTGTGATACTAGTTAGTAATGGTGATGTTTTTAATGCCTATTAAAGCTACAAAGGATCAATTAATTTAAATTAATAGGATGCGATTCTACATATACTAGTATTATTTATTGAATAACGATGTTATTTAGGAAACTCTTTAATTTCATTCAGTTGAATAAATTTAAACTTCCATAAATCATCTTCCCTTATTAAATACGTTTTTTGTTCTTCTTCTTTTCCATTTTTCATCTTAGCTAAATAATGTACAGTCGCTCTATTTCCCTCAATTACTTCTTTTATAATACTAATCGATCTAATACTTCCATTATCAGTAACATCATTAACATACTCTTCCATTCCATAACTTTCCTCAACTATCTCCAAAAGTTGTTTATTCATATGAATTTTCATTTTTGAATAATTTCCATTAAATGCATATTCAAAAAAAGCTTTAGTCGATTCTGAAGGACTACTTGGCTTTTCTTGATTACAACCTGACAAAAGTAGAACTAATATGAAAAGTAATTTAAGAAACCTCACTAGATAATTACCTCCATTTTGTATTGGGATACAAAGCACAAGTTGTCTATAAATTTAGACACAACCAATTGAGTTATGTTTAACAATCGGGGTGAAGCTCGAATTAGAAGGTTAACTCGGTATAATCTTGATAAAAAACAAAATCATTATCATAAGTACTAAATTAACTATTTTAGAACTTTAGAATTATTTCTATCAATCAAAAAACCCGAAATTAAAAGACTTATAATGTTAATAGTTAACGTAATACCCATTTGTATTAAATAATACTCACTATACATGATTGTTCCTGGAATAGATATTCCAATACATACATAGATAAGAAACAACCCCATTACAATAACTCCGTTCCACTGTTTGGACCAATTTCTTATATAGCTTAATACTGAAACTAAGATAGAAAAACTTAATAATAACAAAATAATAAAAAATATATTAATAAACCAGAATAGTCTACCCGGAAAGAAAATCAAGTTATAAACCTGACTTTCAAAAAAAGAAAGCCCAAAAAATCCAATAATAATAAGGATAGCGTATAAAGCAAAAAAATAAACCGTGGAATAAAGCGTTTAATTACTATTTTAAGCCCTTTAGAATCGTTTCCCTTTCCCCACACCTTTTCCAATTCCTCATTAGAAAGTTTAACAAATGATGCAGAAGCTGCCATAGGAGCAAAATAAATGCCAAATAGTAAATAAACCGAATAAGTTACACCCTTTTGGACAAGAACATTAGCACAAATAAATAGTGCAATAAATGTTATAAAAGTAAAAATAAAAGATGGGATCAGTAATTTTATATCCTTTTGCAAAAAAACACTCCTTGTAGTCACTTGTTAATTAAATACTATCACCTACAAAGTTTCATTGTAATAACAAAAAATTTTAAAGGTAATTACAAATTATTGAAGATGTAGCTATTTCGAAAAATTGTAGTACAAGATTAATATATTTTTTCCACACAAAAAAAGACCCCATAAATGGAGTCTTTTTATAAGAGCTGCTTATGCAGCGTTAAGCTTATTTTTGTACGTTAGCAGCTTGTGGTCCACGAGCTCCTTGCTCAACTTCAAAAGTTACTGTTTGGCCTTCTTCTAAAGTTTTGAAGCCATCACCTTGGATTGCAGAGAAGTGTACGAATACATCGTCTTGACCTTCAACTTCGATAAATCCGAAACCTTTTTCTGAGTTAAACCATTTTACTTTACCTTCTAACATTGCTTTTCCTCCTGTGTGGAATGAATATGTCCACATGTATTACTATTCTTGCTAGACAACGATCGTTTTAAGAGGAGGAAACTTTTTGAAGCAACTTCCATCTAACATCCTTATCCGAACAAAAATAATTACTTTCATTTTATCACCAATTGGAAACGAATGCAAGGATAGAAAAGTCCCTTTACCATTTATTCTAATAGGTATTATCTCTCAATTTTTCCCATTAACCATTCCTACTTTACGCCCGTTTAAAAGGCCACCAGTTTCCTGAGCCAAAATTTTTCACCAATACTGGAATTAATAACGGTAATACGATGAACGCATATAGCAATAGCCCTGTTAAGATAATCGCTGCAATTTGGATAAGTGATAGCATACCAGATGGAATCATCGCTGCAAATGTCCCGCCTAAAATGACAACCGCAGATATAATAACAGTTCCCATCTTTTTCATCGCGAGTAGCATCGCTTCTCCAACTGATAAATCTTTATATTCATTAAAGCGATCCATTAGGAAAATACTATAATCAACACCAAGCGCTACTAAAATAACAAAAGCAAAGAACGGAACAGCCCAGCTAATCCCTGAATAGCCTAATATATTTACAAAGATTACTTCGTTAATTCCCATCGCTGTGTAATACGTTAAAATTAATGAAGCGATCAAGTAAAGCGGCATAATAATGGATCTGAACAAGAAAACAAGGATAAACGCGATACCGACAAGCATAAGCACAACCGTACGTGTGTAATCATTGTTTGACATCGTACTTAAGTCAGCATTCGTGCTCGTTATTCCACCGATTGCAACCTTTGCATTTTCAAGCTTCGTATCCTTTGTTACTCGTTCAACAGCTTCGTTTAACTCATCTACTTGATTTATAGCCTCATTTGAGTAAGGATTTGCTTTAAAAATAACATCAATTGTCATCACTTTACGGTCCGCGGATAAATACGTATCCAACGATTCTTTAAATTCATCACTTGCTAACACATCTTCTGGTAAATAAAATCCTGTAGAATCATCTGTTTTTGAGAGGTCTGTTAAATATTGCTGTGCAGAGCCTAACCCATCAGAAACTTGATTTAAGCCGTCAACGCTTTGGCCAAGTCCATCCGTTAATTGATTCATTTGTCCATTAAGGTCACCAAAGCCAGCTAATAATTGCTTTTGACCATCTGCAACACCAGATAATCCATCAGAAAGCTTAGGCATATTGCTGACAATTTGTCCTTGACCGTCAGCTAATTGATTCAATCCTGCTTGCTGTTGTTCAATTCCTGCAATTAATTGTGTGAGACCATTGGAAATTTGTGATTGACCTTCAATTAGTGCTGCAAAACCTTCATTTGCAGTCGTAACACCACTGGTTGCTTCCGTTAATTTTTGATTTAATGTATTTAAACCCGTTACCATTGCTGGTAGTTTATCCTTCTGCGTCACAGTTTCCACAGTGAACTTAATTTTCCCAAAAGTTTGTTGGAAATTCGGGTCAGCTAATAATTTGGCGTATTCTTGGTTTCCTTTAAGATTTTTCTCAAGAGTAGAAATATCTTTATTAAGGTCTATTAGTGTTGTAGAAATTTCTCCAAGCCCTTTCGCAACCTTTCCGTACTCTGTACTCAATGTGTTCAATCCAACAGCTACATCTTTGTATCCCTTTAATAGCAGACTGCTTTTTTCCTGAATTTGGAGAGCTCCCGCCTTTGCGTCAGCTAAGCCCTTTTTAATTTCGTCCGCTCCCGCTGAGCCTTGGCGGATTCCATCTTCAATTTTCGCTAAGTTTGTTTGAATTTCTGTTAATCCTGAATTAATTTCTGTCGTTCCATCAATTAATTGGGTAATTCCATCTGTTGCCTCTTTAAGCTGTGGAGATGATTTTGATAATTCACTTTCTGCCTCTGATAAGCCATCGCTTATTTCAACGAGACCTTCCTTCCCTTCACCAAGTCCTTCCTCTAATGTCTTAGCTTGGTTCGAAACATAGAAATCTTCAATTTTCTCGCCAGTTGGTCTCGTTACAGAGCGAACTGTATCAACTAGGTCAACCTTTTCCAGCTCTTTAGAAATATTTTCTGCGAGACTGATATATTCCGTTGAATCCATCGCTTCATCGTTTTCTAATACAATTTGCGTTGGCATTGATTCACCTGGACCAAATCCTTCAGCAATTGCATTAAATGCTTTTATCGAATTTACATCACCGCTTATTTCTTCTAGCGAGTTATATGATAGCTCACCATCATATTGCACAAGAAATGGCACGGAAACCGCAGCAACGATAAGCAGCGCAATAAGTGGTCTTGAAAGGGAAAACTTCCCGACAACACCCCATAATTTACTATCACTATGCTCTAGCTTTCCTTTTGCAGGCCAAAATATTTTGCTTCCTAATACAGCCATAAAAAACGGAACAACAGTGAATAAGGCAATAATTAAAACCGCGACACCTACAGCTACAGCAGCAGCTGATTGATAAAGCTTAAACTGAGAAAATCCAATTGCGGCAAACCCAATCATAACTGCTAAGCCACTGAAAAACACTGTACGACCAGCGTTACGATAAGTCTCAACAATCGCTTCTGTAATGCTCTCCCTATGAGCTAACTCTTCTTTAAAACGACTTAAAAGTAAAATACAATAATCAGTTCCGATTCCAAATAAGACGGCTACTAAAAAGATTTGCGTAAAGTTAGAAATCGGGAAGTTTAATTTATCGACTAAAATTGCGACAATTGATTGTGATGCCAAATAAGTAATCCCAACTGTGATAAGAGGAATAAGTGGGGCAATCACAGAGCGGAAAACTAGAAGTAATACAGCCAGAATGAATACAACCGTAATTCCCTCTGTCTTCTTCAAGCCTTCCTCTGAGCTGTTCATTACATCTTCATCAATCATCCAAGCACTAGTGTAATAATGTTCTACATCAATATCCTCTATCGTTTCGTATAATAAATCAGATAGCTCCTTTGCTTCACGGTCATTCCATGTAACTGTAACAGAAGCTAGGAGCGTTTTTCCATCTTCTGAAACCAGCTGATCCTTTAAGCTTTCTTCATGAAAATGAGTAAGAATGCTTGAAACACCTAGCTTTTTATTATCCTCTAATAAAGTAATCGCCTTTTCAGCCTCACTTATTTCATGTTCAGTAAGACCCTTCTCATTATGAAAGACTAAGGCAACATCTGTTTCATCCTTTGCATTTTCTTGATTTTGTACATCCTCTAATATTTCAGATGCAAGTGAGGATGAATACCCTTCAGGAACACTAATTTGCCCTTTTTCCCTTACAAGATCAGCCATACTCGGTGCAAGCAAAAACAATCCTAAAACAATGGCAATCCATGCAGCAATGACAACCCATTTTCCTTTAATAATCGAATTCACTACTATTCCTCCAATTGACAGTCTTTTATATTCGTTAAAATGTTATTTAGCTTCTCATATGTTTCAATGAAAGAAACAATCTCTTGTGCATCGAAACTAGTAATAAATGTTTTTACTAAATTCTGAATATTTTTTTCTGCTTTAGAATAATATTCGATTCCTTTGTCCGTAAGAGTCAAATAAATCACTCTGCGGTCTGATTCATCCCTCGTTCGTTTAATCAATTCCTTTTCTGTAAGTCGATTAATAATCGCAGTTATTGCACTTTTCTTGACCTGAAAAACTTCCGCTAATTCAGTGGAAGTGCATCTCTTATGTAAGTAAATGTAGCGCAATGTGTACTGTTGATCGTACGTAATAAAATCCCCAATGATTCCCTTTATAAGATTTTCCCCACTTTTAGTTACGGAGAAGGAAACATTAATATACCGATTAATTAATTCTTCGATCAGTTTTTCATCCATGAAAGGAGCCACCTTCCTTTTGTTCATACATGCCCGCTTTCACTTCAGGCGTTAATTTTAATAACTCATGCTTAAAATACATTTTAGTTAAACAATTTAACTATTCACGTGTTTAACTATAAAATGGTCATTGGTAATTGTCAATCTATCCATTCATTTTTATTGCTTGTCATACTCCATAACACTTTATGAAATACTAAATTAGATATGACAAATTGGAGGTAAATGAATTGGAAAAAATGCCATTAACATCGATTTCGAGTGGACTTGGTATCGAGGTCATGCCAGATCTTTATTGCTTCAATGTCCAAATTGTGAATGTTTGTTTTATCGGGAATCCTAATGAAGGCAATACATTTATATTAGTTGATGCAGGTATGCCTGGCTCTGGAGAGATGATTATTCAGGAGGCTGAAAAGAGATTCGGTAAGGGATGCAAGCTTACAAACATTATCCTTACACATGGACATTTCGATCATGTCGGTGCAATCGAGCAATTACTAGAAAAATGGGATGTCCCTATTTATGCACACCCATTAGAGGAGCCGTACTTAACAGGAAAAGAGGATTATCCGCCACCAAACAATGAAGTGGAAGGTCTCGTGGCAAAAATGTCGCCAATGTTTCCAAGACATAGCATTAACATTAGCTCTAATTTACAGCTTTTAAGTGATGATGGAACAATTCCTCCACTTCCAGATTGGCGTTACATCCGAACACCAGGACATACACCAGGACATATTTCACTTTTCAGAGATTTAGACAGAGCGTTAATTGCTGGTGATGCGATTACAAATGTTGAGCAGGAATCATTATATGAAGTGTTAACGCAAAAACAAGAAATGCACGGTCCTCCCCCTTATTTCACAACGGATTGGCAAGCGGCATTTGCATCTGTCAAAGCGATCGAAGCATTGGAGCCACAAATCGCAATAACAGGTCACGGATTCCCAATCACAGACGATGAGCTCCACACAAATCTTAAAAAGCTTGTAACAAACTTTGAACAAACAGAAATTCCAGAAAACTACCGGGAATAAGAAAAGCAGAAGCGCCTCGTTCAGCCCCGACAAGCATAAGGCGAGAAAGAATTGAAGGTGTTCTTTACCTTCTATTCTTTCTTGACTTATGACCTCGAGGGGCTAGGCGCTGGAGCTAGACATTTTAGAAAAGCGGAAGCGACTGTTTAGCCCCGACAAGCATAAGCTCCATAGGAATTCTCCCTTCAATTCTATGGAGCCAATCGCTTTCCTTTCTTATAAAAGTTATAAGTTCTATTACTATTTTCTCCCTCCTTCTCCATATATATTAGAGAGCATGAAAAAAGGAGGGAGTCGATGATTTTCATTGGAAATACTGCCGCATACGCTATACAGCTTAAAAACCCCTCAAATACAGCAGTTGAAAACGAAATGATTAACAAAATGGCCAACTACCAAACAACATATTCCTTTTATAATCTTGAGCATTTCCATTTTACGCTAAAGCTTCGATCAGCAATTATTCAAGCTGCAAAAGAGTTACTCGCAAGCAAGGCGGAGTTTACGGTATTCGAGGATTCTAAATGTAATGAACGTTATTGGATATTAACGAGAACCGGCGGGTTTCAATTAAGAGATGGAATTCAGCCATCTAATGCGATTCATGATATTTTTGTCAATGGAAAACAATATGGCTTTGAATGCGCGACTGCAATCGTTATTATCTTTTATAAAGCTGTTCTCCAGGTATTCGGTAACAGTCTATTTAATCGGTTATATCAAGGAATTTATTTAAGGGATTGGCGTTCTGATGAAGATTTGCCGATTGTAACAACAAGAGGAAATGATTATTTGCCTGGTGACTGCGTCTACTTTAATAATCCGGAATTTGATCCTAATAAATCATATTGGCGTGGAGAAAACGCAATCGATTTAGGGAATGGAACGTTTTATGGCCACGGAGTCGGAATTAAAACATCAGAAGAAATGATCGAAGCATTAAATAAACAACGCAAGCCATATGCAACTCAATCTGCGTATTTATTATCACAAGTAACTCGGCTAGATGATCGGTATCTTTTTCAATTTTCCCCTCGCTCTACAGAGGAGCCTCTTCCTCGCTTCCTTGCAGCAAATGAAATTGTTGGGAAAATTGGTCAGGTTACCTTTAACCTCTAGTTTCAAAGTAAAGATTTACTTAAAGCTAAGGTTGACCCCTATTTATTTGAGGGGTCAACTACTTTATGTCATGTCCTATTTCCCTTGAATTTTCACATAAAATGTACGCCTTCTTGGACCGTCGAATTCACAAAAGTATATTCCTTGCCAAGTACCTAGTAATAATCTTCCCCCAGTAACGATAACGGTTTGGGAAGCTCCGACCGTGCTAGCCTTCATATGTGCTGCCGTATTTCCTTCCATATGTAAATCCTTTTCATCATCCCATGGATATACCTCATCGAAGCGGCGAATCATATCTGTTTTTACATCAGGATCTGCATTTTCATTTATCGTAATACCAGCTGTCGTATGTGGGCAATAAATAAGAACAGTTCCTTCTTGTAGACCAGATTCGATTACATCTCTTTGAACTAAGCTAGTCACCTCAACCATTTCATCGCGATTGTTTGTTTTTAATTCATGTTTGATTAGCATGTGACACTTCCCTCTTTTCATGAAATAAGTCAACCTAAATCTATTTATTACTATACATGAAAGACGTCACTGGATGAAGACATTGATATTTGCTTGTTTTTAAGTTGTACAAACAGTTCTTCTCAATAAGAATAGGATGATTTGAGCATACTACTAATGGAAAAAGATTGATGTTAAGGAAAGTGGTGGTCACTTGAAAGTAAGTGAAGATGAAAAGAAACTGCTAAGTGAAGCAATTGATAAAATGAATGAAGGCTTAGATACTTTTATTGGTTTTTATAATGATTCAGAGGAAGACAGGCCACTAATTGAGTTTACTGATGAAACGATCGAAACGATTCAACGCGCCATTGATGTATATGGAAAAGATGAAGTTACAGCAAAAATAAATACAATTATTAGGGAGGTGTTATCCTTCCTACCGAATAATAAGAAAGGAAAGGATGGAGATTAATGACCAAATCAAACAAAACAATGATTCAATGGCTTAAGTGGCCGCTCTATTTTCAAATCTCATTTGTCGTCATCCTTATCATTCTAGTATTTGGCACAATTATTTCTTTTGTTGAACCTACTGAATTCCCCTCTACATTTGATGGAATCTGGTGGGCGCTAGTTACGGTGTCTACAGTTGGCTTTGGCGATTATTCCCCACAAACAATTGGTGGTAGAATTATTGCGATGATTATGATCATGATCGGAGCTAGTATGGTTAGTGCGTACTTCGCAACGATTTCAGCAGCAGCAATTCGAAAACAGCATGCTTATGTCGAAGGGGATTTAACCTTTAAAGGGAGCAACCATGTGATTTTAATCGGCTGGAACGAAAAGGTAAAAGAAATGATCGATTCGTTGCATTCCGTTAAACCATACAAGCAAATTGTCTTAATTGATGAAACATTAAAAAGTGGACCACTTATAGAAAATGTTTATTTTGTTAAAGGCGATCCAACAGATGAACGAGTTTTAGCCAAAGCGAATATTACATATGCAGATGCAGCAATTATTACTGCTGACCAAAATAAAAATGAGCATGACGCTGATATGAATTCAATACTTATACTCCTTACATTAAAAGGGGTTAACCCAAGCTTGTATTGTGTCATTGAGGTACTGACAGAGAAACAAACGAATAATGCGAATCGAGCAGGTGCTGATGAAATTATAAAAACGTATAAGCTAACAAGTCACTTTATTATGAGTAGCTATTTAGCCAAAAACGGATTGTCCCAAGTTTATTCCGAATTAAATCCTGCAAAAGGAAATCTGTTTCAAATCATCCCTGTAAAACAGGAAGATGTAGGTAAAACCTTTCGAACGATTAGCCATGAGTTATTAGAAAATGAATCGATATTAATTGGCATAAAAAAAGGAGAGGAAACGAAACTAAATCCACCCCTCACCTATACAATCGAGAATGAAGACTCATTAATTGTCTTTAGCCATTAACTATAGCAGCGTATCCTCAAGCTGCTTAACAAGCTCCTTCCCATTCTCGATATATTCACTTGGGAAGGTTGCATCTTTATCCTCCGGCTCCTGAAACTGGTTAAATGATGCACTCACATTCCCGATGCGTGCGTGATCATCTAAGCCAATTTGATATTTATGTGATAACAGAAAAGGTGTACCGATTTGAACCTCTACTCCCGGTGTATCAAGCTCTCCATTGATTGCTTGAAACGGGACTCTTAAAAATTGATAGCCAACCTTGGAATCAATTTTATAATCTAAATAGCCATGATCATATTCCCAATTCCCGCCTATATCATATCCTAAAGGCTTTAATTTTTGTTCGAGCTCATATAAAGAAAATGATTTTCCTTCTAGCCTTGATTGTATTTCAAGCATAATAAAACCCCCCTTTTTCAATTAGATTTTCCAATTACGTAAAAAACATGCTTATTCGTCCATTATAAAACAATATTGACAATTGAAATGAAACAACCGATAATGATATTGAGAATCATTATCATATTAAACGTTATCAAAAACTTATAATCACATCCTTACATCTATCTTCATGAACATACTTTTTCGGCTTTATAGTGAGGATTTAACAATTTATATGAAAGAAAAGAAAACGAAGGAGCGTGCACAATATTGATAAATCATGAAGAGCTATTTGATGTAACGATTATCGGTGGTGGACCAGCAGGCTGTTACTCTGCATTTTATAGCGGAATGCGAGAAATGAAGACAAAAATTATTGATTTCCAACCAAATTTAGGTGGAAAAGTTCACGTTTACCCAGAGAAAATGATTTGGGATGTCGGTGCGGTTACACCAGTTACTGGTGAACAATTAATTAAGCAAATGGTTCAACAAGCATTAACCTTTGACCCTGCGGTTGTTCTAAATGAAAAAATCATTCGAATCGAAAAAACGGCTGATACTTTTATATTGACGGCAGAAAGCGGAAAACAGCATTTTAGCAAAACCGTCATTTTAGCTGTTGGTGGCGGGATTCTAAAGCCAATTAAATTAGACATTGAAGGTGCCGATCGTTTTGAGGTAACGAATCTTCATTATGTAGTTCAAAGCTTGAGTAAATTTAAAAACAAAGATGTCGTTATCTGTGGCGGGGGTAATTCAGCAATTGATTGGGCAGTTAGTATCGCGCCTGTTGTTAAAAGCCTACATATTGTTCATAGACGAGACAAATTCGATTGTCACGAGGCACAGCTTTCACTTTTAGACCAATACCCTCATGAAAAACATGTAAATACAACAATAAAAAAGTTTGTTTCTACTACAGATAACACAAAAATCCGTTCAGTCATTCTCGAAAACAAGCTTACAGGCGAAGAATCAGCAATTGAAATTGATGATGTCATCATTAGCTATGGATTTGAACGAGAGCTTTCTTTTATTAAAGAAAGTCCATTACAAATTGAGCTTGTTGACGAGTTCTATATAAAAGGTAGCAGCAAAGCACAATCATCTATTGAGGGACTTTTCGCAGCAGGCGATATTCTTTCGTTTGACGGAAAAGTGCATCTTATCCTTGGAGCATTTGCCGATGCAGCAAATGCAGTAAATCAAGCGAAATTATACTTAGACCCTAACTCACCTGCTAAAGCAAGGGTTTCGTCACACAACAGTCGTTTCGAGGAAAAAAATAAGGAGTTACTTCAACATTTGTTTGTAAATTCGTGAATTGAAAGTAACTTTTTAAAATTGAAAGTATTTTTATTTTTATGAAAGTATTCACCTAGATTTGAAAGTATTTTTTCTTAAATGAAAGTATTCTCCGGAAATTGAAAGTATTTCACCTTTTTGAACAAAAAAGAAGCTGTCCTTGGTCAATTTTGACTCAAGGACAGCTTCTTTTCATGTTTATTTATTTAAGCGTGCTTCTAATTCAGCTTTTTTCTCTTCAAAGCCAGGTTTGCCGAGTAATGCGAACATATTAACTTTGTACGCCTCAACACCTGGTTGGTCGAATGGGTTAACTCCTAATAGGTAACCGCTCATTGCACATGCTTTTTCAAAGAAGTACACTAAGTAACCGAATGTATACTCGTCCATCTCTGGAATTGAAACAACTAAGTTAGGCACTCCTCCGTCAGTATGTGCAAGCATTGTTCCTTGGAATGCTTTTTTGTTAACGAAGTCAACAGATTTTCCTGCTAAATAATTTAAGCCATCTAAATCGCTATCTTCTTTTTCAACAAGAAGTTCATGACGTGGTTTTTCAACATTAATAACTGTTTCAAAAATGTCACGTCTACCTTCTTGTACGTATTGACCTAATGAGTGAAGGTCTGTTGAGAAGTTTGCAGAAGAAGGATAAATTCCTTTTTGGTCTTTTCCTTCACTTTCACCAAATAACTGCTTCCACCATTCAGCAAAATATTGAAGGCCTGGCTCATAGTTAATAAGCATTTCAATTGTTTTTCCTTTGTTGTAAAGAACGTTACGAACAACCGCATATTGGTATGCAGGGTTTTCTTCTAGCTCAGACTTACCAAAGTCTTCACTTGCTGCAGCAGCACCCTTCATCATCGCTTCAATATCAACACCTGTTACAGCGATAGGAAGTAAGCCAACTGCTGTTAAGACAGAATAACGGCCACCGACATCATCTGGAATAATGAATGATTCATAGCCTTCCTCTGTTGCTAATGTCTTTAATGCACCACGTGCTTTATCAGTTGTCGCATAGATACGTTGTTTTGCTTCTGCCTTACCATATTTTTCTTCCAGAAGCTTTCTGAAAATGCGGAATGCTAAAGCAGGCTCTGTTGTTGTACCTGATTTAGAAATGACATTAATTGAGAAGTCTTTTCCTTCAAGTAGATCATGTAAATCCTTCATATATGTAGAGCTAATATTATTTCCAACAAAAATGACTTGTGGAGTTTTTCTTTGCTCTTTTGATAAAGAGTTGTAGAAAGAATGGTTAAGCATTTCAATCGCTGCACGAGCTCCTAAATATGAGCCACCGATTCCAATTACAAGAAGTACATCTGAATCAGATTTAATTTTCTCTGCACTTTTTTGAATGCGAGCAAATTCTTCTTTGTCATAGTTCTTTGGCAGATCAACCCAGCCTAAGAAATCACTTCCAGCTCCAGTTTGCTCATGGATTGAATGGTGGGCTACCTTTACAAAATCACGTAAGTATGTAATTTCATGTTCGTTGAAAAAAGTTAATGCATTAGAATAATCAAAACGTACATGTGTCATAAAACATTTCCTCCATATACTTCAATATTATTATAACTATCTTCACTTTATCTAAACTACTCTAGTAAATCAAGCTAAGTTATTAATGTAAGCGTAAACAACAAAGAAAATTGTCTGAACTTTCATTTTTTGGAATAAGAGTTAGAAGCTGGATCACTCCATAAAAAATAGCTAAGCTACAGAGTGGCAACCACTCTGTAGCTTCAAGTTTATAAGGAAGCACGATAAATCGCTACAACATCATCTCTAGTCAGCTTTTTGAAATTACCAAATTCTCCATTTGCCATTGCTTTATCAGCCATAACATCAATGCTTTCCTCACCGATATCATAGTCCTTTAAGCGGCTTGGTGCGCCAATACTGCTCCAAAATTCACGAAGTTTTTCAATTCCTTCAGTTGCGATTGCTTCTTTATCCTTTCCGCTAGGATCTACATCAAATACGTTTACCGCCATTTGTACAAAACGGTCGACGTTTTCTGACATCGTATGCTTCATCCAGTTTGGAAATAAAATCGCTAAACCGCCACCGTGTGGAATGTCGTGAACCGCTGAAACTGCATGTTCAATATTATGTGTTGCCCAGTCACCGCGATAGCCCATTTGCAGCTGACCATTTAACGCGATTGTTCCCGCATAAAGAATCGTTTCGCGCAGCTCATAATTTTCTAAATCTTCGACTAATTTTGGCGCAGCTTCAATAACAGTTCTTAATGTTGATTCACAAAATTTATCCTGTAACGGTGTATTCTTTGTATGATGGAAATATTGTTCAAATACATGTGACATCATATCAACAATTCCATAAATTGTTTGGTTTTTCGGAACTGTGTATGTATTTACAGGATCAAGGATTGAAAATTTCGGGAATACTAATGGGCTTCCCCAGCCATACTTTTCTTGCGTTTCCCAATTTGTAATAACTGAGCCTGAATTCATTTCAGAACCAGTAGCAGCAATCGTAAGCACTGTTCCAAATGGTAATGCTTCTGTTGGAATATGTTTTTTCGTCACAATATCCCATGGATTCCCTTCATACTTCGCACCTACTGCAATTGCTTTTGTACAATCGATAACACTTCCTCCACCAACTGCAAGTAAAAAGTCAATTTTCTCATTCTTACAGATGTCCACACCACGTTGTACAGTTGAAAGTCTCGGATTAGGTTCAACACCTGATAGTTCAAAAATTTCAATTTGCTTATCTTTTAAAATATTCACAACTTGGTCATAAAGTCCATTACGTTTAATACTGCCTCCACCATAAACTAGCAATACTCTATTTCCATATGATGGTAATTCAGTAGTTAATTGCTCAACCTGTCCTTTACCAAAAATCAATTTTGTTGGGTTATAGTATGTAAAATTATCCATTTATTATCGCCTCCATACTTAAATTATGTATAGTCATTTATTTCTTGTAAAGAAAAGTGCTTCACACAACAATTTCCAACGAATAGGATTTACCTTTTTATCACATTCTAATCATGCAAAGAAAATATTTTAGGAGGTTGCATATGAGCGCAATTCAACGTATCGCATTAGTGTTAACCATTATTGGTGCAATCAACTGGGGACTTATAGGATTTTTTGGTTTCAACTTAGTAGCAGCCATTTTTGGGGATGGTACATTTCTTTCAAGAGTGATATATGGCTTAGTTGGAATTGCTGGTTTAATTAACCTTGGATTACTCTTTAAACCATCCGAAGAAGTAGCGAGAGAGCCTCGTCCTGAAGCTCGATAAGCTTCTAAAGAAGAGCTAACAAGATAACGTGTTGGCTCTTTTTTATTTCTTCCTTTCATAAACATAGGAGAACGTGGGAGCTCGGGCAGGATAAGTATCCTTTCCGTTACTTGATACGAGTTCCTAACTCCCAAACAAAAAAGGATACCTTATCACAAGGCCATTACAACGCAATGGGCTTAATGATAAAGGTATCCTTTTTAGCCGTATCAAGATATTATTTATTAACTTCCTCACGTTTTGATTGCTCGATCCATTCTTCAAGCTTATCTTTTAACGTATTGAAACCTTGTGGAGTTTCTGTTTCTGTTTTCACAGTTGCTTGACGCTTTTTAGGCTTTCTTGGTGCTTCCTTCTTTTCTTCAGCAGGTGCTTCTTGAGTTGCACGAATTGATAAGCTGATTTTTCCTGTATTTTCGTCAATAGAAAGGACTTTTACTTGAACTTCATCATTTAATTTTAAATGCTCGTTAACATCCTTTACAAACCCGTGAGTAATTTCTGAAATGTGAACTAAACCTTGTGTTTCTTCGTCAAGAGCTACGAATGCTCCGTATGGTTGAATTCCTGTTACTTTACCCGTATGCACGCTACCTACTTCATATTTTGTTGTCATGATAACACTCCTAATTTCTTATATTTATATGTCCATTTATACGCAATATAAAATTATACCACAACAATAGGTATAATTCAAAAAGATTTATTGTCTTTAATTAGTATACCCAATGTCTCTATAACAATTACGTAAGGAGCGCCACTTTAGGCGCTCCTCTTTAGGGAGATGGTGGATAGACAATTTCAGGAAAATCATTTTCATCTACTCTCATTTGAAGAATAAGCTTTTCACCATTATTGTTTATGAAGGTATTATTAATGATGAATTGCTCATCAAATTCCCATTCTTGATTAACATATACAAAATCATTTAATAATTGTTCATTCTCTACTTGCCATAAGCTCATTTTGGTTTTAAATGTATTAAAATCAGGTAGTGTTGCTCTATCCCCATTATACAAGAGAGCATAGGCTGTTTCGTAATCCCCTTGCTTAAGGGCATATAAGTAAATTCTAACAGTTGTTAGTGGATAAGTACCATTAACTCCAATTATTCCTTCTAATGTCTTGATATCCTTACTTACTTTAAACTCCTTATATTTCCCCTCCAAATAATCACTCAATGGAAACAAAGACATTGCTTCACCTTGAAAAGTCGGCATTAATTCAGCTGGAATTGCCGAAATAACCTTTAGTTTTATTTCATCGTTCAATGCACTATTTGTAGCGCGATATTGTAGAGCCATTTTCACGACCTCAGTTGTTAACGCATCTGGATATTGTGCTGTAAATTTCTTTAGCAAGGCTTCGTCCATATCAAATAAAAAATGTGTCAATGCAGCATGATATACCTTTTTTAAATCCTCTTTATTTCTAAAGTTTTCATTTTGTAATATAAAGGTTTCAAGCTGTTCAATATGTTTTAGCATATTTTCATCATCATATTGCTCTTTTGAAATATCTAGTACATCTTGGACATAGTCTTTTAAATATAAATAGCTTTCTAATTCGTCACTTATATGACCTGTAAATTCATTGACAATTTTGTCTATACTAATTTGAATTGAAATAATTCCCTCGCCCTCTAAGTTAAAACGATATCCATACGTCATTATTCGATCTGCAAAATCGATAATTTCTTTGGAAGCAAAGGATAGATTTTTATTATTTAGTCCTTCCACATTTTCTTTTGTTGGCATTATATCTCCGCTATTATATTCAAGTCGCCATTCGCTCAAGATATTTTCACTCATTGCTTCTAATTTATCTAAGTAATCTAAAATAAAATCATCCTGGATAGGTTCGTTATCCTCTACCTTCTTTTTTATATATGCATATTCCTCATTTGGTAAGGAAACTCTTCGATTAATTTCTTCTTCTACCTTTTCCATATATGTTTTAAGTTCTTTTTCGTTTTTATAGCTGCTTCTTTCCTCAAATCTATCAACTGTCTCTTCAACATCCTGGATAAACAGGTACTGTTCGACTTGATCAAAATCAAGCTTTTCTCCCAATTCATCGACCTTTCGTTCAAAAAGGCCACGAATTTCATTTTTAGCTGACTCTACTTGTTCTACTGTAATCTTGGCAGGATTCTTCTCTTCTTTGTCAGTAACCAGGCTATGTTGTGAAATAAATTGACCGCCAATTAATCCACCTATGAGTAATACGCCTATGAAAGAAGCGACATATGGAAGTTTAAACGTTTTTCTTTTCTTTGGCTTCTCCTGCTGAACGATATGCTTCATTATTGCATCTGGAGCTGATTTAGTTGGGATGTTTTCATAGGATTTCTTTAATTGCTTCATCCGTTCCTCAAATTGTTTATCATCCATGAATGTCACCTTCCTTCCGATTTTGCTCTTCGATTAGCTTTTTCAGCATCGTCTTCCCACGTAAAATTCGCGTCTTAACTGTTGATAATGTTACCCCCATTATTTCAGCTATTTCCTCATATTTTTTTTCATGAAAATAAAATAGAATGATCGGAACACGGTATTTTTCATCGAGCATTTGAATGGCTATATGAAGCGTTCGGTCCTCTTCGTTTTGAATCACTGCTGATTCAATTTCGATATAGTCATCCTTTTTCGTATTTTGTTGAATTTTAAATACTTTACGGATGTTTGATTGACGCTTTCTTGCAAAATCTCGGGTAACATTTAGCGTTATTTTATATAACCACGTTGAAAATTTCGCTTTTGTGAATTGATCAAGAAAACGGTAGACACGAATGAATACTTCCTGTGTGATGTCCTCTATTTCATCATGGCGATTTCCTAATTGATAGGCGAATCTTTCAACAGTCGGATAGTACATTTCCACTAGTTGCCCAAATGCAACCATATTTCCTTGTTGCGCCCTTTTTATTAGCTCTTCCTCTGTCATTCGTCTACCCCCCTTTTTTCTACATATTAAACGGAACAAGCAATTAAATTGTTTCATAGGAGTATAATTTGAAGAATATATATAAGAGGAACATGTGGAATTTCTGGATATGTTGTTTAAAACAAACAAAAAAGGGGAATAAATACCAGCATAAGGCTTTCTAGTATTCCCCCTTTTGTTTCTCTATATGGCTGACCAATATATGGTCAGCTTTTTTTTTGCTATTAAGCTCGACTTTGAACAAAGCGTTGCATTCTTTTTAGTGCTTCTTGGAGCTGGTCAAGTGATGATGCATAGGAACAACGCACATAGCCTTCACCGCTTTCCCCAAATACACTACCCGGAACAACCGCAACCTTTTCTTCTTTTAACAATTGCTCAGCAAATTCCTCTGAAGTGAGATTTGTACTTTGAATTGATGGGAATGCATAGAACGCACCACCAGGAACATGACATGTTAAACCAATGTCATTTAATGCACTAACAAATAAATTGCGGCGCTGTTTATAGCTTTTCTTCATATGAAGAACATCCTCTTTGCCATTTTTCATCGCCTCAATTGCAGCATATTGTGCCATTGTTGGTGCACACATCATTGAATATTGATGGATTTTTAACATAGCGCTTAAAAACTCTGGACGTGCAGCAACATAGCCTAAACGCCAGCCTGTCATCGCAAATCCTTTTGAAAATCCAGAGATAAGCAATGTTCGATCAGCCATTCCTTCAATAGAAACAAAGCTTGAGTATGCTTCATCATACGTTAGCTCAGCATAAATTTCATCCGAAATCACAAGCAAATCGTACTTCTCAATGATACTAGCGATTTTCGTTAGTTCTTCTTTATTTAAAAGCGTTCCAGTCGGATTATTTGGTGAACATAAAATAATCGCCTTTGTTTTGTTAGTTATTGCTTCTTCTAGCTCATCCGGCTGAAGCTTGAATTCCATTTCTCCTTTTGTCTGAATCGGAACAGGAACACCACCCGCTAGCGAGACGAGAGCAGCATAGGAGACAAAGCTTGGCTCAATGACAATTACTTCATCACCAGGATTAATAATCGCTCTTAATGCAAGGTCAAGTGCCTGACTCGCACCAACTGTTACTAATAGCTCAGTTTCGGGATCATATTGAACTGTTGTCGTTTCGTTCAAATATGCACTAATTTCTCTTCTTAATTCTAATAAACCAGCATTTGCTGTATAGGATGTATAGCCTTGCTCAAGTGAAAGAATACATGCTTCCCTAATATTCCATGAGGTAACAAAATCAGGCTCACCTACCCCTAACGAGATGACACCTTCCATACCAGCTGCTAAATCAAAAAACTTACGAATTCCTGAAGGTTTTAAATCTTTGACTGAACTTGAGAGGTAATGTGATGTTTCAATCATGGGGACACCACAATTCTCTTATCCTCATCATCTTGCTCAAATATTGTGCCATCATGCTTATATTTTTTTAAGATAAAATGAGTTGTAGTTGATAAGACAGAGTCTAATGTCGAAAGTTTCTCTGATACAAATTGAGCAATTGCAGACATCGATTTTCCTTCTATAATAACGGACAGGTCGTAAGCTCCTGACATTAAATAAACAGATTTTACTTCATTAAAACGATAGATACGGCTTGCGATTTCATCGAATCCAACACCACGCTTAGGCTGAACCTTTACATCAATCATCGCTTTAACACCTTCATGGCCATCAACTTTTCGCCAGTTCACTTGTGCAGTATAATCAACGATAATGCGTTGGTCTTCAAGGTTTTTTATAATTTTTTTCGTTTCTTCCTCAGTTAAATCAATCATTTTGGCGATTTGTTCCGCAGATAAGCGACAGTCATTTTCTAAGATTTCTAAAATCTCGACTTCCTTGTCTGTAAACTTCATTTTCACCACTCCCACTTTTCAAATCTTCAGATAATTATACCACTTAAAAATCCTTTTTCCTACGATTAGACAAAAGAATTATGGGTAAGTTTTTACAGGTGTTTTTTCCTTGTGCTAAGCTAAAACTAACAGCAATTAGTGGATTATTTTTGCCTGCTCTGGGCTCTTATAGCTACCCTTCCTTTATTCCATTTTGTTAGCCCGTAAGAATCATGATATTTACCTGAGTAAAACTTAATTTTATCATATATTACCATACTATTTATAGGAAAAATGGAGTGAATAATATGGAGAATCATTATTATGCAAATACAATGAAAATTCTTGGCGTGAATGTGCATTATGAGGTTTATGAAAGGGATCCATCAAAGCCAACGCTTGTCTTATTACATGGTTTCTTGTCTTCAACCTTTTGCTATCGAAAAATTATCCCTATGCTTAAGAATGAATTTAATTTGCTTGCGATCGATCTACCTCCATTTGGAAAATCAGAAAAATCAACAAGGTTTGTTCATTCCTACTCAAATATGGCAAATTTAGTCATTCAATTAGTTGAAAGTTTGCGCATCAAAAGAGCGTTTATTTTAGGTCATTCGATGGGTGGACAAGTTTCTCTCGTAGCAGCTAATAAAAGACCAGACTTATTTGAAAAGGTTATCCTCCTATGCAGCTCAAGCTATATGAAACGGATTAGCGGAACGCTAAAATTCGGCTCATATATTCCCTACTTTTATTTAGGTATCAAACATTGGCTTGCGAAACAAGGTGTCCTAAAAAACTTATATAATGTTGTTTATGACCGTTCACTTATTGATGAAGAAATGATGCAAGGGTATTTAGAGCCTTTTCATGACAATGGGATATTTAGAGCTTTGAATCGAATGATTCGTGACCATGAAGGAGATTTAGCACCAGAGGAATTAAAGCGTATCGAACAGCCAAGTCTCCTCATTTGGGGAAATGAAGACAAGGTTGTTCCAGTTCATATCGGTGAAAGATTAAAAAATGATTTACCTAATTCGATCTTCTATTCATTAAAGGACACTGGGCACCTAGTTCCTGAGGAGCGTCCAGAATATGTAACGGAAAAGATTCTCGACTTCTGTCATGCTAATTAAAAGAGTCGCGCCTTACTTAGCCCCTTACAAGGATACAAATCCATTTACAAAAATGCCTTTAGATCAGATGGGGCTAGGCGCACTATATAAATAACTAGCTGTTTATTTATACTTGAGAGTATGTTTATACTCCCACCAAATTATTTAAATTTCACAGCTACTTGTCTGTTTAATAAATAGTAATTGCTTCGCAAGTTTTTCACATGTCTGGAGTGGAATGATTTCTTCAAATGAAAACTCATAAATTGCTTGAATTTTTCTAGCAAGAAGCATTACATCATCAAAGGCATACACTGCTTGTAACACATCAACAACTTCCGTTTCATAGCTTCCTTCTCCATACCCTAGCGGATCCCATTGTAGTAAAACTTCCATTAATTTAAGATTCGTTTGTTGAGCTTCCATTTTTTCACCTTATTAAATCTTATTTTTTGCACTGTCATTGTAACATATATATGATGAAAGAGAACAATTAGAAATGTGAAAGCGCCTCGTTTAGCCTAGGGCAAAAAACCGAATCAAAATAGAAGGTGCTCTTTGGGCTTGGCGTGGAGCTAGACACAAGAAAAAAGCAATTAAAAAATACTTAAGCGAGGTGTGAATGGTGAATCGATTTGATGAAATCATAAATCGAAGAGAAACAAATTCCGTAAAGTGGAATACGAAGGAAATGTTTGGTGATGAGGAAATTTTGCCAATGTGGGTTGCAGATATGGACTTTCCGGCTCCAGCTGAGGTCATCGAAGCCATTAAAAATCGAGCAGACCACGGGATATTCGGGTATACGATGCCAGGAGAAGGAACAGAGAAAGCGATACGAAGCTGGTTGAAAAATCGCCATCACTGGGAAATAGAGGAGAATATTCTTACCTACAGCCCTGGAATCGTAACAGCTATTAGTATGGCGATTCAAACATATACTGGACCTGAAGACAAAATTGTCGTGCAGCCACCTGTATATTATCCTTTCTTTGAAATGGCGAAAAAGCATAAACGTGAAGTTCTTTACAACGAGCTTTTACTAAATGAGCATCATCGTTATGAAATCAATTTTGATGATTTTGAAGCAAAGCTTGCAGATCCGAATACAAAAATGTTTATCCTCTGTAATCCTCATAATCCTGGGGGAAGAGTGTGGAGTAAAGAGGAATTAACGAAAATAGGGGAATTGTGTTTAAAGCATGATGTTTTAATCATCTCAGATGATATTCACTCTGATTTATTATTATTCGGTAATGAATACACACCAATCGCATCGATTAGTAAAGAAATTGCTGACAATACAATAACATGCATTGCACCTAGTAAAACATTCAACCTTGCTGGCTTACAGGCTTCTGTACTCATCATTCCGAATGCTTCTCTAAGAAGAAAATTCAATTCAACTCTTCAGCTACATGGGTTATTTGGATTAAATACACTTGGAACAGATGCAATGGAAGCCGCATATAATTACGGTAATGACTGGCTTGATAAATTAATTACGTACTTAGAGGAAAATGTTACTGAAGTAGAAAAGGTTATAAACGAAAAACTGCCACAGTTAAACGTTATGAGACCTGAATCTACTTATTTAATTTGGATAGATGCTAGAAGTCTACATAAAACAGATGATGAAATAAAGGAATTACTTTATAAAAAGGGAAAATTAGCTTTAGAGCCAGGCTCAAAATTTGGCGAAAACGGTGCTGGCTTCCTCCGCATGAATATCGCTTGTCCAAAGGAAACATTACAGGAAGGACTTAAACGCCTCGTTCATGCATTGACATAAGAAAGCAAATGATATTCCGTTAAGATTAGTCAGGTCTGATCCTTTTCCAACGCTTGGATGTTAGGTATCAGACCTTTTTGCAGTTATTCCTTTTCTTCACTTTTAACTGATTGTTGGAAATGCTTGTCCACTTCTCCTTCCTCTTTTTTTGATAGTTTTACGATAAAACGAAAGGCAAAAAACGCTCCGATTCCAAAAATAACCATAGTGATAACTGCTGGTATATACTCTGTTTTATCCTCTGGGAAGTATAGAAATAATCCTACTATTAATTGAAGCTGCTCCATATATTCACAACCTTTCATTATTACTATAGCAAGCTTTTCGCAAATTACAAATGTGATTCTCTTAGCTGAACATGTTATGATGAACATATCATAAACTACTGATTAAAAGGAATGATTTTAAATGGAAGAACGAATGATTGGGGATATCGTAACTGGTATTTACAAAACAGGAAAATATATTGGGGAAATTACCGATATTCGGCCGATGCATTACCTTGTTAAAGTGAAAGCTGTTCTAAAGCATCCTCAGCAAGGTGACCTACATCATCCAAAAGATGCTGATGTTCAGTTCTTTCATGAACGCCGCGCCCTAGCTTTCAATGAACAAACAAATGTTCCAAAGAAAATGGTTAAGCCTTTCGATGGGGATATCCCTGACTATCAGGAATCATTAAAAAACGCATTAACCGAATTAAGAGAAGAGCTTATGCAATTGAACACTCCTTGGGCAGAGCAATCTTTAAGCAATCTTTCTCGTTTAGAAGCAGATTATTTCCCGAATAAATGAGGCTTATATCTACTCAATAACAATATTTGTTTTAACTCTTACAATCTTCATATACAAATAATGTTATTGAGTAAGCCAGCCAAAATAACATTAATTTATAAACGAGATTCCTCTCCTTTATGTTGCATATTTACCTAAAACCTTCGTTAAATCAATTCTGTCTCCGATTGTTGGTGGTTCTGGTTTTTGCAAATAACGCTTATCCTCTTCAACGAGCTTGAATAAATGATATGTTGTTAGAGCATCATCTAATGCACGATGATGTTTACCTGTCGCCTTTTTCCCGTAATCCTCAACAGCCTTCCAAAGGCCTGTTTGATTACGGTCTCCGAAAAATTTTTTATATTCCATCGAAAGGTCTCTACATTCGCCTGTAAAAGGGAATTCTTCACCATTCATTTTGCAGTTGTGCCGCAGTACTTTCATATCCATATTCCCCCATGTAATAATCGTCGCAGGGGAATCGTTCGTATATTTTTTTAATACAGTTAATAATTCTTGAAAGGTTATACCAGAATCAATTTTAGATTGGGAAATTTGGAGAAAGGTTTTACACCTTTCACTCAATAACGGAAAACGATTTGGTTTTACGTAAGAGGAAAATTGGTCTTCAATTTTTTGATTACGAACAGCTACGAGCCCTACTTCAATTATTTCAGGATAAAATCCAACAGGATCAGATTTCCCCTCTGGCATCGTAAACTCAAAATCAATAAATAATAATAATGGTTCTTGTCCCTCCAACCTATTTCACCCCTCTTTCTTCAACTTTCCATTTTTTATTATTATATCATCGACGCTTCTGATTAACTTCAAATTTTCGAAAAATAATGAATTATCCCTTGTCTATTTTTTTACTTTATGGACGGTTGTTTCAGGTTTCATTTTGAAGCTACTATTAAGTAGAAAAATGGATAAATTAGAAAAATCAGCAAAATAATATTGCTCCTAAGTTGGTCAAGATCGGTTACAATAAAGAAAAGAATCATAACGTGAGAAAGAGTGTGAATGTAATTTGAGGAGAATAGTTGGATGGATTTGTATCATCTTCATGATTCCGATTTTCTTATTATGTGGCTTTGTTGCCGGAAAGGAATCAAAGGCTGTAAAAGGATTAGGAACCGTTTTAGATGAAAAACTCCCCTTAAGTAATGTTGAGTTATCACAAAATAGTTTTATTTTCGATAGTGAGGGTCAATTAGTTTCAGAAGTAATTTCAAATCAACAAAATCGCAATTATATTGCTTATCATGATGTCCCTGATCCCGTTAAAAACATTTTTATTACATCAGAGGATCAGCGTTTTTTTGAGCATCTAGGGTTTGATCCGGCCGGGATGTTACGAGCAGTGTTTATAAATGCACAATCGCAATCTGTTGAACAAGGCGGCAGTACGATTACCCAGCAGCTAGCACGTAACGTCTATTTAAATCATGACAGAACCTATAACAGAAAGCTGAGTGAATTACTTTATTCCTATCAGCTTGAAAGAACCTTTACGAAGGAGCAAATATTCGAGGGATATTTAAATGCGATTTATTTCGGTCATGGCGCTTATGGGATTGGAACAGCAGCAACCTATTATTTTAGCAAGCAATTACAGGAGCTAAACCTTGCTGAGCTAGCATTTATAAGTGCTATCCCGAACAATCCATCGTTATATGACCCAGTCAAAAACTTTAAGAATACAAAGCAACGTCAGGAACGATTACTAACAATGCTGCATGAAAACGGCACTATAACAAAGCAGGAGCTTGATGAAGCAAAAGCTTATAAAATAACCCTATCAATTAAAAAGCCTGTGGATACAAATCCACACTATGTCACATATGTCCACCAGGAATTAAAGCAATTAATTTCTGAAACGGAAGGCTTTTCTGATAGATTGGCAAATGCCAAGCAAGCAAAGGAAAAAGAAAAGATCCAAACTGAATTAACAGATCGTGTAAATGATGTTTTAAGCAAGGGCGTTATTATTTATACAGGCTTGGATTCATCAATTCAAGCAAAATTAGAGCAAGCCGTTGCCACACATCTTCCTGATCAAAATGTCCAAAGTGCTGCGGCAGTCGTTGATCACGAATCACATCGCATTGTTGCTTTATATGGCGGAAAGGATTACGAAAAGTTTTCATTTAATCGTGCTTACCAGGCATATCGACAGCCAGGCTCCGCAATAAAGCCATTATTAGACTATGCTCCATATATTGATATAACAGGTGTAACAGCAAAATCAAAAATCGATGCGAGCGAATTTTGTAAAGGTGATTATTGCCCTGAGAATTATAGTAAACAAGATTATGGAACAGTCTCAATTGATACAGCATTAAAATATTCGTATAATGCCGCAGCAGTAAGACTTTTGGATACAATCGGCATTGAAAAAGGCTTTTCCTATTTAAAGCCTTTCGGATTTAATTCGATAGTTCCAGATGATTATACTCACCTTGCAACGGCAATAGGAGGTTTTAAGGTTGGGCTATCTCCTTTAGAAATAACAAATGCCTATTCAACCTTTGGTAACAACGGAGCTTATTACGAAAATCACGCGATAACAAAGGTGACCGATTTATCAGGAAAAACGCTTTATGAATGGAAGGTGCAGCCTGTTCAAGTTTGGAAGGAGTCAACAAACGATGAAATGCGCTCATTGCTATCATCAGTTGTTAAAAGTGGCACAGGGCAGAAAGCGAGAGTCTCCGGTGATTATGTTGGCGGAAAAACAGGAACGACAAATGATTACGCTGATATATGGTTTGTCGGTTTAAAGGACCAGTATACCGCAGGAGTATGGGTTGGTGAAGATTCTAATAGTGATGTTAGTCATCTATATCATCAAGGACCCCAAATGCTTATATGGAGAGATACGATGAAATAGAAAGAAGGTTTACGATGGATAAAGAACAACAACCGGTCATTTTGTTTGATGGTATTTGTCATTTCTGCAATAAGGCTGTGCAATTCATTATTCGCCATGATAAAAAGGAGCAAACAGTATTCGCTGCTCTCCAATCACCAATTGGGCAAAAATTATTACTACAATATGAGCTCCCAACTGATGAATTTGACAGCTTTATCTTCATTCATAATGGTAAGCTTTATCAAAAGTCCCAAGCCGCCCTTCAATTGTGTTTACTTTTTGGAGGAGGCTGGAGGCTGCTATATCTCTTTATTATCATTCCAAAGCCAATTAGAGATGGAATTTATCAATACATTGCTAAAAATCGTTACAAATGGTTCGGTAAAGCAAACCAATGTATGCTCCCAAGCGCAAAGGTACGAAGCAGATTTTTGTCTTAAAATAACTTAACTTCAAATAAAAAAGCTGGTTCCTTTGATGGAACCAGCTTTTTTAAGTACTCTAAAATCTCCAATTAAATAGGCAAGCTAGCCATGATGCTATTATATAGGCGAAAGCATATATATAAAGTACCTAGTATAAATGAAAACCAAAATAAAACATGGAATAAAACTAAACCAATTAAAGAAGCAGATGTCAATGAGCTACTAATTTTATAAACAATAAAAATAAAATAGCAAAGCGTTGCAAGCAAAAATATCCCAATAATTGCAATTGGAAATTGAACCGCAGCTAACGAAAGCGCACCTGCTACAAGATAGAAGGATGAGCCACCTCTAATTTTCGTTAAGTTCTCACCTACAATATCCTTTGAAAAAAATAATAATGATAGCTCTGTTACCGTATCAGCAATTAGCTTTAATGCAGAAAAGACCATGAAATAAAGCAATGCAAATATGATAAACAACGCCAGCTTAATCCCGTTATTCGAGAAAAATTCTAGCATTCCCTCGTAAATTCCCAAAACTTGTAAATAATCTATCACGATCATAACTGTAGCAATTGATAAAGATGTGCTAAATAACAAAATCGTGATAAGTGGAAAATAGCTTGTAAAATAAGTGTTTTTCATTTTCATATAATAAGTTCCTTTATCAAAGTAAATTGTAACATTATTATGAATTATTACGTTCATTTTGACAAGGGATTGAAAGGTGTTTACTTTGTTTTACAGCAAGATTATCTAGTGCTTGAGCGTTATTTTAGCAAGCTATTTACTAATTACTAGACGCTTTTACTTTTTATCAGATTTTCAAAAATAAAACAGGATGTACCTTCCATCCTGTTAACGTGCAATTACACGAACATATTCGCGTGGTTTAAATTTTTCAATTGCCTTTACTTCCTCAACTACAATTTCAGAAGGAATAGTAGTTTCGTTATTTAAAAGCTGAGCAGCTGGTCCTTGCAATTCTTCGGGATCAACATAATGTCTATTTAGCTTTGCATCAACATACCAAGCACTGCAAAACATACTTGAAAACAAACAACCGGCAACTAAAATTTTCCGTTTTGGCATGGAACCACCTCATCTTTATCATGCTCACGAAATTTTTAGAATATACAAGTTGAGAAAAATTTGTTATCATTTTTATGTTCATATGAACTTGAAATTGCGAATAAGTATGTATTATTTCATAGTCATAATGAAACTCGTGCATAATACACAAATAGGATCATTTTGTAATCTGACTCATTTAGCTGTTAATTTTCTTACATTGTTTCAAATGTAGAGATCGTACAAGCATTGAAGCTGTTTTGCAATGAAACTCTAACTGTCTCAGAATGAATTGGACTTATCATGTTTTATGTATCCATTATTTCTTTAGGTTGAAAGACCTCTCATAATAAAGAATGGAAATGATTTTATAAGGAGGTTTGCTTTTTATGACATTACTACATTTGGCTATCGTAGCCCCTTTTCTTTTTGCAATACTCGTTCCATTTCTCTATAAGTATTTCCGGCAAATACATACAGGATGGTTCGTCTTAATTTTACCGATTTTATTATTTAGCTATTTTGTTCCATTTATCGGCGATATGATGGATGGTAACACAATTACCCAAACGGCCAAATGGATTCCGTCTCTCGGGATTAATTTTACTGCATACATTGATGGATTAGGCCTACTGTTCGCTTTATTAATAACTGGTATTGGATCGCTTGTTGTCCTTTATTCGATTTTTTATTTATCAAAGGAAAAAGAGCAGCTTCATCATTTCTACGTTTACTTGTTAATGTTTATGGGAGCCATGCTCGGGGTTGTCCTTTCTGATAACGTCATTGTTTTATATACGTTTTGGGAATTTACCTCCCTTTCTTCCTTTCTGTTAATTGGCTTTTGGTATAAACGGGAAAAATCTCGGTATGGTGCGCAAAAGTCGATGATGATTACAATATTCGGTGGACTATTGATGCTTGGTGGATTTGTCCTGCTTTACCTTATGACAAATACATTTAGCATCCGCGAAATGATTAGCCAAGTTCCAACTATTATTGATGATAAATTATTTGTGCCAGCGTTAATTCTTATTCTATTCGGTGCGTTTACGAAGTCGGCTCAATTTCCGTTTTATATTTGGTTGCCAGATGCCATGGAAGCGCCGACTCCTGTTAGCGCATATCTTCATTCGGCGACAATGGTAAAGGCCGGAATTTATCTAGTTGCACGCTTTAGTCCTGTTTTTGCCGGTACAGCAGAATGGTTTTGGATCGTGTCATCAATTGGGCTATTCACGATGTTCTGGGGATCATTTAATGCAGTGAAGCAGACTGATTTAAAGGGAATCCTTGCCTTTTCAACTGTGAGTCAATTAGGAATGATCATGTCGATGCTAGGTGTTGGTTCTGCAGCATTAGTGCTTGATTCAGTATCTGACACCTATTATTCCGTTGCTATCGTTGCTGCAGTTTTTCACTTAATCAACCATGCCACATTTAAAGGAAGCCTATTTATGGTTGTCGGTATTATCGATCATGAAACAGGTACACGTGATATTCGGAAATTAGGCGGTTTGATGAGCCTCATGCCTATCTCATTTACGATTTCGATTATCGGCGCATTTTCGATGGCAGGATTGCCACCATTTAACGGATTTCTAAGTAAAGAAATGTTCTTTACAAGTATGGTTCGAATAACTGAGCTAAATATCTTAAATTTAGAAACACTCGGGCTATTGTTCCCAATTATTGCGTGGATCGCGAGTATATTCACCTTCATTTACAGTATGATTATTGTGTTCAAGACGTTTACTGGAAAGTTCCAGCCTGAGAAGCTTAAAACAAAACCACATGAGGCACCAATCGGAATGTTAATTTCGCCAATTATTCTTGCTTCACTTGTGATTATTTTCTTCTTCTTTCCAAGCTTGCTTGAATATACGATCATTGAGCCAGCGATTGCTTCGATCATCCCTGGAATGCTTGGTGCAGAAGAAAAGTTTCATGTTCATATTCAGCCATGGCATGGTTTTAATCTTGAGCTATGGATGACAATTGGTGTTGTCCTAATTGGTTTACTCGCCTTTCTTTCGTTATCAAAATGGAGTGGAATTTACCGGTTTACTCCACAGAAATTAACGTTAAATAAAGGCTATGATGCAGCAATAAAAGGTCTAGATAAATCATCATCTACGTTTACACGTTTTTATATGACTGGATTTATTCGCGATTATCTTGCATATATCTTTATTTTTATGATTGTCATTGTTGGCACATCACTTGTTGTTAAAAATGGCTTTTCCTTTAATTTACGCAATACCGCTCCTGTTGGGATTTACGAAGCAGTGCTTGCAGCCGTAATGGTCATTGGTACAATTACCGTGCTGTTTGCGAAATCACGCCTAACATCAATTATTGCACTTGGATCAGTTGGCTACTCTCTCTCACTGTTTTTCGTGCTATTTAGAGCACCAGATTTAGCTTTGACTCAGTTATGTGTAGAAACGGTTTCTGTCGCTTTATTCCTGCTTTGCTTCTATTATTTACCAGAGTTGAAAAAGCGTGAGAAAAAGCTGCCATTTAAGTTAACAAATCTCATCATTTCCTTAGGCGTAGGGGCAATCGTTACCTTGATTGGATTAGCTGCGAACAGCCAGAGGGTTTCAGAAACAATTTCAAGCTACTTTATCGAAAATAGCTATGAGCTTGCAGGCGGTAAAAATATGGTCAATGTCATTCTCGTAGACTTTAGAGGCTTTGATACATTGTTTGAAATCGCTGTTTTATGTATTGCTGCATTAGGAATTTATGGCATGATCCGCCTACAGGCTAAAAAGGAGGGAGAAGAGTGAAGAAAACGAACTTAAAAACAAACGATCTTATCTTTCAAACTGCAACGAAAGTGATCGTGTTTCTTATAATCATTTATTCCTGGCATCTCTTCTTTTCCGGTCATTATACTCCAGGTGGCGGTTTTATCGGCGGACTTATGACATCATGTGCCATCGTCCTGTTGCTGCTTGCGTACGATATTAAAACAGTCGTAAGTATTTTACCTTTCGATTATATAAAAATGGCTGCATTAGGCTTGCTGATTGCTTTATTAACAGGAATTGGCTCCCTATTCTATAATGTTCCGTTTTTAACCCAAACATTTGGTTATGTTGAGCTACCATTGCTAGGAGAAACAGCATTGGCTACCGCTGTCCTTTTTGACCTTGGTGTATATCTCGTTGTTATCGGTGTAACAATGACGATTATTCAAACGATAGGGGAGACGGAATAATGGAAATATTAATGTGTATCGTTGCTGGCATTTTATTTACAGCAGCAACCTATCTTATGCTATCTAAAAGTATTCTACGGATTATTATCGGCACTGGTCTTTTAAGTCATGGTGCACATCTACTTATTTTAACAATGGGCGGGTTAAAAAAAGGAGCAGCACCTCTTCT
>JAPSLL010000026.1 GCA_031180805.1 Bacillus sp. (in: firmicutes)
GACTTGCTCATTGTGTACTTAATAGTACGTTTTGTGTTAATCGAAATTAACGTTGGCACGCTTGGTTTTGTTTAGTTTTCAAAGAACATTCTTTCTTTAAAGCAACTATATTAGTATAGCAAACTTTCAATTAAATTGTCAACTGTTTTTTGTTTTATTAATTCGTGTTCAACAGCAACGTATTCAAATATAACATCTTTATTTTTAATAAGCAAGCATTTTTTTAAAATAATTTAATTCATTAATTTTCGTCATGCTCTCCTATTAACCATCTTTATATCATTTATTCTTATATTCTCTAAAAGCTAATAAAAAAAGCGAGAGTTCCTTAGATAAATTAAGGAATCCCTCGCTTATTTTAGTTTAAATTTAAATGAAACAAGCCGTTTTATTTATGTCTCATTTGTGGAAATAATAATACATCTCGAATCGAAGGTGAGTTTGTTAACAGCATAACTAATCGATCGATACCAATACCTAATCCACCAGTTGGAGGCATACCATATTCTAACGCTTCTATAAAATCCTCATCCATCAAATGAGCTTCATCATTACCTTGTTCACGCTCTTTCAATTGAGCCTCAAAACGTTCCTTTTGGTCAATTGGGTCATTTAATTCAGTAAATGCATTCGCGTGCTCTCTCGCAACAATAAACAATTCAAAACGGTCAGTAAAACGTGGATCATCCGCGTTTTTCTTCGCTAATGGAGAGATTTCTACTGGATGACCATAGATGAATGTTGGTTGAATAAGTTTTTCCTCAACTTTTTGTTCAAAGAATTCATTTACGATATGACCGTAAAGCATATGTTCACCAATTTCAACATTATGCTCTCTAGCTAAAGCTCTAGCTTCTTCAACAGACATCTCTTTCCAGAAATCTGCGCCTGTGTATTCTTTAATTGCATCAACCATATGAAGTCTTGTCCATTTAGGCTCAAGATTAACTTCATATTCACCATATTGGATTGTAGTTGTTCCTAAAACTTCTTTCGCGATATGAGCAATCAAATTCTCTGTTAATTCCATAATATCTTGATAATCTGCATATGCTTCATAAAGCTCAATCATTGTGAATTCAGGGTTGTGACGTGTTGAAACACCCTCATTTCTAAATACACGACCAATTTCATAAACTTTTTCTAACCCACCTACAATAAGGCGTTTCAAATGAAGCTCAATAGCAATACGCATATACAAAGGCATATCCAGCGCATTATGGTGAGTGATGAACGGACGCGCAGATGCACCACCAGGGATTGAATGCATAGTTGGTGTTTCAACCTCAAGGTATCCATGATCATCAAGGTATCGACGCATTGCTTGAATAATTTTACTTCTAAATATAAAAGTCTTTTTACTATCAGGATTCATAATCAGATCAACATATCTTTGACGATAGCGTTGTTCGATATCTTTTAATCCATGGAACTTGTCTGGTAGTGGACGTAAAGCCTTTGTTAAAAGCTCAAACTTCTCTACTTTTATTGATAGTTCTCCTACCTTTGTTTTAAAGACATTACCAGTAACACCTATAATATCTCCTAAATCCGCAGAATTGAAAATTTCGTAAGCCTCATCTCCGATAGCATCCTTACGAACATAAATTTGAATTTGTCCCGATAAATCTTGAATATGAGCAAACCCAGCTTTCCCTTTACCACGCTTCGTCATAATCCGACCCGCTATTGTAACCAGGATTTCTTTTTCATCAAGCTCTTCTTTTGTTTGTCCATCATATAAATCAATAATATCCTGTGTTTGATGTGTTCTTTCAAAGCGTTGACCGAATGGGTCTAAGCCTTTTTCTTGTAGATTATGTAACTTCTCACGTCTAACCCTTAACTGGTCATTTAATTCTTCTTGATTCATTTCTTCTTGGCTCATGTTCGCAACTCCTAATCTTTATTTAGAACATTATGTAAGACATTCACGCCCAAATAAATCTAACATAGTCCTAATTTTTTATACAAATTATTGTAGTTTAAATATCGTTTATACGTAGACCATCCGAAACAACGTCTAAAAAAGTATTCCTTAACCCATAGTTTAACACAATCTATGCTTTTTCTTCATAGATTTCGTTATTAAAAAAAGCAGAAAACTGCCAGGGAATACTGGCAGTAAAACAATCATTAACCTACTAGACTTGCGCTATTTTCTTTTGCTTCAATTTCGAGAACAAATTCATCTAAAAGAGTAACAAATTCTTCTCTCGTATTCATTAAATTAACATCATTCCGAACTTTAGCGTTACCTCTAATGCCTTTAAGATACCAAGCAGCATGTTTTCTCATTTCACGGACAGCAATATTTTCATTTTTTAATGCAATTAGGCGATCAAGATGAAGTTTACATACTTCCATTTTTTCTCTAACACCTGGTTCACCCATCAATTCACCTGTTTCTAAATATTTAACTGTTCGGTAAATCATCCATGGGTTACCTAATGCAGCACGACCTATCATCACACCGTCTACTCCTGTTTCATCAAGCATCCGCTTTGCATCCTGAGGTGTTTTTACATCACCATTACCAATGACCGGGATGCCGACTGATTGCTTTACTTCTTTAATGATATCCCAATTTGCAGTTCCTTCATACATCTGAACACGGGTTCTTCCGTGTAAAGCAACTGCTTTTCCGCCTGCTCGTTCAACCGCTCGGGCATTTTCTACAGCATAAATATGATCTTCGTCCCAGCCCATACGCATTTTTACTGTTACCGGCTTTTCCACAACGTCAACAACTGCTGAAACCATATCATAAATCTTATTCGGGTCTAATAGCCATTTAGCACCTGCATCACATTTCGTAATTTTAGGTACCGGGCATCCCATATTAATGTCAATAATATCTGCGGTTGTGTTTTTATCTACAAATCTCGCTGCTTCTACAAGTGTTTCTTTCTTTCCACCAAAAATTTGTAAGCTTAAAGGTTTTTCACGCTCATCAATATAAAGCATCCCCATTGTCCTTGCGTTATTATACAAAATTGCCTTATCACTGACCATTTCTGCACATACTAAGCCAGCACCAAACTCTTTGACTGTCAAACGGAATGCTGAATTACAGACACCTGCCATTGGAGCAAGTACAACTCTATTTTTTAATTCAATATCCCCAATTTTAAACATTCCAAACCTCCTTTCCTTTTTTATTCATTTGGAATTAATTCATCAACAGAAATATCAAGAGCATTAGCCACTTCCTCGATAAACTGTTTACTTGGCTCACGGTTGCCTCTTTCTATTTCACCTAATACTGAAACAGAAACACCAAGGTCTTTCGCAAAGCTTTCTTGGGTAAACCCTTTTAACTTTCTAAAAGCGCGAATACGTCTACCCCATTTTTCTGCTTCCATATTCGTACCCCTTCTTTATCTTGTAATTGATCTATGATAGATGATAATGTTTCACCTTTATCTGTGATGTGAATATTCCTGTTTAATTCATATAATGGAATTAATACAAAAGAACGTTCATGCATTCGTGGATGAGGAACAATTAATTGTTCCGTTACAATATTTTCATGATTATAAAGCAAAATGTCAAGGTCTAATGTACGAGGCCCCCATCTCACAATCCGCTTCCGATTGAAATGATTCTCTGTATTTTGCAAGACATTTAGCAATTCAAAAGCTGATAAATCGGTCTTTATATGTATGACCATATTTAAAAATTTATCTTGATCGGTATAGCCAATTGGTTCCGTCTCATAAATAGAGGAAATATCTACCACTTCAATTTTAGGATGTTGATGGATTTTTTTTACGGATTGCAGCAAGTATCCCTCTCTATTTCCGATATTAGAACCAATCGCAATATATGACTCAACTTTCATACTCTACCTCTTGTAATTTCAACTGCAACATCCTTATAATGTCCTCTTATTGGAGGATCAGGCTTAATTAGTTTTACAGTGCAGGTTTGAACAGCTTTAAATGTAGAGAGTATTTCTTTAGCAATGTTCTCAGCAACAGCCTCGATTAGCTTAAATGGCTGACCTTCTACAATTCCCTTACAACTATTATATAACATCGCATAATTCACCGTATGCGTTAAATCATCAGTCTCTCCTGCCTTAGACAAATCTAATTCAACCGTTAAATCAACTCTAAATCTCTGACCTAACTTTGTCTCTTCTGCTAAAACACCATGGTATCCGTAAAACTCCATACCACTTACATAAATCTTATCGATTTTGGTACCCTCCTTTTCCAAGCATAGCATCCATCATTTTAGCCATCCTTGAAATCTCTAACACATCATGGATTCGCACAATTTGACAACCTCTTTCAATACCTAAACAAACCGTTGCTCCTGTACCTTCCATACGGTCATTTGGAGGTAAATCCAATACATGTCCAATAAATCGTTTCCTGGATGTTCCTAATAATACTGGGTAACCTAGTGCCACAAATGCATCTAAATGGTTCATTACCCGCAAATTATCATCCATTGTTTTTGCAAAGCCTATACCTGGATCTATGATGATATTTTCATCTTTTACACCAGCATCCTTTACGATTTTAACAGATTCCAATAAATCTTCTATCATGTCATGTATTAAATCTTTATAGTTTAGGTTGTTACGGTTATGCATTAAAATAATCGGCACATTATATGCCGCAGCAACACTAGCCATATTTGGATCTGCCTTTGCACCCCAAATATCATTAATAATCGTTGCTCCAGCTTCAATTGATTGCTTTGCAACCTCCGCTTTATACGTGTCGATTGAAATTGGAACATCAACTTCTTCAGAAAGCCGTTTAATGACTGGGATAACACGTTTGAGCTCTTCCTCTACTGAGACAGCTTCAAAACCAGGTCTTGTCGACTCTCCACCAATATCAATGATATCTACCCCATTTTTCACCATTTCTTTTGCGTGAGTTATTGCACGATCTAACTCTACATAACTTCCACCGTCAGAAAAAGAGTCTGGTGTAATATTCAAAATTCCCATAATTAAAGTTTTTTTACCATAATCGAGTATATGTTTTCCACAAACAATTTTTTCGCTGTTCGTTACCCTATTCAAAGTTAACACTACCTTTACAACTCATCTGTACTTAATAGTTTTGACCGAAACTTTCCATATAACTCATTTAACTTTCTGTATACTTCCCCATCCTTACCAGCAAACTCATAGCGTCCTAATTTTTTAACAGCTAAAATCTCTTGTGATGAGTTTGTAATCAAAACTTCCGATGCATCTTCTATTACTTCCTTTGTATAAAAACCTACCTCACAAGGTATATTCATGTTAGCTAAGCATTTGATGACAAACAGCCTAGTAATTCCGTTTAATATTCCAGTATCTAAAGATGGTGTATAAACTCTATTACCCTTTACCCAGAAAATATTAGATACAATTCCTTCTGCAATATATCCTTCTTTTGTTAAAAAAATCCCTTCTACATCAGGAAGATTTATAAGTTCTCTTTTACCTAATATATTATTTAAATAATGGTGGGATTTTAGGCGAAATTCTCCCTCTGGTGTATTTCTTCGCAACTTTAAAAACGCAGCATTCTTCTCTTCTACACCTAAGGGTGGTGCCTTTCTAATAAACATTAGAATTGTAGGTTGTCTATAATCGTGTACAAGCTTTCCGACCTCACCTACACCCGCAGAGATATTTAATCGAGCTGTCACATCTTCTTCTTCAAAACCGTTTAGTTTTACTAACTGTTTAATAATAGACTTTATTTCATCAAAATCAATTTGATAGCATATCCCTAATTCTCTAAGAGCCTCTTGAAGTCTCCGCATATGATCATGAAGGAGAAATGGGAATCCTTTGTAAATCCTAAATGTTTCAAATGCACCTATACCATAAAGAAAGCCATGATCGAATGGAGAAATCGTGGCTTCCGTATCCTTTATAAATTGTGAATTGCAATAAATATACACGTTTTAACTCTTTCCTACTAATTTATAATGCTGAATAAAATTGCTTAATAAATCCTTGCCAAATGACGTCATAATTGACTCAGGGTGAAATTGTACACCTTCGATCGGAAGTGTTTTATGTCGGATTGCCATTATTTCATTCTCATCGGTCCATGCGGTAACTTCTAGACAATCTGGAAGTGTTTCATTTTTTACAATTAACGAATGATAACGTGTCGCTGTAAATGGATTTTCTAGGTTTTTAAAAATCGTCTCACCGTTATGATTAATCTTTGACGTTTTTCCATGCATTAAACGTTCAGCACGAACAACATCGCCACCAAATACTTGAGCAATTGATTGATGTCCTAAACAAACTCCGAATATAGGGATTTTTCCAGCAAAATGCTTAATTGCCTCCATGCTAATTCCTGCTTCATTCGGGCTACAAGGACCAGGAGAAATCATGAGGAATTGGGGATTTAATTCCTCAATTTCACTAATAGTAATCTCATCATTTCGCTTTACAACCAATTCCTCTCCTAGTTCGCCTAAATACTGGACTAAATTAAATGTAAAAGAATCATAGTTATCAATCATTAATATCACTATTCTCACCTCAGGTCTCTTATTTTCTCTTCTTTACTCAACTCAATTGCTTTCATTAATGCTTGAGCCTTTTTTAATGACTCTTTATATTCAAATTCCGGATTGGAATCAATGACAATTCCCGCTCCAGATTGAACATACCCATATCCATCTTTAGCTAGTAATGTACGAATGACTATATTGAGCTCCATATTTCCATCAAAGCCAATCCACCCTATAGAACCAGTGTAAATCCCACGTCTAGTCGGCTCTAACTCCTCAATAATTTCCATTGTACGCACTTTAGGTGCTCCTGTTATTGTACCACCTGGAAAGGTAGCTTTGATAACATCAGCAAAATTTATATTGGCTTTCAATGTCCCTTCAACATTCGATACAATATGCATAACATGTGAATATTTTTCAATTACCATAAATTCATTTACATGAACCGTTCCATATTCACATACTCGTCCTAAGTCATTTCTTTCAAGGTCAACAAGCATGACATGTTCTGCTCGTTCCTTTTCATTTTCAATTAACTCATTTGCTAGCTTCAAGTCTTCTTGCTCACTCATCCCTCTAGACCTTGTCCCAGCTATTGGACGAGTGCTAACTTTCTTTCCTTGCTTTTTCACTAGAAGCTCTGGTGAACCACTTACTATTTGTAAATCTGGAAAGTGGAGATAAGCCATATAAGGAGATGGATTGACCTTTCGAAGTGTTTCATAAATTTCGAATGGATGGCATTCTAAAGGTAAATGCTGCCTGATTGAGAGATTTACTTGAAAAACATCACCTTTTGAAATGTAATCCTTTATAGATTCCACCGCGTTAAGAAAATCCCTTTTGGAAAAAGTTATCGGGTCTCCCATCTTTTCCATTTGCTTTTTCAGCTCGTGAGCCTGTACAGCCTCCATCGTTGTCCATTTTTCTTTCCACGCAAGTAGCTTAGCTTCAGCAAATAACCTTTCCTGCTCACTATAATAGTGAGTAATTAACCAGAGCTTGGACGTCTCTTGATCAAATATAGCAACATCATCAAAAAGCATAAAGTATAAGTCTGGCGTATTTAAGTCATCAGCAGCTATCTCGGGCAATTTTTCAAAATATCTAACATAATCATAACTAATAAATCCAATTGCTCCCCCCTGAAAGTCTGGCAAATTGGGATCTGTTTCAGTTTGATATTCTTTTAGCCAGTTCTGAAATAACTCAAGAGGTTCCCCATCAAGCACAAGTTCTTCTTTTTCTTTAGTAATAAATAATTTCTTATTTTTCCCCATTACAGTAGCAACCGGATGTAAGCCCGCAATACTATATCTACCACCACGCCCACTTTCAAGGAAAGCATGATGCTCTTCATTTCCACTCAAATATTTATATTGCTTGAAAAAATCTCCATTAAAATCAAAACTTATGCCTAATGATGCTCTCTGTTGCATTTAAATCTCTCCTTTAAAACTCTTATTTATATTTTACATAATTGGAGAAGAGAAGCTATAAATTATTTTTAAATAATACAGAATTATGAGTCTATAACAGAAAGAATCTTTTAATTAAAGGAAAATCAGGTAATGAAAAAGAGGGTGACATAAAATCGCCACCCCCTTTCAAATTATTTAATCGTCACTTATCAATCATATTGGTATAAAGGAGTACTTAAGTAACGTTCACCATTATCAGGGATAATCGCTAAAACTTTCTTTCCTTTACCAAGCTCTTTCGCAACTTTTAATGCAGCAGCAATTGCAGCACCAGATGAAATTCCTCCAAGAATCCCTTCTTCTCTACCTGCTTTTCTCGCTGCTTCGAATGCTTCTTCATTTTTAATAGTAATTACTTCATCATAAATATTTGTATTTAAAACGTCAGGTACAAATCCTGCACCTATACCTTGAATCTTATGAGGACCTGGCTTTCCTCCTGAAAGTACTGGAGAATCCGTTGGCTCAACCGCATAAATTTTAATGGATGGATAGTTTTCTTTTAAAACTGAGCCTGCTCCAGTAATTGTTCCACCAGTACCGATACCAGAAACAAACGCATCAAGTTGGTCACCCATTTGTGCAACAATTTCCTTACCAGTTGTTTGACGGTGAATTTCTGGATTTGCTTCATTTTTAAATTGTTGTGGTACAAAATAACCGTGTTCTTTTGCTAATTCTTCCGCTTTACGGATAGCTCCGTTCATTCCTTCAGAACCTGGTGTTAATACTAATTCTGCACCATAAGCACGCAGCAAGTTTCTACGCTCTAAACTCATCGTATCAGGCATTACTAAAATCGCTTTCAAGCCTTTAGCAGCTGCTACCATCGCTAAACCAATCCCTGTGTTACCACTTGTTGGCTCAATAATCGTATCGCCAGCCTTTAGCACTCCACTTTTTTCAGCAGCTTCGATCATCGCTAAACCAATACGATCCTTAACACTGCTTCCTGGATTGAAATATTCAAGCTTCAAATATACATCTGCACTATTATCATCTACTATTCTGTTTAACTTTACGATCGGTGTTTCGCCGATTAATTCATGTATAGAGTTTGCTATACGTGCCATTAACGTTTCCCCCTCTATCCCGAGTAAATTTATTGGATTTATATGTAATATATCAATTCCTAGAAAAATTGTCAAAACATTTTAACTCATTTGCCCTATTTTTCTAGATTATTCCCATAAAACCATTTTACATTTAACTCGTCCCACAATGGTTCAACAGATACAGAGCCTTGCATCTGTTCTAGGGCTATTTGTCTACGCACTTGTCCCTTTACCTCGTCATAAGAGTACGATTTTCCTTCTAGCTTTTCATGAAGCAAAAGAATGGCATATCCATTTTCTACTTCTATAGGTTCACTCCATTCCCCCGGCTCTAAAGTTTTCGCAACATTTATATAATCATCTGGAACATACTCGTTGTTTTTAGAAATAAACCCTATATCGCCACCAGAGGGAGCCGAAAACTCATCAATAGAGTTCTCAATGGCTAACGCTTCAAAGCTGGATCCCCCACTAAGCTCATCAACCATTTTATTCGCCTCAGCTTTTGTATTAACGATAATTTGTGACAAATGATAGGATTCATCTATTGCATATAGCTCTTTATTATTTTCATAAAAGTTTTTTATTTCTTCTTCTGTTACTGTTACATCCTTTGTCAGTAACTCTTCTAATAAAATGCTATAACGAATTTGCTCACGCCAATCCTCTTCATTTCCATTCTGTTCCTCATCAAATGAATTGTACATTGATTTATAAACAGCTAGTTCTCGTTCAACATCCTCATCTGAAACCGAAATATGATATTTTTCAGCTAATTTTTCGACCACTTGTATGTTGATTAATTCCTTCAGAGTTTCTTCTCCATATTTCTCTTCAAGTTCAGCCATCCATTGCTCTCTTGTAATATGAGTATCGCCAATTGTTGCAATAGATTCATTTTCAGAGCTAGCTTTTATTCTTTGATCATTTGTTAAAAAGTAACCAACCGTTAAGCAGTTTATTACAACCAAAGCAAAAATAATGCTCCATAACGTTTTACCGCTCATTTCCCCATCTCCTAATACTCCCTAAAAACGCTTCTATTTTGCCTCTTTTTTCAGTTGCTCTAAATCTTCTCTTGTTAATAAATATACTTCATTACAAAAATGACATTGAGCTTCCGCTTGACCTTCTTCATCAATCATCGCCTGAATCTCATGTGCCCCTAAACTTATTACAGCATTTTCAATTCGTTCCTTCGAACATTGACATTTAAATGCCACTGGCTGTTTTTCTAAAATCCTTACGTTGTTTTCACCAAGTACTTCTTCAAGTATTTGTTCCGGTGTGAGACCGCGCTGAATCAGCTTTGAAATCGGGTCAATCCTACTTAACCTTTCTTCAATTAACGTAATCGTTTCATCACTAGTTCCTGGTAATAACTGAATAATAAAACCGCCAGAAGCTAAGATCGTGTTATCAGGATTAACAAGTACTCCTACACCTACTGATGAAGGAACCTGCTCTGAAGTAACAAGATAATAAGTAAAATCTTCTCCTAGCTCCCCTGAAACGATCGGAACTTGTCCTGAAAAATGATCCTTTAAGCCAAGATCCTTAACAATTGTTAAAGTTCCTTCTGTACCAACTGCTCTCGCAACATCAAGCTTCCCTTTAGCATTTAGCTCAAAATGAGTTTGCGGATTTGTTACATACCCTCGCACTTCACCTTTTGAATTACTATCAACAAGTATTGCACCAATTGGTCCGCCACCTTCAACTTTAATCGTTAACTTCGCATCGCCCTTTAACATCGCTCCCATCATGACACCGAACGTCATTGAACGTCCTAATGCAGCTGAAGCTGTTGGCCACGTTTGGTGTCTTCTTTGCGCCTCAGATACTGTTTCTGTCGTTCTTGTTGCATAAGCGCGAACTTGATTATCAAATGCCAACGCCTTAACTAAATAATCCATTATTATGCTCCCTTCACTTTACACTTGTATGTAGCCTTATCAATTTTACTTCGTTGTATTTCTTTCATAAATCAACTGGAGACCTCGTAGTGTTAAAAACGGATCTACAACATCAATACAATCTGATTCTTTCGCAATCAGTGAAGCCAATCCGCCAGTTGCAATAACTTTTGGTACTTCCACTGCTTGTTCTTTAATTCGTTTAACAATCCCTTCAACCTGACCTACATATCCATATAAAATACCAGACTGCATCGCACTTACTGTGTTTTTGCCAATAATATTGTCAGGTCTTGTAATTTCGATTCTTGGTAGCTTTGCAGCCCTAGAATAAAGTGCTTCTGTAGAAATATTTATTCCTGGAGCGATTGCACCACCCATATATTGCTTATGCTCATTTATATAGCAATACGTTGTTGCTGTTCCAAAATCAACAATAATGATCGGACTACCGTAGTCCTGGATGCCTGCGACTGCATTTACAATTCTGTCAGCCCCTACCTCACGAGGATTTTCATACTTAATATTTAATCCCGTCTTTATTCCAGGCCCAACAATTAACGGCTTAACATTAAAATACTTTAAACACATTCTTTCTAACGCAAACATAATTGGAGGTACAACCGACGAAATGATTATTCCTTCTATTTGATTAAACAAAATCCCTTCATGCTCGAAAAGACTTTTTAATACCATTGCAAATTCATCTTCTGTTTTATTACGGCTTGTCTCAATTCGCCAATAGTGCTTAAGCACATCCTGGTCATATACCCCTAACACGGTATTAGTATTTCCAACATCTAATACAAGAATCATCCATATCACCACTTTATAATAATTCAATACTAGTATTCATATTCCGTTACATTTTATCACAGATTTCTGTCGTAAAGAAAAATTGAAGCATTTCTGATTAAGCTTCTTTTTATCCTCAGGCATAACCCTAGATATTCGATTTGAAAGAAAAGGCAGTTTTCGTAAACTTTGTTGCTTTTTACTCAGTTGTCGTTTTTGATTGATTTCGCTACAGTACTTGCTTTCTGCAGGCTGGGTGGTAAGCCTCCTTTAATATAAACACTTCCTCAAGATTAACCTATTCCATGCATCCCGCAGGAGTCTCACACTGCACTCCAATCAACCATTATATAAATAATGCTAAAACAACAAGCTGTCAGAAAAAAGCACAATAAAAAATCGATGACATCATAAGTTGCCATCGATTTTCGAATATATATTAGGATTTGTCAGAAGTATCCTCGTCTTCTTTTTTCGTTTGGATATTCACTTTCATGTCTTCTGATTTTTCTTCCTTCTTCTCGTCATTTGTAGCTACTGGACGATCAGGTAGCTTACCATGCTCAACAAGACTTTGAATTTGTGCTGCATCAAGTGTTTCAACTTCTAGTAACGTTTGTGCAACCAATTCAAGCTTATCGCGGTTCTCAGTTAAAATTTGACGAGCACGCTCATAGCTTTCTTTAATGAAGCGTTGGATTTCCATATCAATTTCATGAGCAATCGCATCACTATAGTTTTGTTCATTATGGATATCACGTCCAAGGAATACTTGGCCTCCTTGTGATTGACCAAATTGTAGCGGACCAAGCTTTTCGCTCATTCCGTACTCTGTAACCATTTTTCTCGCAATACCTGTTGCTCTTTGGAAATCATTGTGAGCACCAGTACTTACTTCACCAAAAATAATTTCCTCTGCAACACGTCCGCCAAGTAAACCTGTTATCTTATCTAACAGTTCTGGCTTTGTCATAAAGTAACGATCCTCTTTCGGAAGCATTACCGCATAACCGCCAGCTTGACCACGAGGTACAATTGTTACTTTATGAACCATATCAGCTTCATCTAATACGACTCCAATGATAGTATGTCCGGCTTCGTGATAAGCAACAATATTGCGTTCTTTCTTAGAAATAACACGACTCTTTTTCGCAGGACCCGCAATTACACGGTCTGTAGCTTCATCAAGGTCAGTATTATCAATTTTCTTTTTATCCTGTCTAGCTGCGACCAAGGCTGCTTCATTCAATAAGTTTTCTAGGTCTGCCCCAGAAAACCCTGGTGTACGGGCAGCAATCGCCTTCAAGTCAACAGATTCATCTAAAGGCTTGTTACGAGCATGTACCTTCAGAACAGCTTCACGACCTGTTACATCTGGGCGATCAACTGTAATTTGTCTATCAAATCGACCTGGACGTAATAATGCTGGGTCTAAAATGTCAGGTCTGTTAGTAGCAGCGATTATAATAATACCTTCATTCGCACCAAAGCCATCCATTTCAACTAATAGTTGGTTTAATGTTTGCTCACGTTCATCATGACCCCCACCTAAACCTGCGCCACGCTGACGTCCAACTGCATCAATTTCATCGATGAAGATAATACATGGTGCATTCTTTTTCGCATTTTCAAATAAATCACGAACACGCGATGCACCGACACCGACGAACATCTCAACAAAGTCTGAACCACTAATAGAGAAGAATGGTACTCCAGCTTCACCAGCAACAGCTCTTGCTAGTAATGTCTTACCAGTACCAGGAGGTCCAACTAATAAAACACCTTTAGGAATTCTTGCTCCTAATTCCGCAAATTTACGCGGATCCTTTAAGAACTCAACAACCTCAACAAGTTCTTGTTTCTCTTCATCAGCACCTGCTACGTCTTTAAATTTAACCTTTTTCTTTTCTTCACTATAAAGCTTAGCTTTACTTTTACCAAAGTTCATTACACGACTTCCGCCGCCCTGAGCTTGGTTTAATAAGAAGAAAAATAAGATGAAAATAATTACAAATGGAATAATCGATGTAAAAAACGTTACCCATCCACTTGTTTCTTCAGCTGGAATAATATTAACCTTATTCGCTTCAGCTGCTTCATCAACTCGGTTTAGCCCTTGTTCAGTAGGTATATATGTTAAGAAGGATTCACCATCTTTTGCACCCTTCATCTCACCTCTAACTTCAAATACTCCACGAACCGGCTGTACAGTCATTTCTTTAACATTTCCGTTGTTTAAATCAGAAATGAATTCATTGTAGGTTATTTGCTCAGTCTTTGGATTAGCACCTGTAAAAAAGCTAACAACCCCTATAATTACTAAAAATATAAGTAAATAAAATATGGTATTACGGAAGATCCGATTCATTCCTTACCTCCTCCCACAGTAAACACGACTAAATTAAATAGTATCATAGTAAATCATGGTAACACAACAAATTAAGCTATAGATAAACCGATAATTATTCGTATATTTCAGGCTTTAACACTCCAATATATGGAAGGTTTCGGTATTTTTCCATATAGTCAAGGCCATATCCTACGACAAATGCGTCTGGCACTTCAAAGCCAACAAAATCAGCTTCTATATCTGCCTTTCTTCCTGTAGGTTTATCTAGCAATGTAACGATTTTTATTGATTTTGCTTTTCGATAACGGAAAAGCTTCACTAAGTAGCTTAAAGTTAAACCACTATCAATAATATCCTCAATAATTAAAATATTTCTTCCTTCTACAGATGTATCAAGATCCTTTATAATCTTAACCTCTCCAGAAGAAACGGTTGATGTACCATAACTTGATACATCCATGAAATCCATTTCTAAGTATGTATCAATGTTTTTTAAAAGGTCGCCCATAAATGGCATTGCACCTTTTAATACACCAATAGCGAGTGGAAATTCATCTTTATACTGTTCTGTAAGCGCCTTTCCTAACTCTTTTACCTTTTGTTGGATTTGCTCCTCCGTAACTAAAATTTCCTTGATATCTTGTCTCATTAAATGTGTGCCCCCTAGAAGATCATAGCTCCTTATACTGTAATTCAACAAATACACCATTGCCTGTACTTTCTGCTTCATACATAGATTTCTTTAATCCAGGTATCCAGAGAATTCTTCCATTCCCATCAAGGACAATTGGCCATGAAGATCGATTATGTATTGGAATCTTTTCATCAATAAATATATCTTTTACCTTTTTTCGACCATTCATGCCTTTCAATTGAATTTTATCACCTGGTTTTCTTGTACGAACAATGAGAGGCTTATCAAACGAATCCATATTCAATAAAAAAGTTTCGTTTCTATCCCTCTTAATTGAAGCATTCCTAACTAGTTCACTTTTGATTTCATACCCATTTGGCAGTATTAACGAAGAAGGGAAATCAAGTTCATAATAATATGCTTTTACTTCCTCTTGTTCAAATGTAAACAAACAATTTTGATAAGATTTAATCACTTTAAGACCGTTTGGGTAATCAAGTGAGCCTGAAGGATGATTTTGTGACAATAATGCCAATAAATTTTCAATATGTATTGAAGAAAGAGAAGCCGGAATTGTTCCATATAGATAGTTTAATATTAGTTGAATCGCTCTTCTTTGTAAAGGCATAGGTAATTCTAAAAAGCCATTGATTTCAATTTCAACCTTTGACTTTTCTTTTCTTTTCAATACTGTATTCAAATATTTCTTCGTTAATTCCTGTAAATACGTTTCATCTTCCAATAAGGTTTCACTAAAATGCTGAAATCTTTCATGTACAAGCGGATTTTCCTTTTTTAGAAAAGGCAGTACATATTTCCTAAAGCGATTTCTTGTATAATTTGTTTTTTCATTACTTGGATCAAACCTTGGCAATAGCTGTTGTTCCCTGCAGTAGTTTAGTATTTCCTCCTTAGTATAAGGAAGCAACGGTCTAATAATAAATCCATGATGGAATTTCCTTTTCATCTGAATTCCTGCTAAAGATGTCCCGGTAGCTCCTCTTACTAATCTCATAAGAATTGTTTCAATCTGATCATCACCATGATGACCAAGAGCTAAATAATGCGCCTGATATTTATTTAGTATCTCTTTAAAAAATTGATACCGACATTCCCTACCAGCGACCTGTGAGCTTAATTGATGCCTCCTAGCATATTCAGTCACGTCGATTTGCTTCGCTTCACAAATAATATCAAGGTCCCTACAATAGGAAATAACAAAATTCATTTCAGCTTCTGATTGCTCTCCTCTAAACATATGGTCTACATGGACAACGATTAATTTCAATTGCCACGTTTCTCTCATATTATTTAATAGGTGTAATAAAGCTAATGAATCAGGTCCACCAGAAACTCCTATAACAATTGCTGAACCTTTTTCGAATAATTGATGCTTTTGAATAAGGGCACTAAAATTTTTCACCATTCTCCCTCTTCTATAGAAAATTCAAGTTCATATAAGGATCAAAAACCTTACTTATAAGCTCTCGCACTATTACTAAAACGAGCTCCCTTATATAACTATCCTATCATTATTTCAAAAGCAAAGACAAAAGAGAAGGATTCGTTCACATATAATCCATATTTTTTGAACATTTTTACATTTGAATTAAGAGAAATTACAATAAATAATGATAGACGTATAATGAATAAATAATAAATACACTTATGAGAATCACAATTGTTTCAAGTACTCCATTTACTTTCTTTCGCTGTTTTACATGTTTTCTTGTTTGATTCATATGGCTAGTACGAGGGTTTGTATGATTCGGCTTTGACGCTTTCGTTTTAGCTGTAACAGGCTTTTGTTGGTACCTTTCCTTTTTCATCCCTTCTGAAATAATGAGAACGAAATCCTCCTTCATTTCCTGTGCGCTATGATAATTCCCTAACAGCGCGTTATGTAAAATACTTTCATGCTTTTGCAAAAAAGGGTGTCGATCGATCATTTCAAATAGTTGCTTTTTTCCATTGCCTTCCCCTTTTTTTGTAAAACGCTTTGGATAAACTGCATTAATGAGTATCATTGCAACAGCAAATAAATCATAAGAAGGCTCAGCCTTTCGAGTGCCTAACCCCCAATACCCCCTATCAAAAAACTCTGTGAACTCTTTAATTGATCGTCCTTGCTGCGTTGTTCCACCTACATCAATACATCTAATCTTTGGCGGAGGACCTGAGACAAGGAGATTTTCCGGCTTTAGATCACCAAATACCCAACCTTGCCTATGCAGCTTATCTAAATTTGACAAAAGCTGTAGAATTAAAACATCTGCCCATTCATTGCCCTTTTGCTGAATAAATTCTAAAAAATTGCTTCCTTGAATATACTCCATCACATAAAATGGGATCATTTTACTACCACTAACAATCCAATCATCGACATCAAGCAAAGAAGGCCCAAGAGAAGCACCCTGGACCATCGAAAAACGTTTTAGTACATTAACCTCTGACGTAATTGCCATACTATTTTCACTTATTTTTAGAGCAACTCGACCTTTTCTGCTATCGGCTAAATAGACGCTACCAGTTGCACCTTGACCTAGCAGCTTCACAATTGTATATGACTCACCGTTCCACTTACCTCTAATTACTTTTCCAGAAGGAACATTACAACCCTGATTCATCGTAGTATTCTTCTTCATTTCTTAAAAAGCTCCTTAAAGAACGTTTCTTCTTAAAGTTTTGAATGGCTTCTCGTATCGCTGGACCTGTTGGAGTGATACCACCTGTCGATAATTTCGGGAAAATCGATGAAAGTGATTCTAATCTAGGTGTCCAATCTAACACTTGCTCAACCTCATCCTTTTTCCCAGGAAATACTGAGACAGAAAATTGATTATCACCAATTCGTGAATTTAAGCTAATCGAGAGATCTAATAATGCCTCTTTAACTGTTGGGAGCTTTGGCTTCATGCTTGCACTTGTATCGACTAAAATAAGAATTTCTAAGCGTGCAGTTTCTCCTAATTCATCAACTACCTCCATAACTTCTCCTCTTTTATCTGGAGGAAGCTCTTCCATAGAAATGTCTTTCCCTAATATTTGTTGTAGCTCTTTATTAACAACCCCTTGAAGCGTTTGTGTCATTGCTTGTCTCGTTACCATTTGAACAGTTTGAGATAATTGATGTGCATATACGATTTGGTGTACGCCACCTCCAGACATCGCAATTCCCTCGATCTCCTGCATCGCTTCATTATCGATCACATTTTCCTCTAAAACACCGATGACATTCACTGTTATTCCTTGTTCTTGAGCCAACGCTGCCATTGCAATCGGATCTTCTCCATGATTTGAGCATCCATCTGTTATTAATAAAATTTGTTTTAAATGACCCTTTACCATCTTTTTCACCCTCCTAGAGAGACGATAATCCCATATAATTTCGTTCATCTCCTTATCCCTTAAGCAGACAACCTCAATATATGAGTTCAATTTTTAACATCCTCGCCAGAAGAGGTAAATTTTATACGTCCTTCACCCCGTCTTCTTTGATTTGTACCCTGATACAGGAATACTCGCCCACTTAGGAGTATTGTGCTCGATAGCTGAAACAACAACGGTCATATCATCCTCAATTTTCCCAGCTCTTGTTCTAATGACCTCCTCCATAATTAAGTCCGCTACTTCCTGAGGGTTGTCAGTCTTAATTTCACTAATTTTCCGTTTCATCCATAAATCATAGTTTTCAACGTGTTTAGGGCCTTCAAAAATCCCATCGCTCATCATAATTAAAAGATCGCCTGCTTTTAATTTCTCTCCTACAACATCGACATCAAAATCATCGATAATTCCCATCGGGAGATTGCTAGCTTGAATTCTAATAATTTTATCTCCTCTTTTTACATAGCTCGGCGTGGAGCCAATTTTCAAAAATTTACTGTTACCATCTTGAAGATCAACAATTGCCAAATCTAACGTAGAAAAAATCTCATCAGTTGTTCGAAGTGATAAAATTGAATTTATCGTCTTAATAGCTACTTTTTCTTCTATACCTGATTGCAGGATTTTTTGAAGCAATTTAATTGTTTCATTACTTTCAAAGTGGGCTCTCACTCCATTTCCCATCCCATCGCTAATCGCAACAGCATATTTACCTACTCCTAAATCGATCATTGAATAGCTATCACCTGAAACTAAGCCTCCACCTTTAGCTGCATGGGCAACACCTGTTTCAATTCTGAATTTTTTAGCAGAACCAAAAGATACATGGCAATAACCATTTGGAAAATTTGCACATTCCTCATGCTTAACAACAATTGATTCCTCAAGAATATCTGATAGCATAGGTGCAATGATTTTTTCACATTCCCCATGGCCATTACAAAATGGAATGCTCATCTCGATATCAACATTTCCCTGTTCAAGGCTATAAATATCTACATTTACAATTTCAATCCCAAAATTCTGTAGGGCATCTAGAATTTGCTCCTCTTGAACAAAATGATTTTCCCTCTCCCGTTTAATTTCATTTGAAAGGTCCTCCATTACATGGGAAACGCCGAGCAATTGCTCTGCAACTAGTCTTCTGCTTTCTTGAACCTCCCTTTTTAACTTTTGATTCGCCTGAAAATAATTTATTTCTTGCTCAATCGCTTCTTCAACTCTAGTCGATTTTGAACAATGCCGCTGAAACTCTTTTTTTAATTTTATGTTATTTTGATACGTGTTTTGTTTATTTTCATGCATAATTTTCTTCATTAAATCATAGGTTGTATCAAAGTTCTCTACCCAGCACTTTTCCTTTTTAAAGCAGTGCTGACAAGTACTTTCTGTAATACTACTTAAAAATAAATCTGTTTCCCTTTGCTCATCATCAGGTTCATTTTTCTCGTAAAACGTGGCAAAGCTTTCAGATAACGCCTGGAAAACTTGGGAAAATTGGTCAACCCGCTGAGCAGTTACATCGCGGATTTTTCTTACATATTGCTGCTGCTCTTGAGAGTGTTCATTCGTTCCCGGTATATGCTTTGCTAGCCTTGAGGTAACCACCTTAGGAGTTATGAAGAATAACAGAATAGCGATAAGCGATTCTATTAAAGTTGTCATGACATCAGCAGAGCCTTGACCATATAAGGAGATAAGCAATGTTCCTATTAAAAGACCAATGGCTGTACCAAACTTTTGCCCTTCTCGGAGCAATCCACCTAATAAACCTGAAAATGCTAAAAGGCTCATATGATATAGGTTTCCAACATTAGCTAAGCTAAGAATTAATCCTATTACAACACCAACCGTACTCCCAATACTCGATCCACCAATAAACGCAAATAGTAGGACAAGATAACGGGAAAAAATATGCTCAGCTTGCAGATTCTGATACGTCACCCCTACAAGCCCCGTCATAACTGAAGCGAGCAATATCATGATGCAAATGATTTCTTCTATTTTTAATGATTGTTTATACTTTCTAACCGATAAGAGTGGAATACTTTGGAGAAAAATTAACGTTAATATAAAGGCTAAACCTGATTCAACTCCTGCCATCATATAATCATAGAGAGTTAATGTAGACTTAATAAAAAAGAAGTAACCAATCCTTGTAATCATTACAGTACTAAACACAACAAACGGTAATATTTTTAATCTATCTTTAAAGACATGTCCGCTCAGCCTATTTAATATAAGAAACGCAATGATTGACATTGTAATAATTAGAGAGACATTAAGGGAAACCGTCATCCCTCCAGCTATTAATGAAATCCCCGCAAGTGCAGCCTTATCCTTTTTCATAAGTAAAATCGCACCAAAGAATGGCAATGCAAATGGCAAAATCTCTGACAAAATGATAGCCCGTCCTAATAAAAATCCAATAAATGCATATATCAATCCCTTATGTAAGAGAAACAGCTGTAGTCGGGATGAAAGCCGTTGAAAAAATCGATTGACTACGAATTGGGTCTTTTGCATGCCAAAATCAGATATCGGCTCCATTAACCTTCTTTCCACTTTTTCCATGTTCATTCCCCCACTTAATCATATTGCTTGTATTATAGCGAAGGTATGGACAAGAATTTGTCAAAACAAGGGTGTCTATTCAAAAAAACGTTCGACTGTTTTTGAAGAATGCGACAAATACTCCATAGATATGAAACTATCTATTTTATAATTCGCCAAAAATCTAGAGATGTTAGTCAGACTATTCAGGATCGTGTCAAATCTATGCAATTATATTAATTTCTCTCGTTTAATATAGAGCCATATCTGCAATACAAATCGTTTTAAGTAAGAGTAGCTCATTCATTAGTGAGACAGTACTTTCAAAAATAAAAAAACTAGCTGCTAATTAGCAACTAGTTTTTAGTATGACCCGTACGGGATTCGAACCCGTGTTACCGCCGTGAAAGGGCGGTGTCTTAACCGCTTGACCAACGGGCCGGTTTTTAATTATCAAATCTATAAAAAATATGGTAGCGGCGGAGGGGATCGAACCCACGACCTCACGGGTATGAACCGTACGCTCTAGCCAGCTGAGCTACACCGCCATAAATTTAGTACCTTTATTAGGCACAAGATATATAATACAATCGTTTTATGATTACGTCAACAGAAAAAATATTTTCGGAATATTCTATAATAAAATGATCAATTAAAGCATAACATCAAAGTTCCGATTACTATAAAATAATTCGGAGGAACCTGTTCAATCCTGCAGAACTTGCTCTTACTTAGCATGAACGTACAATGTTAGAGATCCAACCCTTAGACTTCCTTAAATATTACTCGTCCGACTAACTAAGCGTCCTATTCTTACCGGACTTTCATCACCTAGCATTTAATTCGTTTCCACAAGGCCAAAAAAAAGACACCCAACAGGATGTCTTTTCTCTTATATATTATGAAGGCAGCAAGCTATCCTCTTCTAGCTCCTCGACCACCGCGTTTTGATTCTGTATTACGCTTTAGTGAAGATAGTCGGTCTTCACTATCCTTTAAGAAACGGCTCATTTTTTGTTCAAAACTTTCTTTATTGTTATTGCGGAAATCATTTCCTCTTTGTCTCGGGCGTTCTGATTGCCTTGGACGATCTGAGTTTCTTGGGCGTTCTGGACGTTCTGGGCGCTCTGGTCGATCTATTGCTTTTTTAATTGATAGACCAATTTTACCGTCATTTTCCACATTTATTACTTTAACTGTTACTTCATCTCCGACTTTTAAGTGATCGTTAATATCCTTCACATAATTATCGGCAACCTCACTAATGTGAACGAGACCTGTAGTGCCTCCTGGTAGCTCCACAAACGCTCCAAAATTTGTAATGCCCGTCACTTTACCCTGTAACTTGCTGCCAACTTCAATCGACATAAAAATAATGCTCCTCCTTAAACAGATAAAAAATCATTCGAATCTTTATTACATTATACATAAATAAAAAAACGAGTGTCAACAAGGCTAGTCTTTTATATTAAAGATGATCTCGTTATCATCAGATAAAAAGTAATCCCTTCTTGCGATCTTTGCAATATATTCGTCATCATTTAATTTCACAATTTCTTCCCTTAATAACTTTTCCTCTTTTTTAAGAGTTGCCAACTTTTCTTCAAGCTCTTTTTGTTCCTCACGCTTTTCTTCAATTGCATTTGATTGTTTATGAATCGTGGTTATCATAACAGCGGAGGAGATGACAGCTAAAATACCTAGCATCGCAAGTCTACGAAACAAGCCCTTTCTACGTCTTTTCGAAAGCTGTTGTTGTTTTTCTTGCTGTTTCATATATTGTGATTGTAACTCGGTAATTTTCCTTGTTCTTTCGTGACTCATACATATCCTCCCTACTATCGCTATTTTTTATCTCGGTGCAACCACGTTTTTATTTTATTAATAATATTCTTGAATTTCCCAAAAAATCCTGCTAACCGTCTTATATTCTCAATAAGGAAATTTTCAACACTCCTTGGAACAAGCTTCCACAACAATCTAAATAAAAGTGTAACAGGTGATAATAAAATTTTAACCAATGACCATAAAAATTTAAATCCCCATTTTATTAATTTCCATAAAATATTTACAGTTCCTAAAATTATTGCTATTAAAAGCTGGATAGTACCAACAATCGGTTTCACAATCATGAGTTGACCAGCTCTAATGAATAAACGATAAATCGTTAGGCTTGTCTGTATAAATATTTCAAGTAGCTGCAAATATATTTTTTTGAGGAGACTTTGATAGGCAGCATATCCACAAAGAACTGCAAGGAAGATGTAGATTCTTAATTCACCCTCGTTAACGAGTAGCAATAGATAAAAGAGTATGAGTCCTTGTACAAGCCAAAACAATAAGTCATTAATAAAGACAACCCATCTTGCTCTTAATGGTCGCTTTAAAAAGCGACCATATGTATCAAGAGCAGCACCGAGCCATCCCCCCATACCAACCATTGCCAGCATTGTATAAAATTGAGTTGTTAAGCTCATTTAAATAACTTGCTAAAGAGTCCTTTAGCCTTCTCCCCATGCTGTTCATCTAAGTAGATTAAATCAAATATCCGGCTTCCTTTTATTGATACTACCCCTTTATCTACATCAAGATTTTTCATTTGAAGATTTTGTCCACGAATAGCCAAAGCCCCCATCACTGTATCTAAGAGAAACTCCTCGCTATCAAAGCTTTCTACCTGTTTAACCCCTGTAATCTCTATCAGCTTTCTCCCTTTCATGATAACGTCATGCTCTAGGTTTGGACCTTTATTGACAGATGAATGATTATCATAATAATTATTCATAGCTACCTCCGCATTCTAAGTCGTTTTCTTCTACATGTTATGTCGTTAGAATGCGTTTTAGAACAAGCTCTATTGAAATGGGAAAGCTATTTATTAATAGATTTTATTCGTGTTACATTATAAATTTCAGTTACTCTTGACTAACTTTCTCTTCCTTCACAATTCGATAGAGATCAGCTGCATCTTCTTTTCTAGTCGTCTCTTTAATATCCAAAATTTCAACTGTTACTAATTTTTGTCCAAATCGAATAAGTAGCTCATCGCCGATTTTTACATTTGAGCTTGCTTTTCCTGCAATACCATTTATTAATATTCTCCCCTGGTCCGCAATTTCTTTTGCTAGCGTTCTTCGTTTAATTAATCGTGATACCTTTAAAAATTTATCTAGTCTCATCTTCTATCCCTCTTTATCTAATTTCTTTGCTTCATCCCAAAAACGATCCATCTCTTCCAACGACATGTTTTCGAGACTTTCCCCACTTTCTAAAGCCTTTGTTTCAATATAACGAAATCGATTATAAAATTTTCTATTTGTCGAAATTAATGCTTCTTCAGGTTCAATATTATAATATCTGCCAACATTTATTAGAGCAAATAAGACATCTCCAAATTCCTGCATCGCGTTTTTCCCGTTAGCATCCTGTTTCAATTCCATTTCAAATTCCGTTATTTCTTCCTTTACCTTTTCCCATGTTTCTTCAATTACTGGCCAATCAAATCCGACCTTTGCAGCCTTTTTCTGTAGCTGATAAGCTCTTGATAATGCAGGGAGTGCCTTTGAAACAGTATCAAGGATCGACTTTGTTTCTAAGCCTCCCTTTTCTCCCTGCTTAATCTTGTCCCAATTCGATAAAACATCATCTGTCGAATTGATTGTCATATCACCAAATACATGTGGATGCCTACGAACCATTTTATCTGCAACCTCTTTAATTACGTCATTGATCGAAAACATTCCCTCATCTTCACCGATTTGTGCATGTAAGACAACTTGTAAAAGGACATCACCAAGCTCTTCTATCATATGGTCTATATCTTCTTCTTCAATCGCTTCTATCAATTCGTAACATTCTTCAATTAAATATCTTTTTAACGATTGATGAGTCTGTTCTTTATCCCATGGACAACCATTTGGTCCCCTTAGTTTAGCAATAATCTTACGGAACTCAGAAAATTGATGGTGCAGTATTTCTTGGTTTTCAACAGGAGGAACATATATACTCGTTAAATTATTAATCGACACCTCGCGATCTAGTTCATAGAGGGGTACTTCCTTAATTTGTTCAAGACTACTGCCTGCTGCTGTAACAATTTTCACCTTATACTCATCAGGTAATTGTTCCATTAGTGTTAATTTAACTTCTGAAGCTACCATTTGATCGTAAACTTGAGTGATGATAAGATGCCCTCGTAATTGAAGAAGCTCACTTTCTAGCCCTAAAGCATCAACTAGCTGGAATCCTTCAATAGGGTCAATTTCGAGTGCTTGAAACATTGCATCTATAAAGCTTTGTCCACCTTGTACAAGGATTGTATAACCTTTTTGTCTCCCTTCAGTTAACAATATTTGAACGGTTTTTTCAGCAACTAAAGGGTGTCCTGGCACTGCATAAACAATGTCTTCTACTTCAGCTTCTTCCAATAAGATATTAGCAATATTTCGATAGACGTCTTCAAAATCTTGATTTGCTTCATAAACATCGTCAAATGATCGATAAGTAATCGTCTCGTTTAATTCATCTATAACTGGGTGTTCCTTTGTGCGTAAAAACAAGTGCTTAGTCTCAGTTAATAACCGATACACTCCAAAAGGCAATTGGTTAAGGTCTCCGGCACCTAGTCCGACAATTTTAATTTCCTTTGTCATGTATAACCCTCTTTTCTTCTTTTACAAATTTCTTTATAAAAGGTATGTATTGTAGTTCTTCCTTTGTAAAAACATTTGTCTTAAAAATAGACAAAAGATAAATACCTCCACCACTAATGATGGCAATAAAAGTTGTATATGTTGCATGAAGTCGATTTTCCAGATCAAAAAAGAGTTCTGCCCCATTTAATAATCCAAGTACGAAACATAGCATAACAACGATCGAGAGTCCGATTTTACCAATACCCTTCATATCCCTGAACGGAAAACCCTTATGCGCTAAATACACCAATACAATCAATGCTATTATGCAATAGGAGATAACCGTAGAAACTCCCGCTCCTATTTCACCATATTTCGGTATGAGTGATAAATTCAAAGCATATTTACCTGCTACACCCACAAGTACGGCAAAAGCAGGAATAAAAACAAACCCAAGTCCCTGTAATATTGAAAAAACCGTTAAACAAAGGGATGTAAATAAAATCGATACGCTTAAAACCATAAGCACTAAAGAACCTTTATTGTCTGTAAATAACATAACATTTGCAGGCTTCATAACTGCAATTAGGCCCGCTGAAGCACCTGCACTTACAACAAGACAAAGTTTTATTGATAAATTAATTTTTTCGCGTATTAGCTGAATGCGATTTGATATCTTTGCTCTTGCAATCAGTGGTACTAGCGACAATGCTAATGAAGTTGCAACAACAGTTCCTAATTGGATTAGCGGTTGCCCTCGGTCATATATTCCCTTTGTTTCCTTCGCAACAATTTTATCCATTCCACCATCAACTAATAACGCATACAAATTAAGTGCATCAATAAGCTGGATAAAAATTAACAGCAAACTACTAAACGCAATCGTCCAGCTATACGTTACTAACGATAATAAAATTTTACCTGCCGATATAGGGGCTGTCATATTCAAACTTATTTTTGATTGGCTCCCTTTTTTTCTCCATAAAAAAAGCAAAATAACAAAGGCAGCAACACTTCCAATAACAGAGCCTATTAATGCACCGAATCCAACTTCATATTGATTATAGCCTGCTCTAACTAAATAATATGAAGATAACAAAATAATAGAAACCCTTACGCCCTGCTCAACAACTTGTGAAGTAGCAGTTGGCTCCATTATTTGCTGCGATTGATAGTATCCCCTAAAAATTGAAACAAACGGAGTAATAACAAAGGCTATTGATGAAATTCGGATGAGTGATGTTAACTGCTCATCTCCCATAAAAATCGCAATTTGATTAGAAAATAGGTAAAGACATAAAAATAATATAAGACCGCTTATAAATAAATAGATAAAGGAAACCACCAAAATTTTCGAGCGTATTTTCGATGACTTTCCATATCCATAGTCCATCATAACCTTTGAAATCATAACCGGAAAACCAGTGGTCGCCAGTATGACACTCATCCCATAAAAGGGATAAACTTGCTGATAAATATAAAAACCGATATCTCCCACAATATTTTGGTAGGGGACTCGATATGCTGCACTTAAAACTTTTGTAATAATCCCTGCAATCGTTAGAATAACCGCTCCTTGCATTGCGAGATTTATACTGTTTCTCTGGACGTTCATGTCCCTCTCCTCTCATTTCCTCTATCCGCTATTATACCACACTCATTTTACACTACTTGGTAAAGAAGGGGCTCAATCCTACTTTAAATTGGCAATTTTTAAGCATGAAAAAGAGGTAGCTCATTTGCTACCCCCTTTTCTAACGATTATTGCTCCATCTGGCGTGCTAAAAACCCAGCAGCTGTTTCAACTGCTTTATGCTCAACCTCACCAATTGCTTGGTCCTTCGAAAAAATTATAACTGCTCCAATTGGGTCACCATTAGCAACAATTGGCCCAATCGTATACGATTTAACTTCCTCATTTACCCCTTCAATAATCTGGGTTTCTCCACCATCTGTTTTTAATATAGAACTTCTCTCTTCCATTACCCGCTCGACAACTTCACTAATGTTTTTATTTAGGTAATCCTTTTTCGAACCGCCTGAAACAGCTATATACGTATCTCTATCACAAATTAATACCGGGTGACCTAAACTGTCGTAAAGTGCATCTGCATATTCCTTTGAAAAATCGCTTAGTTCACTTATCGGTGAATATTTTTTTAAGATCACTTCACCATCGCGGTCAACAAAAATTTCTAGTGGATCGCCTTCGCGTATTCGGAGTGTTCTCCGAATTTCCTTTGGAATAACTACACGACCTAAATCATCAATACGACGAACTATACCAGTTGCTTTCATCTTATGTTGCCTCACTTTCATCGGATGATAGGAAAAAAGATGATTGTTTAAACCCCTGTTTTTTAGTGAATTTACATTTAATTATCGCTATGATTTATTCGACAGAATTTAAAAAGATATGACAGGAGTTTTCTTTTTATGTAACAATCACCATTTGTTGAATTTAGTATCCTTCACATGTTTTGTAATATACATAAGAAAGTGATTTTTTCATATTTTTTGTTCGTCGTAAAGTTATTCAGCTTAACCAAACATATTGTTCGGTAAACCATTTAGTTTTGTGTAATTCCCTCTTTTTTCACTTGAGCTAATCCATTTAATAGCTCTTTTATAATAGCTAGCCATTGTTGTTCCGATAATCCCTTTGTATTGACGGTAATTTTAAGTCTTCCTCCATCCATTCCAAGACCAACTGTTCTGCTATACTTTGAGCTTAGTTCAAAAAGAAGATGACCATCAATTCGATTACTCGCTTCTTCTTCAATTAAAATATTTACAATTTCCTTTTCCTGCTTGATAAGCTCGACTCGTTCTTGAATAGCAAATACTTTAATCGTTGCTATTTGGAATAAATAGTCAACCTCGATTGGATACTCTCCAAATCGATCGACGATTTCCTCTTGAAGCTCCTCTAATTCTTGTAACGATGTTATTGATCTAAAACGCTTATACATATCAATTTTTTGACGACCATCAGAAATATAATCCTGTGGTAAATAAGCATCAACCTGTAAGTCAATTTCAACATCAATTACTTTTTCCTTAGGCTTATCTGTTCTTCTTTCTTCAATCGCTTCTTTTAACATTTGTGAGTATAAATCAAATCCTACTGAATCAATAAACCCATGCTGCTGGGCGCCTAATAAATTCCCCGCACCTCTTATTGATAAATCTCGCATCGCAATTTTAAAACCAGAGCCTAATTCGGTAAACTCTTTAATCGCTTGAAGCCTTTTTTCTGCTACTTCTGTTAACACCTTATCCTTTCGATGAGTGAAATAAGCATATGCAATACGATTTGAGCGACCTACTCTACCTCGAAGCTGATAGAGCTGAGATAATCCCATCTTATCTGCATCATTAACAATTAACGTGTTAACATTCGGAATATCTACACCTGTTTCAATAATCGTTGTACTTACTAAAACGTCGTATTCACCTTCGAGGAAATTAAGCATTACTGACTCGAGCTCATTTTCTGTCATTTTCCCATGTGCATATGTAACTCTTGCATCGGGAACGAGCATTGAAATCTCTTCTGCCTTACGCTCAATATCCTCCACACGGTTATATAAGAAAAATACTTGGCCACCACGCGCTAGTTCTCTTTCGATTGCCTCTCTTACAAGAGCACCGTTATACTCGACAACATATGTTTGGACAGGAAAACGATTCTCTGGCGGTGTTTCAATTACCGACAAATCACGAACACCTAGCATGGACATATGTAATGTCCTCGGTATTGGCGTTGCTGTTAATGTAAGTACATCTACATTTGTCTTCAATTGCTTTATCTTCTCTTTATGTGTTACACCAAATCTTTGTTCTTCATCAATAATAAGTAAACCTAAATCCTTGTAGGCTATATCCTTTGATAATAATCGATGTGTACCAATAACCATATCGACTGTACCATTAGCCAACCCTTTTTTTGTCTCAGTTATTTCTTTTCTAGTTCGGAATCTACTTAATAATCCAATCGTAATTGGGTAATCTTGAAATCTTTCACGAACTGTTTCAAAATGCTGCTGAGCCAGTATAGTTGTAGGTACTAATAATGCTACCTGCTTCCCATCAGCTATTGCCTTGAAAGCAGCCCTAATCGCAACCTCTGTTTTACCATAACCTACATCTCCGCAAAGGAGTCTATCCATTGGACGGATTCGTTCCATATCACGTTTAATTTCTTGAATCGAACGGAGCTGGTCATCTGTTTCTTGGTATGGAAAGGCCAATTCAAATTCTTTTTGCATTTCGCCGTCTGGAGAAAATGCATAACCTTCACTAGCTTCCCTTTCCGCATACAATTTAATTAAATCATCTGCAATATCCTGGACAGATGATTCAACTTTCTTTTTAACCTTTCTCCAATCATTCCCGCCAAGCTTATAAATTTTAGGCTCTTTGCCTTCTGAACCAACATATTTCTGTACTTGATCAATTTGATCTACCGGGACATATAATTGGTCACTACCTTGGTAACGAATATTTAAGTAATCCTTATGAATTCCGTTAATTTCTAATGTTTCAATTCCAAGATATTTCCCTATCCCATGGTTGACATGTACGACATAATCACCAATTTCAAGCTCAGAGTAGCTTTTAATTCTCTCAGCATTCGAAAGCTTCTGTCTTCTAACCTGTTTCTTAACTCGCTTCTTAAATAACTCCTCTTCAGTAATCACGGCAAGCTTTTGCATAGGAAGTTCAAAGCCTGTTTGCAGGTCACCTTCCATAATAAAGGTCTTTCCGCTAACAAGAGCAGCACCTTTTTTTATTGTCGTTGTCGTGATTTCGTAGTCTTCTAATACCTGTTCTAGCTTTTTTGTCCGTTCTTCATTTACTCCTAGAAAAACAACTGCATAGTTTGATTTCTTCCATCGCTCCAACTCATTTTTCAAGACATTCATTTGCCCGTGGAAGTTTTGCATTTGCTTACATGACAAATTCAAGATATTTTGCGGGCTCGTATGTGGTACATGTCGCAAAAATAATGATAGATACACGAGTGAGTGAGTGGATTTTGAAACAACGTCTACATAAGAATGTGATAGCTTTACATTATGTAGTATTTTTCCATCTTCAAGCAAGCTAGTAAACCACTCAGCTTCTTCCTTATTTAATTGGTCAAACGTTTCATGTATACGACCAATTTCATCCAAAATAACGATAGATTTCTTTGGAAAATAGTCTAGTAAACTAGTAGCCTTATCATAGAAGAGCGACGAATATTTAAAAAGATCCTGTTCGAACTGTCCGTTACGGAAACGCTCCAAATCGTATTGGATATTTTCGAGTAAAAGCTCCTTTTGTTTTTCATCTTTTAATTTTTTTAGACTTGCTGCTAATCCAGTCTCAATAGCCTGAACCGTTTTTTCTTTCGTCCCATTATTTATAATCATTTCATTTGCAGGACCAATTGATATACCCTTAAGCATTTGAATTGACCGCTGATCTTCACTGTTAAATGTTCGTATCGAATCAATTTCTGTATCAAACAACTCAATTCGTACCGCATGCTCCTCGGTAAGTGGATAGATATCTAAAATACCACCACGAACACTAAATTCCCCTGGTGAGCTTACCATGTCCGTTCTTTCGTACCCGAGGGAACTAATTTTATTTAGAAGACTATCAAGATTAATATCTTGTCCAACCGTCAAACTAATTTGACTTTCTCTCCATAAATCCATCGGTGGCAGCAACCGTCTTATTCCAGCGACAGGAGTAACAACAACAGTTTGCTTTCCTTCTGCCAACCTATTCAACACTTCAATCCTTTGTGCCTTTAATTCAGGGCTAGCAATGGCGATTTCAGAAGCAATTAAGTCATTAACAGGGTAAAGATAAACATCCTCATTCAAAAGGTTAACCAAATCTTCATATACCTTTTGTGCTTGATAAAGATTATGTGTAACTACTAATAGTGATTTATTTAATCCATTATAAAGAGCTGAAGTAAAAACAGTCCTTGCAGAACCAGATAAGCCAGCAACTAACTGTTCTTTCAGACCTTCTTCTATTCCTGAAACAATCGTTTTATAATCGTCCGTCTCAGTAAAATAAGTTTGCAAACTAATCAAGATTAGCCCTCCTCTCAGATAAAGTCATAGATTGTTTATTTAAAATATCATTCAATATATTGATTATTTCATTAATTTCTCTTTCTCGAGAAGATCTCAACAGAAAAACGCTTTGGGATTTGCCCAAAGCTCTTATTGAATAAAACGTTCATATTGATGAAGGTCGGGATTACGATTTAATGCATCCTGACAATCCTCACAAATTGTTTTTATGTGAATATCACCATTTTGCTGATACGTTATCATCTCTTGTCTTTCTTCATTATTCAAGTGATCGAAGCCAAGCTGCTCACTCGTCACTGATATATTATCAATGCTTCCTACCTTAACGCCACAGTGTCTACAATGATAATGCAGAGCCATATGTACCTCCTGAAAAAGGTTATTTATTGCTAGTATGTACGTTTTACAGGAATGATATACATATGAGCTACTCTATCAAATAAAGACTATAAGAGTTCCTTCACTATATGTTTTATTATTGAATATGCCTTATTATTCCGTTTAATTAAACTCATTCATTACTTGAGTAAATGGAGATGATGCTACCCATTTTTCACAAGCATTTGCTGAACGATTTATTGTATCAATCAGGTCAGCTTGTTCTTCTTCTGTAAAGCGACCTAATACATAATCAGTTATCTTCATCCCATTTTTCGGGCGATCAATACCTATACGAATACGATTAAATTCCTGTGTTGCCAAATGTAAAATCATTGATTTAATTCCATTATGGCCACCTGCACTGCCCTTAGTTCTTAATCTAATTTTCCCTACAGGCAAATCAAGGTCATCATAAATTACAACGATTTCATCATTGTCTATATCATAGTAATCCATTAAAGGACGTATGCATTCTCCTGATAAATTCATATAAGTAAGTGGTTTTAATAATATGACTTTCTCCCCTGAAATATGACCCATTCCATATAACCCATTAAATTTTTGGCGATCTAGCGGGATCGATAATTCTTTTGCGAGCTTATCAATAACCATAAAACCTACATTATGTCTTGTATGTTCATATTGTTTACCAGGGTTCCCTAGACCAACTATAAGTTTCATATCGAAACCCTCCTAATTCTGTATCTATTATAAAAAATACATTTATGATAGCATTAATAAACCTTACTACTATTATTATATAACATTAGCACAAAAAGAAGTGTCAATAAATGAAAGTGTCAGTACCCATTATCATTTGTAGAAAATCGTTCTACATAAGACATCCTTTGAGAACTGACACTTATTGTCTTCTTTTTCAAATCATTTGTTTAAAGCAGTTTTGTAAGTGTTATAGCTATTTGGCTAAGTAGCATAGTGTGTGGAAAATTTCAGTCAGGGTTTTTCGACGTATCCGCCGCTTAAGACACACTGTTTTGCATGCAAGAGTTTCACTTAGCTCCAATCAACCATAAACCCGTTTTGTATTATTCCTCGCGTCCTTCTTCATTTGTAGGAGTTCCTGGTTCTTGTTCCTCACCGCTATCAATTTCTTCCTCCTGCTGTGGTGGAAGGATGGACGCAATTACTAAATCCCCATCCTGAATGAATGTGTAGCTTCCATTTTTCACTACATCCTTCAATAAAAGCGCCTCATTCACAGCTAAATTTGAAATATCAACCTCAATTATTTGAGGTATATCACCTGGTTTAGTACTTATTGTAATTTCATGAGTGGATTGCTGTAACACCCCACCATCTTTCACACCTGGTGCCTCTCCAATTAACTGAATTGGGACATTTACTTCAATATCTGCTTTCATATCAACAATTTGAAAATCAACATGGATTACTTCGTTTTTTAACGGATCTGTTTGCATGTCTGATAGCATCACATTTTGAGAAGAACCATCAACATTTAAATCGATAATTGTATTCTTCCCTTCTTCTCGGATCGTTTTCAATAGCTGGATACTATCTATTGCGACAGGCTTGCTTTCTGTAGTCTTCCCGTAAACAATTGCTGGAATTTGTCCAGCCTCTCTAATTTTCCTTTTTGCCGATCTTGAAAATTCATGTCTATTAATCGCTTGTATTGTTGTCATTACTACACCCTCCTACTCAATGTCTTCACCATAATGGTTTGCCCAAAAATAGGAAGGGATAAACATGATTACGCAATATAAAAAAGGCTTATTCCATCATAATTAAGTGACTGATTCGAATTGTTCAAATTCGAAGTCCTTATTATTTTAGGAATAAGCATTATTTTATCAATCAAATAATAAACTTACAGATTGTTTTTCATGCACGCGAATAATCGCTTCACTAATTAAAGGTGCTACTGATAATTCAACCAATTTGTCAATTCTTTTTTCCTCTGGCATGGCAATTGAATTCGTCACAACTAGTTCTTTTATTTTTGAATTTTGAATCCGCTCAATTGCTGGGCCTGATAAAACAGGGTGTGTACAGCAAGCAAATACTTCTTTCGCTCCATTTTCCACAAGAGCATTTGCTGCTAACGTAATTGTCCCAGCTGTATCAATAATATCATCGATTAGAATTGCTGTTTTTCCTTCAATGTTACCAACAATATTCATCACTTCAGCTACATTCGGTCTTGGACGTCTTTTGTCAATAATCGCAATTGGAGCTTTCAATTTATCAGCTAGTTTACGCGCACGTGTTACACCACCATGGTCTGGAGAAACAATGACAATGTCCTCTAAATTTTTCTCAAGGAAATATTCTCCTAAAATTGGTACACCCATTAAGTGGTCAATTGGAATATCAAAAAACCCTTGAATTTGCGGAGCATGCATGTCTAATGTAATAACACGAGTAGAACCAGCCGTTTCAATTAGATTTGCTACAAGCTTTGCTGTAATTGGTTCTCTCGCTCTTGCCTTCCTGTCTTGTCTAGCATATCCATAGTACGGAATGACAATATTAATCGTTTTTGCAGAAGCACGTTTTAATGCATCTATCATGATTAATAGTTCCATCAGATGTTCATTAACAGGACCGCTTGTTGATTGAATAATGTATACATCACAGCCACGGATACTTTCCTCGATGTTGATTTGAATCTCGCCATCACTAAATCGTGTGACAGAACTCTTTCCTAGGTCCACCCCTACAATATCGGCGATTTCTTTAGCTAGTGCTGGATTAGAGTTTAATGTGAATATTTTTAGATTTGAATCTCCATAGCGATTAGACATGGTTAAGTGAAAACCTCCATTAGGAATTTTTATTATTTATTCGGTCAGCATAATTCTCTTTATTTACTTGGCGTGCCCGCGCAATTGATAATGCTTTTCCTGGTACATCACTCGTAATTGTTGAGCCTGCAGCTACATATGCACCTTTACCGACTGTAACCGGTGCAACTAAATTCGAGTTACATCCAATAAATGCTCCATCCTCAATTTTCGTTAGGAATTTATTTTTCCCATCATAGTTAACAGTTATTGAGCCACAACCAAGATTTACATCAGAACCAACCTCTGCATCCCCAATATAACTTAGATGTGAAGCCTTACTTCCTTTACCAATTGTTGATTTTTTAATTTCAACAAAGTTTCCGATTTTCACCTCATCAGAAATGGATGATAATGGACGAATATGTGCAAAAGGACCAATCGCTACACGATTTCCAATATGACTGTCGTGTGCAACAGATTGTCGAATTGTTGTTTCATTTAATACAGTGCAATCCTTAATTTCACTATTTGGTCCGATAATACAATTCTCACCAATCGTCGTAGAACCAGAAATAATTGTACCTGGATAAATAACTGTATCACGACCTATTACTGCATCAGGAGAAATATATGTATTCTCAGGGTCGATTAAAGTAACACCGTTTCTCATATGTTCAATGTTTATCCGACGTTTCATAATTTTTTCTGCTTGAGAAAGAGCAATTCGATCATTAACACCTAATGTCTCATCAAATGAATCTGTTTGATAAGCCGAAACTACCTTGCCTTCTTTTTTTAGGATTTCTATTACATCCGGCAAATAGTACTCTCCTTGAACATTATCATTAGAAACATTTGCTAATGCTTGAAATAATTCTTTATTATCAAAGCAGTATGTACCAGTATTTATTTCCGTAATACTTCTCTCTAATTCAGATGCATCTTTATGCTCTACGATTTTTTCGACTGTTCCTTCATTATTACGAACAATTCGGCCATATCCAGTTGGATCATCAGCCTTAGCTGTTAAAATTGTTGCCTTCGCATTTGTTTCTTTATGATGAGCTAATAAAGCTGACATTGTGTCAGAAGTAATAAGAGGTGTGTCACCGCATATTACAATTGTCGTTCCCTCTTCATTTTCTAAAAATGACGAAGCTTGCATAACAGCATGAGCAGTTCCTAATTGTTCACTTTGAAGTGCATATTCACTCCTATTCCCTAGCTCTGCTTTTACTTTTTCAGCACCGTGCCCTACAACCGTTACAATTTTCGTCAAATCCAACTTTGAGACTTGGTCTAAAACATGCTGTACCATTGGCTTTCCACAAACAGGATGTAGTACTTTATAAAGGGAAGATTTCATTCGTGTACCTTGTCCTGCAGCTAAAATAACTGCGTACCGATTTTCCATTCATTTGGCCTCCATTTATTTATTTAAACCTTTTTAGCTACCTATTATTTAACGTTTCATGCGTTTTTATCCATAACGAATATATCTTAAAATAACCATCATTTCAAGATAACAAATCTAAGTACATAATATTTCTAATTTTATCATAGTTTTTTATCTAAGATATCTTAATCCAATATTACCTTCTCGATTACAACAAAAATCATGGGGATGGGCTAATAAGGTGCATAAGAATGGTAGCTGCTTTTCACTTGTATTATGCTCCTATGTTAAAGTAGGTCTCTAAATTTAAGAACTTTATATAATTACTGTGTAAGAAAAAAATTGGAGAAAGAGAATTAAGGTAGTAATTACTTATGGGGAGTTTAGTAGCAATCAAGTAAAAAAGACCTTGCAAATATATGCAAAGTCTTTTTCATTATTTTTAAGAAGCCCCAGCTTCTTCAAATTCAACTTCTAATTCACCTAATCGGTGATATTCTGCTAATACAGCATCTTGGATTTTTCCGCGTGTATTAGAATTAATAGGGTGTGCAATATCTCTGAACTCTCCATCCGGAGTACGCTTACTCGGCATCGCAACAAAGAGACCATTATTTCCATCAATAACACGTATGTCATGAACAACAAATTCATGATCCAACGTAATTGATGCAATCGCTCTCATACGACCTTCGGTATTTACGCGGCGCAATCTTACGTCTGTAACTTCCATTCTGTTCACCACCTTTTCCCCCATATGAAAAACCTTTGTTAATAATTCAACGCATTTTTCCTTTTTCCTGCATAATTTGAAAATATTTTTAAAAATTCGGGTATTTAATTTAATATCATACGAAATACAGCAAATGTGAAATTAGATAGTAAAGAAAGACATAAAAAAAGCCAATCGGTATAAGATTGGCTTAATCATTTTTTATTTAATTAATGCAATAACTTCAATTTCCACAAGGGCATCTTTCGGAAGACGTGCAACTTCTACACATGAACGTGCTGGTTTATGTTCAGAGAAATATTGACCATACACCTCATTAAAGTCAGCAAAAGAATTCATATCCTTCAAGAAAACCGTCGCTTTAACTACTGTTTCTAAGGAAGCCCCAGCCTCTGAAAGAACCGCTTTTAAGTTTTTAAATACTTGGTGTGTTTGTTCAGCAATATCACCTGTTACCATTTCCCCTTGAGCTGTTAAAGGGATTTGCCCTGAACTATAAAATAAGTTGTTCACAATAATCCCTTGTGAATATGGACCAATAGCTGCAGGTGCTTGATTTGTACTAACAATCTTCATATTATTCTCCCCCATCTTCATTTTCATCTTCAAATTGAAAATAACTTCCAGGTTTTACTTCAATATGTTTTTCACGTGTATCGACTTCAGTTAGTTTAACTAATGAGATATACTCATCAACTAGTCTCTCTTCTACACCTTCTGTTTCAACCAATACACCTATTCCCGAAACATTAGCCTTGAATTCATCCAAAAGACTAATCATGCCATTAATCGTTCCACCAGCCTTCATAAAGTCATCAATAATGAGTACGTTTGAACCCTCGGTTAAACTCCGTTTTGCTAGGAGCATCGTTTGGATTCGTTTAGAAGAACCGGAAACATAATTAATACTAACAGTTGAGCCCTCAGTTACCTTACTATCCTTCCTAACAATCACTACAGGAACATCAAGCTGGGCTGCTACCGCGTAAGCTAAAGTTATTCCTTTTGTTGCGACAGTCATAACTACGTCAATTTTTCGATTGCTAAATACTGTTGCAAACAATTTGCCAATTTTATTTACAATAGAAGGATTTCCTAGCAAATCCGTTAAATATAAATATCCACCAGGCAGTAATCTTTCTGGTCTTGCCATTAATTCGCACAGCTCATCAATGAATTGCTTTGCTTCTTTTAATTCAACCTTTGGAATATACTTAACACCACCTGCTGCTCCAGGTACAGTGAGTAACGTTCCTATTCCATGTTGCTCAAACGTCTCTTTTATGATTGTCAAGTCTTCGCTAATTGATGATTTGGCAGATTTATATTTCTCAGAAAAATAAGTTAATGGGACCAAAGAATGTGGATGATGAAGCAAGTAGTTTGTCATATCAACAAGACGACCACTACGTCGAAATTTCATGAACGGCCAACCTCCAAAATCCGAATATTATTATAGTAAATATAACTTAATATCCGTATTTAATCAAGGCTGTTTCGTTCCCCTAACATTCTTACCGCAAAGACTTGGTCACAGAAGCCACGTAACCCATTATAAACCCTTGGTAATCTCGACTCATATTGAACTAAGCCAAAGACAGTCGGTCCACTTCCACTCATTAAAACAGCATCCGCACCGAAACGTTTCATTTGCTCTTTAATATTTGCTACTTCTGGATACATACGCAATGTCACGCTTTCCAATACATTGCCCATATGGTGACATATCTGCACATAATCACCGTTCTGAATTGCGTTAACCATTCCTTCGACATTTGGATGATTAATCGCATTAAGGTTAAGATTACGATAAACATCAGCTGTCGAGACTCCAATAGTTGGCTTAGCTAAAACGACCCAACAATGTGGTGGAGGGTTAATATGTTCAATAAGTTCTCCTCGACCAGTTGCAAGAGCCGTTCCCCCATACACACAAAACGCAACATCTGAGCCGATCTCTGAACCTAATTCAGCTAATTGTTCAAACGTTAATCCCAAATTCCATAAACGGTTTAACCCTCTCAGTGTAGCAGCTGCATCACTACTACCTCCTGCTAATCCAGCAGCTACAGGAATTGTTTTCGTAATAGAGATAGATACTCCTCTTTTAATTCCGTAACGCTTTTTAAGCAACTTTGCAGCCTGATATGCTAAGTTCCTCTGGTCATCTGGAACAAATCGATTATGAGAAACGATTCGTATTTCATCTGTTGGCAAATCGATCAATTCCACACGGTCAGCCAAGTCTATCGTTGTCATAATCATTTTCACTTCATGAAACCCATCCTTCCGTTTATGAAGGACATCTAATGATAAATTAATTTTTGCCGGTGCTTTTTCTAAAACACGCATGTATTCACCTACTTTAACGAACTACAATTGTATCAACATTGTACCACAAAAGCAGGTAAAGTATTTCCTTTTTCGACAATTAGCGAATTTGCACATCTCTATATGAGATAGATTGGCTTTTGAACGTACAACCCTTCTTATGTAATTATTAGACATAATTTCTTTATTAATACCTCGTTCGCTTGCGAATATATAAAAAAGGGCTGACTTTTATTCACAACCTCGAAAAGTGAATAATCGTCAACCCTACCGCATGTTACTGATTTTTATTTTGCTCGGCAAGCTGCAGTTGAGCTAATTCAATTGCACGTTTTACCATATTTCCAGCATCTCGTGCTCGAATAGCTCCCCAGCCCTCTTCTTTTACCGTTTCGTAAAACCCTAAGTCTTTTGCTAATTCATACTTAAAGCCTTCAGACATAATTCCACGACGTCTGCCCACGACTGTAACACATCCTTTCAAAGGATTAGCCTGGATTTTTAAAAGAAGAATAAAATCGCGGCATAACTATTATTTGTATAAGTTAAACATTTTATGTGAAGATTCTGCTAAATTATCCGGTATAAAAAAGAAAAAACAGTAAACAAATTGGGTGTTTACTGTCCACTAACCGCATATGTTCCTGTTGTATCTTCAAAAAAAGTTAATTGTACTGTTTCAGTTAGAACATCAGCATAGCTGTATGATACTCTCTCAAAAGAATTCTCATCTTGATCTAACTCAATAACAAAGACAGATGGATAGGTTTCTGCAAGCACACCACAGCGTTCTATCGTCTTTCTACGACCCCCGTTAGCTTTAAGGGTTAATCGTCTGCCAAGATTACCATCCAAGGACTTTTTAATATCCGTTAGAGTTTTTCCCATTGCATCCACCTCACTAAATTGATTATACAACAGATACCCAGATAAGTCAAATAAAATTTAAATTATACCAATGTTATTTAACTACTGTCAATAAATTATTTTCAACAAAATTCTCATATTTCCTACACGTAGTCTTAGCTAACTTTTACTCAATTATGTATAAAATGAATATTTTTTTTATTTTAATGCTAAATATTCTCCTTTTCACGAAAAATCGCCGCATTTAAGCCGTTTACTATTCGATTTTTCAGAAAAACTGATTTAAACGACAAGACAAATATTTTTTTTTATTAAACGCGCCCATTAAATAATTTTTGATCATAAAAGAAAAAACCACTTATTTGCACTTAAGTGGCTAAATTTATTGTTGGTTATGTTTTTTATATGGCATACCAGTTCGGAGCACGCCTTTTGTTTCTATTCCTCCCAGCCCTTTTTCCCTCGTAAGAGTATTCCTTAATACTTCCCAAACATTAATCCTCTCAACAAATGGAGTAAAACTTACCTTTGCAACAATGTAGACTGGATCAAGTGCGTGGATGTTAACTCTTGAAGGAGAGCTTGCAAAATTAGCCCCTGCTCTAATTAATGATTCAAAGTGTGATTGACAGGCTCCAGCAAAAATAACTAACTGGTCAAGATTAGGATTCTTATTCCGCGCATTCCTTACAGTTTGTATAAAATGCTTGGAGTGTCGATAAGCATTTAAATCATCGATGCCTCCCTTGTGCTTCGAATAAGCATCATGCCCTGTAACAACGAGGATATCCGGGCGATATTTATCTAAGAGTGATGTTATCTTATCTGGCATTTCCTTCTCACTTACATGAACACCATTCACGGGGACACCAATTTTCGAATATAGCTCCAAACACTTTTTTAAATAGATAGGATCCCCATCAATATGAAGCACCCTGCCAGGAATATGAAAAAACTCTTCATTATGACTATAGCTTGATGTAGCATAATACTCTTGTTTTTCACGTAATAATTGGTAATCCTGTCTAAATAAATCATTCGACTGTTCTATTAGCTCCCTTTCCTTTACTTTACGACTATTCTTTTCCTTTTCATCTACAACGACCAAATCGTTACAGTTAGCATCTGCAATTAACCGTACTTCATCCCCATGTAAAATGGCAATTTCCTCACCGTTATCGTTTTTTATTACATCTATAACTCTAAATAACAAATCTAGTCGATATGACTTTCTTGCAACAATATCTCCTATTTTCACCTGCACATTTCTCACTCCAATTTGCCTATCTTCGCCATCTAGCAAAATTACTCCCTTTATGAGGGTGAACTTTACTTTTTCACAGGCTATTTTCATTCCCTTTGTTGTTCTTTAACTATGAACGGTTGATTTCCTTGTGTTGATAGTTACCTGCAAATTTGTTTTCTGCACGTGTCTGATATGTCCTTTCACGCCAAAATATCCGTTCCGATCAACCTAGTTAAAACCTGATGTAAAAAACAACATCCCTTTAGAAAAAAGCCATTTTTAATGAAGCTGTATTTATTGAAGATTCATTTATCTAAAAAAGGAAAAATCCCCTTTTCTAGCCTATGCTGCATTCAAAAATTTGTGATAAATGGAATGGTGATTTTTCAATATTAATTGCAACACTTAATTACTTAGACAAAAAAATCCTAGGTACATTCCGGCCTGTACCAAGGATTTTGTTATCATTTATTTCTCGTCTACGACTTGTGATAATGCATCACTAACTTTAGCGAATTCTTCAATTGAAAGAGATTCTCCACGTCTTCTTCCATCAATCGTGATTTTCTCCAACGTTTCCTCTATAAGAGGCTTTAGCTCTTTTCCATTTGGCAAGTAGTGCACTAAATTATTTAAAAGAGTCTTTCTTCTCTGTGCAAAGCTTGCTCGCACAATTTCGAAAAAGAATTTTTCATCTTCTACATGAACAATCGGTTCATTTCTAACTAATAAGCGAATAATTGCTGAATCAACATTTGGTTGCGGAACAAACACTGTTTTCGGGACAGTCATGACCGTTTTAGCCTCTGTATAATATTGAACAGCGATTGACAATGAACCGTAATCCTTTGTTGATGGGTTCGCTGATATTCGATCTGCTACCTCCTTCTGTAGCATGACAACGATCCCCTTTAAAGGAAGTTTTTCTTCAAGGAGCTTCATAATAATCGGAGTCGTTACATAATAAGGGAGATTTGCAACAACCATAATCTCCTCACAATCATGAAAATGTGTTGCTATTGTTTCCTGTAAATTTGCTTCAAGTACATCTTGGTGAATCACTGTTATATTATCATAAGGACTTAATGTTTCTTTTAATATTGGAAGTAAACGTTGATCAATTTCAAAGGCAACAACCTTTTTTGCCCTTCTAGCCAACTGTTCTGTTAAGGCACCAATTCCTGGTCCAATTTCAATAACCCCTGTTTTGTCTGAAACCTCTGCATGATCCACGATTCTTGTTAAAATATTTGGTTCAATTAAAAAATTCTGCCCTAAGCTTTTTTTAAAGGAAAATCCATATTTCTCTAAAATGGCTCTTGTTCTTACCGGAGTTGCTATATCCTTCATCATTAATTTCTTTCCTCCTGTAGAATCTTCGTTACTGCTTGTATGTATTCTTCTCTACTTATTTGAAACATTTGCAGCCTTTTATGAAGCTGCTTTCCATTTGTATATCCAATCTTTAAAAGGACACCTAATTTCTCTCGTCTTTCACGAGCATGTGTACCACCAATTAACCCTGCGTCTAGTAGATCATCTAACGTAATATCGCTTATAAACTCTTCCATTTCCTCTTTCACCGAGTTTAATGCAGTCTGAATAGATTCTATACTAGCATGCTCCACTCCGATACCTTTCCCGTTTTTAGGTCTTGCCTCGGCCTTTGGTAAAAATGCATGTTTACATCCAGGGACTTTTTCCGAGATTGTCTTTCTTATTTTTTCACCAGGAAAATCTGGATCTGTGAAAATGATGACGCCCCTCGTCTTTTTTGCAAGCTTTACTTGCTCAATCACTTCATCACCAATTGATGAACCATTTGTTTCAATCGTATCTGCGTCTACCGCTCTCTTTATAGCTGTTGTGTCGTCTTTTCCTTCAACAACAATTATTTCTTTAATTTTCATTTTTTCCTCCAAAAAGCTGAAACTTTTTCTAGCTGTGTTTCGTCATATAAATGTAACTTGTAAATTACACATAATTGTATCTATATTTACAAAATAAATAAGATTGCCGTTTAACTAAATTCCGACTCAACAAAGATAAGCCTGTAAAAAATAATCTTAATCTACTTTACAAAAAGCGTAAAGGCTACCCTCAACTTATTGAGGAAATTCTGCTTTTTAAACTTGCTAAATACTCTTTAAAAGTATACCCTTCTTAATACTGAAAAAAAAGTTTAGTGAATTTTATAAAATATTACTTTTCACTTTCGAAGGATTATTTAGTAATGAAAACTAAAAAGCTAATTTTTAAATAAAAAAGCAGAGGGAATAAAACCCTCTGCTAAACTATCAATTTAATATTTTAATTTTTACATTTTTCGAACCCCATCGATAGGCAGCTGATTTAGATGACAAGAAAACATCTATTTTGTTTCCTTTAATAGCTGAACCAGTATCAGCAGCAACTGCATATCCATAGCCCTCGACATATACTTTCGTTCCTAATGGAATGACATTGGGGTCAACCGCAATAACCTTAGCATTAGGATTTGCTTTTAAATTTACTCCTGTTGCAGTTGTTCCAGAACAACCGTTACAACTTGCTGTGTACGCAGTAGCTCTAACATAAAATTCCTTTGCAACTGAATCATTACCACGGGACACTTGAACATCTGCTACTTCTTCTGCCTTCGTCCCAACAGCTACAACTTGGTCTTTACTCTCTTCAACTGTTTCCGATTTAATTAACTTTCTTGATACTTCTTTGCCGTTTTCCAAAACAACTTCATAATGCTTTTCTTGTTTACCTTCTTTTCCAGAGTCGATAACTTTTTCCTTGCCCTTTTCAAGGCTATCATCTTTTTTCGTTACAACCTTAAAGGCAACTGGTTCTTCCACTACATCGGTGACTTTTTCTACTCGTGTAACAGTAATGATGCTTTCCTCATTAATTTGATTCGTTAAATCTGGATGAACCTTATCTAGTTTATTTAATTTAACGTCTTGTTCTTTTAAAAAGTCAGCGACAGTAGTCGAAGTAGTCCAAACTTGTTGTTTCTCTCCGCCAACATTTAGTGTAAGCTGAATCGCTTTATCAATTGTTAATGATAAGTCCTTTTCAATCTTTGTATCCAATGCTGGTTCAACTCGATCGTGCTCTGTAACTTCTAATTTCTCTTGCTCTATTAATTCCTTAACTGTATCCGCTGTTGTCCATATTGTCCTTCGTTCATCACCTATTGCCAATTTTACTGGTTTTGAAGCTTCATAGACAATCTCTATATCATTTTTTATCTTTTTATTTGTTGCATGTGATAGGTGATCTTCTTTTCGTAAATCTATATCTTGCTCTTTTAATAATTCTTTCACAGTATCTGCATGAGTACGTATCTTTTCTTCTTTACCATTCACCGTCAAATTGACAGTATCCTTCATACCCTCATATGTACCGTATGCAGTACCAGATCCAATTACTAATAAACTAGTAGTTGTAAGGACAATTTTGTTCTTTATTACCTTTTCGGAAAACAGCTTTTTCATGTTTTGAATGAAAATGAAAAACGCCTCCTTCTTCCTCGTGGATTATATAGAGTATCTTTCATCTTGTCAACCCTTTTGACGTTGTCTCATTTTTCCAACGTATTCATTATTATGCGTAATAACAAGCCAAAAGGGAAGAAAGAGTTATCGACAAAGATATCCTATGAAGAAGAAGAGACATGTAGAACCTCTTAGATTTCATATTTTCAGGACAGGCTATCACATAACTCGACAGAAATAGCTATCGAGTTATGCCGAATAGTTTCATTGCATTGTCGGAAGTTTTTTTTGCGACTTCTTCAAAAGTCAGTCCTTTTAGTTCAGCAATTTGCTCTGCAACGTATTTTACATAGCTCGGTTCATTTCGTTTTCCTCTAAAAGGATGTGGAGTTAAGTAAGGACAATCTGTTTCAATTAATAAAAAATCCATAGGTATTTCTTTAACTACCTCTTTTGGCTTTTTTGCATTTTTAAATGTAACTGGACCGCCAAATGATAAATAAAAGTTCATCTTCATGCATTGTTCAGCTGTCTCCAAACTCCCTGTAAAGCAATGCATGATTCCTCCAACCTCACTTGCATTTTCCTCTTGCAAAATCTTTACAACATCCTCAGTTGCTTCACGGTTATGAATAATGATCGGCAGCTTCACTTCCTTTGCCAATCGGATTTGTTTACGAAACACTTCCTGCTGAATTTCCTTTGGAGACTTATCCCAATAATAATCGAGTCCCATTTCTCCAATCGCAACTACCTTCGGATGTGCAGCTAATTGTTTAATCCACTCTAAATCTTCATCTTTCATATCGATTGCATCAACTGGATGCCAGCCAACTGCAGCATAAATCATGTCATATTGTTCAGTTAGTTCCATTGCTCTCGTTATTGTTTCTCGATCAAAACCCACAACGACAATATGAGATACATTTTCAGACTTTGCACGTTCGATAACCTCAACTACATCCTCTTCAAATTGAGTTGCATTTAAATGTGCATGTGTATCAAATAACATCTCACTACTTCCCTTCTTTTCGACAATATAAAGAGGTGTTCTACAAAATGTTACACGTGGAACACCCCTTTTTGAAAAGCAATGTATTAGGGAATTTTAGCAGCACCCTAATACAATTCCTTTTATTTTACTTTTGAACCATTTGGAAGGCTGTTATCAACTGTTGCCACTGACAAAGAATCTCCATGTGAACCCGCTAAAATCATGCCTTGTGATAGTTCGCCGCGAAGTTTTACAGGCTTCAGATTTACGACACAAATAACCTTTTTCCCAATTAAATCCTCTGGCTTATAGTATTTTGCAATTCCAGACACTACTTGTCTCTTTTCATAGCCTAAGTCTAATTGCAGTTTTAATAAACGGTCGGCTTTTTTCACTGGTTCTGCATGAATAACTTCTGCAACACGTAAATCCACCTTCATAAAGTCATCAATTATAATTTCTTCACTAATCTCAGGAACTTCAACCTTCTCTTCCTCAACCTTTGGAGCAGTACCTTTCATTTGCTCCTTAATATATTGAACCTCTTCATCCACATCTAAACGTGGAAAGATTGGAGCTTGCTTGTTTACTTTAGTTTGAGTTAATTGGCCGAATTCAAGAATGCTATCCCAACCTTGGAGTTTTTCATCCATTATACCAAGCTGCTCAAAAATGTTTTTTGGAGTTTCAATTAAGAAAGGCTTTAATAACACAGCCGTTATTCGCAATGATTCAGCAAGATGTACCATGACAGATGCAAGCTTATCGCGATTAGCCTCGTCTTTCGCTAATACCCACGGTTGTGTTTCATCAATATATTTATTTGTTCTACTAATAAACTGCCATAATGAAGAAAGAACAACCGAAAACTCCATTTTTTCCATTGCTTCTTCATACTTTACAATTGTTTCCTTCGAGAAAGCTACTAGTTGATCATCAAATTCTAATTGTGATCCATTATAGGCTGGAATTTCTCCTGCAAAATATTTATCAATCATCGCAACTGTACGGTTTAATAAATTTCCTAAATCATTTGCCAGATCGTAATTTACCCGGTCAATAAACCCTTCTGGAGTAAATACACCGTCTGATCCAAATGGTACTTCTCTTAATAAGTAGTAACGTAAAGCATCTAAGCCGTATTTATCAATTAATGTAACAGGGTCAACTACATTTCCCTTTGATTTAGACATTTTGCCATCTTTCATTAATAACCATCCGTGAGCAAACACTTTTTTCGGTAAAGGTAAGTCTAGTGCCATCAACATAATTGGCCAATAAATTGTATGGAAGCGAACAATCTCCTTACCTACGATATGGACATCAGCAGGCCAATACTTTTTATATTTTTCTTCATCTTCAGTTCCATACCCGAGAGCTGTAATATAATTTGATAATGCATCAATCCAAACATAAATAACATGCTTTGGATCTCCTGGCACTTTTACGCCCCAATCAAAAGTAGTACGGGAAACAGCTAAATCCTCAAGCCCTGGTTTAATAAAATTATTTATCATTTCATTTTTTCTTGATTCAGGCTGGATGAACTCTGGGTTTTCCTCATAATAGGCCAAAAGTCTGTCTACATACTTACTCATTCTAAAGAAATAGGACTCTTCTTTTACTAATTCAACAGGATGTCCACTATCAGGGCTTTTCCCACCAACCACTTTTCCATTCTCAATTATTGGATCAACTAACTGTAGCTCTGTATAGTATGTTTCATCAGGAACAGAGTACCAGCCTTCGTACTCATCCAAATAAATATCTCCTTGCTCCACTAATTTAGCAAAGATTTTTTCCACAACCACTTTATGTCGATCTTGGGTTGTACGAATAAAATCATCATAAGATATCTCCATCTTGCCCCAAAGATCTTTAATACCAGCAACGATATCATCAACATATTGCTGAGGTGTAATATTGCTTTCTTCTGCTTTACGTTGAATCTTTTGTCCATGCTCATCTGTACCAGTTAGATACATAACATCGTAGCCACGCATTCTTTTATAACGTGCCATTGCATCTCCGGCTACTGTTGTATATGCATGTCCTATATGAAGCTTTCCGCTCGGATAATAAATTGGAGTCGTAATATAAAATGATTTTTTCTTGTTTTCCATTATGTAACCTCCTTAAACTTAACAATATTGTCTAAACATGGCTTTATTTTTACTACCCTTGTTTATTTATGTTCTTCCTAATTATTATAGATGATTGTCGACAGATTTAATGTGAAAGAAGACTTTTTTAATAGATGCCATCCTTATTATATTTACCCTTTTAAAAATGCCCTCGCCCTAAAGGACGAGAGCGCTATGTAAGTCATTTATTCTAATTTAATGGATGTCGAAGATAATCTAGCTATACTAATCTGTCCAATATCAATAATTTCATACTCTTTATGATACCATCTTAACCTCTAATATCAAGGTTATATACCTAAAGATTTTCGAATTCTATATTTCTATTTCAATTCGACAAGTTCCAAAAGAAAATTGTCGAATGAAGTAGTTCGTTTGTCGAATTTTTCAGTGGTTAAAATTGAGTAATTTTGTAAAATTGAGGTTTTGCTTTCAGAAAATAGGGGTATATAGTTAGAAAACCTTTAATCACTAGACTTAGCCCTGCATCTATTTTTTTACAAAAATATAAATAAAATCATTGACGATTATTGGAAATGCTGATATGCTTAAAAAGCAAATCAGTTTTTGTCGAATATTGACGAAGTATGAGTACTAAATATATAGAATGTCAAAATTGAGAGGAGAATATTTTATTATGAAATCTACTGGTATTGTACGTAAAGTTGATGAATTAGGTCGTGTAGTTATTCCAATTGAATTACGTCGTACATTAGGCATTGCCGAAAAAGACGCGTTAGAAATTTATGTTGATGATGAGAAAATCATCTTGAAAAAATACAAGCCAAATATGACTTGTCAAGTAACTGGTGAAGTTTCTGATGATAACTTAGCACTTGCTAACGGTAAATTAGTTCTTAGCCGTGAAGGTGCTGAGCAAATCTTAGCTGAAATTCAAAACATGCTTGTTCAAAAATAATAGATAAAGAGGCTGTCTCATAAAAGAGGTCAGATCCCTCCTATAAACGCAAATATATAGAAGGATTTACATTGTATAATTCCTATATATTGCGTTAGAGGGATCCGGCTTTTTAGCATTGAGTCAGCCTCGTTTTCTATTTATTCATCAACATGATACGTTTGATATACATCCCTTTTAGGAATATTTCGTTCAAGTGAAACCTTTTTTATCGCTTCCTTTGAAGATAGGTTTTGAGCAATATAATGTTCTACATGCTCATTAATAGTGAGCTCATTCCACCATACTTCCTTGTTTACCTCAACATCCTCATGGTTTCCTTCTACAATTAAACAAAACTCCCCACGAATTTCATTTTCTTCAGACCATTTAATAACCTCTTCTATATTGCCACGAATAAATTCTTCAAATTTCTTTGTCAGTTCTCTTGATAAACATATCGACCTGTTCCCAAAGTATTCCTTCATTAGCTGAAGAGTTTCCTTTAGTCTATGAGGAGATTCATAAAAAATAATCGTCTCTCTTCTGCTTTTTAATTGTTCTAATTGAGATTTCTTATCCTTTTTTTGACGTTCTAGAAATCCAAAGAAATAAAACGGCTGTGGCGTTATTCCTGATGCAATAAGTGCTGTTAAAGCAGCGTTCGCACCAGGTAAAGGGATAACATGACCACCAATTTCAAGCACCTGTTTTACTAATTCACTACCAGGATCAGAAATAGTCGGCATCCCAGCATCACTTACAAGTGCTATATTTTTCTTTTCCTTCAAAAGATCAAGTATACGTAGTCCACTTTTTTCTTTATTATGCTCATGATAGCTAAAAATTGGTGTATCAATTTCAAAATGATTACATAGCTTTTTTGATTGACGTGTATCCTCCGCAGCAATAAAATCTACTTCCTTCATAATAGATATAGCGCGAAATGTCATATCTTCTAAATTACCAATAGGAGTAGGAACTAAATATAAGCTTCCGAGCCCATTACTTTCATTATGAAAGCTTTTCTGTTGTTGTAACATTCTCCTTACTCCTTTCCGCTTCTTTACATAAATGATTTGTTATGTATTGCTCTTTCGCTTTTCTAGATAACTTTTTAAAGGAATATTCCATCCTAAGAGCCTCTGTTTTTGTATGAAACCTTTGAGAAAAAATAAGTTTAACAGGTGTTCTGCCTCTTGTATATTTTGCCCCTTTTCCTTCATTATGCTTTTTTAACCTTTGATTAATTTCAACTGTATATCCTGCATAATAAGTTCCGTCATTACATTCAAGTACATAAAAGTAATGGTTATCCGTTTCCATCCTTCTGTTCCCCCTAGCATACTTCTAATTGCACGCTTGTAAAGGTAAGCCAAGGCGCTTCATTTCATTACGTCATTCACATATCTCATTTACGCTACTATCTGATTTATCTCCATATAATATCTTCCGTATTTCTGCTGTATATTCGTTATGCTCATCATAGACAATAATTGGAGGCATAAGCTTTAAATCTGATCGTCCGCCCTTTATTCCTTCAACTAGTATCGTATTTGCCTCTTTGTTGATTTTTGGATAGACACTTTGGATTCTCTTAGGCTCAACTCCATATTTCCGCATTAATTCCACTATATCAACAAGGCGGCCTGGCCGATGGACTAGAGCAATTTTTCCACCTTGTTTAACAAGTTGACTACTTACCCTTATCACATCCTCTAATGTACAAAGGATTTCATGTCTAGCAATTGCTAAGTGTTCATTCAGATTTTGATAGCCCTTTTGTGAAGTCGTAAAGTACGGCGGATTACAGGTTACGACATCAAATTTCCCATATCCAAGGAATTTCGGCATCTCCTTTATATCGCCGTGTACCATTTCAATCTGATGTTCTAACTGATTATATTTAATGCTTCTTACAGCCATATCATATAATCTCTCTTGAATTTCTACGCCTACTATTTTCCCCTTCGTTCTTGTGCTTAATATTAAAGGAACAATGCCATTCCCTGTACAAAGATCTAAAATATTCCCTTTTTGTATAGGCAAATAAGCAAATCTTGATAAGAGTACGGCATCTAATGAAAAGGAAAATACAGTAGGACTTTGAATGATTCGGAGATCTTCAGCTAATAAATAATCTAGTCTTTCATCACCGACTAACTTAACCATTGTTTCCCCTCCCGTTTGAATAGAGAATTCTACACCATTTCAAATACGAGATCCTTCTCAAATAAAAAGCACCATAAAGCTTTCTATAAAAAAAGCTAGCCCATATGTATAAGGATTGCCCAATAAATGGACAAACCAATATGAGTTAGCCAGATTATTTCTTATTTAGAAATGATAAGCAAAACAAACAATCTCCATCTTTACGAATGCTACCATAATGCAAATTGCAAATATGAAAGCCCTCCTGATATAATCTTGCAAGATTGTCATACCCTTCACCGATATCAATTTGCTGTTGCTTCGCTTGCTGCTTTTCTTTTGATTTTGTTTTCTTAGCGTTTGTATTTGCTGAATTGATAAATGTAACATCTAATCTTCGGCGTAAATTCTCATTCTCTATTTTTAGGTGATGATTTTCTTCAATCATTTTTTCTAAGTGCTGCTTTAATTCACCCAATTGAGTGAATAAGGAGCCTATTTGTTCTTCCATACTGCTAACAGATTCAAATATCTCTTTTTTATCCACTTGTTTCCACCTCATTAATCTGTGGATTGCATTGGAACTACGCCTTCTTTCTGCAATTCATCCCAAGTGTATTCTACCACGCGTTCTTGTTCAACTAAATTTACTTGTATAATTTGCTCTAATATATTTAAGCCTACTACTTTACCTAAACCATTTGGTGTCCCAATCATCTCACCTATGTCTGGAAGTAATTCTTTAGCTGATTCATATTCATCATTTTCATATTTCAGGCAGCACATTAAACGTCCACATAAACCAGAAATTTTCGTTGGGTTTAAAGATAAGCTTTGATCCTTTGCCATTTTAATGGATACAGGCTCAAAGTCACCTAAAAAGGTTGAACAACAAAGCATTCTTCCACACGGTCCGATACCGCCAAGCATTTTTGCCTCATCACGAACACCAATTTGTCGTAACTCAATGCGTGTTTTAAAGATTGCTGCTAAATCCTTTACTAGCTCGCGAAAGTCTACTCTGCCGTCAGCTGTGAAATAGAAAATAACCTTATTGCGGTCAAATGTATATTCCACATCAACTAATTTCATATCTAAACCATGCTCTGAAACCTTCTTTTGGCAAACAAGATATGCTTCCTCAGCTGCTTCCTTATTTTCCTGAACCAATAATCGATCTTTCTCATCTGCTAAACGTATTACTTTTTTTAGCGGGAGAACGACATCATTTTCTTCTACCTTCTTATTATTAAGAACGACTTTACCATATTCAATACCTCTGATTGTTTCAACAATAACAAAGTCGTCATCCTCTATATGAAGACCATTTGGGTCGAAATAATATATTTTGCCCGCCTTTTTAAAGCGAACACCTACAACATCATACAAACTTATCCCTCCTGCAATGTTAAGACCAATTGTTCCATCAAAAGTTGTGGATTCACATTGGCATGAAGCCTATTTTTAGCTTCTAATATTGAAGACATTTTCTCAGTCAAACTTCTTTGTGTCATTTGAAGGGCATTCTGTTTCAATTGTTGAATTAAGTCATGATAAATGACTTGATCTTCATTACCTACTTTAATTGATAATAGATCTTTATATATATATAATAACAAGTCTAGTCCAATTTCTTGTTTTTCTTTCTCATTAAAATGCGTCATCCATTCGGTATGGACAAAGATTGGTGCTTGTCCTTTTCTGGTGATCATCACCTCATATAATTTTATCACTTTCGTTCTAGCCTGCGCAAACCAATCATCTTTTGCTATCGTAATTGCATCTTCAGAATCGTTAGTAAGCTGTGATACTAATGAAGCAACATGGCTAGGAATTCCTTCATCTATGAGTAATTTCTCAATAGCTTTCGGTAATAAAGGCTGAAATGATACTAATTGACACCTTGAAAGAATTGTATTCAGCATCCTATGATACTGTTCAGTTAGTAATATTGCAATCGTGTTTGCATTCGGTTCTTCTAAAAATTTGAGCAAACTATTTGCCGCGTTTACTGTCATTTTATCTGCGTGAACAATCATATAAAGCTTTTTATTCGATTCTACACCCGATTTAGAAAATTCCTCTTGTAAAGCTTGGATTTGCCCCTTTTTAATTGAAAGACCATCAGGCTCTACGATATGAACATCAGGATGATTCCCGGAATCTATTCTTCTGCAATTTCTGCAATTGTTACAAGGTTCAGCATGTTGAAGGTTTTCACAAAAAAAGCTCTTCGCAAAAAGAATTCCAATATTCCTTTTACCCGTCCCTTTCTTCCCTTCAAATAAATATGCATGTGCCAAACGTTGTTTTTCAATACTGTTTATTAACAATCGTTTAACACGAGGTTGATATGTTTCTAACTCCTGCCAACTATTTATCATTTCAACATCACTCTCTACGTATATAGGTTAATAAGTAACCCTTTTACTTCACCTATCTTTGCTAGAATATCAATTGTCGTAGCTTCCTTGTTAACAATTTCATCTGTTAATTCAAGAAGAGACTGATCTACCTGCTCAATTATTTTTAAGGAACGGCTATTGCCACTATAATCCCAGCTTCTAGATTGTTTCATTTTCATGCCATATTCAACGGCCTCATGAATGAATTTTTTAACTAGTAATTTGTATTTCGATAGATCGCTAAAATTTCTAGATTTCGATAGTCGACGACCTACATCCTCAATATTACCTAGCAGCTTTGTTAATTGATCCATTTGGAGCTTATTTCCTTGTTTTACAACAATATCTTGAAAGCCCCTTGTTGTAGACTGAGCAACCTTTTGATCTAAGCCACGTTTATCTATAGCAGTTCGTAAATCCTGACTAATTTTCATACAATCCCCCCGTTAGCAATTCATACAACTAGTTATAATTGAAGGGTTAATTAAATATCACCTAACGTTAATTAAAATTGAAGAAATTGTTCGACTGGTACAACAAAAACTGTTGCCCCTCCAACTTCAACTTCAACCGGATATGGAATGAATGAATCAGCATTTCCTCCCATAGGTGAAACTGGTGTAACAAGTTGCTCACGAGATTTACAATTATCTTGAATAACTTGTAAGGCTTTATCAACTCTTATATCTTCTGTACCTATCATAAACGTTGTATTTCCTGATTTTAAAAACCCACCTGTACTTGATAATTTCGTTACTCGAAAATTATGGTCCATCAAGGCATTTAACAACTTATTACTATCTTGATCCTGTACAACGACAATAATTAATTTCATAATAAAAAGCCTCCTTATATTGTAACATGTTCACCTATTTCCTTCATTGCTAGTTTGATGGTAATTTCATACCAAAAGGATTATATGTTGAGATGGTTTTCCAATACAGTAATTACATCCTTTAATACATCTTCTTTAGGATTATTTGCATTGATAATAATAATTCGATCTTGAAATTTTTGAACAACCTCTTTATAGCCTTCTTGCACTTTCCTATGAAATGCTAAACCTTCTAAATCAAGTCGATTTTTCTCCCTATTGGAATTTGCCTCGATTCGTTTAAGACCTACTTCAGGCTCAATATTAAAGTAAATCGTCACATCTGGAAAACAACCATTAATCGCAAATTCATTAATCGAATATACTTCATCAATACCTAATCCTCTTGCATAGCCCTGATATGCTAAAGAACTATCGATAAATCGGTCACATATAACTGTTTTACCCTCTTGAAGTGCAGGAATAACCTTTTCAACTAAATGCTGCCTCCTAGCTGCAGCATACAGAAGGGCTTCAGTTCTTCCATCCATATTTGTGTGTTCTTTGTTTAAAATGACCTCACGAATTTTTTCAGCGATATGTATACCGCCAGGCTCTCTAGTAAATACTGCTTCAAAACCTGTTTTCTGAAAGTGATTCTTTAGTAATTCAATAATTGTCGTTTTACCTGCTCCTTCAGGGCCCTCAAACGTAATAAATTTCCCATTTTTCATCTTTTACCTACTCTCTTTATAAATTGCTATTTTTCCACATTTTATATTTTCATCACCTTGAATATTGACTCCCATCTCCATTAGTTCCTTTAGTTGTTCGATCAATTCAACTGTTATTTTTTCACCAGCCATTATAAAAGGAATTCCTGGAGGGTATGGAATGATAGCTTCAGCAGAATAATGTCCAACTGACTCATGAAGGGCGACAATTATTTCTTCACATTTATCAAAATAAGAGTATGAATAATCTAGGGATGAAATATTTTTTATTTGTCTATTATCTATGTAGTTATATTGCTTCTTCTCATTCTTTTTTGGTGCTGGAAGCTTTCCTTTGTCGATTGAGGATAGTTTGTCAAGAGTAGTATCCAAATTCTCAATAGGTAATACAAATAATAGCTTACTAGGGTCAGCTAATTCAGCAAAGATATGCTGGGTTTCAAAATAATGTTGTAAATCAAATCCCGATAACCCATTTACAGCCTCCACCGTAAGCTTTAGGGGATCAGCTTGAATATATTCATCTTTAGATTCTATAATACTAAATTTTCGAGTGGATATTATAAAATCCTTCAATAAATCAATTTTTTCTATCAGTTCTTTCTGTTTATTCTCCCGTACTTTCTCTTCTAAATAGGCTCTTGCCAAATCTAATGATGCCATGATTGGATACGAGGGACTACTGCTTTGTAGCATCGACAAAAAAAGATCAAGCTTTTCTTTATTCACTAATTTACTATTAAAGTGAAGATAGGAGCCCATTGTCATTGCTGGTAAAGTTTTATGTGCTGAATGAACAATAATATCTGCTCCAGCCTCTATTGCTGATTTCGGAAATGAATCACCTAAAACAAAATGGGCTCCATGTGCTTCATCTACTAACACAGGAATATGATAGCTATGTGCTAATTGAACAATCGGTGTTAAATCAACTGATAAGCCATAATAGTTTGGATTAGTTAAAATAAGTGCTTTAGCATCAGGATAACTATTGATTGCATCTTTTATTGTTTCTACTTCAACATAGGTAGGAACTTGATAATCCTCATCTATTTTAGGAGCTAAGAATACTGGACGTGCACCCGCTAATCTAATTCCATTTAAAATTGATTTATGTGAATTACGTTGAACTAAAACAACATCTCCTTGACTACAAGAAGCCATAATCATTGCCAAGTTTCCAACAGTTGAACCATTTACTAAAAACTTTGTATACTTTACTCCAAATAACAAGGCTGTAAGTTGTTCTGCTTTTAGAATTGCTCCTTTTGCGTTATGTAAATCATCTAAGCCGGTTAGTTCTGTTACGTCAAAGGGTAATATACCATTATATATATCCCTTGCTTCTTCAAAAAATATCATACCATTTTTATGTCCAGGAACATGAAGAGAAAGTGGACTTTTCAAAGCATGCTCCATTAAAGCTGTAAAAAGAGGGGTTTCCATACTAACATCCGTCCTTAATCATTATGGCTTAATTATAGCAATACAACCTATAATCTTAAAGTAACAAACATAATAATCGTTAATCGCTCCATCTTTAACATTTAGGATGTTTTGCTATATTGTAGGTATATAAGCAAATGTGGACGTATCTGACGAACTACAATTTTAATAAAAAAGGTTATATAGCTTTAATAGGGATTATTATGAAACTATGATAATGACAAAAGGCCAGCTATTGTTAGCCAGCCCTTATTAATTATCTAAATGTAACGTCATGAATATAATCTTGTTCTTTTAATTCTTCCTAATCTATTTAAGTAAAATTGATATTTCGGATCCGATGTCTGAGTGTGAATAATTTCCTGCTCACAATCTGTACAAATAAAGCTCGTATAAAGATGAATTCCCGTCATTTTATTAACATCACATATAATACATTTTTCCCCTATCGATTCATGTAAACAATTAGAATTCATATCCTCCACCTCCGTACTTTTCATTTTGTCCTAGATCTGTATATTGTATACACAATTTTGAATTTACTTTTGATAATCATACATTATGGTCTTTCATCTCATCATGTGTCTGTCTAATTCATACATCTCCCTTTATATAGGGTTATAGTAGTCTCAGGCTAGTATGTATACTTTGTCTCTACGTTCCCCTCTAAACCTATCGGTTGTTATTTAAACATACAAAAAAAGACCAGTATTTCTACTGATCCTTTTCATCTTACCTGGCAACGTCCTACTCTCACAGGGGGAGTCCCCCAACTACCATCGGCGCTGAAGAGCTTAACTTCCGTGTTCGGCATGGGAACGGGTGTGACCTCTTCGCCATCATCACCAGATACATATTTAGTTTGAAGGATGTTCCTTCAAAACTAGATAACGATTTATAATATTCATTCACTCACTTAGTTTTGCGCTCTTTATATCTAGCTCCAGAAGCCATACTGGCTTCTTCTGCTTTTCTAAATTAGGTTAAGTCCTCGAACGATTAGTATCTGTCAGCTCCACGTGTCACCACGCTTCCACCT
>JAPSLL010000001.1:0-122547 GCA_031180805.1 Bacillus sp. (in: firmicutes)
CCTTTACTACTAAGCACACTATAGAAGAATGAAAGTAAATAGTAACAACACATAAAAATCAATAAATATTTCAACCTTTTCATAGTTATAGTCCTTTCAATTTTAAACCTATTATGTTTATTCGTTTTAGTACATTTGCTGCTTTGTCCTCACCTTTTACTACTACTAATACGGCATTCACAATCTACTAAACTGTCTGTGATATTGATATAAAAAACACCAATAAAACAATCATTTTCTTGCCTTAATAACAATAATGGATGGTCTTCTTTTCTCATCTACTAATTTCGGCATTTTTTCCAAGCCAATTGATATAGCTTGTGGTTCTATAATTTTTTCTAACACGATCCCGCTATTGATAAGCGTATTAATTAAAGTCGAAATAGTTCTATGATATTTAACTACACCTTCAATATACCAATGTTCCTCTCTCTTTCCTTCTTCTTGATAATTATCTAATCCCCAATGTAATTTATTCCTGTCCTCATCTATAATCCAATTATTCATTTCTTTTCGAGCTGTAACAATAGGATGTTCTGTTGAGAAAATAAACTCACCATTTGTATTTAATAAGCTTACAATTTTTTCAATTAGTCTAGTGTAATCTTCTATATAATGAACCATAAGAGAGCTTATGATAATATCAAATTTCTGATTTTTAACTTCCAAGTCTTCTATTGGTGTACAAACGTATTCTATTTTGTCGTGATTGTTTTCTTTTTTAGCAAGCTCAATCATATTCTTAGAAATGTCTACTGCCGTAACCTTTAACGCACCATTATCTACACAGTACTTCGAAAACTGGCCATTACCACATCCTAAGTCCAATACAGTCTTCCCATTAAGGATTGAGATAGTTGATTTAATTGCTGGCTGTTCAACAAAATCGTTATAGGTTACACCTGTTTTTCGCATAGAGATATAACTGTTGAAGAAAATATCATTATCATAAATATTTTGTTTCATTCGAATCTCCCCCGACTATTTAAAATAATTGTTGCTCTTCCTCAGCTAAGTAAAAAAACTAAGTGTTTTCCTGTAACCAACGACGTAATTTTTCTAAATAGAAAGGACGTTCATCTGGTTCGGTAAAATAACCTTTCGTTAGGTAAATGTTATTATTTTCATACCTAGGATAAACGTGAAGGTGATAATGCCACTAATCGTGATTACCAGCAGGTTCATTATGTTGTCGAGTTGATATTCCATTACATCCATAAGTATTTTTCATCACAAACGCTTACAATTGGGTAGCACAATGAATTTCAGCAGCCATATCTATTTGGTGTTTTCAAAATATTCATTTGGAACAATCAGTATATGCCCTTTGTTATTTGGGGCCACCATTTACTTGCGATAAAAGCAGTTACATGTTTATTCTGATAAATAATGCCTCTTTGCTTTAATCCTTTATTAGGTCTCTAATTATCTGAAACAACCTGAAGAAATGGACATTCATATACTTCTGGTTTATAAATATAATTTCATCTATCCAAGACGTTTTTGCAATATAAATACTCCAAATTATTTTTTCCGCTTTACTAATGAACCTGAAATTGCTGCAAAAATATCCCCAATTAAAGTCAATAGCTCAGCCATTATGGATCCCTCCGTTTAAACCATTTTTTTATTCTTACGGATTATCTAACATGTAAGTTTCAGCTTTCCTGAATTAGTCTACTTATATTTTGAAAAACAAATGGAAAACCGAAGATTTTTTCAAAAATTACAGAGCAAATTAATATCCTTACCGTTTCTATTTGTTAAAAAAACTTACTAAACAAATACACAATTTCACAAACTTAATCACAATACATCTACATTTATCTAAAGGATTTTAATTGTTAAGAAACGAATCGCAAAATGGTTTTGTTCTTTTAGCATTTTATATTCAATAGTTTTCTTATTTAATCATTTTTGCAAATAATATATTATTGGTACTTTTTTCACTATTCTGTCTCTTTATTTCAAAAAGATGATGCGATGCCTATTATTGAAAAGAAGAAGAAACATATTTTTTCAACTGTACGCTCTAACAACCTTTAAAACTCTATCAAAAATTAACATTATATATAGAACAATAGTATAAAGGAACAATCCGCAGATAAAATACACTGCTTTTATTGTCATGTTAACAGGGGGCTTACCACTGTGAGCATTAAGATGATTTTCTACCTCGCTAAAACCTAGCCAAATACTTATTGAAGCTAAAATAAATAAAATAAGAGCAAATAAGGAATTTTTTTGAAAAGTCATCTCTATCACCGTATTTTTTAATACCTCTTTTATTGTTAATGGACTTTGATATTGATTTAATGGTTTCGAATGGATTTAAAAAATATATAAAAAGTCCCGTATAGATTAATAAAATTACACCAATTTCGGAATAGCTCATAGTAAGAAATCCTACCTTTTGTTCGATTTATAATAAAGACGAAAATGAACAGAAAAAGTTCCATCTTTATTGAACTAAACAGCCTCGTTTGTGCATTAACAAAAAAAAGCTAACCCTTTTTGGATTAACGCACTGATAGTTGAAATGTATTGCTGTACAAACTATTACTAAATATTTTATTGCTTCTCATCCATATTGTTTGTCGTCTTCTTGCAATAGAATACATTCTTTGGATTGATAATTATGATTAAAAGCGCTGCTACTACGTAAAAAATTGCGTTATACATGATTAAATCGAGTAAGTTTCCGTTGATTAAGCCAATATAAAAATTAAAAAATAGATGGATGAAGATTGGGATGAGTAAGTTCTGATTTAAATTATAAAATGCTGCCATAATAATCGAAGTTGATATGATGGAAATCATAAAGAATAGAACATATTTTATCAAGTCGATACCTATAAACCCTGTAGTAAACCATATCGGTAAATGCCACATCCCCCACCAAAACCCAATGATTAACGAGGTTTTTAATGGCGAATGCTTCTTTTGAAGCTCAGTTTGTGCAAAACCTCTCCACCCTAATTCTTCACCTAGTGGCCCAGACAGGAGAGTATTAAAAAAGTAATAAAACAGCATTCCCCATGAAGATTTCGTAAAAATAGAGTCTACTTCACTTATATTCCATACGAGAAACAAAATCAGTAAAAATATGAAGGCTTGAAGCATACTTACAGAAAGGACAACAGATAATTTAAGTTTAGTCTGAAATTTATTTTTAACGAAATGTATAAAGCTTTGGCCAGGATAGATTTTTTTTAAAAGTATTGCAAAAGCAAAGGTTGAAGACCATGCTGATATACAATGCACGAGATCAAAAAACCATGTAGGAAAGCTCAATAGCTTTATGGCTCCTACAAGGCAAAAAAGTGGTAAAAAAATGAGATTAGTTAGGAAAATAAAACTTACTACTGGTTTTTTAAACTTCTTATCGGTACTCATACAGTTCCCTCTCTTCAAACTAAGTATTTCGTCAATTTTATATTTACGAATACCTTCAGCATAAAGCTAGGAGTTACACACAGGTCAATACATATTTGCATTATTTCCCTCGCATGAATAAGCAATAAGAAACTACCAGTATAATGGATAATGCATTTTTTAGTTGTGTTCCTTTATCCAGTTAAAGATGATGCACCCATGCTGTTTAAATGTTCACTTAATAGGTACATACATTTCTAAAAAAACACGTTCAAGTCCCTCTTCATAAGTAGTAAGTAATAGATTTATATAAACAAGCCCCAAAAGTTCATACCCTTTTTCTTTTGCTACTTTTCTTATACTAGCTTCCACAATATGGTCAGTATTTTTTCCACCCGTTGACCATCTCCCATCCTCAACAATTGTATAAAGACATTTTGGATGCGACAGAATTTCACCTTCAATTGCTTTATCAAAATCTTCTACTTTTCTTACAATGATAAATTTATCTTCAAGCATCCCTTCATCATTGAAACGTATGACTCTTCTTAAAGATGTGAGAATCACTGCTTTTTTTAACCTGTCTGTGCTTTCTTTTAAAGTGTCATATTCGTCATACGAAGTATAATGCTCCATTTCTCCTTTTATTTCTATAGGCTTCATTTCTTTTACTTCGTATACACCAAGATATTTTTTAATTTTTTCGCAATCTTCTTTTACGATTTGAATCTTTTTTAACAGTAGTTTGTTATATTCTATTTTCTCTAAGACCTCTTGTTCTTTCTCCTCTAATAATGATTGTATTCCCTCTATACTCTTACTTTTTCTTAATTCTTGTATTTTTTTTATTTCAATATCAATTTCTCTATAGAAATTTACAGTTGTTATATCATAAATATCTAAATGATTATATTTTCTATACCCATTCTCACTACTTTGTTTAGGATTTAACAATTCCTTTTTCTCATAAAATTTTAAAGTATCTCTAGATACACCTAAAAATTTAGCTACTTGTCCAATTGTGTACATTATACTCTACTTTATCTTTAGTACAAATTCTTTATGAAATTTTTCAGTACTTCAAAAGATAAAACTAGGTTTATAATAACGTATTCAGAAAGAGGTTTAGCAAATTGCTGCATCATGTAAAATTGCCTTTCCCTTGCTCTAGCTCCATTTCAAATCACAATAATATCAAAAACGTGCATTCCCTAATTCAATTAATATAATCAGAGGTTACCTTTATACATAACCTAAATCTCTAGATGATCGTAAGTCAATAATAAAATGCACTTTTGGAAAAAGTATTAAAGAAGAGAGTCGGTGAAGCAACTGGAAAGGCTATGGGTATATTATAAAAGGTTTGATCCCCCCTTAAAGAGAGAAGGCCTTTATTATTCTATAATTTTATTTAAACATCTTTTCAAAAGTATTCTTACCAACAACTCCGTCTTGTGTTAATTTATTATTCTTTTGGAATGCGATAACTGCAAAATATGTTCCATTACCAAAAATACCATCAAAGCCTTTAGGATCATATCCTAAACAGTAAAGCATACCTTGAATAACTCTTGTGATATTGCCCTTTGCACCACTAGAAACTGTACGAATAGCAGCCTTTGTCCTAGAACCCCAAATACCATCGACAATTAATCCTGCATTGAACTGTCTGTTTAGTTCAGTTTGTAAAGCCATTAGAGCAATCTTTTTTGTCTTTGGTCCATATATCCCATCCAGAGCTATTTGATATTTATATTCATTTTTTAACCATTCTTGAAACTTCTTAATGTAACTGTTACCAGAAGAAGCAGGCATATATTCTGATGGCTTTGTAACAACCTCAGTTTTCACTTCTGTCTTAGGCACTTGTACAGTAGTTGCTCCTTCTGTTACCTTACCAGTTAAAGATTCGGCAATTGCCTTACAAATCTCATTAAATTTATTATGATAAATTTCTACATCTGCTTTACTGTCTACAAAACATACTTCAATAATTATGGCTGTTTTCTTAGTATTGTTTAAAAAACCAAGATCTGATCGTTTTTTTGCACCACGGTTTCTTAAACCACTTGCTCTTGCAATGGCATCTGATACTTTTTCAGCAATAACCCGTCCACTTTCAGAAACATAAAGGACCTCTACACCTCGCGGATCGTCTGTTTTACTTGCAGCGTTTAGATGGACTGAAACATCTAAATCACGCTCTAGAGAGTTGTGGAAAGCCACTATTCGGTTGATATTATCCCTTTGAGTTTTCGATGTATTATCGTGGTATTCAATTACTTCAACCTTTAGTTCTTTTAAATACTTAACTACTTGTGAGACTACCCTACGCGCTTCATTTACTTCATCAATAAAATTATTAGCTCCCCTTACATGCAATCCGTGACCACTTGAAATAACAATTTTCATAGTTTCATCACTCCTTTTGATATTGTATTTGTAAATCGTTCTCTTTGATAGACCTTGTGTACTTAGTGATTTTTATCAATTTAATGCAACTCACACGTTCCAGGACATAGAAAAAGAGCCATCGCTTGATGACTCTTATCTTAGATTCATTTTATATTTTAGGAATTTTGTATACTCTTTGGTAATTAGCAAAACATCATTGGGTCCACCACATTAATCAAACGCCTATTTACAAGAAATACAAATGGTTCATCTTCAGAATATCCTACCAGGTAAAACTCGGTTTCACGAAATGGATATTTATTCAATAAGTATTTTTTTAACTTATCTGCTACTTGTTGTATATCATCCTTATCATTTATGTACTCGAGCTCAAAGTCACTTAATAACTTAGTAGTAGATATCTTTCCCTCGTGATTCGTACCGTGAAAGCAAATTCCGTATTTACCATTTGCTAATATAAAAATTTTATGTTGATTATTTGTCATAATGTATTTTTCTGATAAACCATTAGCGTAATTTAAATTTCTTCTTAACCTACTGTCTGCAGCTATTGCTATTCCATCTGGTACATAAGTTATAGCTGAAAATGTCATAAAACCGCTCCTTTATTTCAAGATTTATTCGGCATATAAAGAGAAAATTCCTTTAATTGTTCTTAATGAAAATTTTTACCAATTTATAATATTTTGTATCAAAGTATAACTAATATAAATCTAAATAAATATTTTACCCAACCTCCTTATTCACTCAATAAGACATACTCATGCTGTTTACAGTAAGAAGCTGGGCTGTTATGAAATATGTACAAGAACGATTAGATCAAGAAAGTATAAGAATGACATCTGATGCTTATTCACATATTAGCAAAAAATTGAACAAGATAGGATGAGATATTTTGAGGAGTATACGAAAAAAATCCTTGAATTATTTTTTTGAAATTAAATCGGGCAAATAATCGGGCAGTTATATAAATAGGAAAATATAAATTTAAAATGCCCGATAAAAAAAGCCCTGATACTTAATGTACCAAGGCTTCTTTCGATTAATACATTGACATGTATTGCTCTCTTTCCCATGGGTGTACTTGCGTACGGAACATATCCCATTCAATCTCTTTTGCTTCAATGAAGTGTTCAAATAAGTGCTCACCTAGAGCATGCTTCATAGTGCTGTCGATTTTTAATAAATCTAATGCTTGAGCTAGAGTTGCTGGTAAGTCAACAATTCCATTTTCAATGCGTTCTTCTTTTGTCATTACATAGATGTTACGGTCGATTGGTTTAGGTGCTTCAAGCTTGTTTTTAATTCCGTCTAAACCTGCAGCTAGTAACACACTCATTGCAAGATATGGGTTAGCAGCTGGGTCAACGCTACGTACTTCAACACGAGTACTTAATCCACGTGAAGCTGGGATACGGATTAATGGGCTTCTGTTTTGTGCAGACCAAGCAACATAACATGGTGCCTCATATCCAGGTACTAATCTCTTATATGAGTTAACAGTTGGATTAGTTACAGCTGTGAAAGCTGGAGCGTGCTTAATAATACCTGCAATAAATTGGCGAGCTGTTTCGCTTAATTGAAGGTCAGCGCTAGTATCTAAAAATGCATTTTCACCATTTCTAAATAATGATAGGTTACAGTGCATACCTGAACCGTTAACACCGAATAATGGTTTTGGCATGAACGTTGCGTGTAGACCATGTTTTCTTGCGATTGTTTTAACAACTAGTTTAAATGTTTGGATATCATCACATGCTTTAATTGCACTAGCATATTTGAAGTCAATTTCATGTTGTCCTGGAGCAACCTCATGGTGAGATGCTTCAATTTCGAATCCCATTTCTTCTAATTCAAGAACGATATCACGACGGCAGTTTTCCCCTAAATCTGTTGGTGCTAAGTCAAAATATCCACCGTTATCGTTTAATTCTAAAGTAGGTTCGCCTTTTTCGTCTAATTTAAATAAGAAGAATTCTGGCTCTGGTCCTAAGTTAAAGTCAGTAAATCCTAGTTCTTCCATTTCTGCTAGCATACGGCGTAAGTTATTACGTGGATCACCAGCAAATGGAGTACCATCTGGATTATAAATATCACAAATGAAACGAGCTACCTTACCTTTTTCAGCAGTCCAAGGGAAAATAACAAATGTGTCTAAATCAGGGTATAAGTACATATCAGATTCTTCAATACGTACGAATCCTTCGATTGATGATCCGTCAAACATCATTTTGTTATCCAATGCTTTATCTAATTGGCTAACTGGGATTTCAACGTTTTTAATTGTTCCAAGAACATCCGTAAATTGTAGACGAATGTATTTTACATTGTTTTCTTTTACTAAACTGATGATATCTTCTCTTGAATATTTAGACATCGAAAATCCTCTCCCACTCTAATATTTTTATAGTAAATGGTAATTACTCATAAATTAATTGAAGAACCTAGACATGTCTCCGTGTCTTAATGTCGGACGATTAAACCTTCCAGCCTGCATGAGTTCCGATTTTAGTAGTTTCCGGAGCTCCGCATCACTAAGACTTGGTTTGTCGACTGTTGTCGGCTGTTCATTATCAACTTCTGTTTTTGTCATTTCCTTTTGTGAGAATATTTGTTTAATTCCAGCTAAATTAACACCCTGTTCAATTAAATTACGAATCTCCAATAATTTATCAACATCATTAAAAGAGAAAAGTCTTCTATTTGTGTCAGTTCTTGCAGGGAAAATTAATTCATTCTCTTCATAATAGCGAATTTGTCTTGCAGATAATTCTGTTAGTTGCATTACAATTCCAATTGGAAATAGGGGCATTGAGCGTCTTATATTATCACTCATGTTATTCGCTCCTCTTCTGTTCTAATTTGATTATATCTCATGTTATATTATGTGTCAACTTTATGTTAGATATTATGACATAAAGTTTTTTTCGGTACTTTTCTTATATTTCTGTAATTAATCCTTGCTCAATAAGAGAATCTAATGCTGTACAGATTGCTATTTTCACATGCGAATATGTGAGGCCGCCTTGGACATAGGCTACATATGGCTCACGTAATGGTCCATCTGCAGATAATTCAATACTAGCTCCTTGCACAAATGTTCCTGCCGCCATAATGACATCATCTTCATAGCCAGGCATATAATTGGGGTATGGAGTAACGTATGAATTAATTGGTGAAGCATATTGAATTGCTTGACAAAATGCTACCATTTTAACTGGATCATCAAATTGTACTGATTGGATTAAATCCGTTCTCATACTATTCCATGATGGGTTTGTTTTCATACCAAACTCCTCTAACAATGCTGCAGTAAACACTGCACCTTTAAGTGCTTGTCCAACAACATGCGGCGCTAAAAAATAACCTTGGTACATATCCTGTAGGCTGTATAGTGAAGCACCTGCTTCAGCGCCAATACCTGGTGAGGTCATTCGGTAAGAACAAGCCTCCACAAGAGATTGCTTCCCTACAATATAGCCTCCAGTTTTTGCGAGTCCGCCACCTGGATTTTTTATTAATGAGCCTGCCATTAAATCTGCGCCAACATGGCATGGTTCTTTCGTTTCTACAAATTCACCATAGCAATTATCGACAAAAATAACAACATCTTCTTTTATTGATTTAACAAATTCGATCATTTCCTGTATTTCGGCTATTGTAAAAGAAGGTCGTGTAGCATATCCTTTTGAACGCTGGATCCCAATCATCTTCGTTTTTGGTGAAATAGCCTTCGCAACGGCATCAAAGTCAACCTTGCCATTATTCTTTAATTCAACCGTTTGATAATCTATTTGGAATTCCTTTAACGAGCCGATTCCACTCCCCCTTATTCCAACGATTTCCTCTAACGTGTCATAAGGCTTTCCAGTTATGTAAATGAGCTCATCACCTGGTCTTAATACACCAAATAAGGCAATTGAAATTGCGTGTGTCCCTGATATAATTTGCGGTCTTACTAAGCCGGCTTCTCCGCCGAAAACATCTGCATATATTGCTTCTAACGTATCTCGACCAGTATCATCATAACCATACCCTGTAGTCGGGATAAAATGTGAATCACTTACTCGGTGAGCCTGAAAACTTTTTAGGACACGGAATTGATTTTCCTCACTTCGTCGGTCAATTCCTTCAAATAGTTCCCCAAGCTTTTTTTCGACATTTTGTACAATAGGGGCAAGCTTAGCCCCATTTTTTAAATAATTAAACATTAACCTTACCCTCTCTGTGAATATTCCTCTAGTTGTGAAGTTATTGCATGTGATTGCAGGGCATAGCCATCAATCTCATATGTTTCATCATCTTCATTAAACTGTAGTTTTTCTATTAGTGTTTCTGATTTTAATCTTGAAATAAAACTACCTTCTCGTGCTGGAACTTTAATACTATAAAGCTCCATCGCTTCTTTCATTACTTTTTCGACATGCTCTAATAACATGCGTAAATCCTCATTAGAAAACGCACTTATTTCGATATAGTCCTCGTTAGGCGAAGGGACAAATGACCCTGGTGTTCTATCTCTTTTATTGTAAACAGTAACAATCGGTATTTCCTTTACATCAAGTTGTTTTAAAAGATCATACACTGTTTTTTCGTGATTTTCATAATCTTCATTTGAACTGTCAACGATATGGAGGATTAAATTTGCCTCTTTCACTTCTTCAAGCGTAGATCTAAAAGCAGCAACTAATGTAGTAGGTAAATCTTGGATAAAACCTACTGTATCAGTTAAGAGTGCTTGATAGTTAGATGGCAGCAGGACTTTTCGAGTCATTGGATCTAATGTTGCAAACAATAAATCTTCTTCAAAACTGCCAGCAGTCGTTAATCGATTAAATATCGTTGATTTCCCTGCGTTCGTATAACCGACAAGCGCAATTTGAAAAGCTTGATTCTTCTTTCTTCTCTCTCTATATCGATTGCGATGACGAACTACTGTAGAAAGCTGTTGCTTGATTTCATGAATACGGTTACGAATATGACGTCTATCTGTTTCAAGTTGTGTCTCACCTGGACCTCTAGTTCCGATTCCACCGCCTTGTCGCGATAAGGCGATCCCTTGACCTGTTAACCGTGGTAACAAATATTGGAGTTGAGCTAATTCAACTTGCAGTTTTCCTTCCTTTGACTTAGCTCGCCCAGCAAATATATCTAAAATTAATTGAGTACGATCAATTATTTTAACATCAAGAGCAGATGAAATGTTTCGCAGCTGACTTGGAGATAATTCATCATTAAAAATAACGACGTCAGGATTTATCTCTTCAACTAAAGATAATAGCTCATTAACCTTCCCCTTACCTATGTATGTAGCTGGATGTGGTCGTTCCCTTTTTTGCATTAGGCTAACGACTACTTCACCATTTGCCGTTTTTGTTAATGAAGCCAATTCCTCCATTGAATATTGAAAATGTTGGTCGCTCATTGTTTGTAACTGGCATCCAACTAAAATAACCTTTTCCTTTAAAACATTAATTGTATTTTCCAAACATCAACCATTCCCTTACGCTATTTTAGCAATCTTATCATATCAAAGATTTGGATAATACACTAATTATATCTTTATTATATAAATAAAGTGTACTGATTATTTTAACAATTGCAATTTGAATATTCCATCTAAATAAAATTACCGTTAAAAAAGCATTGACCTTTTTATATAGGAGGATTAAAATCATCTCGAATAGGATGAAGTTATTTTTAAATGTGGAGGATAAATTGAATGACCTGGGACGTTTTAAGTATTATCGGAACAATTGCGTTTGCAATAAGTGGTGCAATTGTTGCTATGGAAGAGGAATATGATATTTTAGGTGTATATATTTTAGGAATCGTGACCGCATTTGGAGGTGGAGCGATTCGAAATTTATTAATTGGGGTTCCTGTAACTGCTCTATGGGAGCAAGGCTTTCTCTTTCAAATAGCCCTTTTTGCTATGACTATCGTCTTTCTATTTCCAAATATGTTATTAAAGCATTGGGCAAAATGGGGAAATTTCACCGATGCAATTGGTTTAGCTGCCTTTGCAATTCAAGGGGCACTTTATGCAGTAGAGATGAATCACCCAACAAGTGCAGTAGTTGTTGCTGCAGTACTAACTGGAAGTGGTGGAGGAATCATTCGCGATTTGCTTGCAGGTCGGAAACCATTAGTTCTTAGAGATGAAATTTATGCATTTTGGGCAATTTTTGTAGGACTTATAATCGGATTTGAACTCGTAAAACAATCTTATGAATTATACCTGCTATTTATTTGTATCGTAATTCTAAGAGTGCTCTCATATACATTTAAATGGAAGTTACCAATAAGAAGTATACATCCTTCAAAAAATCAATCAGTCCTATAATAAGGCTACTGATTAAAGTCCCCAGGTTACAATAACCTTATTAAAATATGAAAATGAGAAAACACGAATCATACTGTGTTTCCTCATTTTATTAGCTGATTTTTTGTAAAGGCAATATTACTTTTGACTGTTTGATTTTGCTTTTTATATAAGTTTGTGTTGTATCAAATTGTTCCGCTACATATTTTGTTGCCCCGTAATATGTTCTGGCATTTTCCATTTCTTCATGAACTATATATTCATAAATAGCCGCTTCAATATCATAGAAAAATGGTAAAAGGGCTTTATTTCTTAAAAGAATTTGATAAATCTGTTCAATAAAATAAGAGTCTTTATTAAATCTATCTGATAATTGCTCAAGTGCAAATTGATTAAGATTTATATTCCTTTCAACGAAAAATTTAATTTCTTCTATAAGTATTTTGATATCATTCATGATAATCACTCCTTCTTATATCATGTATTTTATCAATAGTCACATCTTTATGGAAGCGTTATCAACATTGATTTCAATAGCATTTTTCGAATGATATTGAAATTCTAATGCCTTTTTTATATATCTTCACAATAATCGAATATTTCGATTCATTTTCAATCGAAGATAGCAATTGGGTGCACAATGCAAATCTGCATGCATATGATAAAGTGAACGATTCTTACTTAAAAGGAGTGATGAATTCGTGAGATGGAAAAATTATGGACTATGGGTGTCAATTGCATCTGTTCTATATATGGTGTTAAAGGATCTCGGGTATCAAATTGACCTAACAAGATGGGAAACTTATGTGACGGCTATTCTTGGTATCCTCGTTTCACTTGGGGTAATCTCAAATCCTGAAAATGGGAAAGGCTATTTCACTTTAAAATCGGCAAAATCTGCTTCAAATATTCCTGCTGAAGAAGAAGCTTCGGAAATAAGTTCCGTATCTTCAAGAACACAAGCTGGAACAGGGGAATATATTCAAACAGATTCCGTAGATTATGATGCGAATCTTAATGGTGATCAAGAAGATTTTCATGATAGAAAATATATTCCATATGAAAAGTAATGACCTTATTTATATATAAACGAATAATAGGTAAGGGGGATTTCATAAAACTTACATCCCCCTTACCTATTATTTTATTTTTTCTATTTTAATAATCCCTTCTACATGATTCTCTGATTCAACATATGCTTTAATTCTATCATTTACTTGAATTGAATCTTCAATAGGAACTTTAACATTATCTTTATTAAAGACGATTTTCGTTTTACCATCTATAGATTCACCATAATAATCATTCCCTTTTATATCTGTTATGACATAAGTAAATGTTTTATATGGTGATGTAACTTCTTCCTCTGTATTAGTTGGAATTGAAACTGGCTCTTTGACTGGTTTAGAAAAATAGAAATATAGGATGGCTAACAATACGACTAAAACGAATAGTATATACACTTTTACTTTCATCATAACCTCCAAAAATTTGAATCTGCTATATCATGTATGATGAAAGGATATAAATAAGAACATCTAATTTAATAGAATTATTCTTTTTCTAAACGTTCTGGTAAACTCGGTTGTTTGAGTTCGCTTCACTATTTTATATTTTATCATTATTAACCTTCTCTTCGGAAAAAACTAAGTCTTGACCTTTTATTGTCAAAAGATCGTCTCGATTATATTTATCAGTAAGTAATAAACGCATTGCTTGTGAACGAATTGATTTTTCGATGATGTTCCGAACATATCTGCCATTACTAAATTTAGTAGGATGTACCGTGGATTTTACAGTCATTAAATGTTCTTTAAGCTTTAGCATCGCCTCATCATTGAGCTGATATTCTCTTTCTGTTACCATACGACGAGATATTTCCATTAAATCATCAACAGAATAATCAGGAAAATTAATAACTAGCGGAAACCTAGATAATAATCCAGGATTTAATGATAAAAAATTATCCATTTCTTTAGGATATCCAGCTAAAATCAAAACAAAATCATGCTGCTTATCCTCCATATGTTTTACTAATGTATCAATCGCTTCCTTTCCAAAATCCTTTTCACCACCTCTTGCTAGTGAATAGGCTTCATCGATAAACAAAATTCCTCCGAGTGCTTTTTTTATTAAATCCCTTGTTTTTTGTGCAGTGTGACCTATATATTCGCCAACTAAATCTGCTCTTTCAGCTTCAATAAGATGTCCTTTTGAAAGGACATTCATTTGGAAAAATAATTTTCCAACTAAACGGGCTACCGTTGTTTTACCAGTACCAGGATTCCCTTTAAACATCATATGAAGAGCTTGCTTTCCTGCTTTTAAACCTTGTTCTTCTCGTTTCTTATTAATATAAATCCATGCATATATTTCTTTTATCATTCTTTTCATTTCAGACATACCAACTAATGAACTCATCTCATTTTCTATCTCTTTTAAAATTGAGTGTTTACTTTCAACTTTTGGAATTTTCAAATCATAGGAAGATGCACTGATTTTTTCTTCTTTTTTCTCTTTTGTTTGATTATTTAAAATGATATTAATTTGTCCGTTTGTTTTATATGTGACTGCTTGATCTCTTTCCAAAGATGTTCACCTCACAATCTGTAACGATAAAAGCAACTAAAATCATTTCGTGCACCTCATGTCCACAAAATGTGTTATCCTCTATGTTGCTATTCCCACCTTTTTAAAGGTAAAAAGAGTTTAACTCAACTGGAATGTATATATCCACCAAGCCATTACATAATTTCCCAAAAGCGCTTCATACTTGTTATACTAATACAAGTATAGAAGAAAACTAATTGTAACGAATTTCCATGAATTCTGTTGAATTTTGCGCTTTCCCAAGAAATATCCATTCCTTTATATATATTCATTTATTTGAAATTTAAAACTAATTGACTCATTTTTGAAGTATTTTCTTTTTGAGGTAAGTTGGGGTATATATAATGAAGGAGCTGAAAAATTTTATTCAGCTCCCTTTGTTTGCACTATTATTCAAGCTCAAGCTGTATGTTTTTCTGAGGTGCGAATGTTGAAATCGCATGCTTATAGATGAGCTGTTGTTTTCCCTCAGTTTCTAATAATACTGTAAAATTATCAAATCCTTTAATCAGGCCTCTTAATTGAAAACCATTTAATAAAAATACTGTTACGAACGTTCCATCCTTACGTAATTGATTTAAAAATTGATCTTGGATATTTACTGCTTGCTTCATGCTTCGTCCTCCTCTTTTCTCTATACTTTAAATTATTCGATTAAAGTTGAAGCTTTCCTGCTATATATGTAAAAATTTCCTCAAGCTTTTCTTCATGGTTTACTGGTGGAGTCATATCAAACCATTGAACATCCATCTTATTACGAAACCATGTTAATTGTCTTTTAGCATATCTTCTTGAGTTTTGCATTAAATTGTTTATTGCATCTTCATACGATGTTTTTCCATCAAAATAATCATATATTTCTTTATATCCAATAGCTTGAATTGCCTGAGTATCACGAATTCCAGTATCATATAGCTCTTTAACCTCCTCAATCAATCCATCATCAATCATTAGGTCGACACGTTGGTTGATTCGCTCGTATAGGGTTTCTCTATCCATTGTTAAACCGATTAAAGCTACATCATATAACATGTTTTTATTTTGATTTCTCAGATATTCTGACATCGTTTTGTTCGTACAATGATATATTTCAAGAGCACGAATAACTCTTCTACTATTGTTTGGATGGATTTTCTCAGCACTTTCAGGATCGATGTCTTTAAGTATTTCATGTAATGAAACTTCACCTTTTATGCTTAATTCTTTCTCTAACAATTTACGATATTCCGGGTCAGAAGGAACATCTGAAAAATTATAATCGTATAAAACAGATTGAATATAGAGTCCCGTACCACCAACTATCATCGGGAATTTATCCCGTTCAGTTATATCATCAATTAAAGGTCGAACTGTTGCTTGGAATTCTGCCACTGAGAAATCTTCATCAGGATTTTTTATGTCGATTAAATGATGTGGTATTCCCTGCATTTCTGTTTCTTGTATTTTCGCTGTCCCTATGTCCATCCCTCGGTATATCTGCATTGAATCACCACTTATGATTTCTCCATTCAGTCGATGTGCCAATTCTATGCTCAACTTTGTTTTACCAACTGCTGTCGGTCCAATGATGACAACGAGTTTCTTTTTTTTCAAACATAATCACTCTTTCAAGGTCATTTGATTCTACGATCATCATCTTACCACGAGCAATTCCTGAACACCAGATCATTGTATCCTATTTAATGAAATTGTAAACAGGATTTCCATATATTTCTAAGAAAAAGCATTTGATTTACATAATATTTTTATTGTAAATATGAGTCCTAAATAGGACTCATATTTGTTTATTACGACTTTTTACCTTATCAACTAATTTAATAAAATTTAATAGCAAATCAAATGGCCAGAATAAGCTTGTTAGGATAATCTCATAACGCTTTAACTCTTTGAGTTTATACACTGAATAAAAAATCCCAATCATCATATAAATCAGTAGTTCAAGCATAAAGATGTTCCTTTCTCTTTTTGGTAGTGTATTCATTTTTATTAGGTTATGTTCCTAAAAAGCCTTACTCTTTTAAAGCTCCGTATCAGCTTGTAGATGTAGAACTCTGTTTTCACTTGAATGTACCGAACTTCATCAATTCATCACCAAAACATAAAAAACAGTCCTTATTAAATTTTAGTAAGAACTGCTTTAACTGATTTCATGATGAAGTTATATTTCCATATTACTCGTTTTACCTGATGACATCCTTATAATTTCATAAAAGAACAAGCTAAGATTGCCTGAATACGATCCATTCATATGGAGATAATAATTTTTGTCAAAAATCCTTATTAGAAAACATCTAGGACTCTAAAATAATTATTCTTAAATAAATGAGGGTTATATGAAAACTTCTGAAATTAATAAAGATATTAAGGAAATCTATTCAAAGTATCAAGATTCACACAATTCATTTGTAGATACTTGGCAAGATATAATATTATTTACCACAAGATGGTGGTTAGGACTTGCTTTGAGCATTTTACCTTGGCTGCTATGGTGGAAATTACACAATAAACGTTATACAGGAGATCTTCTTAGAGCAGGTTTTTTTATGGCTATCATTTCATTAATTCTTGATTCTATTGGTCTGCAATTAGGTCTATGGATTTATCCATATAATATGTTTCCTTTTATTACAGGATACTTTCCATGGGACCTTACATTATTACCTGTTTCTATCATGTTCTTTATTGAATTTAAACCTAAATGGTCACCTTTATTCAAAGGAATATTGTATGGATTATTTGCTGCTTTTATCGGTGAACCAATTGCAATGGCATTAGATTTATATATACCTGTCAATTGGAGTAATTTCTACTCTTTTCCTATATATATTTTGTTATTTCTATTATCAAACAAAATTGCAAAGCTAAAAGGGTTACTAAGGAGTAAAGACATTTATTAATATATTGTTTCCTCCCTTTTAGTAGCAATCAAACCTCTAATAATAAAAGAAGGGCATAACACTGATAAATCAAGTGTTTTGCCCTTAAATATTTTACATAACCCGCTTGAACATTTTTTCCATCTCATATGTCGAGTAATGAATAATAATCGGTCTACCATGTGGACATGTAAACGGATCAGAGGTTTTCCTTAACGTTTCAAGTAAAGCGAATATTTCATCGTTACGCAAATGATGATTTGCTTTAATTGATGCTTTGCAGCTCATCATGATCGCCGCTTCTTCACGAAGTTTTTTTATATCGATTTTTCGCTCGTCTAATACTTGTTGAATGATTTCTTCAATCGTTGAGGATTCCTCCCCCTTTGGAAACCATTGAGGGTGGGAACGCACAATATAACTATTTCGGCCGAATGGCTCTAAAAAAATGCCAACACGTGCAAGGATGTCTAAATGTGCTTCAATAATTACAGCTTCGTCTGTGGAATATTCAAACGTTAATGGAACTAACAATTCTTGAACTTCAGAATGAACTTTCCCAACTTTCTCGCGATAAAATTCATATTTAATCCGTTCCTGTGCAGCATGTTGATCAATAATATATAACCCTGTTTCATTTTGCGCTAAAATATACGTTCCATGCATTTGACCGATCGGATACAACGGAGGAATTCGTTCTTGTAAAACCTGGCTCGTATTCTCTTCATGCCTATTTTCATCTAAATTAATATATTGCTCATCTGAGATTGAATCCTCTTCTTGATTATTGAAAACCACCTCTTGCTCTTCCTGTACATATACTTGCTCATCATCCGGTATATAGACGATTCTTTCTAATTCAGAAGGAAGCGGAACGTTTAACTCGTTATGTTCAATAGGCTCTTGTTGTAGAACAATATTTTGTCGCTGTTGGATCGGTTCCTTCAACCCTGTGCTTTCTTTGCTACTACTAAAATGGTCAAATGTAAACTGTTGTTGTTCATCCATACTTTTTACCTTTTGAGTCTTTGGTGTTTCAACAGAAGGAATTAATTGCTCATTGCGGAAGACATCACGAATACCGTTTGTGATTAGCTCATTTAATTCTGCTTCCTTACTGATTCTTACTTCAAGCTTTGATGGATGGACATTTACATCAACAAGGATTGGATCCATTTTAATTTCTAAAAAGACAATTGGATAGCGTCCGATCGGTAGTAACGTATGGTAACCTTCCTGGATCGATTTAACTAGCGGATAATTCTTGATGAATCTACCATTAATAATAGTCGAAATATAATTTCTTGATGCTCTTGTAATCTCAGGTAAAGCAACATAACCGTTTACTTCAAAATCTAATGATTCAATCGTTAATTTCTTCATTTTTTTCGCTATCGCTAATCCGTAAATTGCTGCTAAAACTTGACGAACATCACCATTACCGGTTGTATGCAATAATTTTTTTCCATTATGAATTAGTCTAATCGATACTTCCGGATGAGCTAGCGCGATTCGATTCACAATATCTGTAATATTCCCTAGCTCTGTATGGACAGTTTTCATATATTTTAATCTAGCTGGTGTGTTGAAGAATAGATTTCTAACCGTTATATCAGTTCCCTTTCGACTATTCGTTGAAACATGTTTTTCAACTTTACCACCTGTTAAAATAATATTCGTACCTGGACCATTTCCTGTACTTGTTTTCATATCAAGTAAAGAAACGGAAGCAATACTTGGAAGTGCCTCACCACGGAAGCCTAAAGTTCGGATCCTAAATAAATCATTTTCATCTTTAATTTTACTTGTTGCATGTCGATGAAAAGCATTAAGACAATCCTCAGGTTCAATCCCATCACCATTATCGATAATTCGGATTTTCCCTAAGCCCGCTTCTTCAATTTCGATTTCAACAACTGTACTATTGGCATCAATTGCATTTTCCAATAATTCTTTGACAACAGATGCAGGTCTTTCTACAACCTCACCAGCTGCTATTTTATTTGAAAGCTGCTCATCTAAACGAATGATTTTCCCCACTTGTTTCACCACCTTATAACAATACTAAATAGCTATTTTACTTTTTTCTGTAACTTATATAGCTCATTCATCGCGTCCAATGGGGTCATTTCTAACAGATTCATCGTTTTTAATATATCTAAAGCGGCCTTTTCCTTCTTAGAGAAGGCCCCGACATTTTGTTGCCTCTCTATGTTTACTTGATTATCATCAAATAAAGAAAGCTGTGAATCAAATACAACATCATTCGTTTTATCATTTTTCACTTCAACTGAATTTGGTTCCTTTTTCCCTTCTTCAAGAACTTCTAAAATTTCCTTAGCACGTTCAATTAAAGGATTTGGTAAATCGGCTAGCTCAGCTACGTGGATACCGTAGCTTTTATCTGCTGCACCTTCTTCAATTTTGTGTAAAAAGACAACCTTTCCGTTTTCTTCAATTGCTTTCACATGGATATTTTTTAAAGATGTTAGTTGTTCTTCTAGAATCGTTAATTCATGATAATGTGTTGAAAAAAGTGTTTTCGCACCAATATGCTCATGAATATATTCTATTATCGCTTGAGCCAATGCCATGCCATCATAGGTAGAGGTTCCTCTTCCGATTTCATCAAAGAGAATTAAGCTTTGACTTGTTGCATGTGTAATTGCATTTTTCGCTTCAAGCATCTCAACCATGAATGTACTTTGACCTGAGATTAAATCATCAGCAGCCCCAATTCTTGTAAAGATTTGATCGAATATTGGCAATACCGCCTCAGAAGCTGGTACATAACAGCCAATTTGAGCTAAAATCGCCGTTAAAGCCACCTGTCGCATGTACGTACTTTTCCCTGACATATTTGGTCCTGTAATCAACAGCATTTTCCGCTCATCATTAAATACACAATCATTCGGCACATATTCCTGTGCATCAAGCACTTTCTCGACTACTGGGTGACGACCATCCTTAATGATTAGCTCACCAGAATGTGAGAATGTTGGCTTTGTATAATGTCTGTTTTCGCTAATAGTAGCAAAGCATTGCAATACATCTAATTCACTTAGTCGTTTTGCTAATTTTTGCAATCTAGGAATATAGTCTTTTACTTGTTCTCTTATATCGACAAACAACTGATATTCGAGCTCAACAATTTTTTCTTCTGCCTCTAAAATTAACGTTTCCTTTTCCTTTAATTCAGGAGTGATGAAACGCTCAGCATTTGTTAATGTTTGCTTCCGTTCATACAATCCTTCCTCAAGTAAATGTAAATTCGCTTTTGTCACTTCGATGTAATAGCCAAAAACTCGATTATAGCCAATTTTTAATGATTTGATTCCTGTTTTTTGACGCTCCTGCTGCTCAAGCTGGGCAATCCATGTTTTCCCATTTCGGCTAGCATCCCGATATTGATCTAATTGGGAGTTAAATCCATCCTTAATAATATTTCCTTCTTTTACTGATAAAGGAGGATTTTCAACAATTGCTGCATCAAGAAGCCTTGTAAGATCATCACAAGCATCTAAACGCTCTGATAGAAAATGTTCATTTTGTAATGATTGGCATAACTCGTCGATGCTTGGAACTTGTTGGAGAGATTTTTTTAATTGAACTAAATCCCGAGCATTAACATTTCCAAATGCTACTCTTCCGGCTAATCGCTCCAAGTCATAAACCTCTTTTAGTAGATTTCGTAAATCCTCTCGTTCAAAATAATTCGCCAAGAAGGTTTCAACCATCGATAATCTGGCTTCAATTTGCTCACGATTAACGAGCGGTTTATCAACCCATTGCTTTAACATTCTGCCGCCCATAGCTGTTTTTGTTTCATCTAATAACCAAAGCAACGAACCTTTTTTACCTTTTGAACGGATTGTTTCGGTTAGCTCTAAATTCCGCTTTGAATAAAGGTCAATTTTAAGCGAATGATGCAAGTAATACACGTTTACTTTTTGCAGATGGTCAAGACTACGCTTTTGTGTTCTTTCTAAATAGGAAAGTAACCTTCCAAATGTTTGTTGCAGTCTTTCATCTTGTAAATGATTAAAAATATCTTGAAAATTCTTTGGGGCTGTCTGTTCCTCATATGACAGTGTTGCTTGACAACGCTCAACAATCTGTTTTTTCCATTCCTCAGAAAAATCAGCTGAAATAACAACTTCCTTCGTTCCTACAGAATAAATTTCATTTAATAATTCATCAAAGCTTGAGCATAACGCGACAAGATTTTCTCCTGTCGTCAAATCACTTAAGGCAAGTCCAAATTGTTGGTCAAAATATGTTACAGAAGAGATATAATTGTTCTCTTTATCATGTATCCCTTTACCATCCATGACAGTACCAGGTGTTATTAATTGAACAACCTCTCTTCTTACAACACCCTTCGCATGCTTCGGATCCTCTGTTTGTTCACAAATTGCGACCTTATAGCCCTTTTCGACTAATTGTTCGATATAATTAGGCGCTGAATGGTGAGGAACTCCACACATTGGAATTCTTTCGTCTCCTCCACCATCACGACTTGTTAACGTTATTTCAAGTTCCTGTGATGCCTTTAATGCATCCTGAAAGAACATTTCATAAAAATCACCTAGACGAAAAAATAAAAAGGCATCTTGATAATCTGCCTTTATCTTTAAATATTGTTGTATCATTGGCGTATAAGTTGCCATTTTTATCCTCCATTATCTCTTAACGTTCTCATAAAAAATCACAATCTATTATAACATAATTCTACAATCTCTTGTTATTAACGAAATAAGCAAAAAAAAGGAATAATAAATTCAATTTCCTACTTGCTTCTCACGTAACGTTAGGTTTTAAGATAGAACTAAGGAGAAGGGGACCCACTTCAATCCATATGAAAGGAATTTCTTTTATGAAACATAATTACTCAATTGGTGAGTTTTCAAAGAAAACAAACGTATCAATTCGTACATTGCATTACTATGATGAACTTAATATCCTAAAGCCATCATTTGTATCTGAAACAGGAAGACGCTTTTATTCTGACAACGATCTTATTGAACTTCAAAAAATAATCACGTTAAAGTTTTTAGGCTTTACATTGGATGAAATCAAAACGTTGCTACAATCAAAAAAGTGGAATTTACAAGATTCTTTGTCATATCAAAAGAAGGAAATGATGAAAAAGCAACAACAAATTGAAAAAATCATCAACACTCTAGACCGTGCATTACATCTTATTGATCAAAATAAAGAGGTTGATCCAGCTATTTTTACTTCTTTAATAAACAGTATTCAAATGGAGGAAGAGCACAAAGAATGGCTAAAAACGATTTTAGACGAGAAAAGAGTGGATGAGTTATTTAAAATTAGTGATGAAAAACAGAAAGAAGTTGAACGAACTTTTTTTAACCTTTCTGTTAAGTTAAAAAAATTAGTTGGTATGGACCCTTCCTATGATGAAGTACAAGTAGTTGTAAAAGAATATATAAAGCTTGCAGAAGATGTAGCAAATACTTCGATCCACTCATTAATGGAAGAATTACCAGATCAAATAGACGATGATCCTTGGCTGTTCCCTTCACCATTTACTGTTGAGGAAGAAGAATGGATTGCCAAAGCATTTGAAATCTATTTGAAGAATTCGGAGGCGAATATTCATGGAGACTAATCATGAAGTTAAGCCTCAAATAACAGGGTTTTGGCAATTAATAAAAGATGCAAACCCACCAAAATTATTATTTTTCTTTGCCATGGCTTTAAGTTTAGCAGAAACAGGAGCTAGTTTGATTTTACCGCTCCTAACGAAATCACTCGTTGATAATTTATCAGATTCTTCATTGGATATTTCTATTATTATCTTTCTCGTCATAACGTTTCTTATCCAAACCGTCACATCAGGATTTTCCTATTATTATATGACGGCTATCGGGGAATCAATTGTCGCTTCTATTCGAAATAAAGTGTGGGCTCATACAATTAGTCTGCCTGTAAATTTTTATGATCGTCATAAATCAGGGGAAATTATGAGTCGAATTACGCAGGATACAAATACAGTAAAAACGCTGATTACACAGCATATGATTACATTTATTTCCGGTTTGATTTCGATTATTGCAGCCATTGCCCTGCTCTTCTTTATCGATTGGAAAATTACAACGATAATGCTAATAGCGATTCCTATTTCATTTCTAATTCTTGCACCATTAGGGAAAAAAATGTTTTCTATTTCAAAAATGATGCAGGATGAAATGGCTGAGTTTTCCGGAAATTTAGGCAGAGTGTTATCGGAAATACGCTTAGTAAAGGCTTATCATGCAGAAGAAATTGAAATAAGGACAGGGAAAAAAAGAATCGATCACTTATATCAATTTGGACTAAAGGAAGCGAAAATCCAGGCGATCATTTCACCATTTATGACATTAATCATGATGTTATTATTAATCTTGCTTATTGGGTATGGAGGAGTTCGAGTTGCTTCTGGTACACTTTCAGCAGGTTCCTTAGTTGCGATCATCTTTTATATGTTTCAAATTGTTCTCCCATTTAGTCATATGGCGACGTCCTTTACTGCTTTCCAAAAAGCAATGGGTGCTACAGATAGAATTCAGACTATCCTAAAATTAAAACCTGAGGAAAACAAGTCAAAACAGGTTAGCAATCAATCTGCACAATCAATTTTATTTCGCAATGTCAGCTTTAGCTATTCTGAGGAAGAGCCTATTTTAAAAAATATTTCTCTCATCGTTCCTGCAGGGAAAACAACTGCAATTGTCGGACCTAGCGGAAGCGGAAAAACGACGTTATTTTCACTATTAGAACAATTTTACCAAGTAACTGATGGGGAAATATTACTCGGAGACACGAATATTAAGGAATTTCGTTTATCATCATGGAGAAATCATATTGGATACGTATCACAGGAGAGTCCGATTATGTCTGGGACGATTTTAGAAAATATAACGTACGGAATAAACAAAAACATCCCGTTATTTGAGGTCGAGCGAGCAGCGACTCAAGCAAATGCTATGGAATTCATCTCTCGCCTGCCGCAAGGACTTGATACCGAGGTTGGAGAAAGAGGTGTTAAGCTTTCAGGTGGTCAAAGACAACGAATTGCCATCGCACGTGCATTAATCAGAAATCCCCATATCTTACTGCTAGATGAAGCAACATCGAATTTGGATAGCGCCTCAGAAGGATTAGTTCAACAAGCTTTGGAGCATTTAATGAAAGGAAGAACAACATTAATTATTGCGCATAGACTATCAACTGTTATAAACGCAGATCAAATTGTTATCCTTGAGCATGGCGAAATTACTGGTATTGGAAAGCATGAAGAATTATTAACAACACATCCACTTTATCAAAAGCTAGCTGAACAACAATTACAAAGCTCATAATCTTATATATAAATTAAGATATAACAAAAGAAAACTAGGAGAGCTATTCTCTCCTAGTTATTCTTCAACATCGCCAACTAAAAATTCAGGGTTTAAATCTTCAAATTCATCATCTAATTCTTCTTCCCAATCTTCATCTTCATCACAGCCGTCAGGATTTACTCGCACACATACTTTCGTTTCACCAATGACTTCTGCAAGATGCTCACGTTCAGCTTGAACAATGATTTTATTTCCATTAGGAGAAATGGTTACCTCTAAGCAATTTGGCTGCTGCAATGCTTTACAAATTACTTCATGCTCATCATCAATAAAATTATCATCTTTATATCTTAGCTTGATGACGTCTACATAATCTACACGTTCAGTTACAACCTCTGTTTTTGTGTTTTCATTGTAAGAATACCAAACGTTAATATCATAAGTACCTTCTACTTCAACTGTTTTTCCTTTTTTTTGAGCATCATACGTATGGTTAATAATCCATCCTCCTAAAATGCTCGCTGGTCTTTGTGACGGTGAAATCGTATGCGTACATTGGGTAAATTTTCGTCCCTTCGCTACTACCGCTTTTGTTATTATTTCTCTGTATTCAGACATACTAGCATACCCTCCTCAATGTATCTTCATTTAATCCTATGCTAGGCTAGTAACATTTGTGCTCAAGAATTAACTGAAAAAATTACATGTTTAACCAATAAAAAGAGTACTTTTAGCTTGAAATACATTCATTATTGGTTATCTACAGGACTGTTATTGCCAGTTTAGTTGTTCCTTTTCTATATCATTCTGTTCTGAGGCTTTTACTACCCATTAAGATCGGGATAAATGAAACCGTATAGTTCATTGTATGCTAGTGTATGAAAATATGTGCCTAAAAAAGAAAAAAGGTGCATGTTCAAAACGATCATTACGTGCATTATTTTTATTTATACAGCTCATCTTTTAAAACTGATTGAATGGAATCATTTCAATTTGAAAAACAGCATAAAAAAACGAAGAGATTTTTAGCATCTCTTCGTTTAATCTATTTCTTATGAACAGCTTCCACCTGTTGAAGAACGGACCTTTGAACCTGTTTCACCTGATAATAAGTCTCCACCTGTTGACGAGATGATTTCATTTGTCACCTTATTTGAAATCGTATGTGAAACGAGCTGTAATAAATCATTAACTTCCATTTGAGACTCTTGGAATTCTTGAATAATCGGAATTTCATCTAATTCATTTTGAATTTTTTCAATTTTAGCCTCAACTTGCTTTAATGCTTCATGTTTGCCATAATGTTGAAAATTGACAGCTTGCTTTTGTAAGCTTTTAATACTTGCAATCATTTCACGAACTTTTTGATTTTCGTTTAACTGAGCTTCTGCACGTTTAAAAAAATCAACTTCTTTTGATTCGGAAATCATTTGTGCAAGCTCACGGGCCTTTGCAACGATCTCATCTTTTGTATAAATTGTCGTCATATTATATCACCTCAACCGCTTCTTCAACCATTTCACCATCAAGTGTCCATGTTTTCGCTTTAACAATTTTAACTTTTACAATTTGTCCAATAGCAGATTTCGGTCCTCTAAAGTTTACAAGCTTGCTCTTTTCTGTATAGCCTGATAATACATCTGGATTATTTTTACTTTCACCCTCGACTAATACATTAACAATTTTACCTTCATATTCCTTAAGCTTTTTCGCAGAAATTTCGTTAACAAGTGCATTTAATCGTTGAAGACGTTCCTTTTTCACTTCCATCGGAACATTATCCTTCATTTTAGCAGCTGGTGTACCTTCACGTGGAGAGTAAATAAATGTATATGCACTATCAAATTCTACTTCTCGATATAAAGATAAAGTTTCTTCAAATTGCTCTTCTGTTTCATTTGGGAAACCGACAATAATATCTGTTGTTAAAGATGCGTTAGGCATTGCTTCTTTTATTTTTCGAACTAGCTCTAAGTAACGTTCACGAGTATATTTACGCGCCATAATTTTAAGAACTTCTGAGCTTCCTGATTGTACTGGCAAGTGAATATGATCTAACAGGTTGCCACCTTTAGCTAGAACCTCGATTAAACGGTCATCAAAATCACGCGGATGACTTGTTGTAAAACGAATTCTTGGGATGTCGATTTTATGAATTTCATCCATTAAATCTCCTAATCCATATTCCATATCTTCAAAGTCTTTTCCATATGCGTTTACGTTTTGACCAAGTAAGGTAACTTCCTTATATCCCTGTGCTGCAAGTTGGCGAACTTCCTGAATAATTTCTTCAGGACGTCGGCTTCTCTCTTTACCACGTGTATATGGAACGATACAATACGTACAGAATTTATCACATCCGTACATAATGTTTACCCATGCCTTTATATTCCCTTTACGAATTTTCGGAAGGTTTTCAATAACGTCCCCTTCTTTTGACCAAACTTCAATAACCATTTCTTTAGATAGATAAGCTTCATTTAAAATATTTGGTAAGCGGTGGATATTATGTGTTCCGAAAATCATATCAACAAACGGATGAACCTTTAAGATTCGATTTACTACTGATTCCTCTTGTGACATACACCCACATACACCAAGTAATAAATCCGGTCTCTCTTTTTTAAGCGTCTTCAAGTGACCTAGCTCACCAAAAACTTTATTTTCAGCATTTTCACGGATCGCACATGTATTTAATAAAATCACATTTGCATCCTCAACACTGTCAGTTGGCTCATATCCTAATGCCATAAAGATACCTGCCATTACCTCGGTATCATGTTCATTCATTTGACAACCATACGTACGGATGTAAAACTTTCGACCTTGTCCCATTCCTCTAAACTCTTCGGGAATTTTAAAATCATTGTATTGTACATCTTCTTTTCCACGTTTTTTAGCATCTTTTAATGATGGTGGTTGATAAGTCTTTTCAAAATATTTAGCAAAGTCTGCTGACGTTTTTTCCGAAACGGATTTTTTGTCCGCTGAAATAGCAGCTACTTTCTGTCCTTCATTACGTTGTTGTTCGTTCATGTTCTTTCTCCTTCCATTGAAAGAATGATTGATTACGTTTAAATTCATTGTTGACGTACAACTAACCATTATAAACCTTATAAAACAATCTAACAATAAAATATACGATTTAAACGATTGTTGACAAGATTAATTTAATGGTAAAAACAAATGAAAGCTTTAATGAGAATCTATTAAACTTTGACAAATGCTCCGTATATCAATAAGGCCTTTCCAACTAGATGATGAAATTTCGATTTTTTAGTTTTGTTGCTCGATAATCCATTCAACCCATCTTAATACTGTGCTAGCTCTTCTAAAGTAGGTTGATTCTTTCTCAACATTATACAAGCTTGATTTTTTCATGATCTCGATAATTTTTTGCTTGCTAGGAAGATTGCCATTTAAAAAGTATTCTCTTAATACTTCGTTAAATACTTTGTGTTCTAATATGCACTTTATTAAAGCTAAATACTTTTGTTTATACGGCAACCTCATCAGCTGTCTGCCTTTAGCTGTTAAGGTATATTTAATGTTTGGGTCTTCTTTATATTTTTCAATCAGCCCTAAATACATCGCAGCAGAGGTATAATAATTGGTTTGTCGCTCATCAAAATTATAATTAGATGTTATGAAATCCTTTGTTAAATCTTTTTCCATTAATAAACCAAGTAAATCAATAATTCTAATAAAGGAATCTGCCTGTGGAAAAGGAATTTCTGGTTCTTCAATCACCTTTGTATGTTGCAATAGATTATCAATATCTGCTAAAGTAATTGTTTCATGTGCAATCATATATTTTTTTTGTTCAATTAGCTGTAAAGAATTGTATCTCAACGGATCCTCAAATTCATAGACAAAAAAATGAAATACATCAGCTGAATGAGTAAAGAATATTGGTTTTACTTTCTTTTGAATTTTCCCTTGCCATAAACGGAAGGGATAATACATCTGACGAACAAGAAAATCCTCGACAGTCTCCTTCTTTGCCTCTATAACAGCAAATGTCTCTTCCCCTTCATAGCCTCCATCAATTTCAACCTGTGCGTTTTTAATCGCTATCTGATGATCCTTGCCTGAATTCGTCCGAATCATAAAATCAAATGCTTGTGAGGACATTCGACCAGAAACGGTAGGCGTGCACTCTTCACCAAGTAAATCTGCTATCATACCAGATACATATGCACAATGAAGTGCAGAGCTTTCAGAATACAAATTAGAAGGGTCAATCGTCATAACAGTTGGAGGAAGACTAAGTTTAATTGGTCTTAAGCTTTCATCATAAGAAACCTTTTCATATGCATCAAATTGTCCTAAAACATATCGAGACCTCGAAATTGGAAGAATACTAATACCATATTTCTTAAAGATTTTAGGTAAGTTACTTTTATGATCAAATTTAGCCATTAAACGAGGCTCACGAACGGTTTTAATCGTTTTCGCGTCAATTTCATAAAACCCATGGCGATTCACTTCATCTAGTATTTGATATCGTTCAAAAAGCACTTCCCATGCCTTATCATTTAGGCTCATAATTCATCACCAGCACCTCATCAATTTTCCCGCGTTTTGATGCTACTGAGTTGATGCTTCTCGTTGCTCCGACAATTTCAATCTGAAAATTTTTATATAAATCTTTAATATACTCAGTTGCTGAGTTGCTAAGCAGCACTTTGCAGCCACGTCTGTCCAAGTCTACAACTAAATCTCTTAATCGTTCCTGTTCATCTCTACCAAAGCCATCAAGACTATAGCTAGTAAACGAAGATGTTGTTGAAACAGGATCATATGGAGGATCGATGTAAACAAAATCTCCTTTTTTAGCAGTTGCTACTGCATCAGCAAAATCACCATTTAAAATCGTTACTTCATTATTTGCCAAATAATCATGTACTGCTCGTACGACATCTTCATTGACGATATTTGGATTTTTGTATTTTCCAAATGGAACATTAAACTGTCCCTTTTTGTTTACGCGAAAAAGACCGTTGAAACACGTTTTATTCAGAAAGATAAGTCTAGATGCTCTTTCTACATCTGTTAGCTCTTCATATATAGGCTTTCGATCTAAATCTCGTATTGCATAAAAATAGTCACTATCATTTTCATGTTTCCGTAAATCTGATAGTAATTCTTCTATATGGTCTCGAATTGTTAAATATGTATTAACCAATTCGGAGTTGATATCATTAATTACAGCTTTGCTTGGCTGAACGTCAAATAATACAGCCCCAGCACCAATGAAAGGCTCATAATATGTTCCATTCATTTCTTCTGGTAAGTATTTTCGTATTTCAGGTAGTAGCTGTCTCTTTCCACCAGCCCATTTTAAAAATGGCTGAGCTACTTTATTTGTCACCATCTATGTTCCCCTCTCATACCTAGTAAATCTAGTATAAATCTTATCGGTTTAGCTAAAGAAAATCAAATTAATTTCATTCTTCGCAGTTCTTTATCAACATATAAAAAAGACATCATTTCTTTCGATACTCCCTTAGTTAAAGAAAGATGTCTCTTAATAATACTTTGCTTAATGAAACCCCATTTAAGGTGTTGGTTGTTGTTTAGTTCCTTGGGTAAATAAAAAGTTTATTTTTTCATCTTTTAACTCCAGCTTTGCATCAAAGGTTTTTTCACCTTTTTTAAATCCCTTGATCAAATTAGTCGTTCCCTCTGATAAAAGCTTTTGTACATTCGTTTTTGTTATATTTTTCCCAAGAATTTTCTTTGAAATCGTGAACTTGCAGTTATTTACTTTATAATTTGTACAGCCATAAAACTCGCCTTTATCGACAACATCTCCGTTACACAGCTTACATTTCCCTACTTTTTTTCCAATGGTGAACTTAGAATTTGAGCGCTGAATCGATTCTACTTTTAATCCATCGAAGTTCCAGTTCGGTGCAAATTGAATTGCGTCAGCGACAATTTTCGCAGAGAGCTTTTTTGTTTGCTCCATAAATAATGCTGCAGATGCTTGTCCTTCTCCAATTTCTGAAAGACGCTGCTCCCATTTAGCCGTCATCTCTGGAGAGGCTAAAATATGGTTACCGATCGCTTCAATTAAAACTTTGCCTTTATCTGTTGCATATACTTGGTTTTTTTTCACTTCAATATATTTCCGATCCTTTAACATCGTAATAATCCCTGCTCTTGTCGCTTCTGTTCCTAAGCCTTCCACTTTATTTAAAACCTTTTCTAATTCATCGTTATCTAAATATTTTCCTGCTGTTTTCATTAATGTGATTAATTGACCTTCTGTATACCGTTTTGGCGGTTGAGTTTTCCCCTCTTTTGTTTCTACTTTATGGACATGTCCTGTCTCTCCCTTTTGAACTTGTGGGAGCAATTCATCCTTCTCTTTATCATTTTGAAAAATCACTTTCCGCCAACCTTCTTGAATTTGCTGTTTTCCTTTAGTAATAAATTCAGCTCGACCATCAACAAGTGTAGTCAATGTTGAATAGTCATATATTGCTTTATCGTAATGGGCAGCAATTAATCTTCTCACAATTAAATCATACATTTTTTGTTCATCGTCATTTAATTTGCTTGGATTCGTAACTTGTTCAGTTGGAATAATCGCATAGTGATCTGTTACCTTTTTTTCATTTACATATCGAGAATTACTGAGTATTGATGTCTTTGGTAAAGGAAATAAGTCTTTATAATCGTCAAACTTGCTTAATTTCTCTAAAATAGCAGGAAAAAGTTCCGCTTCACCCTTTGTGACATATGTTGAATCAGACCTTGGGTAGGATACAATCCCTTTTTGATATAGTGATTGAACAACATCTAATGTTTTTTTCGGTGAAAATTTATACGTTTTATTTGCTGTCGCTTGCAGAGCTGATAAATTAAAAAGCAGCGGGGGTTGGTATTCCTTCCTTTCCGTTACAATATCTTTAATCTCTGCTCGTTTTTCTTTACAAAACTCAGCGATTTTCCGTGCCATCTGTTCATCTGTTACTCTTGTTTGTTGGTCCTTTTGCCACGTTCCCTTATATTTTTTCTTATTTATTTGAAAAGTAGCTATAATTTCCCAAAATGGTTCTGACTTAAATTTTTCAATTTCCTTTTCTCTTTTTACAATTAATGCTAGTGTTGGTGTTTGAACTCGTCCAGCAGAGAAAACATCATTCATTCCCTTTTCCTTAAGTAAAAGTGTATAAACCCTTGATGCATTCATTCCAACTAACCAATCTGCACATGCTCGTGAATATGCTTCAAAATAAAGATTTTTCGTATCCTCATCATTTAGTAATCGACGAAATCCTTCATTAATTGATGCTTGTGTTAAAGAAGATATCCATAATCTTTTCAATGGCTTTTTAACACCAGAAAGTTGAATAATATTCCGTATGATCAGCTCACCTTCCCGCCCAGCATCGCCTGCATGAATAATTTCTGTTACATTCGGATCCAATAACAATTTCTTAATAATATGAAATTGCTTTGCCTTTGATTTAGATATTTCGTATTTAAACTTATCTGGAATAAGTGGCAACATCGAGATTGACCACTTTTTCCATTCAGGTTGATAGGACTCAGGTGCACATAGTTGTGTCAAATGTCCAATTGCCCAAGTACAATATGCCCCTTTTGGAAAAAGTTCATTTGGCTTTACCTCAATATAGCCATCTCTTTTAACTCTTTGAAAACCTGAGCATAGCGTTTGCGCTTGGTCTGGTTTTTCTGCAATTATTAATTTCATTTAATAAATCACCTAACTATTTCTAGAAAACTAGAAATCTTTTATATCACTTGAATAAGTTTACTTTATTTTTCTTTGAATGAAAAACAAAAAAATATTCAATTTTTTCATGAAAAATTATTATATGCTACAGATATTTTTAATTATTCATAAATTGATTTTATAATTCTAAAAATGAAAGAGTAATTTTATACATTATCTACCTTTATGGTACTTGTTGCGCGTGACCTAGAAGCACGAAACCATTGATGACAGAGCATGTAGATTAGGATAACATCGACCATGTCGCCGGCATAGAACATGAAATAGCCTCCGATTTCAGCTTGATCCTTCATAACTCCATGTGGCGGATAAGCGTACAAATATTTAGATAATATCCCATGACCAGCAAGTGCGATAAGTAACACAATTGAGCGAAAGGCAAAACTATATTTATGAGGAATTGGTTCAATATAAATGATGGACAATGTAAAAAGATAACCAGCAATGAAAAGATGAACATGAATAAACCAATGAAGAAAATGATATTGACTCATCATTGAAAATAAGGGAGACGTGTATAGTAGCCATAAACCACCTATATTTAATAACAACGTAACAATTGGATTAAGAATCAATTTGTTTAGTCTGCCTTTTAATAGTCTTGTTAAACGACGAGCTTGTTTTACATGAATTGTCCGTAGAAATAATGTCATCGGTGCAGAACAGACGATAAAAAGTGGTGCAAGCATCCCTATTAAAAAATGAATGACCATATGTGCAACAAAGTTTGAATGTGACATCATTTGTATAGGGCTTAAAATAGCAGCACCTATACAGCATATTCCTAAAATCCAAAAAATTGTTCTGCTAACCGGCCATTGCTTATGACGTCGATTTGAGGTTTTGACTGCAAAAAAATAAGCAAATAGTGCAAGGAGAAATAAAAAACTAAAAACTACTTGCATCACATCAATTAATATCATATCAAGGTTATCGGAATGATTATGATTACTGTGGTTCATATTGCTTTATACCACCTTGGTGTCTTTTATTAGAACGAATGAGAAGGATACCGACAATCACCATAAGGAAAGCTAGAATATTCCATGTAAGATCATATGGAAGAATGTTTACATCATAGCGGATTTGATGGATGCGCATTAGCTTATGTTGAATGATACCATCATATAGTTGAAAGCCACCAGCACCAATGAAAAATCCTCCCCACCAAACACCTTTTAAGTAGGCATTATAACGTCTTACATCTGCATACATAAATAGAGCAGCAACAGTTGCAAACCAACTAAACGCATGGAATAAGCCATCAGAGACTAGTCCCACTGCTGTTACTGATTTATCATAGAAATGATGCCAATGTAATAATTGATGAAAGATAGCTTCGTCAATAAAAGCAACAAAGCCAATTCCTAATAAAAATCCTGAAAAAAAATTTCGTTTTCTCATTGAAATAGAACGGCTTTTCTTTGTATGACTTTTCACAATTTCCCTCCTGAAAAATGAAGCAAATTTCCATTGTGTAGTATTTTTCGTCTTCAAGCTATGCTGTCCTTTGCCTATTAAATTTAGTTTACCCATTCTAAATGTATAAATTTCATTCTCGAGCTAATAAAGGATTATTACTCCCCTTTTTCGCAATAGTGGAGTAACAAATTAGTGGATTCATCATAAAGTATTTTAGTCAAACACCTAATTACTTAAAAAAAGATATTTTGTTTATCAATTGGAGGGTAATAAGATGTCTCAAACATTAGCGATTCCTAAAGGCTACAAACCGATCCTCAATCTGATGCATACAGAGATTGCCATTAAAGAGCTAAAGGATTTTTTCGAAGAAACGCTAGCAGAAGAACTCAATCTTATTAAAGTTTCTGCACCGTTGATTGTCCATGAAGGAACCGGAATAAATGATAACCTAAATGGGACAGAACGAATTGTTCGTTTTGATGGAATAGATATGAACGGAAAACAAATCGAGATTGTTCAATCACTTGCAAAGTGGAAGAGACAGGCACTTGCGAAATACGGATTTACAATTGACGAAGGTCTTTATACGAATATGAATGCAATTAGAAGAGATGAAGTTCTTGATAACCTCCATTCGATCTACGTTGATCAATGGGACTGGGAGAAAGTCATTTCAAAGGACGAACGAACAATTGATAAATTAAAAAGGGAAGTGAAAAAAATCTACAATGCAATAAAACGAACGGAAATGTTTATGTACGAATTTCATCCACAGCTTGAGCCAATTTTACCTAATGAAATACATTTTATTACGACTGCGGAGCTTGAACAATTATATCCAAATCTCTCTCCGAAACAAAGGGAAGATATTATAACAAAGGAATATGGTGCTGTATTTATTATGCAAATCGGTGGTGTTCTTAGTAATTGTGAAAAACATGATAGCCGTTCCCCTGATTATGACGATTGGTCATTAAATGGCGACCTTTTATTATGGAGCCCACTTTTAAAGAAATCGATTGAAATTTCATCGATGGGAATTCGCGTTGATGAAAATTCCCTGATGAAACAATTAAAGGCTTCAAAAGAAGAGGGAAGGCTAATATTCCCTTTTCATCAAGCTGTCATTAACGGTTTACTTCCATCCTCCATTGGCGGAGGAATTGGCCAATCACGATTATGTATGTATCTATTAAAAAAGGCACATATAGGTGAGGTCCAAGCATCTGTTTGGAATGAAACTACGATCAATGAATGCAAGGCATGTAATATTAATCTTCTTTAATGACTTTACGTCTCTGATATTAAGGAAGCTATATTAAGCTCTAATTTTCATTCTTAATATAGCTTTTTCTAAAACTTTTTGATAGATAAATTTCCTTAAACTCTCTAAACGGTGAGCTAATTAATATTTTCATATAAAAGGAACGAGAAATTTTTCTCGTTCCTTCAGTAAATACCTTACATAAATTCGGCAATTAATTGATTAAATTCTTCTTCCTCGATAGCTAAATCCGTTTTAGATAACGGAATTTCACTATAGCCTTTAATTAACTCCTGATAAGATTTTTGCGTGTTATTTTGGTAAATCAATCCTGTAACAAGACTGTTATGCTTCATTAACGTTTGCATTGCAAGTTCTTTATTATGTGGATTATAGCCTTCAACATCTGCTAGCTTAGTTAAATTTTCTTTAAACCAATCATAGGTATTTACTTTATTATATGTCACACATGGGCTAAATACATTTATTAATGAAAACCCTTTATGTTGAATACCAGCTTCTATTAATGCTGTTAAATCCTTTAAATCAGTTGAAAAGCTTTGGGCAACAAATGTAGCACCTGCTGATAATGCCATTTCCATAATTGATAAGGAGGATTCAATTGATCCCTCTGGTGTACTTTTTGTAATAAATCCCGCTTCACTTCGAGGTGATGTTTGTCCTTTTGTTAAACCATATATTTGATTATCCATCACAATATACGTAATATCAATGTTTCGACGAATAGCGTGGATCGTATGTCCCATCCCAATCGCAAATCCGTCGCCGTCCCCTCCTGAAGCAATGACAGTTAGGTCTCGATTTGCCATCTTTACACCTTGCGCAATTGGCAATGACCGCCCGTGAATGCCATGAAAACCATAGGAGTTAATATATCCAGATATTCGACCAGAACAGCCAATTCCAGAAACAACAGCTAATTGTTCCGGCTGTAAGCCTACATTGGCAGCAGCACGTTGAATGGCAGCTTGAACTGAGAAGTCACCACAGCCTGGACACCAATTTGGTTTTACATTATTTCGGAAATCTTTAAATGTTACTGCCATTTAAATCAACTCCTTACTACGTGTGTAGATTTCATGAGGAAGAAAAGGATTTCCATCATATTTCAATAACGAAGCAATTTTATTTGCATAACCGATATTCATTTTTAAGAGATTCGCTAATTGCCCTGTTGCATTATTCTCAACAACAATTACTTTTTTTGCAGCTTCAACTAATGGAAGCAGCTCTTCTGTTGGAAATGGATGAATTAAGCGAATATGTGCATGATTTACTGCTACACCATCATTCTCTAATCTCTCTATTGCTTCTTCAATTGTTCCTCGAGTCGATATAAAGCCAACGAATAAGATATCTGGGTGATTATGATACATCCTTTTATGAACTGGAGTGTTAAAGTTTATGTTAGCTAACTTTCTTAAACGTTTATCCATTTGGTCAATCCGATTTATTGCTACCTCTGAAGGCTTTCCTGTTTCATCATGCTCTACACCAGTAACATGATGAATCCCGTTTTTCGTTCCAGGAAGAACACGCGGTGAGACACCATCTTCAGTTACTTCAAAACGTTTGAAGTATGCCTTATTTTCAAGCTCTGGTAAGTCATCCGTAAGAAGCTTTCCACGGCGAATATTGATTTTACGATAATCTAACGGCTCAACAGTTTGTTTTCCTAACGAAAGCTGTAAATCAGTTAAGAGAATAACCGGTACTTGGTACTCTTCAGCAATATTGAAAGCCTCAATCATATCGTAAAATGCCTCTTGGACTGTACTTGGTGCCATGACCACTTTTGGAATTTCACCATGTGTACCGTAAATCATAGCCATTAGATCAGACTGCTCCTGCTTCGTTGGTAAGCCTGTGCTAGGTCCTCCCCTTTGTGTATCGACGACCACAAGTGGCTGTTCAGTAATTCCCGATAAGCCGATTGCTTCCATCATAAGTGATAACCCAGGACCAGCGGATGCAGTAAAGGTACGTGCTCCTGCATAATTGGCTCCAATAGCCATCGTACATGCAGCAATTTCATCTTCTGTTTGAATAACAACTCCACCAAATTTCGGAAGCTTTTTAATTAAATATTCCATAATTTCAGATGCAGGTGTTATTGGATATGCAGCCATAAACCGAGAACCAGCTGCTATTGCGCCTAATGCAATCGCATCATTCCCAATCATAAACATTCTTTTTTGCCCATCTGCCTTTTCAAGATACATATCTGTTCGATCAAATCCTAATACATCTTTTAAATATTCCGCACCTTTTTTTATTGCTTCCATATTCTTTTCGACAATTTTTTCCCCTTTTCGGCCATATGTATCCTGTACAACTTCATGATAACCGTTAGGATTGATATTGAGAATTGCACTTGTTGCTCCAATTGCCACCATATTTTTCATTAAAGATGTTCCTAATTCAGTTGCGATTTCTGTAAACGGAACAGAATATAATGTAACGTTTACATTCTCAGGAATTGTTGGATTAAACTTTGAATCCGCTAGTACGATCCCACCATTGCGAAGCTCATGAAAGTTTACATCAATTGTTTCCTGGTCAAAGGCAACTAATATATCTAAATCATCTGAAATGGCCCGGACTTCAGATGTGCTGACACGGATTTTATTATTCGTATGCCCGCCCTTAATACGTGAAGAAAAATGCCGATATCCATATAAGTAATATCCTAGTCTGTTTAATGCAATCGAGAATACTTCACCAGTACTTTCGATGCCTTCTCCTTGTTGCCCTCCAACTTTCCATGAAAGTTGACTTATCATGTTCTTACACCCCTCTAAAGTTCAATAGATATAATTTTATAAGTTTTATAGACCTAGCAAAATATTATTTACTTAAACTGAGTAAATTGATCGGATTTAAAACTAAACGTTTTAATTGTAGACCCTACATTACAAAATTACAAGTATTTCTAATAAAAATGTCGAAGAATATAGATTTTCATATTTAAAGCGTTTCCTTTTTAGCTAAAGAGCAATTTGTGTGAGATGATTACTTACGATTATTTTTGCGTTTTCATTGATTCTGAGGCCATAATTTAAGAATCAAAAGGAAATATGCTCATTAAAATTTTGAAAAAGGATTTTTTGAACAAAGCTATGAGAGTAATGAGTAAGTAATTGATTGATTAAATGATCATAGCAAGAATAATTTTCTAAGCCGATTATCGTTTCATCAATACCATCAAAATCTGACCCAAAACCAATATGATTCTCTCCACCAAGTGCACAGAGATAATCAATATGTTTTAATAAATCAGTTATTTTTGCTAAACCACTTGTCGTAAAATAAGGGACAAAGGATAAGCCGATCATACCGTTTTTCTTAAACAACTCGATTATTTGGTCATCTTTAAGATTCCGAACATGTGGACATAAATTAAAAACATTTGAATGTGACGCAATTGGAAACCGTGCAATATCTAACGCTTCCCAGAAACTCGCTTCACATGTATGTGATAAATCCGTCCATAATCTTTTTTGGTTTAGGTAGTTGATTACTTTTTTCCCAAAAACCGTTAGACCACCATTTCGTGTTTCATAAGCACCATCTGCAACAAGATTAGCGTAATTCCAAGTTAGCCCGACTGACCTTACCCCTAATTGATAGAAAATTTCTAATTGCTCTAGCCTATCACCGATCGCATCACAGCCTTCTAACGTTAAAATCGCACCAATCTCATGATCAGCTAATTGATTCATATCCTTTTTACTCTTTATTAATTTTATCTCAGGATAGTTCTCTAGGATTTTTTGATAAAATAGAGCTATTTGTGCTTCCGCCACTTGAACTCGCTGATGAAAAGGTATTTCCTCTGGTACAAATATCGCAAAACATTGAACAGGCTTTTCCTTGGATTTAAGCCTTGAAATGGAAACATGTAAGCCTTTATCATTTTCTACATTTATGTAAGGGTTTCTCCAAAGCTTTAATAGCATATCACAATGGGCATCAAACACTCTCATCTCTACGAAACTCCTTTCAAAAATTAAGGGTTTGACTCATAAATTGAGTCAAACCCTTAATGATATCCTCTGACTTATTGTTATCTAGGCTCAACAATTAGTTTAATTGCCGTCCGTTCCTCACCATCTATTTGAATATCTGTAAATGCTGGTATACAAATTAAATCGACACCACTCGGCGCAACAAAGCCCCTAGCAATCGCTACTGCTTTAACGGCCTGATTAAGAGCACCTGCTCCTATCGCTTGAATTTCTGCAGCACCACGCTCTCTTAAAACACCAGCTAATGCACCGGCTACAGAATTAGGATTAGATTTTGCTGAAACCTTTAATATTTCCATTTCTAGCTCCCCCTTAATTTTCAATGAATCCTTGAGTGTTCATTAGAACAGCTTTGGCATCATTCGTTTAAAAAGGCCTCCCCTGAATCCTTTCTAAACGCTATTAGATATTCATCCATTGATACTATATTCACTAGAAATAGAAAGTATTCCTGCTTGGATTCATTTTATTTAAGAAAAGAGCCTTGCTAAATGTGTTTGCTTTCTGTAAGTAAAGATTTCACAAATTTTCAAACCTTTACGATTCCACTGGTTTTCTAAGCACAAGACTCATGTATTTTTCGTAAACCTTGTTGCTTTTATTAATTCGTTATGGTTGATTTCCTCTTATCGTAATTGGTGGTGAGTCTTTTTAGTTTAAGCACCTGCTTATGTCTCACCTATCCTATGCAACCAGTAGAAATTTTGAACTTATGCTCCAATAACCTTTACATGTTTAGAAAAACTATAATTTTTTTCGAAAGAGTATTAATAAATAAATTATAAAATAGCAATTAAAGGGATGAAATATAGGAAAAAAATCCTTCTTTCTTTTTACTCAAAAAACATGTGATCATCATTAATAAGAATTCGTTCAATTTTCTTGGCCATACCAGTTTTGTCATCAACATCAATAACGACAGCGCTTAGCTGTGTGCGACCATCTGCTACATCATGTCTTACTGGTAGATTTGTTAAAAACCTTTTCATAATCATTTCACGGTTTACCCCTAAAATACCGTCATAAGGTCCTGTCATTCCGACATCAGAAATATATGCTGTTCCTTTGTCAAGAATTCGTTCGTCTGCTGTTTGAACATGTGTATGTGTACCAACTACAGCTGACACTCTTCCATCTAAATACCATCCCATCGCTTGTTTTTCACTCGTTGCCTCTCCATGAAAATCAACAAAAATAATGGATGTTCGCTTTTTAGCTTCTTTAATTAATTCGTCAGCTTTTTTAAATGGACAATCTGTTGGAGGTAAAAACGCACGCCCTTGCAAATTAATGACCGCCACTTCTTTTCCTGCGATCGTAACAAATGTCATGCCTTTACCCGGATTATCTTCTGGAAAGTTTGCAGGTCGTATCATTTGATGTGCTCGATCAATAAAATCAAATATTTCTCGATTATCCCAAGTATGATTTCCCATCGTTATAACATGTGCACCACTATCAATAAATTGTTGATATATTTTTTCAGTAATCCCTTTACCATGTGCTGCATTTTCACCATTAACGATGACAACATGTGGATTATATTTTGTTTTTAACTTTGGTAGATATTCCTTTACCATTTGACGACCTGGTGAACCAAAAACATCTCCCACAAACAATATTTTCATTTTCATTTCCTCAATTCTTTGCAATTAAATTCATCTTTGTATTTCGTCTTTACTTCTCTGCTTATTTATTCTCACATAGTTTTATAAAAAAATAAAGTGGCGCATTTCTGCCCCACTTTATTTTGCATATTCAACTGCTCTTGTTTCACGAATAACCGTAACTTTAATATGACCAGGATAATCGAGCTCTTCTTCAATTCTTTTTCGGATGTCACGTGCCAAACGGTGTGCTTGTAAATCATCAATGCTATCAGGTTTTACAATAATTCGGACTTCACGTCCTGCTTGGATAGCAAATGACTTTTCAACACCTTCATAAGATTCAGAGATTTCCTCGAGCTTTTCTAGACGACGTATATAATTTTCTAATGTTTCACTACGTGCACCAGGTCTTGCAGCTGATAATGCATCTGCTGCTGCAACGATTACTGCAATAATAGACGTTGGTTCTGTGTCTCCGTGATGAGAAGCAATACTATTAATTACAACAGGATGTTCCTTGTACTTTGTAGCAAGTTCAACACCTATCTCAACATGGCTTCCTTCTACTTCATGGTCGATTGCTTTACCAATATCATGAAGGAGACCTGCTCGTTTCGCTAATAATACATCTTCTCCAAGTTCCGATGCCATTAGTCCTGCTAAGAAAGAAACTTCCATTGAATGCTTCAACACGTTTTGACCGTAGCTTGTTCGAAATTTAAGTCGACCAAGGATTTTTATTAAATCAGGATGAAGACCGTGAACACCCACTTCAAATGTGGTTTGCTCTCCAACTTCTCTAATATATTCATCCACTTCTCTACGGGATTTTTCAACCATCTCTTCAATACGAGCAGGATGTATACGTCCATCCTGTACAAGCTTGTCTAATGCCAATCTTGCTGTTTCTCTACGAATTGGATCAAATCCTGATAAAATAACAGCTTCAGGAGTATCATCGATAATTAAGTCGATTCCTGTTAATGTTTCAAGTGTACGAATATTCCGTCCCTCACGGCCAATTATACGACCCTTCATTTCATCATTTGGGAGATTTACAACAGATACAGTTGTTTCTGCCACATGATCTGCTGCACATCGCTGAATAGCAAGTGACAGGATTTCTTTAGCCTTTTTGTCTGCTTCTTCCTTTGCACGATTTTCACTGTCTTTAATCATGATTGCAATATCATGTGTGAGCTCATTTTCAACCTTTTCAAGTATGATTGATTTTGCTTCATCTCGTGTAAGGCTAGAAATGCGTTCAAGCTCTGATTGCTGCTTACGCACCATCTCGTCCACTTTGCTTTCCATCTCTTCAATATGCTGTTGTCTTTGATTCAGAGAATCTTCTTTTTTCTCTAGGATAACTTCACGTTTATCTAAAGACTCATCTTTTCGGTCTAGATTCTCTTCTTTTTGTAATAAGCGATTTTCTTGTTTCTGAAGCTCATTTCGTCTTTCACGAACTTCTTTTTCTGCATCTGTTCGCAACTTGTGAATTTCATCTTTCGCTTCAAGAAGTGCTTCTTTTTTCGTTGCTTCCGCATCACGCTTTGCATCTTCAAGAATTTGCTCAGCTGCATGGTTTGCACCTGCAATTTTTGCTTCAGCAATTGATTTACGAACAAAATAGCCAACAACTGCACCGACGATTAGGCCAAGCAAAATGGAGATGAGTATTGATACAACTTCCATCATTACACCTCCTCTTGCTATGAACTTGTTTTTTCTAGATTAAAGTGTCGGCATGTACATTGTTCAATTATAAGTTGTCAACATACAGCTCAAAGCTTTCGTATCATGTTGAACTTTACGTCTTATGAACTATTATTTAAGAAGACAAATTCAAGTACCAACATTTTTGCTTTCAAAATGCTTCAATCAACATTCTACAAAATTGTAAAATATACATCTTAATTGTAAATGTGTGAATTTTTCTTGTCAAGCCTGTCAAATTGACGAAAATAATGTCTTCATAAGCTTTACAAGTGGGTAGCAACTAAAACAGATAAACCTTTTTGTTAACTATGGTCTATTTTGTTTTATAAATTGGGTTTTTATATCATTATTATACCCCTAAAAATTGCCATATATACTATATGTCATTCACATAGTTTGTTATATAAAGTATATGAATCAGTTAGCTTTATTTCTAACAAAAAAAGATCTTTCTAAAAGGCTGTTTATTGCTATTTATTAAGTTACTCTTTTGTCTTTCCTCGTGGATTACTCACATTCTGCGGGATAACAGTGAGCTTTCTTTAGTCTAAACACCTGCTTAACATTAACCTTTCCCACTCATTTAAGCAGGAATCTCGCAAGTTGCTACAATCAACCTTTATAAAATTTTGCAAAGAACAACAGCCTTATAGAAAAGAATCTTCTAAAATTAATATGCTTTTTAGCACTATATTTAGTGTAAGTGTCTTCTACAATTTTTTTTAATATATGGTGCTTTTAAACCTAGTTGTTGTTTCCGCTACGAGCGTTCGCTTCTGTGGGCGGTCCAGGAGTCTCCTTTAGTGTTAACGACTGCGAGGTCCCCCTTTAACTAGCTTCTACCGCGTGATTCTTACGTAGCCTCTCCACTAAACAAAGAGCTAAGAAATCACCAATATGTGCTTAAACACGGCTTATTTATTATAAAAAAAAAGGGCCGAATGCCCTTTTTAATCTTCTAGTAAATCTAATTTTTCTTGATCTATTGCTTCACTATCTTTCGCAAGAATTACCTCTTCATCTAAACCATAATGCTTGCGAATTTGTTCTTGGATTTCAAGACGAATTGCTGGATTCTCCTTGAGAAATTGCTTCGCATTTTCTCTTCCTTGTCCTAAACGCTCTTCATTATATGAATACCAAGCTCCACTTTTTTGTACAATGTCAAGATCTGAACCTAAATCAATGATTTCTCCTTCTTTAGAAATCCCTTCACCATACATAATGTCAACTTCTGCTACCTTGAACGGAGGAGCAACTTTATTTTTGACAACTTTAATTTTCGTTTTATTACCAACCATATCATTACCTTGTTTAAGTGTCTCAGCACGACGAACTTCTAACCGGACAGTTGAATAGAATTTTAACGCACGTCCACCTGGTGTTGTTTCAGGGTTTCCGAACATAATACCAACTTTTTCACGGATTTGGTTAATAAAAATTGCAATTGTATTTGATTTATTAATAGCACCTGATAGTTTACGTAATGCTTGTGACATTAATCGAGCTTGAAGACCAACGTGAGAATCTCCCATTTCCCCTTCGATTTCCGCCTTTGGAACTAATGCTGCAACAGAGTCAATAACAAGAATATCAATAGCACCACTACGAACAAGGGCTTCAGCAATCTCAAGAGCTTGCTCACCTGTATCAGGTTGTGATAATAAAAGTTCATCGATATTAACACCTAGTTTTTGAGCATAGACTGGATCTAATGCATGCTCAGCATCAATAAATGCAGCTTGTCCACCTTGATTTTGCACCTCTGCAATTGCATGAAGTGCAACAGTTGTTTTACCTGAACTTTCAGGGCCATAAATTTCTATAATTCTACCACGTGGATATCCACCAACTCCTAATGCAGCATCAAGTGCTAGTGACCCACTAGGGATAGTCGAAACTCTTCTATCTGTTTGTTCCCCCAATTTCATGATGGAACCTTTACCGAATTGCTTTTCTATTTGTTTTAACGCCATATCTAACGCAGCTTGACGGTTACTCACTAAATTTCCTCCTTTAATCGTATCTATAATTAATATAACGCTTTTTAAACCATTTGCCAAGTAAAAATCGAACATTCATTCGATTATTTTCACAGAGAAAATCTCTTTAAAAAGTTTGTTTTCATTAAATGAAAAATCGATTACCTGCCCACTTCCCTATTAAAATTTTTCATTTTAATCAGATGAATTTTCTCACACAAAATAAAGCAGGGCTGCCTCAAAAAAGAAAGACAGCCTTAAAATTTAATTATATCATTCTATTTCTGATAATAGTTTAATTAAATGATGGCATCCATATTTTACCGTTCTTATTCTAATTCCGTTTCTTGTACCAGTGAAATTAAATTTGAACGTTTGAGTATCTGTTCCTTCTGTTGAAATACCGATATAAACTGTTCCAACAGGATGTCCCTCAAGGGAATTAGGGCCAGCCACACCAGTAAAGCTTACTCCAATATCACTATTTGCCATTTTCCTTACCTGGTCCGCCATTTCCTTAGCACATTGACTGCTTACGGCTCCATATGTTTCTAATGTCTTTTCAGACACACCAAGTATATTTGCTTTCACTTCATTCGTATATGTAATAATGCTCCCTTTAAATACTTTTGAAGCACCATCAATTCCCGTCATGTACTCTGAAAACATTCCACCTGTTAAGCTCTCAGCTGCTGATAATGTTTTGTTTTTTCCAATTAAAAGCTTAAAAAGCTCTTCAACAAGTGTTGTGTTCTCATATCCATAGAAAAATTCTCCAACACGTTGATTAATTTTTTGCTCTACTTCGTCTAGCATTTGATTCGCAACCGTTTCGTCAGTATGTTTAGCTGTCAGACGTAAAGTTACTTCACCATTAGCAGCTAATGGAGCAACTGTTGGATTCATTTGTTCATCAATAATATCTTGAATATCTGTTTCAAGTTGGGATTCACCAATTCCAAAATATCTTAATACTCGCGAAATAATCTTTTCCTGTATGCCGAGACTTTGAATGAAATATTTACTACCATAGTTTTGAAACATTGGTTTCATTTCACTTGGAGGTCCTGGTAATAGCATATAAACCTTTTGCTCTACTTCAAGAGCCATACCTGGTGCCATACCAAAATCGTTTTTCAATATATGAGCCCCATCAAGAACAAGTGCTTGCTTTTTATTATTTTCAGACATTGTACGCTTCGTTCGAATAAAATATTGTTCAATGCTTTCCAATGCTTCTTCATCATACACAAGCTCTTTTTCTAAAACATTAGCAATTGTTTCTTTCGTTAAGTCATCTTTTGTCGGTCCTAAACCTCCAGTGAAAATGATGACATTTGAACGTTTTTGTGCAACCTCTATCGCTTCTTTCAGTCTGCCAGCATTATCGCCAACAACAGTGTGATAATAGACATTTATCCCCATTTCAGCTAATTGCTCAGATATAAATTGCGCATTACTGTTGACGATTTGACCAAGTAATAGCTCTGAACCAACTGCAATAATTTCCGTACGAGTATTCATATTAACGCATCCCCATTTCACAAATTTTACTTTGAGTTCACAAACACATGCTTATTTTTAATAAAATAGTCATACCCTGAAATAATCGTGAAAAAGGTTGCTACCCATAGAGCAAGATCTGCAAATGGAAGATTGATAAATTCAAATGGTAAATTATGTAGCAGTAACGCGCTTATTGCAATGATTTGCGTCCACGTTTTAATTTTCCCTAACATATTTGCAGCAACAATTTCACCTTCACCAGCAAGAATCGCTCTTAATCCTGTAACTGCAAACTCACGACTAATGATCAGGATGACCATCCATGAAGGTGCAAGACCAAGCTGAACTAAAATAATCAATGCTGCTGATACAAGAAGCTTATCCGCCAATGGATCTAAAAACTTTCCGAGATTTGTAACTTGATTCAATTTCCGTGCATAATAACCATCAATCCAATCAGTTGTTGACGCTACGATAAAAAGAATTGCCCCAACTAAGTGTGTGACTAGGATTGATTCATTGCCAAATGTTAGCTCTCCCCAATTAAATGGGGCTAACATAATAATCATGAACACTGGGATTAAACAAATTCTTGATATTGTAATTTTATTAGGTAAATTCATCTTCTGATTCCTCCGTTGTTGTGTATACAATTTCATAAATTATAAAATAGTTCTATCGTAAATCAATTTCTGCAAGTAATTATGTATTTAAAAGCTAGAAATTCCTTCTTTAAGTAGGATAAAGAAAAGGACGACACAAAGATCGCACACCAATCTCAACTTATCAATTGAGATTGGTGTACAAGAACAATACTTGTGTCAGTCCTACTCTTTTTTAAAGACAATCGTGATATTTTGCGGAGAGCTTTTAGCATCCTCATACTTAATCAGTTCACCATTAACTTTTATATCAGTTCCTGGAATATTACCTACTCTTACAGTAATTTCAGATTCAGCCGTATAATCTCCTACTTCAGATTCACCTTCAGAAATCACTTTTCCGATAAAAGTTTTACCTTTATCATTTTTTATACTAACCCATGATTTACTTTTCGCAATAACTTCAAGTTCAAACTTGTCTGTACCTGTAAGTTCATAAACAGTAGAAGATCCACTGGACTCCTTAACTGTTATTGCTTGTTTTGGTGTTTCCTCTTCTGGAGTTACCTCTTTTGCATTTGTCGAATCATTTTCATCTACAGCCGGCTCTTCCTCAGCAGCTTGATTATCATTTGCTGGTGTATTTTCAACATTATTTGTATATTCGGTCTCGCTTTGGTCTGTAATGGAATCCTGTTTTGCATCTGTATTATTTTCGGCAGCATTTTGCCTCCAAACCCATAGCCCAACTGCAATCGCAATTACGACAACGACCGTTAATATTTTTGGGAAAAGATCCAAAAATTTTGATGCTGATTTTGGTAATTCCCTATGAGTTTTTACTCTCGATAATTGTTCAGGGAGCTCATCATTGTTCGTACTTGGAACCTCATTTTTAAAATCCTCAAATATCGAATCTGGATTTATATCAACAGCTTCCGCGTATTGCTTAATAAAAGCTCTAACGTAAAATTTCCCTGGAATGATTGAATAATTTCCTTCTTCTAATGCTATAAGATAACGCTTCTGAATTTTCGTCATATTTTGAAGGTCATCTAAGCTAATGTTTTTTTCCTCTCTTGCTTGTTTCAGTCGATTTCCTAATTCACTCAACCGTAACACCCCATAACTAAAAGTCAAATCCTGAAAAACTTGATGAATCAAACGACATTTGTGGCTCTTCGACATCTTTATATGTGATCTCTTCATCAGGTTCATTCCGAATTTCAATTATATAATCAAAATCATCAATTGTATATTCCGTATTTTGCACAAAAATATCAGGATGTTCAACAACCTTTGTTGCTGAAAGCCTCATAATTTCTCTAACTAATTGGAGGTGTTGCTCAGTACCTCTTCTAGTTGAGACAATTCCATCGATAATGTACACATTATCTTCGTGATATTCCTCTGCAATTAATTGGCTGCGAATGGTTTGCTTTAATAAAGTGGAGGAAACAAATAGCCACTTTTTATTAGCGCAAACGCTTGAAGCGACAATTGATTCTGTTTTTCCGACCCTCGGCATACCTCTAATGCCAATTAATTTATGTCCTTCTTGTTTATATAATTCTGCCATAAAATCAACAAGTAGTCCAAGTTCATCTCGAACAAAACGGAAAGTTTTTTTATCATCTGCATCTCTTTGTATGTATCTGCCATGGCGAACGGCTAGTCGATCCCTTAATTTTGGAACTCTTAGCTTTGTTACCGTTATATTATCCATCGTTTTTAGAATCGATTCAAGGCGTCTTACTTGGTCATTGCTTTCACATTTCAGCAATAACCCCCGTCTGGAATCATCAACACCATTTATCGTTATAATATTAATCGATAGCATTCCTAGTAGAGATGAAATATCACCTAGAAGCCCGGGACGGTTTTTTTGAATTTGATATTCAAAATACCATTCATATGGCATAAAAGAAGTCCCTCCTTTTTTCAACCACTATTACATATCATATATGATTTTACCAAAAGAGGAAAGAATTATGAATGAACATTTCAAGAATATTAATAAATTATAATAGAAGACTTAAAAATAAGGTTTTCTTCAATTGAAAATCGGTCGTTCATAACATTTAGGATTACACCTACTAACGAAATGATATAGTAAAAAAGAGAGGATTCGCTCCTCTCTTTTTTTACTGTTGTGATCCGTTATTTTGAACAAGTTTAACCATCATACTAGCAATTGCCTGTTGCTCTTGTTCATTTGCAACACTCCAAAGATCTGCAAGTACACGTTCTTGAGTGTTTTTTGGGTCGACCTGTTTAGCTAAGTAGTCACCAACTTCAAACGCTAAATTATTGATAACCTGATCATTCATACCTTCATTTTGTGCATGATGTAAACGGTCACCAAGGAAATTTTTCCACTCATCCCAATTTTCTAATACAGACATAGGAGTACCTCCTTTATAATTGATACACGCTTTATTGTTCCTTACCCGCTAAATAATTATTCTTATAAATTCAAAAAGCAAGCTATATTTTTATAAAGGAAAAATGAATGAGACTCCTTTGTCCATTTGATTTATACCCAACCACCATTTACTGAAAGAATTTGTCCAGTTATGTATGAGGATTTTTTAGAGGCAAGAAATGAAACTGCTTCCGCTACCTCATCGGGATGGCCTAATCTTCCGAGAGGTATCTCCTCTTTTAACTCATTTAGCTCTTCAGAAGTAAAATTTGAAAGCATTTTTGTTTCTATAGCCCCCGGTGCGATTGCATTGACACGAATCTGACTTGGAGCAAGCTCTTTTGCTAACGCCTTTACAAAAGAATTTTGCCCTCCCTTTACCATCGAATATAAAACTTCACAAGATGCGCCAGTAATTCCCCAAATCGAAGAAATGACAATGATATTCCCTAACTTTTTCCTAATCATAGATGGGATGATTTTTTGCGTAAGTTTAAAGGGGCTTGTTAGATGAATGGCAATCATTTGATTCATCTCATCCTCACTCATATCGGTCATTAGACCATAAAAGCTAATCCCACTATTTACTACTAATAAGTCTATAGGTATTTTCATTGAGTGAACAAGCTCATCAACACCAGTACTATTTGATAAATCAGCTTGAACCGGAATGATCATTTGTTTAGCTTCAGAAAGGGAATCTATTAAATATTGGATTTCCTGTTCATTTTGATGATAATGTGCATAGACATGATAACCATCCTTTATAAGCTTTTTCGTTATTGCTTTACCAATTCCACCACTTGCACCTGTAACTAAAGCATACTTTTCCATTATTCCCTCTACTCTCTCCCTAAGAAGAGGGTGGCTCAGGAAGGGTCTGAACCCAACAAACACCGATATATAGTAAACTAACCTATATATTGTGTTTGAGGGGTCTAAAACCGTTGCTCTTGAGCCACCCTCTTATAATCATTTGATATTATTTAGGTATTACTTGACATACTGTAAATAAATTTTCTTCAACCGCTTCGTTTAATGTCTTCGTAACATCCTCTTCAGTTAATGATTCTAGCATTGGAACAACATCAAATAAATTCATGTCATTAAATGCATATCGTGTAAACTGATTAGCAATATATTCAGGTGAGTTAATTGCTCTTAAAAAAGCACCAATTTTTTTATTTTTAGCTGCTGTAAAGGATGTAAAATCAAAGCCATTGTTTTTTGCATTAAGAAGGATCTGTTGAATTTTATTTGCTAATTCATCTGGGTTATCCGTGTCCCCACCAATCATAGCAAATCCGAAGCCACTCTCTTCTGTGTAATCATAGCTAAAGGTATCATCTATTAATCCTTGGCTATATAACTCTTCATAATGTTTTGAGCTTTTACTAAATAGCATATCTAATATTATATTCATTGATAGCTCGTATTTTAATAAATCTTTTCCTTTTCTATTTGGATTTTTCGCCTTCAATCCAACTAAGCATTTTGAGCTTTGAACATTCATTTTCAATTTTTCAATTTTTTTGTATACTTCAGCAGGCTCACTAGGAAATTCTCTCTTTATTTCAGATTGTGGAGTAAAATCTTTTTTCTGCTGATTTTTTCTTACTTGCTTTAAAATTGCTTCTGGCTCAACAGCTCCAACAACAAACAACAGCATATTACTCGGATGATAAAATGTATGGTAGCACTCATATAAAGAATCCTTTGTTATTTTCGCAATCGACTCGATTGTTCCCGCGATATCGATTCGTACAGGATGATTTTGATAAAGGTTTTGGATTAATCCAAAATAAAGCCGCCAATCAGGATTGTCATCATACATATTAATCTCTTGACCAATAATCCCTTTTTCTTTTTCCACCGTCTTTTCAGAAAAATATGGTGATTGTACAAAATCGACCAATGTTTCCAGGTTTTGCTCTACATTACTTGTACTTGAAAATAAATATGCGGTTCTTGTAAAAGACGTAAATGCGTTTGCTGAAGCACCCTGTTTACTAAATTGTTGAAAAACATCTCCATCCTCTTTTTCGAACAGCTTGTGCTCTAGAAAGTGAGCAATCCCATCAGGAACTGTTTCCATCGTATCTTTGTTTAATGGTACAAAACGATTATCAATTGATCCATACTTCGTTGTAAACGTTGCATACGTTTTATTAAATCCTTTTTTAGGTAATACATAGACATCTAACCCATTTTCCATCTTTTCATAGTAGAGCTCTTCTTGTAACTGGTCAAAGCGAATAGGATTTGTCATGCATTTCCCCCCATTCCTTTTAAGAAGTAAATTGTATCTAACTCAATTTTATCTGCTACCTTTATTATCTCGTTCTTTGTAACATTTGCAATTCCATTTAAATAGTCATCATATGAACGATTTATTTGGGCAATGACATTATGATAAACGATTTCAACTAATCCATATGGAGTATCGATTGTTTCCAATAGTTGATTTCGAATAACGGCTTTGGTTTGCTCAATTTCTTGATCTGAAAAATCACCTTTTTTCATTGCATTCATTTGTTCCTTAATAATCGTAACTGCTTGCTCGTAATTTTTTTCTTCTATTCCCGACATGACCATCAAGAGTCCTTTATGGCTCTCAATTCTTGAAGCAGCATAATAGGCCAAGCTTGCTTTCTCACGAACATTAATAAACAATTTAGAATGAGAAAAACCACCAAATATACCATTGAAGAGTTGTAGAGCATAGTAATCGTCATCACGATATGTACTATTCGTACGATACCCGATATTTAATTTTCCTTGCTTAACATCCTGTTTCTCAATTACTTCATTTTCTTGTACTTCCTGCTTGTTAATAGTTGGAGTTATTTGTTGATGAGAATTTTCAATATGAAAATATTTTTTAACGTAGCTTTCTACCTCCTGCTTCTCGATATCTCCAACAACATATAAATCAATTTTGTCTGATTTAAGCACTGAACGGTAGTATTCGTATAGTGATTTAGCTGTAATTTTGTCTACATCATCTTTTTCCCCATTTACGTGTAGAGCATAAGGCTCGCCTTTACACATTTCTTGAACTAATCGTAAATTAGAATACCTCATTTTATCGTCATACACTGATTGGATACGTTGTTTTAATGTTCGTTTTTCTTGTGTGACAATTTCCTCTTTAAATGCTTCTCCTTCAAGAACTGGCTTTAATACTATTTCAGCTAACAACTCTAATCCCTTTTCCAATAACGGTGTTTGATTAGATAAAAATTTTTCATTTGCAATTTCCATCCGAAACGAAATGATATGATTTTCACCTTTTTTAGATAAATCAACAAAAAGTGTTGCACCATATAATTCATCTAAATGCTGTCTTAAAGTCGTACTTGTTGGAAAGTTCTCTGTTCCTCTTTGAAGAACATATGGAAGTAAAGCTCGGTATGTAACATCCTTCTCATTAAGTGGTGAAAGTAATTTTAAGACAATTGTATTCGTTTTAAATTTTGTCGTTGGGATTGTATGTAATGACAACCCATTTATCTCTGTTGTCGCTTCATTAATATAAGACATGGATACCCTCCTTTTAGAATATATTTTCTTGTATTTCCTGTAATTATATCAATACGTGAATACATTAGAAAATAATATACCTTTTTCTACTTCTATTCTTTCTATAAAAAACCTTCTATATTCAAACAAATAAATACATGAGGTACCTCTTAAGGAAAGCTTATCCTACTGAAGTGACACCTCATGTCCTATTTACGCAAGTTTAGGCATACGATTGGATTTAGATTCTTTTTTCATATCCTTTTTTGGCCTTATAAAAAGTAAAACAATCACTACAGCCAAAAGACTAATACCACCAGAAAAGTAATAAACAAGGTGTTCATTTTTCCCCATTATATAAGAATAGATTGGTGGTCCAAGAGCTACTCCAATAAAACGCATTGAACTATAGATAGAAGTGATTGTGCCTCTTTGCTCTTTTTGGATTCCTTCTGTAATGATTGCGTCAAGACTTGGCAACGTCATGCCAATTCCAATTCCGGTTATAACTAAAAATGCGATTAAATAATATAGTGAATGTTGTACTCTTAATGCAATAAAGGATATTGTAACTAATCCCATACCTACAACGGTCACAGCTTTCATCACACTTTTACTTTTACCAATTTTCTTACCAGCAACAAAGGAACTTACTGAAAGAGCTAATAAAGGTATAGCTAGAACTAGCCCCTTTTGAATGCCATTAATTTCGTATCGCGTCTCAAGCATGTCCGATAGATAAAATAAAATTCCAAATAAAACAAACATTATGATACAACCGACCATAAAAACTGCAAAAAGCCACTTTCCATTATTTTCAAAAACCACTTTTACACTATTTGTAAATTCTTTAAATGGCTGTTTATTTTCCTTCTTCTTTTTCGGTACTTTCACAAGGAAAAATACTAATATAACACTTATTAGACTAAAAAAAGGAATAAACCAAAATGGAAGATACCATATAAATGATGCTAATGTTGCTCCAATTATGGGACTCAAAACTTTTCCTGCAGTATTTGCTGTTTCTGTCATACCTAACCCTGCAGTGACCTCGTCATCATCTTTAAACATATCGCCAACTAGAGGAATTACAACAGGAAAAGCACCAGCAGAACCAACCCCTTGTAATATTCTACCAATTATAATGAATAGGAATGGGTCATCTAGTGATAGAGAAGCCCAACCACATACCGCTCCACCTAAGCCTGCAATGATTAAGCACGGAACCATTACCATTTTTCTACCATATCGATCTGACAAATACCCTGCAATTGGTATTAATAAAATCGCAACTATAGAGTAAACTGTAATGATTAGCGAAACTTGAAATGCACTAATATTTAGTTTTTTAGCGATTTGAGGTAGAACAGGGATTAGCATTGAATTTCCTAAAGTCATTACAAGCGGAACAGATGATACTGCTAACAAATCGAGCTTCTTTCTTCCATCCATCTTTGCTTCACCTTTTGTCTGCAATATTTTTAACACAATTTCATTTTGTGTAATATGTTGTAAACATATACTGGGATAATGTAGCAGACATATTCTTTTCAAAAAAGTTCTCTAACAAAATTTACATCATTAAGTCAATGATGTAAAATTAATCAAAATAAAAAAACCTCCATTTAGGAAGTTTGATTACAATACTATAAACGCTTTCTTACAACGTGAAAGCTGAAATGATCTGCTCTAAAATAATTTAAAGAATAAAGGACAGGGCGTTCTTGATCATCATAATGAATTTGTTTTAATAAAAGTAAAGAAGTTTCCGGATCACATTCTAATATTTGAGATATTTTCTCATGGTATCCGATTGGTTCTATATGTGTAACAGCATAACTAATATAGATGGATGCTTTATCCTCTAGTAGCTTAAATAATGATTCTTGCTTATGATCAAAGCTTTCTGGCAATAGATGAGTAGGAATTTTATCTAAACAATAAACTACAGGCTCACAATTTGATGTACGGACTCTTTCAAGTAAAAAAATTTCATCTTCTTTGCTACATTTAAATCTTTTTACATCATCCTCTGTAGCTCCTGTAATCGAAGATGAAAGGAAGACTGTTCCAGGTGTTAAATTTGCATTTTTTATCATATCTGTCACACTATTTAATTGCTCAATCCCTGAAGAAAAACGTGGCTTCGCATTCACGAAAGTTCCAACTCCATGCCTTCTAATAATCACATTTTCCTCTTCAAGGATTCTTAAAGCTTCTCTTAAAGTTGCTCTGCTAACACCTAAATCCTTTGACAATTCAAATTCTGACGGAAGCTTCTCTTTTTCCTTATAAATTCCCTTTTCGATATCTTCTTTAATTTTATCAATAACCCGTAAATACAGGTGTCGATTATCAGCTTTTATACTCATAAGTCCGCCTCCACTATGTCATAAATAAAAAGAGATCAGACATCTGATGTAATACACCAACTCTAATCGAAAATACTATATCATGTTTTTAACTAGAAATAAATAAAAATCGATAATTTTTGTCGAAAGTAGTAGAAAAATTTTAAATTGTTGAATAATTCTTATCCACTTTTATCGTTTAATTAAAGCATTAATATAGAATATGAAAAAGCTAGACATTTATTTCGATTTGCTGTCTAGCTTTTTCATTTTCTTTTTTATGAAGTTAATTCATCATGGTTCTCTTTAGAGAGCAAAACTTCTCTAGGTTTACTTCCTTCGTATGGTCCTACTACTCCTCTTTCTTCCATTGCATCAATTAATCGTGCTGCTCTCGTGTAACCAATTCTAAATCTTCTTTGTAATAACGAAACAGATGCTGTTTGCATATCAACTACTAATTGTACTGCATCTTCATATAAATCATCTTGGACTTCACTTGGAGCTTCAACAGTTTCAGTAGGAATCATATCCTCTTGATATTGTGCTTTTTGCTGAGCAATAACAAAATCAACAGTCTTTTCAACCTCTTCGTCAGATAAAAATGCACCTTGAACACGTACTGGCTTAGATGCACCAACAGGTAAGAACAGCATGTCCCCTCTACCTAATAGCTTCTCGGCACCTCCCATATCAAGAATTGTTCGTGAATCTGTTTGAGAAGATACACTAAATGCAATTCTCGAAGGGATATTTGCTTTGATAACACCAGTAATGACATCCACAGATGGTCGCTGAGTTGCAATAATTAAGTGTATACCGGCGGCACGAGCCATCTGTGATAAACGAGTAATCGAATCCTCAACATCAGATGAGGCAACCATCATCAGATCTGCTAGCTCATCAACAATAACAACAATATAAGGAAGTTCCGGCTGTTTTGCCTCTGATTCCAAATTATTTCTTCTTATAATTTCATTGTAGCCCTCTATATTTCTTGTACCAGTATGAGAAAAATGCTCATAACGACGTTCCATTTCATTTACTACCTTTTTCAATGCTTGTGATGCCTTTTTAGGATCTGTCACAACAGGTGCAAGTAAATGAGGCACACCATTATAAACTGTAAGCTCAACCATTTTCGGATCGATCATCATCAATTTCACTTCATGAGGCTTTGCTCTCATTAAGATACTTGTAATAATACCATTGATACATACACTTTTCCCACTACCTGTTGAGCCGGCTACAAGCAGGTGAGGCATTTTATTGAGCTCTGCTAAAACGGCATCACCTGAAATATCCCTTCCTAAGCCAATCAATAATTTTGCATCTGGTCTGTCATTTGCTTTTGATTCAAGTACTTCTCTTAGAGAAACCATTGCAACTTCTGAGTTCGGCACTTCGATACCTACTGCAGATTTACCAGGAATCGGTGCTTCGATTCGAATATCTTTTGCAGCGAGTGCCAATGCTAAATCATCACTTAAGTTTACAATTTTACTCACCTTTACACCTACATCAGGATAAACTTCATACTTCGTGACTGCAGGTCCTAAGTGTACCTGTGTTACCTTTGCCTTCACCCCAAAGCTTTGAAATGTTTTTTCAAGCTTCCGCGCATTCTCATAGATGTTTTTCTTATCCGCCTGTTGAGAATTATGCTTCGGAGCTTTCAAAAGGTCAATTGGTGGAAGCTTATAATCCTTATTTTCTAATTCAACAAACGAAATCGGCGCAAGCTCTTCTTGTTGAATTGGTTCATTACTTTCTTGATCTTCAGCTTGATGTTTTTTTACTTTAGGCTCCACTTTATCTGTATCCATTGTATGGATAATCATTTCTTCGGGCTTTGATTCAGGCTCTTCATGATCTGAAAAGCTTGAAATGATTGGTTTACTATTGTCTTCTTCGACAAGATCATTTTTGTCGTTATTATGTATTTCAAGCTCTTTTTTCTTATTTCTTTTTTCCTCATGCTTTTGCTTAATTGCTGAAGGTAGACTTTTCATATCATCCTTAAATCCAATTGCTTGTCTTTTCATAAATGCACCAATTGGCGTTATCAATTTAGCCAATGTTGCTTTAAGAGAGCGACCAGTAATTAAAATAACGCCAATAACGATTAAAACGATCGCAATAATTTGCGATCCTGCTTCGGCAAATAAGTAATAAGATGTAGCAAAGAAAATTGCCCCTAGCATCCCACCACCTAAATCAACTGTAATAGATTCTCCTCTTACATCCATCCAAAATAATTCAAGCGTGTTTGCAATGACACTAGGTGTTGCAAATGTGCCATTATGAGAAAGCATCTTAAATAGCGTAACATGACTTAATAGTAAGATTGCTGCAGTTATACAATGGACCCCTATCATTTGTCTACTAAATAATGACGGGATTTGTCTCTTCCAAATTAAATAAAAGGCAAATAAAAGAACTTCAATAAGGAATAACATATACCATTCGCCACTAAAAAAACGAAATAAGTGGACAAAAGTCATTCCAACAAAGCCTAGCTTTGAGATTGAAATGAGTGCAATTGCTAGAATAATTAAGCCTGTAAGCTCAAATTTTAGCGTTCTTTTCCATTCATCCTTTGATTTTCTAGTTTTTCTTTTTTGTTTAGCCATTTCTACCACCTATGTATTAAAAAATATACGACAATTCCTTTATTTGTCATAAAGAAGGCAGCCGAAACTGGCTGCCTTATGCTTGTCTTTCCATTATATCATAATAATCATTTTATTAAGAATTAGACATGATAATTTTTTGTCCAGGAGTATATTGTTGATCTAAAAAATACTTAGGATCACTACTAAGAATTCGAACTATTTCATATTCTGCTGTTCCCGTACCTTGGACTAAAAGCTGAACTCCATCTTTTTCAATGATTGTTTGCTTTTTATACTCCTCCTCATGAGTCGGGAACATTAATTCTTCAGGCATCATCGTATAGTAAATCATTGTAACACCTGCTTTGCTTGATTTTTTTCAAGCATACTGTTTAATTTTTGAATCGCTTGGCCTACCCCACCAACTTCATCAATTAATCCATATTCTACTGCATCTTTTCCAACGACATTCGTCCCGATATCCCTTGTTAAGTTTCCTTTCGAAAACATAAGCTCTTTAAATTTTTCTTCGGTAATATTTGAATGTCCAGTTACGAAATTAACAACGCGGTCTTGCATTTTATCCAAATATTCAAATGTTTGCGGTACCCCAATAACTAATCCAGTTAACCGTACGGGATGGATTGTCATTGTTGCTGTTTCGACAATAAATGAATGGTCACAGGAAACCGCAATTGGTACTCCTATTGAGTGACCTCCACCTAATACAATCGACACTGTTGGTTTTGAAATCGAAGCTAGCATCTCTGCAATCGCTAATCCCGCCTCAACATCACCACCAACAGTATTTAATATCACTAATAAACCTTCTATCTTTGGGTTTTGTTCAATTGCAACAATTTGTGGGATAACATGTTCATATTTAGTTGTTTTATTTTGTGGTGGTAATTGAATATGTCCTTCAATTTGGCCAACAATTGTTAAACAGTGAATTTTTGAATCTTGACCCATTTGTGGGACATTCGTTTGTCCTAGCTGTTGTATTTTTTCTACAATCGAGCTTTCTTTTCCTTCTTGTTTCTCTTCTCCTTCATTTTGCTCATTCCCCTGTATGTATTGTCCACGGTTTGTCATGAAGTTCACCCTTTCTCTTAACTTTCTCTTTGTAGTATGAGCAACATGAAAATTTTCATGCGATGAAAAAGTGTGGGATTTAACAGTTTACTAATTCTACTCTTTTTCATATCTCTACTCTTCCTTAAAACCTGTTCTAAAATCCCCTTAAACAAAATTGTTTTTTCAGCTCTTCCAAGCTTTTTTAGGACATAAGAAAAAGGCATTGAATTATCAATGCCTTTTGAAAATAGCTCGTCCTACTATATTTTAGATTTCCATAATAATTGGTAGGATCATCGGCCTACGCTTTGTTTTTTCATAGAGAAATTGATTAAGCGACTCACGTATACTTAATTTTAATGCTGACCATTCGATTGTATATTCTTGCATGCTTCGTTTTACGATATCTGAAACAATTTCAGTCGCTTTACCGATTAATGCCTCTGATTCACGAACGTAAACAAATCCCCTTGTAATGATTTCAGGCCCTGAAATAATTTGTTTTTTCTGTTTATCTAATGTCACGACAACGATTAAAATTCCATCTTGTGATAATAAACGTCTGTCTCGGAGAACAATATTTCCAACATCACCAATCCCTAATCCATCAATCAAAATGTTTCCGGATGGTACCTTTCCACTCGTTGTTACTTGATTTTTTTTAAACTCTATAACGTCCCCTTTTTCAACAATAAAAATGTTTTCTTCATTTACCCCGACTTCGATTGCAAGCTTTGCATGGGCTTTTTGCATTTTATATTCCCCATGAATCGGGATAAAATAGCTAGGCTTCGTTATATTTAGCATCATCTTTAGCTCTTCCTGATGTCCATGTCCTGAAACATGAATTTGCTTTTCACCAAAGATAACATTCGCACCTGCTCGGTACAGTAAATCAATTGTTTTTGAAAAAACGAGCTCATGGCCAGGAATTGGAGTAGATGCAATAAGAACTGTATCTCCTTCTTTTACATTTACTTGTTTGTGTGATTGCTTTGCCATTCTTGATAAGACAGATAATGTATCGCCTTGATTGCTTGTAGTTAAGATTGTAATTTCATTCGCTGGATATTTATCAATGTCGTTAACGGGTATAATCAGTTCATCATCGATTTCAACATATCCTAGGCTAATCGCTAAGTTGAGATTATTACTCATATTTTTCCCAACAATCACCAGCTTTCGATTGCTTTTAGCAGTCGCATTTATTACTTGCTGGATGCGAACAAGGTTAAACGCAAAGACAGAAACTATAATTCTGCTTTTAGCGTTGTACATGACATCTTGAATTTCATTGCCAACAATAGCTTCAGAGCCAGAATAACCCGGTCTTTCAGCATTGATGCTATCTGATAGTAAGCACAGGACTCCCTCTTCACCAATTTTGGCAATTTTGGCAATATCCATATAATCAGAACCAATTGGAGTTTGGTCAAATTTAAAATCACCTGTATGGACAATTGACCCCATAGTCGTTGAAAAGCTTAAACCGATTGTATCTGGGATGCTATGGTTTGTTTTAAAAAATGTGATAACGGTATCTTCAAAGGTTAAAACAGAATGTGCATCAATTTCTTTTACTAAAACTGATTGCTTCATACGGTTTTCCTTTAACTTCTCCGCAACTAATGCTAACGTAAGCTTTGTCCCATAAATAGGCACTTGAATATTATTGAGCAAATAAAAGATCGCTCCAATACTCTCATCATGACCATGTGTTAAAAAGATTCCTTTAATACGTTCCTTATTGTCTTTTAAATAAGTAATATCGGGTATCACCATATCAATTCCTAACATTTCACCCTCTGGATACATGAGTCCGGCATCCACAACAAAAATACTAGAATTAATTTCGATGACAAACATATTTTTTCCGACTTCACCAACGCCACCTAAGGCGATAATTTTTATATTTTCTGTCTTTTCCATGATTTAATTTATCCTCCCCACTGAAGTACCCGTTCAACGTCACTTAGAAACATTATAACTGATGAAAGAAATGGAATACAAGGAAATTTTGGCTATATAATATAAGCATATATTCACCAGGATAGTAATTAATCAATGTGAAAAGTTATAAATTCATTCCCCTTCTTAAATAAAAAGGCTTGATACTAAATCGTATCAAGCCTTTCATCATTACAAATGATTATCAATTATTTTCGTTAATTGATTTCGTTCCTCATTTGTTAACGGTATAAGTGGTAACCGGACAGAACCTACGTCTAAACCTCTAATTTGCAATGCCGTTTTTACTTGAACAGGATTTGGTGCAGTAAAAAGTTGTTTTATGACAGGAAGTAGCTTTTGATGTTGCTTTGCAGCAGAAAGATAATTCCCTTCAACAAACGATGAAATCATTGCCTGCATTTCTTTCCCAATAATATGGGACGCGACCGAAACAACCCCTATACCACCAATAGATAAGATCGGTAATGTTAAGGCATCATCTCCAGAATACAATACAAAATCATCTTTTGTTTTTGAAATAATTTCTGTCATTGCATCTAAATTTCCGCTCGCTTCTTTTATAGCGACAATATTAGGCAGCTCTGAAAGTCTTACAATCGTATCAACTTCCAAATTAACAACACTTCTTCCCGGTATGTTATATAACATAATAGGCAGCTTTGTTGACTCGGCAATCGCTTTAAAGTGTTGATACAAACCTTCTTGATTAGGTTTATTATAATAAGGAACGACGAGCATTATGGCGTCAGCACCGCACTCTTCTGCTTGCTTTGTTAATTTTATCGAAGCAGCCGTATTGTTACTGCCCGTTCCTGCAATAACAGGGACTCTACCTGCTACTTCTTTTACTGTATGTTTGATTAATGCAATTTTTTCCTCATAACTTAGTGTTGGGGATTCTCCTGTTGTACCCGCTACAACTAAAGCATCAGTTCCATGATTGATTAAGTAATCTATTAGTGTAGAGGTTTTTTGAAAATCGATATTACCGTTTATATCAAACGGTGTTACCATTGCTGTTAAAAGTTTTCCAAAATGACCCATTCCCACTCTCACTCCTTTTGCAGCCAACTTCAATAACTACTATACTTTATTGATTTATTCCGGATAAACCGAAAGCTTCGTGTAGTGCATTAACCGACTTAATCATATCTTCTTCTTTTACTAAAACCCAAATTGTAGTATGACTATCTGCTGACTGAAGAATTTGAATTCCCTTTTCAGATAATGCCGTAACAATTTTTGCCGTAACACCAGGAACACCCATAATTCCTGCTCCAACAGTAGAAACTTTAGCACAATTTCTCGTAACAACAGGCTCATACCCAAGATCATTTAAGATCGATATTGCCCGATCTGTGACATTCTCTGTCACTGTATACACAACGCCCATTGGTGTAATATTGAAAAAATCAACACTTATTCCATCGTTGGCCATCGCTTTAAAAACTTCTGATTGGACATCATATTGACCTTCTTTTGCAGTAACCTTGATTTGTGTCACATTTGAAACATGAGCAATTCCTGTAATTAATCGTTCATGAACATCACTACCTCTTTTAGAAGTTTGTTTTGCCTGAACTAATGTACCTGATGATTGTGAGTATGTTGAGCGCACTCGAATTGGCACTTCAGATTGCATTGCAATCTCAACTGCTCTTGGATGAATGACCTTTGCACCTTGATATGCAAGATTTACTATTTCAGTGTACGTCACATTTGAAAGAGGGCGAGCCGTTTCAACGATATTTGGATCAGCTGTCATGACTCCTTCAACATCAGTAAAAATATCTACATATTCAGCCTCTAGAGCTGCACCTAGTGCTGCTGCTGACGTATCGCTTCCACCTCTACCGATTGTTGTAATGTCCCCATTTGTTTTTGACGCACCTTGGAAGCCAGCAACAACAACTACATCATGTGTTTTTAATGTTTCCAATAATCTGTCGCATTTCATTTCAAGAATTTTTGCATTCGTATGATCATCGTTTGTAATAAACCCAGCTTGTGCACCATTAAATGCAGTTGCATTGATTCCTGCCTCATTTAACATGCTTGAGAAAACGATTGAAGAAATCACTTCTCCACAGGAGAGTAACATATCCTGTTCCCTGTTCGAAATCATTTCCGTTCCACCATATACTAAATCTAGCAATGTATCTGTAGCATATGGAGCTCCCTTTCGGCCCATAGCAGAAACGACAACAACTACTTTATAGCCTTGACTTATCGCCTCTTTCACATGATTTAGAGCCAGTTTTCTTCCATTATCATCTTTAACAGATGTTCCACCAAATTTTTGAACTAAAATCTTCATTATAGCACCTCAAACTATAGACGTGAGAGAAGAGAGCCCGGAAAATGCCTGCTCTCTTCTAAATTAAGATTAAACTAATTGTAGTTTTACAAGACTTTCCGCAATTTGTACTGAGTTCCAAGCGGCACCCTTTAATAGGTTATCAGAAACAATCCACATATGGAAGCCAGTATTGCAATCTAAATCTTTACGAATTCTTCCTACAAATACATCATTCTTTCCAACACTTAAAGCAGGCATTGGATATAATTGATTCGCCGGATCATCTTGTAACGTAATACCATCAGAATTCTTAAGCAGCTCCTTGATTTTGTCAGCTGTTACGTCTTCTTTTTCTATTTCTACATAAACTGATTCGGAATGACCAGTCTCAACAGGTAAACGAACACATGTAGCTGCTACCTGTAACTCTGGCATACCCATTATTTTCTTAGTTTCATTAATCATTTTCATTTCTTCAAACGTAAATCCGTTATCTTGGAATTTATCTATTTGAGGAATAGCATTAAACGCAATCTGATAATGTTTTTCGTCACCTTTAACAGGAAGGATTTCTGGTGTAAATTCTTCACCGTTTAAAATGGCCTGTGATTGTTCTCTTAATTCATTAATAGCAGCTGCTCCTGCACCAGATACAGCTTGATATGTTGAAACGATGACTTTATTTAATCCAAACTGTTGTCTTAGCGGTTCAAGTGCAACGACCATTTGAATTGTCGAGCAATTTGGGTTTGCAATAATCCCATTATGAGTTTTTAATGCTTCCTCATTTACTTCTGGTACAACTAGAGGTACATTTTCATCCATGCGATATGCACTTGTATTGTCAATAACAATTGCTCCACGTTTCACAGCCTCTGGAGCGAACTGCTTTGAAACATTACCACCTGCACTAAATAATGCTATTTGAACACCTTCAAAACTTTCAGGAGTTGCTGCCTCAACTATATATTCTTCGTTTCTGAACGTAATTTTAGTACCTGCGGAACGTTCAGAAGAAAGCAAAGTTAGTTTTGATATAGGAAAATTACGTCTTTCTAATGTAAGAAGCATTTGTTGACCTACTGCTCCTGTTGCTCCAACTACTGCTACATGATAACCTTTTGCTTTCATTAATACTAGCCCCTTCCAGCTATTTCTAATAAAAAATAGCGCTAAATCTTTTACGTACTATTTTATCACATTAATTGTCGAAAGATCCTATAAATTTATTATTATTTTATTGAATTTTTAAATTATTTTTCGAGATCACGAAACTTTTCTACTACTACAGGTTGAAATTGTCTTCCTTCTAGAGCAGCAAGCACAGTATCTAATAATGATTCCATTCTCGCAACCATTGAATTTGGCTTTTTATCTGGTGCATCCTGACCAAATGGAATAAAGTAAATATCTTTAGTAGCCATTAAACGCATAAGATTGACTCCATTTAAACCTAAAGCATCATTTGTGGAAATACCTACGACAACTGGACGATGAGTTCTTAACGTTGCTTTAGCAGCCATAAGTACTGGCGAATCAGTTAATGCATTTGCTAATTTACTCATTGAATTTCCAGTTAGCGGAGCAATTACCATACAATCTAATGGAAGCTTAGGTCCGAGTGGTTCAGCAGCAACGATAGAATCAATCACTTGATTACCTGTAAGCTTCTCTATTTTTTCTACCCATTCCCCTGCTATACCAAAACGTGTACTAGTATTCTTTACAGTAAATGTGACAACAGGTATGACATCTGCTCCCTCATCTAATAACACCTTAATTTGCGGATAAATATCCTCGTAAGTACAATGTGAGCCAGTAATTCCAAAGCCTATTCTTTTTCCAGCTAATTTCATGAAGAAGACCCCTTTCCTTCTATTAATAATTCACTTAAAAGCTGAGTAAGAACATTAGCAATGATTTGCCCAGCTGTTTTAGGAGCAACAATTCCTGGTAGACTTGGTGCAAGCAACGCTTTTATTCCTCGCTTTTCAGCAAATCGAAAATCCGTTCCTCCTGGTTTTGAAGCTAAGTCAACGATTAGCGTATGTGCAGGCATATTTGATAAGACCTTTTCAGTAATAACCATGTGGGGAATAGTATTGATACAAACATCGATATCCTTTACTTCATCATGAATATTTTCTAATGAAAATGGAGTTAACCCCATCTCTGTAATCCTCGCTAAATGTGCCAAATCTCTAGCACCTACTTTTACCTTAGCACCTAAAGCAGATAACGCTCTTGCAACACTCATTCCAACTCTACCTAAACCTAAAACGGCAATTGTTGAACCATGAATCGTTATATCAGTATGTTGGATGACCATCATAATCGTACCCTCAACTGTAGGGATCGAATTATAAATTGCTACGTCATCTCTTTCAAAAAGCTGAACTAATTTACGATTTGATGATTGAACCATTTTATCTAAATAAGAATTTGAAATTCCAGAATACACGACACAATGTGAAGGTGTATTTTTTAGTAAGTCTTCGGTTAATTTAATCTCTTCATTTGAAAAAACTGTATAAATTATCCCATTTAGGTCAGTACCAGGGATAGGTAAAATAATCGCATCTAATTCTTGGAATTGAACTTCATCTATCTTTACTTTATTTGCTCCTGTAAAGCCATGGTCTAGTTGGTCAAACCCAATAAGGTAAAGTTTTGCATCAAGTTCAGTTAATTTACGGATAACTTCAAGCTGTCTTGCATCTCCACCGAAAACAGCTACGTTTAATCCTGTTAACATGTTGAACGTTCACCTTCTTTTTTCGCATGTTATCTGTTTTCATTTCAACGTATTGTTGGATAACTTACTTCAACATACTATGTAGAAAATAAGATTTGGGTGATTAATTAGAGGAAAAATGAACGAAGAAATAAAGGTTGGCAAAATAAAAAAAGCTGGCATAGTGCCAGCCTCTTAAAATCATTTATCATTCTATTCTTTCCATCGTTTCATCAGGAATCTCTAAGATGATCATATCTGTGCCAATTTTTTTTATATGCTGCCAAGGGACTCTAATTTCTTGCCCTTGTTTCCTTAGGCCAAACCATTTCAAAGATGGAATAATTAATGAAGTAATCTGTCCTTGTTCATTTATTTCTAAATCTGTTTGACCTAAAACACCAAGTCTTTCGGCTCTTTTTACATCGACGATCTCTTTACCACTTAGTTCACTTAATCTCATGTCCATTCCCCCTTAGTATATTGTATCGTCTGATGATAAAAAAAAATGCCTACAAATTTTAATTGTAGACATTTTTCACGATTCATTATAATATTTCAGCTAAAGCTTATCTGGTAAAACCCCATCAGGACTTATTAATGAAACAGCATATCGATCTGTAAACACTTGATTTGCAAGTGAATTTACACTATCCTCAGTCACCTCGTTCACCAATTCGATAATGGAATCTAGTGAGCGATGGCGACCTAGCATCAATTCATTTTTTCCATTTCTGCTCATTCTACTATTCGTGCTTTCAAGACTTAGCATTAAACTGCCTTTCATCTGTTCCTTGCTATTGGCTAATTCTTTGGCAGTTATCCCATCATTTTTTAATGTTGCTAATGTATCCTGAATTGTTTCAAATAACAAATTTAATTGATTTTTGCCTGTACCACCATAAATCGTTAAAATTCCATTATCTTGATAGGATGAATGATAGGAAAATACTGAATAGGCTAGTCCTTTTTGTTCCCTAACATCCTGAAACAATCGCGAGCTCATGCTTCCACCTAAAATATTATTAAGAACAATTAAGCTATAGATGTCATCATGGCCTGCTTCTAAACCGTTAAATCCAATGCAGAGATGCGCTTGTTCAGTTTCCTTCTTCCGAGCAATTTTTTCAATCATAAAGCTTGGCTTTTCAAATTCTCGTTTCTTTGCACCAGTTTCATAAGAGCCGAAGTGTTTTTCTACTTGCTTAATAAACTGTTCTGAAACATTACCTGCTATCGAAATCACGACATTATCAGGAGTATAATAATGATTCATATATTCCCTTAACGTATCGCCATTAAATGTTGCAAGTGTTTCTTCTGTCCCAAGAATCGGGTAGCCTAGTGGATGATCACCATATGTTGCTCGACTTAATAAATCATGGACAATATCATCAGGTGTGTCCTCATACATTTTGATTTCTTCATATACAACATTTTTTTCCTTCTTTAATTCTTCTTCATCAAAGGTTGAATTAAAAAACATATCTGCAAGAACGTCTAATGCATAGTCAGCATGATCATCTAATACTTTTGCATAATAACAAGTGTACTCCTTTGAAGTAAAAGCATTCACCTGCCCACCAATACTATCAAACGATTCAGCGATATCTCTTGCCGTTCTTGTTTTTGTTCCTTTAAAAAACATATGCTCTAAAAAATGTGACACACCATTATTCTGTTTATTTTCATTTCTAGAACCCGTTCCAATCCAAACACCAATAGCTACAGAACGAACAGTAGGGATGTTTTCTAATACAATTCTTACTCCATTTTGACATGTATACTTTTTGATCAAGCGTGTTCCTCCTTCTTAGTTGCCAGAATCTTTTTTTGTTTTCATCATCTGTCCATCGAAGAGTCTTTCCTCATCCATTAGCATACTTATCGATCCAAAGGAATACCCTTTTTTTTTCTTAATTGATAAAATTAACGTTTCAAGGCTTTGTGCTGTTGATGAGGTTGGATGCATTAAAATAATCGCACCATTATGAACCTTATCCATTACCCGTTGGACTAATACATGTGGTGCAGGCTTTTGCCAATCGATCGTATCAACACTCCACATAACCGTTTTCATATGATATTCATCAGCTATTTTAACGACTTCATCACGAAAACTGCCACTAGGCGGTGCAAACCATGTTGGACTTACATCGGTAATTGATTTAATGACTTCATTTGTTTTTTGTATTTGCTCTCTGATTTTTCCCGCAGACAACTTGCTCATATCAGGATGAGTATAGGAATGATTACCGATTTCATGACCAGCATCAACGATCATTTTCGCAATTTCTGGATTTTCTTTCACCCATCGGCCTTCTAAGAAAAATGTTGATTTAACATGATATTTATTTAATGTATCAAGCATTTCTGGAATATACTCATTCCCCCATGCAACATTTATTAAAAAGGAAACCATCGGTTTATCGGGATGTCCTCGATATATAGGCTCTGCAGGCAAATCTTCAAGATGTTTTTTTGGTTTCACTTGACGGTAAATAAGAAGTTTTTCATCAAAAACACCTTTCTTTTTCATCCGCTGATATGATTCCTCGATATCAATTTCAACCCCATTATAGCCTGGAGTCGCTTTCCAAACTTTATGTATTTCCGCATCCTGTGCAGGTATCTTATATTCATCTGATTTTCCAACAATTTCTTGATACAAGCTGTCCTGCTGCTTTGAAACAGTTTGACTTATATGTTGAATATCAATATTTAAAGCAGGCAGATAGGGGTTTCCGATAAACCCTAAGCTAACCGTTAAGATGACAATAAATCCAACGATTTGTAATAGTTTCCTTTGCATTATGTATCCCCCTTTTCATTTAAAAATATGTAAAAAGGGGACAAGGTAGAACTAGAAAACGATTGCCTTCCTCATGATATGTAAAGAACATTCCATCTCACTTTTCTAACATAAAAATGAGATAAAATGGAAAAGAAGCCCGGTTTCCCCGGCCTCCATATTACCCTTCTTGCTTTTCCTTTTCTTTTTGCTCTTTTAATACAGCTTTTCTAGAAAGGTTTACTCTTCCTTGCTTATCGATTTCTGTTACTTTAACGAGAATTTCATCACCAATGGAAACGACATCTTCAACTTTACCAACACGTTCCTCCGCTAGCTCTGAAATATGGACTAAGCCATCTTTCCCATTAAATATTTCAACAAAAGCACCGAACTTTTCAATTCGTTTTACCTTACCAAGATACATTTGTCCAACAACGACTTCACGGACAATATCCTCAATAATTTTCTTCGCTTTTTGGTTCATTTCTTCATTTACAGATGAAATAAACACAGTACCATCTTGCTCAATATCAATTTTCACGCCAGTTTCTTCAATAATTTTATTGATTTGTTTTCCACTTGGCCCAATAACATCTCTGATTTTGTCAGGGTTGATTGACATTGTTAAAATCTTTGGAGCATATCGAGATAGCTGTTGCTTTGGAGCGGAAATTGTATCAAGCATTGTTTTTAAAATTTCCATTCTTCCCTTTTTCGCTTGCTGTAAGGCTTCTTCAAGAATTTCACGAGATAAACCAGCAATCTTAATGTCCATTTGCAATGCAGTTACCCCATTTTCTGTTCCCGCTACTTTGAAGTCCATATCACCAAGATGGTCTTCCATTCCTTGTATGTCTGTTAAAACTGTGTAATTCTCACCAGACTTTACAAGTCCCATTGCAATCCCAGCAACTGGTGCTTTAATAGGTACACCTGCATCCATCATCGCCAATGTACTTGCACAAATACTTGCTTGTGAAGTTGAACCATTTGATTCTAATACTTCAGACACTAGTCGGATTGTATATGGGAAATCCTTTTCAGAAGGAATAACTGGCTCTAATGCTCTTTCACCTAAGGCACCATGACCAATTTCACGACGTCCTGGACCTCTCATTGGTCCTGTTTCCCCAACACTAAATTGTGGGAAATTATAGTGATGCATAAACCGTTTTGATTCTTCTATACCAAGTCCATCAAGGATTTGAACATCGCCAAGTGCTCCGAGTGTACAAATACTAAGTGCTTGAGTTTGTCCTCTTGTAAATAATCCTGAACCATGTGTTCTAGATAATAGATTAACCTCAGACGATAGCGGTCTAATTTCATCCACTTTTCGGCCGTCTGGTCTAATTTTTTCTTCCGTAATTAAGCGACGAACTTCAGCCTTAACGATTTTGCTTAAGATTTGATTTACTTGCTTCAACGTTTCATCGTCAGCTTCTATTTCTTCATAATGAGCTAATACCGCATTTTTCACTTCAGTAATCGCTTCTTCTCTTGCATGTTTCTCTTGAACTTGAATAGCCTTTAATAAGTCTTTTTCAGCTCGTTCACGAATTTCCTTTTCTAGGTCAGCGTCTAGTTGGAACAGTTCAACCTCTATTTTCTCTTTCCCAACAGCTGCAGCAACCTCTTCTTGGAATGCAATTAGTCGCTTAATTTCTTCATGACCAAACATGATTGCTTCAAGCATAATTTCTTCTGGTACTTCATTTGCACCAGCTTCAACCATGTTAATAGCATCCTTAGTACCTGCAACAACTAAATGAATATCACTTTTCTCAGTTTGTTCTACAGTAGGATTAATGATGAATTCATTATTAATCCGTCCAACCGTTACACCTGCTATTGGACCTTCGAATGGAATGTCAGATACACATAATGCTAATGATGAACCAAACATTGCAGCCATTTCAGATGAACAGTCTTGATCGACACTCATCACAATGCTTATTACTTGTACTTCATTTCGAAAACCATCTGCAAATAATGGTCTTATTGGTCTATCTATTAAGCGACTTGCCAAAATTGCTTTTTCACTAGGTCGACCTTCTCTTTTAATAAAACCACCAGGAATTTTCCCAACAGCATATAAACGTTCCTCATAATTAACAGTTAAAGGGAAAAAGTCAAGTGGCTTAGGCTCCTTTGATGCTGTAGCTGTACTTAATACCGCTGTATCACCATATCGTACGAGAACAGCACCATTTGCTTGTTTAGCTAATTGGCCAATTTCTACCGTTAGGTTTCTACCAGCCCACTCTATGGAAAAGGTTTGCTTATCTTGTCCCATTTATGTAAAACTCCTCTCTTATATTCAGGCGTATATGTATTAGTATAAACAAAATAATTTCATCGTATCACGATTGTTTTAGCACAATCGCATGCATACCTAATTTAATTACTTAAAGGTAGTTTATTTAAAATTGTATGATGATATTAGTTGTTATGTTGTGTATTATATCAGACTTAAATTTTCAGTCATATTTATATACACTAAAAAAGCGGGAAAAATCCCGCTTTTTAAGGTATTATCGACGTAAACCAAGCTTGTTGATTAATTCACGATAACGAGTTACATCTTTATTACGTAAGTAAGTTAGTAAGTTACGACGCTTACCTACCATTTTTAATAGACCGCGACGTGAGTGGTGGTCTTTTTTGTGAACGCGTAAGTGTTCGTTTAAGTTATTGATGTCCTCAGTAAGGATAGCAATTTGAACCTCTGGTGAACCAGTATCAGATTCATGTGTTTTGTAAGTTGCGATAAGTTCGTTTTTACGTTCTTGTGTGATAGCCATCCTTTTCACCTCCTTAATTTTCAAAAACCCCAATTACCGAGCAATCGGTGGTGAATCGATTTGCCAAGCAATGGTTTTAAGTTACATCAATTAGAATACTATTTTTTCATTCATTTTGCAAGAACTAATACAATTTTTCTGCAAAGAATTGTAACGCATCGTTTTTATCTTTAGAAATTTGAGCAACAAGTTCATCTACATTATGGAACTTTTGTTCACTTCTTATACGTTTGTACCACGAAACAGAAACCTTTTCTCCATATATATCTTGATTAAAGTCAAAAATATGAACCTCAATGCTTGGTTTAAGTTCCTTCTCTTTATTAAAAGTTGGTTTAAATCCAATATTACAAACACCTTTGTATTCTTTTTCCTTCACTGTGAGGGAAACAGCATAGACACCTGTAGGAGGTATCAAATACATATCTGGAACATCGACATTCGCGGTTGGAAAACCAATCGTCCTTCCTCGTTTATCACCATGCACAACCGTTCCTGAAACGGAATGTGGTCTTCCTAGTAATTTATTCGCATAAATAATGTCACCCTTTTTAATCGTTTCACGGATTAATGATGAGCTAATTTTTCGATCATGATCAGTTTGCTTCTCAACAGTCGTACAAGAAAATTGATCCTTAGAATGATCAGGTAAGGATTTCATTGTTCCTTTACCTAAATGTCCATATGTAAAATCAAACCCAGCAACCACATGCTTTACATGGAAATTGATAATATACTCGTCAACAAATTGCTGCGGAGATAATGCAGCGAATTCCTCTGTAAATTCAACTATAAATAATAGATCGACATCTAACTTCTCAATTAATTTGATTTTTTCCTCAAGTGGTGTAAGATAATCGATTTCCTTTTGTTTACGCAGTACAACAAGTGGATGTGGATGAAATGTCATGACAGCACTCTTCATTCCAGTTTTCTCAGCTATTTCTTTTGCCTTTATGATGACCTTTTGATGTCCTTTATGTACCCCATCAAAATAACCTAAAGCCAAGGTCATTTCATCAAAATCTTGATTGATTTTGTGATGTGGATGAGACAATTTTATTATTTTCACAGTCAACTTCACCTTTTCTACTTAAAACAGCTTAATTTTCAATCATTATTATCTTGATTGGCTTCATAAGATGATGTTTCGTCGGATGCTTTGCATAAATTGCTAGGCATCTATCTTTATCATCATACAAAACGATCGGAGCACCTGGCTCATAGTCATGAAATTGTGATGGAAGCTCAAGCACGGCACCATTCTTCACTTTCTTTGATAGCGTATCATGGATAATAAATTTCGGCAAATCTTTTAGCGCTTCTCCGATCGATAATAATGAGTCTTGAAGAGTTCCATTTTCAACTTTCGTCTCTATTTCTTCAAAAGATAAACAATCAGCTATATCAAATTGTCCTGATTTTGTTCGCACTAGCTTTGACATATGTGCAGGATAGCCAAGACGTTCCCCAATCATAACCGCCAATGTTCTAACATATGTTCCCTTTGAACAAGTGACACGAAATTTAAACTTTGAAAGGGAGTCATTGTTCGTAACATCACCTAACAAACATATATCAGTTATTGTAATTTGACGAACTGGACGTTCTACCTCAATCCCCGCTCTTGCGTACTCATATAGCTTTCTCCCCTTCACCTTTACAGCGGAATACATCGGAGGCACTTGTTCAATTTGTCCAAGCATAGAATTTAGAACCTGTTCAACTTGTAATTTTAATAATGGAGATGTGACATTTCTTTGTTCAACGATTTCACCAGAAGCGTCCTCTGTCGTCGTTGATATGCCAATTGTTACTTCAGCCTCATACGTTTTAGAAGAAGCTGTTAAATATTCCACAATTTTTGTTGCCCGTCCAAGACATATTGGTAAAACTCCCGTAACATCTGGATCGAGTGTCCCAGTATGACCTACTTTTTTCGTCTTAGCAAGTTTTCTCATTTTTGCCACACAATCATGTGATGTCATACCGACTGGTTTATTTAATAATAAGACACCTTCCAAACTTGATTACCTCCTTTATTCCTTACCAAACAAAAATGTATAGGTATTTTTAACATCATGCAACATAGATAAACTGTTTATGTTCAGCCACTTAAACATTATTTTACGTACGTTTAAGCATTAACAAAGGGATAGACGCCATTGTCTATCCCTTTGTAGAAAGAAGTTATTCGCCCTGATTATGTTGGGAATTTAACTCATGAATAAGTGTTTCAATTCTATTACCATAGTCAATTGATTCATCAAATTCAAATTGAATTTCAGGCGTTTTTCTTAGACGAATTCTTTGCCCAATTTCTGAACGGATAAAGCCTTTAGCCTTAGCTAATCCTTTTAATGTGTTTTCTCTTTGTTCCTCATCACCAAGGACAGATATATATACCTTTGCAATTTGTAGGTCCCCAGATACACTTACATCAGTAACTGTAACAAAACCAATACGTGGGTCTTTAATTTTCCGTCCAATTATATCGCCTAATTCCTTTTTCATTTGTTCAGCGACACGGTTTGCCCTTAAGCTCATGCCATTCACCTCTTCATTTACAACCATTCAAACATAGTAACAGTTCGCTCAATTTCAGGAAAAGAATCAATAAATCCTAAAACATTATGCAGCTCTCGCTCAGTCTGAACTTTAGATGAACTGATCGCAACAATACCGAATTTCGTTCGTTGCCAAGTGTCTTGAAAATCTATTTCAGAAATTGAAACATTGTACTTTTGCTTGATTCTTGTAAGAATTCGTTGTAAAACTGCTCTTTTTTCTTTTAGTGATTGTGTGTCATAAATTAAGCACTCACAATCAATATATCCTATCATTTCCGCTCAATTTCCTCCATCACATAAGCTTCAATGACGTCTCCTTCTTTTACATCATTGTAATTCTTAATTGTGATACCACATTCATAGTTACGTGCAACCTCTTTAACGTCATCTTTGAAACGTTTTAATGTATCGATTTCACCTTCAAAAATAACAATTCCATCTCTAATTAAGCGAATACCACTATCACGGGTAATTTTCCCTTCTGTTACATAACAACCAGCGATCGTTCCAATTTTTGATACTTTAAACGTTTGACGAACTTCTACTTGACCAATCACCTTTTCTTCAAATTCAGGATCAAGCATACCTTTCATCGCTGATTCAATTTCTTCGATTACTTTATAAATAATTCGATGTAGGCGGATATCTACATTTTCAACATCTGCCGTTTTCTTAGCACCGCTATCAGGTCGAACATTAAAGCCAATAACGATAGCGTTTGAAGCAGCTGCAAGAATGATATCTGATTCAGTAATCGCTCCAACACCAGTGTGAATAATTTTTACTCTCACACCTTCAACATCGATTTTTTGTAAAGCAGCAGCCAATGCTTCAACAGAACCTTGAACATCTGCCTTCACGATTAAATTAATGTCTTTAATATCACCTTGTTTTATTTGTTCAAATAAATCATCTAAGCTTAGTTTCGAGCCTTCACTACGCTGTTCATCAAGCTGTTTCTGTGCTCTAGCTTCACCAACCTGACGAGCTTGCTTCTCGTCCTCAAATACCATAAATTGATCCCCTGCTTGTGGGACATCATTTAAGCCAGTAATTTCAACAGGAGTGGAAGGTTCTGCTTCTTTCACACGGCGACCTAGATCATTTACCATTGCACGAACACGGCCAAAAGTATTTCCAACTACGATAGGATCTCCAACACGTAATGTTCCATTTTGAACTAGAAGTGTTGCAACCGAGCCTCTTCCCTTATCCAATTGTGCTTCAATAACAGTTCCAGTAGCCCTACGATTAGGATTTGCTTTTAATTCCTCTACCTCAGTTACTAATAAAATCATCTCTAGTAACTCATCAAGACCTTGACCTGTTAATGCTGATACAGGTACAAAAATAGTATCTCCACCCCATGCTTCAGGTACTAAACCATGTTCTGTCAATTCCTGCATGACACGATCAGGATTTGCAGTAGGTTTATCAACTTTGTTAACAGCAACAATGATAGGTACCTCAGCAGCTTTAGCATGGTTGATTGCTTCAATTGTTTGTGGCATAACACCATCGTCTGCAGCAACTACTAGAATTGTAATATCAGTAATTTGCGCACCGCGAGCACGCATTGTTGTAAATGCTGCGTGACCAGGAGTATCTAAAAAGGTAATCTTTTGGTCATTTGCAACAATTTGGTATGCACCGATATGTTGTGTAATACCGCCAGCTTCCCCTTCAGTCACCTTCGTATTCCGTATTGAATCTAAAAGGGTTGTTTTACCATGGTCAACATGTCCCATAATCGTTACAACAGCTGGACGGATTTGTAAATCTTCTTCACGGTCCTCTTCTTCGTATTTTTCAAATTCTGTTTTTTCAAATACGATCTCTTCTTCAACTTCAACACCATATTCTCCAGCAATTAGTTCAATCGAATCTTTATCTAATTCCTGATTAATTGTTGCCATAGTTCCTAGAAGAAGAAGCTTTTTAATAATTTCTGATGGCTCTTTCCCTAACTTAGCAGCAAGTTCACCAACAGTTAGGCTACCTGTAAATGTAATTTTGCTAGGTAATTCCTTTTTCGGTTTCGCTTGGATAGGCTGTTGCTGATGATTACCTTTGTTTTTCTTGTTATGATTATTTTTCTTCCCTTTGTTTTGGTTGGGTTTGTGATTAGATTGGTTCGGTTTTTTATTATCACGGTTTGAATTATTAAAAGGCTTCTGTGATTTGTTATTTGCAGGTTTATTTTCATTGTTTGGTTTATTATTATCTTGTTTATTTGTCGTTTGATTAGAATTAGTCACTTGTTTCCCCGGTTTCTTATTTGATTCATTATTTGATTTGAACTTTTGGTCTAGTTTTACAATCACATCATTCTCGATCGTTGACATGTGATTATTTACTTCGACATTCATCTCTTGTAACGTAGTAATAATATCTTTACTTGATACATTTATTTGTTTTGCATATTCATATACTCGCATTTTTGTCATACGTTCACCCCCAAGAATATTAATCGAGCAAGGTTTTTAACTTTGTAGCAAAGCCCGCATCATTAATCGCTACAACTACTCTAGCTTCCTTGCCAATTGCTTGCCCAAGTTGGTAACGATTATTTACAGTAATAATAGGTACCTGATAAAATTTACATTTATCAGTTATCTTTTTCATTGTATTATTTGATGCATCTTGTGAGAGTAAAACAAGCTTAGCTCGCTTTTGTCTCACCTCTTTTACAACAAGTTCCTCTCCTGAAATAACTTTTCGTGCTCGATTTGCTAAGCCCAATAAGGACATCCATTGTTGCTGATCGTTCATTTATTTATTTTTTCTCCTTCTCAGCCAACTGTAAGAGTTCATCATATAAAGTATCTTCAATCGATGTTTTTAAATGATTGGCAAGGATATTTTTCTTCTTTGCTAGGAGAATGCACTCTTTATCAAGCGTGATATAAGCTCCTCGCCCATTTTTTTTACCTGTTAAGTCGACTGATACATCGCCTTCCTTTGAGCGGACAACACGAACAAGTTCTTTCTTTGCTCTCATTTCCCCTGTTGCAACACATTTACGTAAAGGAATTTTGCGATTGCTCATATGATTCACCTCTTATTCACTAACCTCTGGTTCATGTATACTTGTTAAAAGTGGTTCATCGTCAAAATTTTCATCTTTATCTGCTGAGTTTAGTGGATAAATACCAGCCTTTTCAGCATCAGATTCACTTTTTATATCGATTTTCCAGCCTGTAAGTTTTGCTGCTAAACGAGCATTTTGCCCTCTTTTTCCAATTGCTAATGAAAGCTGATAATCAGGAACGATAACTGTTGTCGCTTTCTCTTCTTCATTTACAAGAACCTCGACAACCTTTGAAGGACTTAGCGCATTTGCAACAAATTCAATTGGGTCCTCAGACCATCTAACAATATCAATTTTTTCGCCTTTTAGCTCATTAACAATTGCTTGTACTCGCTGACCTTTTGGACCAACACATGAACCTACAGGATCAACCTCAGGATTGTCGGAGTGGACTGAAATTTTTGATCTATCTCCCGCTTCACGGGAAACAGATTTAATTTCAACTGTCCCATCATAAATTTCAGGAACCTCAATTTCAAACAATCTTTTTAACAAGCCAGGGTGTGTTCTAGAAACAAAAATTTGCGGCCCTTTTGTTGTCTTTTCAACTTTTGTAATAAACACTTTGATTCGATCGTGTGGTTTATATGTTTCATTTGGCATTTGCTCACTAACTGGTAAAAGAGCCTCAATCTTCCCTAGGCTGACATAAATAAATTTTGAATCAATCCGCTGAACAATACCTGTCATGATATCTTCTTCACGATCAATAAATTCACTGTAAATTACTCCACGCTCTGCTTCACGAACACGTTGTGTCACGACTTGTTTAGCTGTTTGAGCTGCGATTCTTCCAAAATCTTTAGGTGTAACTTCCATTTCAATTACATCATTTAACATATAATTTGGATTGATATTTTGTGCTTCACTTAAAGAAATTTCCAGACGTGGATCATAAACTTCATCAACTACGTCTTTTCTCGCAAAAACCTTCATCGTTCCGGTTTCCCGATTTAAATCAACTCTTACATTTTGAGCTTGATTAAAATTTCTTTTATAAGCAGAAATTAAAGCAGCTTCAATTGCTTCAATAATGATATCTTTGCTGATGCCTTTTTCCTTTTCTAATATTGTTAAAGCATCTAATAATTCACTACTCATTTTAACGGTTTCCCCCTTAAAAAATAAACTAAATACAAATTTGTTTGCATGTCCATCTTCATCCTTTTTCATAAAAGCCCTAGTAGATGATTTGCTAAGAGCAAGACAGGTAAAATCCAAAAAGAGGTTTACTATCCACACCATACTACTAAGTAAAAATCAGCAATGTTCACATAAAAAAGCTTTATTAAAAAAGGAGAGCGAGGAAAAAATCTCTTATTTCTTTTTTCTTTTTCAAATGAGATTATTTACTCATTTAATTAAAGGTTACTGCTAATCTTGCTTTTGCAACTTTAGCATAAGGGATTTCAATTTTCTTCTTTCTAGTTTTTATCGTAACAGTTACTGTGATCGTTTGACCATCAAATGCTGTCAGGACACCTTCAAACACTTTTTCGCCATCAATAGGCTCATACGTTTTGATATGAACTTGCTTACCAATAGACTTTACAAAGTCAGCTTCTTTTTTTAATGGTCTCTCAGCACCAGGTGAAGATACCTCTAAAAAATAGTTATGCTGAATTGGGTCAGTTTCATCTAGCTGTTCACTTAAGCGTTCACTTACTATACCACACTCTTCAATGTCAACGCCTTTTTCGGAATCAATAAAAACTCGAAGAAACCAATTTGACCCTTCTTTTACATATTCAATATCCACTAACTCTAAATTCATATCATTCACGATTGGTGTAACTAATTGTTCTACGATATCTGTTACCTTCTTGCTCATTCTCTTCCTCCTTGCTAAGAAACCGTAGCGAATGTTTTTTAAGACTAGACGAAATCATCAAGAAATAATCAGCGCTAATTTAGCATTTAATAATATATGAATAAGTAAAATCGGTTTATACTTTTGATTAAATCTTTGCTAGCCTTATATCGTATGTTGCTGAAAAACCCTGCCTTTTGAGCAGGGAATAATATGTACTATACTATCCGAGTGACAAGAGTGATTACAATACGAAAGAGTGGGTTTCCCCACTCTCCTTTTCTCTGCTTATCGTTAGCATTTCCATTTAAAGCATAACATAACCGTAAATTTATTGCAAATATACGGGTAGGCTTAGACTGTTCATTTGAGGATCAAAACAATGATAATTGATTTTGATCAGGTAATTCATCCAAACAACCTTGTGCATTAAGATACTCAATGATTGTTTTCGATACTTTCCCACGGCGTTGAAGATCTTCTTTTGATAGAAATTCTCCTTCTTCTCTAGCTTTGACAATGTTAATTGCCGCGTTAGTTCCTAAACCTGGTATCGAATTAAATGGTGGAATTAATGAGTTGCCATCAATAATAAATTCATCTGCACTAGAGCGATAGAGATTAACCTTTTGGAAGGAATAGCCTCTTTCACACATTTCTAAAGCTAACTCTAATACCGTTAAAAGGTTTTTCTCCTTTGGTGATGCATCTAATCCTTTTGCATTAATTTCTTCAATTTTTGCTCGAATAGGTGTAGAACCTTTAGCCATTGTTTCAATATCAAAATCATCTGCACGGACAGTAAAATATGCCGCATAATAAAGAAGTGGATGATGTACTTTAAACCATGCAATTCTCACTGCCATTAAAACATATGCTGCAGCATGTGCCTTAGGGAACATATACTTAATTTTAAGACATGAATCAACATACCAATCTGGAACATTCTGTTTTTTCATTTCTTCTTCCATTTCATCTGTTAACCCTTTACCTTTACGAACAGATTCCATAATTTTAAATGCAAAGGAAGGTTCCAATCCTTGATAAATTAAATAAACCATAATGTCGTCACGACAACCAATTACTTCACTTAATGTACAAATATTATTGTGAATTAATTCTTGTGCATTCCCTAACCAAACATCCGTTCCGTGAGATAGTCCTGATATTTGAACTAGTTCAGAAAACGTAGTTGGTTTTGTGTCTTCAAGCATTTGCCGCACAAATCGTGTACCAAATTCAGGTATACCAAGTGTTCCCGTTCTACACATAATCTGCTCTTCTGTGACGCCCAATGACTCAGTCCCACTGAAAATCTTCATTACTTCAGGATCGTCGGTAGGAATTGTCTTAGGATCAATTCCACTTAAATCTTGAAGCATGCGGATAACTGTCGGATCGTCGTGTCCTAGAATATCTAATTTTAATAGATTATCATGGATAGAATGGAAATCAAAGTGAGTTGTCCGCCATTCTGAACCAGTTGCATCAGCTGGGAACTGAATAGGTGAAAAATCATAAATATCCATATAATCAGGTACAACGATGATTCCGCCTGGATGCTGTCCTGTTGTACGTTTAACACCAGTACAGCCTTGAACTAACCTATCAACTTCTGCACCACGATAGATTAGATTATGATCATTTGCATAACCTTTTACATATCCATACGCGGTTTTTTCTGCAACAGTACCGATCGTTCCTGCACGATACACATTATCTTCTCCGAATAATACTTTCGTATAGTTATGTGCAGTAGGTTGGTATTCCCCAGAGAAGTTTAAATCGATATCAGGAACCTTGTCCCCTTTAAACCCAAGGAATGTTTCGAACGGAATATCGTGTCCGTCCTTCTGATATTGCGCTCCACAGTTTGGACATTCCTTATTAGGTAAGTCAAAGCCAGACCCAACAGAACCATCATTAAAAAATTCAGAGTGTTGACATTCCGGACAAACATAATGAGGTGGCAATGGGTTTACCTCGGTAATTTCCGTCATCGTTGCAACAAATGAGGATCCGACCGAACCACGAGAACCTACTAGATATCCATCATCCAATGATTTTTTTACTAGCTTGTGAGAAATTAAATAGATAACAGCGAAACCATGGCCAATAATACTTTTAAGCTCTTTTTCAAGTCTTGCTTCAACAAGCTCCGGAAGGTTTTCGCCATAAATGCTTCTTGCCCGCGAATAACTCATTGCCCGAATTTCCTCATCTGCACCTTCAATTTTCGGTGTATACAAGTCATCCTTAATCGGTTTTATTTCGTCAATCGAGTCTGCTATTTTATTCGTATTTTCAATGACAATTTCTTTTGCCTTTTCAGAACCTAAAAATGCAAAACAATTTAACATCTCATCAGTTGTACGGAAATGTACATGAGGTAACTCATGGCGATTTAGCGGATTTGCCCCACCTTGTGAGCTAATTAAAATTTTTCGGTATATTTTATCAACCGGATTTAAATAGTGGACATTTCCTGTAGCAACAACAGGCTTGTTGAGCTTTTCACCTAATTTAACAATATTAGTCACTATCTCTTTTAGCGCATTTTCATCCTTTATATACTCCATATCGATTAAATGATTATAAACTTCTAAAGGATGAACTTCTAAATAATCATAAAATTGTGCAATTTCTTCAACCTCTTCAGGAGATTTTTGCATCATTCCTTCAAAAACTTCCCCTTTATCACAGGCTGAACCAATGATTAAGCCTTCACGATATTTATTTAACTGCGACCGAGGAATTCGGGGAACTCGATAAAAGTAATTGAGATGAGAAATTGAGACTAGCTTGAACAAATTTTTCAAACCGATATCATTTTTCGCTAAAACTATTGCATGATACGGACGTGACCGTTGATACGCATTGCCTTTCCCCATATTGTCATTAAATTGATTATGGTATTCAATGCCTTTTTCTTCGGCATCCTTCAACATTTTAATTAATAAAAACCCTGTTGCTTCACAGTCATATATTGCACGGTGATGCTGTGTCAAATCAATGTCGAACTTTTTACAAAGAGTATTTAACCGGTGATTTTTTAACTCTGGATATAAAAAGCGTCCAAGTTCCAGCGTATCAATTACTGGATTTTTTGCTTTTTCTTCACCTAAATGCTTTTTATAACCTACATTTAAAAAGCCCATATCAAAACTTGCATTATGTGCAACTAATATGTCATCACCGATCCACTCTTTAAATTTCGCTAACACCTCATCAACGTTTGGTGCATCTGTAAGCATGTCATCTGTAATACCTGTTAAATCAATGATTGTAGCAGATAATGATTGATGTGGATTAGCAAAAGATTCAAATCGATCGATAATTTCGCCGCCACGAACCTTTACGGCAGCTAATTCTATGATTGTGTCATATACTGCAGATAAACCAGTTGTTTCCACGTCAAACACGACATAGGTTTCGTCTGCTAACAAACGGTTTGCATCATTGTATGCAATAGGGACACCATCATCAACTAAATTAATTTCTGTACCATAAAGAATTTTCACGCCATGCTTCTTCCCTGCAGAGTAGGCCTCAGGGAATGATTGAACGACAGCATGATCTGTTAAGGCAATAGCCTTATGCCCCCATTTTTTCGCTTGCTCAACATATTTACTGACTGATGTTACTGCATCCATTTGGCTCATCGGAGAATGAAGATGTAATTCAACGCGTTTTTCCCCTTCTTTTGAACGATCGACCCGTTCATTAGGAGTGATTTCATTAATATCATTCGCGATCATGACTAAATCTCTAACAAAGGTATCGTTTTGAATACTTCCCCTTACTTTTAACCACATACCTTTTTTAACTGCTTGTACGAGCACTGCATCTTCTTTATCTCTAGCAAACATTTTTACTAAAATCGAACTTGTATAGTCAGTGATTTTGAAGGTAAGTAACGTTCTACCGCTTCTTAATTCCTTCGTTTCTGCGTCAAACACATAACCTTGAATCGTTGTTCTTCGTTCCTCATCCTCAATAGAAGCGAGCGTGCGAATTTCTTCATCGTTTTTAATTGTATAACCTATAGTCAATGGACCAGAGAGCTCAGGTTGGGCATGATCTTCCTTCTCTGCCTTCACCATATCTTCTAATGCTTTAAGTCCCTTTTCTTTATCTTCCTGTCGTTTTAATTCCTGGAACTTTTTAATTTCTTCCTCTGATACAGCTACAGTTGTGTCTAATTGGAAAGCTGGAAAGCCAAATTGCTGGAAGCTCTCTTGGATTAATGAAGCGTATTTTCTCTTAATTGTCATTGCTTCTGTATCATTTTTCGTTTTAACAATGACCTTAACCCCTTGTACAGTTGGAACTTGCTCATTCAATAGCGATAGCATTGGTGGTGAAATACCGTCCAACTGGCTAATACAAATTGACCAATAATCTCTTACAAGCTTCTCATCAAATATTGCTTCCTTCGTTTCGATCGAAAAGGTCACTTCTGCAATATGAGAAAATGCTTTTATTAGTCTTGTCTGAAATAATTGAAATACGTCAAAAGGTAAAATTCTTTCAAATTGAAAGTGGAAATGCCACTTTTTACTTTGTTTATGAACAGTTAATTTTGCAATTAAACCATTTTTAAAGTGAACGACAGCAGCATCCTCTGTTAGATTAATTTGTTGGAGGAGTAGCTGCATTCTCTCTTTTTGATTTATTTCTATGTCCATCATATTCTCCTCTCTCCACTTTCTTTTCCCCAATGGAATAGAGTTTACAAAGAGAAAAGGCTGCCTCATTTTGATAAACAAAACCTAAAAGGATTTTGTCCATTTTCTTCGAGTCAGCCTCTCTCGTTTATTCTAAAATTATTTTAACATGGTTTGTCTGTTACTGTAACCTTTTTTAGTTTCCAAGTATTTGCTTAATCTTTTCTGATAATTCATTTACTGGAACGTCAAAAGCTTCACCAGTTTTGCGAACCTTTACTTCGACAATACCTTCTGCAGCCTTTTTGCCAACTGTTACACGAATTGGAATACCAATTAAATCCGAATCGGCAAATTTAACACCTGCACGCTCTTTTCGATCATCGATAAGAACTTCATAGCCTTGGTCAAAAAATTGCTTATAAAGTTTTTCGGCTAAATCCTTTTGCGTATCATCCTTCATATTTACAGGAATCACATGTAATTGGAATGGAGCAACCGTTAATGGCCAAACGATTCCATTTTCATCATGATTTTGTTCAATAATTGCCGCTAATGTTCTAGAAACACCAATTCCATAACAGCCCATAATCATTGGCTGTGTGCGGCCATTTTCATCAAGGAAGGTTGCGTTCATCGCTTCACTGTATCTCGTACCAAGCTTAAATACATGACCGACTTCGATTCCTTTTGCAAATTTGATTCTTCCTTCTCCATCAGGTGATTTGTCACCTTCTTGAATAAAACGCAAATCAGCAAACTGAGTTATATTTGCATCTCGCTCAAGGTTCACACCTTTAAAATGATACCCTTCATCATTTGCTCCACAAATGCCGTTAACGATAGCTTCAACTGCATGATCAGCGATAACCTCAATATTCTCGGGAACATTAATTGGACCAATAAAACCATGTACACAATGTAAATTAGCTAATGTTTCTTCAGCAGTTGCTAATTCAACAACAGAAGCACCAAACAAGTTCTTCACCTTAATATCATTTACGTCATGATCACCACGAACTAATACTAATACAAAGCGATCATCTACAGAGAATAAAATAGATTTTATACATTTTTCTTTCGGTACGTTTAAATAGCTTGAAATTTCTTCAATTGTTTTTTGATTTGGTGTTGCTATTTTTTCTAAATTCGAAATCTCTTCCAAGCTTTTTTCATATGTTTCAATAACTGGTGCCATTTCAACATTAGCAGCATATTGGGACGTATCGGAATATGCGATCGTGTCTTCGCCAATATCAGAAAGCACCATAAACTCATGTGTATCCTTGCCGCCCATTGCACCAGAATCAGCAATAACCGCTCGGAAGTCTAGACCACATCTTGAAAAAATATTTTGATATGCATCAAACATTTTTTGATAGCCTTCATCTAAGCTTTCAAATGTATCATGAAATGAATAAGCATCTTTCATAATAAATTCACGACCACGTAAAACTCCGAAGCGTGGGCGTTTTTCATCTCTAAACTTTGTTTGAATTTGATAAAGAGCTAGAGGTAATCGCTTATATGATTTTACTTCATCTCTAACAAGACTTGTAATAACTTCCTCATGAGTTGCACCAAGAGCAAATTCGCGACCATGGCGATCCTTTAATCTCATTAGTTCTGGTCCATATGAATACCAGCGACCTGATTCTTGCCATAATTCTGATTGCTGAAGTGCAGGCATAAATAGCTCTGATGCTCCCGCTCTCTCCATTTCTTCACGGACAATTTGTTCGATTTTCTTTAATACTTTTTGGGCTAATGGCAAGTAACTGTAGACACCACTAGTATTTTGTCTTATATATCCTGCACGCAGCATTAACTGATGGCTTTTCACCTCTGCATCAGCTGGAACTTCCCTTAGAGTAGGAATAAATGTCATACTTTGTTTCATATCGAGCACCTCTATTTTATTTTAAACTCTTCATTTAGTCGTTAGACTTAAATCAGTGGAGGTTAACTGTTCCCCCACTGATTGATTATAATATGGATTTTTCATTGTTGATGATTCATGGGATTAAATATGATCATCAGAAATTATAGAAATAATCGTTGAATATCATTCCATGTTACAACAAGCATTAATAGCATTAGTAGTGAAAACCCAATAAAATGAACAATTCCTTCTTTTTGCCGATCAATTGGTTTTCCTCTTAACCCTTCTATGATTAAGAATAATAGTCTTCCGCCATCCAATGCTGGGATAGGCAATAAATTAACGATTCCAAGGTTAATACTAAGCAATGCAGCCCAGCGAAGTAAATTGATCGTACCGGAATCTGCTACTTGGTCTGTCATATCATAAATACCAACAGGACCTGATAACATATCAATTGAGAATTGTCCGGTAATAAGCTTACCAAAACCAACTAATATTTCTTTAGTCCATGTATACGTTTCAACAAATCCATACTTAATTGAACTTAAAAACGACTTGTCAACAGGGTTATATGCACCGATTCTCCCGATTGTTTCTTCTCCTACTTTAGCAGACTCTGGGACAACCTCTACAGAAAGAATTTCTTTTCCTCGTTCAACTTCAAAGGTTAGTTCTTTTTCTGGATTATCACGAATGATTGAGACAACTTCTTCCCATTTTGCTGTAGGTTGTCCTTCAATCGAGTGGATAATATCCCCTTCCTGTAATCCAGCTTCTTTAGCAGCACCGTCATCTGTTAACGCACCTAATCGAGGGTCATTAACTGGAGCCCCTTGAATTAAGCCTAATGTGAACAAAATGACAAATGCTAAAATAAAGTTCATCATCGGTCCTGCGAAAATAGCTGCAATTCTTTGACCAACAGTTTTCGATTGGAATTGGCGATTATAAGGAGCAATTTGAACTTCTTGACCATCAACAATAAAGAACGATGTTTCACTTACATCAAACCGTTTAAGAAAGTCCTCTTCTCCATGCTCATACCCGGAAATAAACATGTTATGCTCTAAATCTACATTCTCAACTTCAATAATCCTTGCTTGTGGATATTTTTCTTTATTATTTAAGATAATCTTTTCGACCTTATTTTCATCATTAAAAAGTAATCCGACATTATGACCTGGTTTTACCTCAATTACTTCTGGATCTTCCCCAGCCATTCTTACAAATCCACCAATTGGTAGTAGGCGAATTGTATAGACTGTTTCATTTTTCTTGAACGATAAAATTTTAGGTCCAAAACCAATTGCAAATTCTCTACATAAAATACCAGCTCGATTTGCAAATATTAAATGGCCTAACTCATGGAAAAATACTAGAGCTCCAAAGATCAGGATAAATGCTATCACCGTATTCATTTTGTATGACCACCTTTATGAGATTAATGTTTGTACAAATCTACGTGTTAGCTTATCTACTTCTTGAATTTGCTCTAAACTAGGAAGAGCAATATTTTCATGCTTTTCAAGAGATGTTTCAATAAGATTTTCAATATGCAGAAAGCTTATTTTACCTTTTAAAAACGCTGCAACAGCTTCTTCATTTGCTGCGTTTAATACTGTAGGCATTGTACCTCCTATTTTACCTGATTCATATGCATATTGTAAGCAACGAAACCTACTAAAATCAGCCTTTTCAAAATGTAATTGTCCGATTTCCGATAGATCAAGTCGTTTACCGTGCACTAATGGTAATCGATTAGGATATGTTAGCGCATATTGAATTGGAACTCTCATATCAGGTGTTCCGAGTTGTGCAATGATGCTATGATCATGGAACTCAACTAAAGAATGGATAATACTTTCTTTATGTAAAAGTACATCAATTTTTTCATATGGCATATTAAAAAGCCAGTGAGCTTCTATTACTTCTAGTCCTTTATTCATCATCGTCGCTGAATCTATTGTAATTTTTGCTCCCATTGACCAATTAGGGTGATTTAAAGCTTGCTCGACTGTAACGCCTTCTAATTCATCTCTCGTTTTATCTCGAAAGCTTCCACCTGAGGCTGTAACAATTAGTCTTTCAATCGACTTTCCGCTCTCCCCTTGCAAACATTGAAAAATTGCAGAGTGCTCACTATCTACAGGCAAAACGGAAACATTATGTTTCTTCGCTAACTCAGTCACAATATGACCTGCAGTTACAAGTGTCTCCTTGTTAGCAAGTGCAATCGTTATGTTATTCTCAATTGCTCTTAATGTCGGAATTAATCCAACACTTCCAACAACAGCATTAACAAGTACATCAACACCATCATAAATCGCAGCCTCTATCAGCCCTTCTTCGCCATAATGAAAAGTGATATCTTCCTTAGTAAACGTATCTTTCATTATGTCATATGTAGCTTTATCTTTTACTGAAACGAATTTAGGATGAAATTTGTTAATGATCTCAATGCCTTTTTGATAGTTCGTACCAAATGACATAGCAACGAGCTTAAATTCATTTGGATGAGAAGCAATAACATCTAACGTTTGTATGCCTATCGAACCTGTGGCACCCAATAAACTTATATTTTTCAATTATTTCCTCACGTCCAATCAATTCTCATTTCCAACTAATCATAGGTTAGAGATGAGATTCTTCATTTTGTTTCAATAAAGGTCTGTTTTTTAGTTATATGCTACTAGCAAGATCAACCATCAAGATGAATAGCAATTGCTTGTCATATCTCAATAGTTAAAAAAGAATCCTTAAAAAATGTAAAATTGGTAAAACAAATAATAAGCTGTCAAATCTATCTAATATGCCACCATGTCCAGGAAGAATTTTCCCTGAGTCTTTCACTTGGTATTGACGTTTTAATGCAGATTCAACTAAATCACCAATTTGTCCAAAAATTGATAAAAATATTGTGATAAACGTAATCGTTGCATAATTGTCAAGAACACCTGTGAAGGCATGATAGATCCATGAGAAGATAACCGCAAATAAAACTCCACCTAATGCACCTTCAACCGTTTTATTAGGACTGATTTCCGGCCATAGCTTTCTTTTCCCCATGGAACGACCAACAAAATATGCACCAGAATCAGTTACCCATATCAATATTAATGCATAAAAAACAAGTTCTAGACCACCTGGAGATAAATTTCTCGTTTCGATAAGAAAGTAAAAGCCTATTCCTAAATAGAATATAGCGATGGCTAGAAAGCCAACATCATCAAAAGTGAATTTGTTTTTTGTTACTACTGTGTAAGTAAGTAGTAGTAATAATGCAATCAAGGCAAATTCAGCTTTTGAAAATGTGAAATCCTTTAAATATGTTGAAGGGAGTAAAAGCACCCATAGGATAATTAAACTGACAATACCTGGAATGCTTGCTAATGAGATTTTTTTCATTTTTAATAATTCATATAAAGCAATTGTCCCTAATAAATAAACAAATATCGTAAAGGGTAGCCTCCCATATATGACAAATGGTAGAAAAATAGCTGCAGCTACAACTGCAGTAAGTATACGTTGTTTCATATCTTTATTTCATCACCTTTATACGCCACCAAATCTGCGCCCTCTTTGTTGATAAGTGTGAATAGCTTGTAGTAAATTTTGTTCATTAAAATCCGGCCATAAAATATCTGTAAACCAAAATTCAGAATATGCCAGCTGCCATAACATAAAATTACTTAGCCTAATTTCACCACTTGTTCGTATTAATAAGTCAGGATCCTTCAATGATTGAGTCATTAAATAATTTGAAAAAACAGATTCATCAAGCTCATTTTCGTTAATGGATCCGTCTTTTATATCTTGAACTATTTGTTGAACAGCTGTTACAATTTCAGCTCGACTCCCATAATTCAAAGCAAAGTTTAAGATTAGACCAGTATTATTATCCGTATCTTTTATTGCTTTATTTACAGCTCTTAAAGTATGAGGTGGTAATTTATGTTTATCACCGATAATTCGAACTTGAACATTTTCCTCAATAAGTTCAGGTAAATAAGTGTTTAAAAATTCCTCCGGTAGTTTCATAATATAGTCTACCTCTGTTTTTGGCCTTTTCCAATTTTCTGTCGAGAAGGCATAGAGGGTAAGCACTTTAACACCTAAATCGTTTGCTTGTTTCGTCACTTTACGAACAACCTTCATCCCTTCATGGTGACCCGCTATTCTTGGAAGAGCTCGTTTCTTGGCCCATCTCCCATTACCGTCCATTATTATCGCAATATGTTCAGGCATTTCACCTTTTAAAACATCCTCTTTTTTAATTCTATCTTCATCTGTGGTTTGAGGATTATCTTTCCACCTTTTAAATAAATTGATCATGTGACTCCTCCATCACCCGTTAACAGTATTAACAAAAAAACCCCCTGTAAACATTAGAGGGTCTTCACATATTCTATTGTACCTATTTTTTAATCATTAGGAAACTATATTTTTCCTATAGAATGAATTAGCAAAGCTCACCAAGATATTTTTAGGTACACTTTTTTATTTTTTTATATATTAAACTTCCATGATCTCTTTTTCTTTATCTTTAGCAACATTATCAATTTTTACAATAAACTCATCTGTTAGCTTTTGAACATTATCCGTATTACTTCTTAATTCATCCTCTGTAATTTCGCCATTTTTTTCTAATTTCTTTAATTCATCGTTTCCATCGCGTCTAATATTTCGGATAGCTACTTTTGCTTCCTCAGCATATTTTTTCACGAGCTTAACTAAATCTTTACGGCGTTCTTCTGTTAGTGCAGGTATTGATAAACGAATAATTGAACCATCATTTGCAGGTGTTAATCCTAAATCTGATTTTAAAATAGCTTTCTCAATTTCGCCTAAAACAGTTTTATCATAAGGTTGAATAACAAGCATTCTTGCTTCAGGAACGCTAATAGATGCCAATTGATTTACCGGTGTAGGTGCACCATAATAATCAACTGAAATTTTATCTAATAAGTTTGCACTCGCTCTACCTGCGCGAACAGAAGCTAATTCACGACTAAGTGCAGAAACCGCTTTTTCCATTTTTTCTTTTGTTTGATTAAGTACTTGTTTAGCCAAGGTTATTTCCCCCTAACAATTGTTCCAATATTTTCGCCTGTTACAGCACGTTTAATGTTACCTTCTTCCATAATCGAGAAAACAATTAAAGGTATATCATTATCCATACATAAAGAGGAAGCCGTTGAATCCATTACAGCTAAACCTTCTTTAAGAACATCTAAATAAGATAATGTTTCATATTTAACTGCATCCTTATCAATACGTGGGTCAGCACTATAAACACCATCAACATTATTTTTAGCCATTAAAATAACATCAGCTTCAATTTCTGCTGCTCGTAATGCAGCGGTTGTATCAGTTGAAAAGTAAGGATTCCCTGTACCTGCAGCAAAAATGACTACACGTTTTTTTTCAAGATGACGAATTGCTTTTCTTCTTATGTAAGGTTCAGCTACCTGTCTCATTTCAATCGAAGTTTGTACACGTGTTTGAATCCCTTGAGTTTCTAAGCTATCCTGTAAAGCAAGAGAATTCATTACAGTTGCTAGCATCCCCATATAGTCAGCTGTAGCACGGTCCATACCCATTTCACTACCTATTTTCCCTCGCCAAATATTACCACCACCAACAACAACTGCTACCTCTACACCAAGCTCAGCAATTTCCTTCACTTGTTTAGCAATTGATTGGATAACTGTTGGATTAATTCCGAAGCCATTATCACCTGCAAGTGCTTCTCCACTTAGTTTTAATACAATACGTTGATATTTAGGATTACTCATAACTACCTCCAACTCAGTTTCCATACAATTCACCCAAATTAAATGGTGAAAATTATAATAGGAACAAGTCTACATCTTCGTTAATAAACAGAATGTAGCTAAACAGTTTCTTGAACCTATGCTTGATATATCTTACATTTTAAAGAAGGGAACACAACAAGTGTTCCCTTTTCCATTTTAAGTCAATTATAATAGAAGCAGATCCTTAATCCACTCCTATTTTTTATAGGAGTAATTATTTTTTCACTTGACTCATAACTTCTTCAGCAAAGTTATCTTGTTTCTTTTCAATTCCTTCTCCTACTTCATAGCGGATAAATGTTTTAACAGTTGCACCTTTTGATTCAACAAATTGTTTAACTTTTTGGTCTGGATTTTTAACGAAGCTTTGATCCAATAAACAAATATCTTCAAAATATTTGCCTAGGCGTCCTTCAACCATTTTCGCTACAATATTTTCTGGTTTACCTTCGTTTAATGCTTGTTCTGTTAAAATTTTACGCTCATGTTCAGCTTCTTCAGCAGAAACTTGATCACGTGAAATATACTTTGGATTTACAGCAGCAACATGCATCGCAACATCTTTTGCAGCATCTTCGTCTGTAGTTCCTTCTAATAATGTAAGAACACCGATTCGTCCACCCATATGTAAATAAGCACCGAACGCATCATTATCAGATTTAGTTACAACAGTAAAACGACGAAGAGTGATTTTCTCACCGATTTTTGCGATTGCAGAATTAATATAATGTTCAACAGTTGAGCCATTTTCCATTGTTTCAGCAAGAGCTGCTTCAACAGTAGCAGGCTTTTTAGTAAGTAGGAAATCTGCAAGTCCATTGATTAATTCTTTGAATCCTTCATTTTTTGCAACGAAGTCAGTTTCAGAGTTAACTTCTAAAATAACTGCTTCATTTCCTTCAACTTTAACTAAAGTTGAACCTTCAGCAGCAATACGGTCTGCCTTTTTCGCTGCCTTTGCAATACCTTTTTCACGTAGGAAATCAATCGCTTTGTCCATATCTCCGTTTGTTTCAGTTAACGCTTTTTTACAATCCATCATTCCAGCGCCAGTTTTTTCACGTAGTTCTTTTACCATTTGTGCAGTTACTGCCATAACGGTATTCCTCCTTAAGGTCAATTAATATAATGATTGTTTTTACTAAAATGTTCGGTGTTCATCAAGGAGCCTGATGGTCCATTCATAAGATACTAAATAATTTAAGGAAAAACCCTTCTATTATTAACTGTCTTATGCAAATAAATAACCATTTTACATAGCTACCTTTAATCTGTATGTAATATGCTTAAAAAAAGGTGATAAAAGGCCAATTCCCCTTATCACCTTTTGCACATTAAGCAGGTGTTGTTTCTTCACCTTGTTTAGATTCTAAAATTGCATCTGCAATTTTTGCAGTTAGAAGCTTAACAGCGCGAATAGCATCATCATTTGCAGGAATTACGTAATCAATTTCATCCGGATCACAGTTTGTATCAACGATACCAACGATAGGGATATTTAATTTACGTGCTTCTGCAACAGCGATACGCTCTTTACGAGGATCGATAATAAATAATGCATCTGGTAATTGCTTCATGTCTTTAATTCCGCCTAGGAATTTTTCAAGACGCTCAAGCTCTTTTTTAAGTTGAACAACTTCTTTTTTAGGAAGAACTTCAAAAGTACCATCTTCTTGCATTCTTTGAATATCTTTTAAACGTTTAATACGCTTTTGGATTGTTTCAAAGTTAGTTAATGTACCACCTAACCAACGTTGGTTTACATAGTACATTCCTGAACGTTCAGCTTCTTCCTTCACTGAATCTTGCGCTTGTTTTTTCGTACCAACGAAAAGAATAGTACCACCTTCAGCACCAAGTTCTTTAACAAACTTGTACGCTTCCTCAACCTTTTTTACAGTCTTTTGAAGGTCGATAATATAAATTCCGTTACGCTCAGTAAAGATGTAACGTTTCATTTTTGGGTTCCAACGGCGTGTTTGATGACCGAAGTGAACACCAGCTTCAAGCAATTGCTTCATTGAAATAACTGACATGTGTATTTCCTCCTAATGGTTTTATTCTCCTCCGCTTATATCATCTTTAACCATAACTGTTAAAACAGCACCAATGATTAAATCTATAAGCGTGTGTATTAACACCAAAAAATAATATACCATATCAAAATACGACAATCAAGGTTAAAGTTAAACTTCTTTCGTTTTGCTTTTAAATTAGTGAGAATTTAACTCTATATAATATAGTTACTATTTGTTTTTCCCTTACCGAGATTGTCGAAACTTCACTAATAATTCGATTTCAGTTTTTCCTTTGTTTAATTTTTTTGCAATCTGTTCGACAGTATAACCATTTTTATAAAGATTTATTGCTTCTACTTCAAATGGTAGATCTTCTTTTTGATTAGGATGATTGATTTCAATGACATCCTCAATTTCATCAATTCCGTTCATATAATCTGGTAGCTCATCATTTGAATGACCATCATTCTTTTCTAATTGCTTTTTTAAACCACTATCCAACTTTAAGTGATTTTCTAATTGTGAGTTATTTTTCTCATTACTAGCTACGTTATCTCTAGTAGCTTTTTTTAACTCGTTAATTAGTCGTTCATTTTCATCTTTCATTTCAATTAAAAAGCTAGTCATCGAGTTTTCTGCTTCTTCCAATAATGAGCTCTGTGAATCTGCAAGTTTTTTTATAGTTGCATATTTTGTATAAAGTACAACAATAAAATAAAATGCAATGATGTGTAATAAAAGACTAATTAATAGTAGAAATGTATTCATAGACAACCTCTCTTACCCGAAGAAATCAATCGTTTTCCCTTTATATGGATGGTTTTCATTTTCAGTTTGTTTCTCATTTTTTTCGTTCTTTTCCTGCTGTTGATGATCTTGTTGATTTTTATTATCTTTTTTTAATTTCAATTTAGCACTACTACTATTTTCTGGAACCTTCGATCTTTTTATGTCATTTTCTTTATTTATTGTATGTGCTAATTGATCATGGATAAGCTGACCTCTTTGATTTAACTGTTCCTGAATTTTCCCAGCATCGTGTGTACGTGGAAGAGCTATTTGCATTTCAATATTTTTCAAACTCAAGAGTGTTCACTCCTTTTGAAAGCTTCGCTGCATTTCTACAAATGTTTACATCCGTCAGTATAAACCATAATGTTTAAAAAAAGGCTCTTTATATAGAAATTGTTATTTAGCGATAAGGAAATTCTGAGCTGAGCCATCATACGAATCTCCACCAAAAATCAAGAAGAAACTCTTTTAGTCACTATTGTAGATGGAGCTTCAAAAAAGCAAAGGAACTAAACCTAGATTAATAGAAATAAACGTCTAAAAGCAACTAATTGCAAAAAAATTAAGCGCCATATGATAGGCGCATAGGATGATGGCTATTAAATTATTTTAATGAATGACATTTTCAAGAATTTTTCTTAATTTAAATAATGCCTTTGAATGAATTTGCGAAATTCTAGAGGTTGATAAATTCATCACTTGTCCGATTTCGGTCAAGGTTAATTCCTCTTTATAAAAAAAGCTGATAACTAGCTGCTCCTTCTCACTTAACTGAGTAATAACCTCAGATAACTGAGCAATTAGCTCCTCTTTTATCATTTTTTCTTCTGGTGTTTGCTGATTCTCATCTTTTATAGTAAACCCAACACCATCTCCATCCTCTTGCTCAAACAATTGCTCATCGATTGAAAGGACGTTAGCAAAAAAACCTTCATTCATTACACTTACCACTTCACCTTCAGTAAGTCCTAATTCATTTGCAATTTCTTTTGAAGATACATTTCTTAAATGCTTTTGTTCTAATTTATCAATTGTAGCTTCTACTTTCTTCGCCTTTTCTCTTGAGCTTCGGGGTAACCAATCTTCTTTTCTAAGTCCATCGATAATTGCCCCCCTCACTCTGAATGATGCATACGTATCAAATTTCAAATCACGATTTGGATCAAACTTCTCCAACGCATCATATAAACCAAATAGGCCCAGACTCATTAAATCATCTTTGCTTACACTTTTAGGTAAACCAACAGAAATACGTTGTACATGATAAGAAACAAGGGGCATGTATTTTTTGATGAGAACATTACCTGCATGTGTATCACGTAAATTAATCCATTTTTGCCATATCACTTGTTCTTCAGTCATTGTAGCTTGCACTGATATGATCCCCCTAACTAACAATTATGAACGTATTCCTACTAAATCCTCTAATAAATAAAAGAATGTTAAAACTATTATTTGTTTATATTAATTTCGTACCCTGATTAACTGTTCTTATCATTAATTCACATGATTTCGGATTAAATTCAATCGTTCTTCCACTATTTCCGCCAACATCTTCACTTATAAGCCTAATATTATATTTTATTAATTGTTGTTTTATTGCCTCAACATTTCTTGGACCAATCCTCATCAAATCACTAGATGTTTGGAATTGAAACATTTGTGCCCCACCAGCCATTTTTGCCTGTAAATTCCTCTCTCTTGCTCCTGCTTTAATTAATCTGCTTATTAACTCTGGTATGGCAGTATCCGCGTATTTAGCAAGGTTGACATTCGTTTTATTTGCTAAGACTGAGTCAGGTAGCATAATATGTGCCAAGCCTGCTAATTCATTTGTCTTATCAAATAATATCAAGCCTACACACGATCCTAAACCAGAAGTTCTTATAAGATTAGGTGCTTTTACAATATTTAAATCCGCTATACCTACTTTAATTAATTCAATGGATTCACACATCATCATGAACACCTAAAGCTGAAAAAAGCGTTTTAAATGAATCAGGATCAGGAAGGAGGAAGAAATGACCTTTTACTATGTCGGTTTCTAAATCAATATCTTGCTCTTTAATAATTGTATCAATGACAATTGCATAATCACTCACTTGTGATAATTCAATTAATCCGTAGCTTATAACTGCTCCAAACATATCAATAGAAAGAGCGGGTACTGAAGGGAATATCGATAGTTCTGTTAAATCAGATAAAGCAGATAGATAGGAGCCTGTTAATATATTACCAAGCTCTTGAAATGCAGATATACCAAGCTCATCATACTTTGACTGAAAGGTAAATTCATCATCAGAAATTAATTGCTTTATAAAATGTTCCGCTTGTTCAATACTTAAGACAAAAAACAATGAGCCTGGGATGTCTCCTTCAATGCGTAGAAACACACTTGCAATTACTACTTCAGGCCCTCCTACCCACTCCATTAATTCATTAAACGATACAACTTTTACATTAGGCACATTCATATCAATCTTTTTATTTAGTAATTTAGAGAGAGCAGTCGCAGAATGGCCTGCCCCTATATTACCAACCTCTTTCAAAACATCTAATTGCTTAGAGGATATACTCTTCATATAGTCCATCACTCATTCACCTACACATTGAGTAAAGAACGATTATGATTCAAATTTAATATTTCGTCTAAATCAAGCATAACAATTAATCTTTTATCAAGTTTTGCTACACCTTTTATATAATCAATTTCAATTGCCCCAACAACTTCAGGTGGAGGTTCAATCATATCTTCCTGAATATCAAGAACATCATTAGCTGCATCAACGATAAAGCCGACATCTATATCATCCTTTGATACAATAATCATTCTTGAGCTTTCGGAATTTTCAATCTCTTCTAACCCAAAACGTTTACGTAAATCAATTACTGGTGTTACAACCCCTCTTAAGTTGATTACCCCTTTTATATAAGGAGCTGTCCTTGGAACACGTGTAATATGTTCAACTTTTTCGATTGATTGAACTTGTTGCACAGGAATCCCGTATTCCTCTTCTTGTAATTGAAATACAATGACTTTAAGATCCCCTGATAAAATTCCACTCATTTGTAGACCACCTTCTTAAAATTAATCGTCAAAAAATAGCAACATATATCTTTCAATTTCAATTAACTAGAATTATTTAATTAAAGAATTACAGTCAACAATAAGTGCTACTTGTCCATCACCTAAAATCGTTGCACCTGAAATGGCAAAAACAGAATCTAAGTAATTCCCAAGAGATTTAAGTACGATCTCTTGTTGGCCAATAAATGAATCTACCACTAATGCAGCCATTTTTTCACCTTTACGAACGATAATAATGGATACAAATTCATCATTATTATTTTTAACTGGCACCTCAAAAATTTCAGTTAAATAAACTAAAGGAACAATTTTCCCGCGAAAATCTATGACCTTTTGGTTATGTGCTTGAAGGATTTCCTCTTTTTTAATGACAGCTGTTTCAATAATCGATGATAAAGGAATGGCATATTTTTCATTTTGTAATTCCACAAGCATGACAGAAATAATAGAAAGTGTAAGTGGCAGCTGTATTGAGAATAATGAGCCTTTCCCTTCTTCAGCATCAATTGAAACAGTACCGCCAAGTGATTCAATTGTACTTTTTACAACATCTAAACCAACGCCGCGACCAGAAATATCTGAAATTTTATCAGCAGTAGAAAAACCTGATGAGAAAATTAATTCATACACTTGATTATCCGTCAATGTTGCTGCAATTTGCTCCGTCACTACTCCCCGAGCAATCGCCTTTGCAAGAACACGCTCACGGTTAATTCCAGCACCATCATCTTCAATTTCAATAAATACGTGATTCCCGCTATGGTAAGCTCTTAAGACAACATTTCCAACTTCAGGCTTACCTTTTTTCAGACGCTCCTCTGGCATTTCAATACCATGGTCAATTGCGTTACGTAATAGATGTACTAACGGATCACCTATTTCATCAATTACAGTTCGGTCTAATTCTGTTTCAGCACCAATTATTTCTAAATTAATTTGTTTATTTAAATCTTTTGCAAGCTGACGAATCATTCTTGGGAAACGATTAAACACTGTTTCAACAGGGACCATTCGCATATTCAAAATTATATTTTGCAAGTCACCTGATATCCTTGACATTCTTTCAACCGTTTCATCTAATTCACTATTATTTAAATCCTTTGAAATTTGCTCAAGTCTGCCGCGATCAATAACCAATTCTTCAAATAAGTTCATTAAAATATCTAAACGTTCTATATTTACACGTATTGTTTTTGAACTCGTCGTCGTTACTTGCTTTGATACAGATTTCTTCTCAGCTTTTTCCTCTTTAGCAATTTCTTCTTTCTTAGGAGTAGCTGGAGAAGCTTCATCCTTAACGTTATGATTCATCATCGTTTCAGGATCAATTGTCGTTATACTTACATTGTCAATTTCTGAAACCTTCATCACTTTTAATTTAATGTCCTCAGCAGACTCCTTTGAAACGATTGCGACAGAAAATTGTGAATCAAACTTTTCTTCTTCTAGCATGTCAACAGATGGAACTGATTTAATAACTTCCCCAAGCTGCTCAAGTATTTCAAATACCATAAAAACCCTTGCAGCCTTTAATAAACAATCTTCTCGCAAATTGATCGTTAACTCATAAGCAGTAAACCCCTGCTCCTTTGACTGTTGAATAACAGTAAACTCAAAGTCATCGTATTCTTGTTTTGCCTGTGAAGGAGATTCTATTGTTGCAGCAACTTGATTTTCTGCTAGTTTACTAGCATCAATATCACTGCTACCATTTTCAATATTTTTAAGCATCGTTAAAACTGCTGAAACATCCTTCTTTCCATCTCCACCCTCAGCAATCGAAAAGACCATTTCCTCTAAATCATCAACCGCAGCAAAAACTGCATCAAAAACTGCAGAAGTAACAGTTAATTTTTCATTTCGAATAGCATCTAACACATTTTCCATTTGATGTGTTAAATTTGCCAAATCCTCATATCCCATCGTTGCGCTCATACCTTTTAATGTATGGGCAGAACGAAAAATTTCATTTACAATCGATAAATCTTTGGGATTTTTTTCTAGTTCTAATATTTTTTCGTTACAAGCCTGTAGATGCTCTTTGCTTTCTTCAATAAAAACCTCTAAGTATTGATTCAATTCCATAAGGTGACACCCCTATTTTTTTATAAAATTCATGATTGAAGCTGCAATATCTTCTACATGTTCAACTTTGTCAACAAGTTGGGTAGCATATGCTGATTTAGGCATACCATAAACAACAGAAGTTTGTTCTGATTCCGAAATTGCATCAACTATTCCAGTCGTTTTCAACCGTTTTAATCCTTCCGTTCCATCAGAGCCCATGCCTGTCATAATAACTGCAACTTTATAGTAATTCTTTAACTGACTAATTGATTCAAACATCACATCAACTGAAGGTCTATGTCCATTTCTTATTTCCGATTTATCAACTTTAATGACTAGTGAAGTACCTGTTTGAATGACGTGCATATGAGAACCACCAGGTGCAATATAGGCTGTTCCTTTTTTTACAATTTCGCCATTTTCTGCTTCTTTAACAGTAATGAAAGACATCGAATTCAAACGATTTGCTAAGGAATTCGTAAATCCTGGAGGCATATGCTGCACGATGAAAATGGGTGCATCAATATCTTTTGGTAACTTCGGTAACACATGTTGTAAAGCCCTAGGGCCTCCAGTAGATGTTCCGATACAAACAATTTTATCTTTTAGTCTTTTTTTCTCAGAGTAAGTAGTACTTTTCTCACTGTATGTGTCTATTTTACTATACTCTTTAATTTGGTGGGGGATATTTTTTTCATTTCTTACTAGAATTTGTTTATTTTTAAAGTTAGCTGTTATTGCTAACTTTACTTTTTCTTTCAATTGTTCCTTTATCTTAAATAAGTCTAAAGAAATCGCACCAGAAGGCTTTGCAATAAAATCAAATGCACCATATTGTAACGATTTAATTGTATTATCGGTTCCTTCTTTCGTTGTGCTTGATAACATAATGACAGGCCTTGGATATTTTTGCATAATTTCCTTTAATGCTTCTAGTCCATTCATAATAGGCATTTCGACATCCATCGTCACAACATCTGGGTTTAGCAATTCAATTTTTTTTAATCCATCTTGCCCATTTCTTGCTGTACCGATAACCTCAATACTTTCTTCCTCTTGAAGAAAGTCTGTAATAAGTTTCCTCATGAAAGCAGAATCATCTACTATTAACACTCGTATTTTTTTCATCATTTTACCTACCTCTCATGAAGAAATTTTTAAATTTCGCTATAAAAGGTGTTTTTTGATAAACAGCTGAATCTAAGGAATCCGTTCTCATCAAAAATTCATTTGAAAGAGTTGCAATCGCTTTACTTGCAGGGCAATTTGGTTGAAAATGCACAAATGGTTTTTGACTAATTACAGCTTTCATAATCGTAGAATCATCTGGAATCATACCAAGTAAAGATATTTCCCTCTTCATGAAACTAGTCATCGCGCTCGCTAACCTCTTAAAGGTTGTTTCGCCAACCTTTTGATTGAATACTCGATTAATTACTAGTTTAAATGGAATTGTTGAATCCTGAAGAGTAATATATTTCATTGCAGCATAAGCATCTGTTATCGCTGTTGGTTCTGGTGTTGTAATGACAATAATTTCATCAACAGCGAGAATAAATTGTATGCTATCCTCGGAAATTCCGGCGCCCATATCAAAAATAACAAAATCATATGCTTTAAATAACAGCTCTAATTCACTAGTAAATCGTTCAAATTTTCCGTCATCGAGCTTAAAAATGGTCCCCAAGCCAGTTCCCCCTGAAATATAATCAAGTCCAGATGGGTCATTTTTTATAATATCAATGAGAGATAATTGCTTTTCAAAGTAATCAACAATTGAATAGGGAGAGCTTTCACCTACTAAAATATCAATATTACCCATTCCAATATCCAAATCGAATAACAAAACTCTTTTCCCTAACGCTTGTAAAGATAGTGAGAAGTTTAAAGAAAAGTTTGATTTGCCAACTCCTCCTTTACCACTTACAACCGCTATAGATTTTGCTTGAGATTTTAATGCCATTAACCGTTCTCTTAAACGCGCTGCTTGATCGTTCACCATATCACTACCTCAATATCTGTTCGACTATACGTTCTTTAGTTGCCATTTCGATATCATCCGGGACATTTTGACCATGTGTCGTATATGCTATACCTTTTTTAGTGCGAATCATAACGTCTAATAATGGACCTCTCGTTGAGGTTTCATCAAGCTTTGTAAAAATTAGCTTATTAATAGGAATAACGGAAAATTGATCATATACTGCTAGCATATCGGATGGCTTAGCTGTTGCTGCTAATACAAGAAAGGTTTCCATCTCATCATTAAAATCAATAATTTTCTGCAAATCATCGACATATTGCGATTCTAGAAAATTTCTTCCTGCAGTATCAATTAAGATGTAATCATAGTTAGCCAATTTTTCTTTCGCATTTTTGAAATCTTCAAGATTGTAGCAAACCTCAATTGGAACATTTAAGATTTTTGCATATGTTTTTAACTGGTCAATTGCCGCAATTCTAAAAGTGTCTGTTGTAATAAACGCAACCTTTTTTCTTTTCTCAATGACGCATTCGGCTGCAAGCTTAGCTAACGTAGTAGTTTTGCCTACACCTGTTGGACCTATTACATTAATGTATTTTTTTTGATAAGAGATTCCCCCAAAGGATAAATCACTTAATTGTGCTTCAAAAAATTCATATTGTTTTTCTTTTAACTGTTGGAAAGTAGCCACACCATTTTGCTCATACCAAAATTCTAATAGTTTAGCCATCACTTCGTTTCTTAATCGTGAATGAACCTCTTGATTTTTCATTTGATCGAGAATTTCCTTTAAAGGGTCTGGATACATATTACTTTGCTCAGTAGTTGGAATAGATTGGAGCAGATTTTTTATTTCTTTTATCTCCATGACCAAAGCTTCATTCGATTGTTTAAGTATTTGTTGATTTTCAAACATCATTTTTGGCTGTTCATTTATTAATGGTGCAGATGTTTTTCTTGGTTTCTGCTGCGATGGAACATCAGGATCCATCGCAGCAATCACTTCAATCTTCTTTTTGGTGAAAAGACCGAAAAAACCACCTGTATTAACTTCCTTTGAATTTAAAATAACCGCGTCATTTCCCATCTCTGAACGAATTTTCTTCATAGCCTCTTGCATTGATGGTGCGACATATTTTTTTACCTTCAATCTATATTCACCACCCCAACACTTTGTACTTCAACATTTGCTTCTAATTCATTATAGGATAAGATTGGAACGTGCGGGAAATAGCGATCCGTAAGCTGCCTTACATACATTCTTACAGCAGGTGAACATAAAATAATTGGTGTTTGCTGCTGTAATGAAAGCATTTCAATTTCCTTCGCTATTGCCTCAATGATTGCTTGTGAGATATCTGGGCTTAATGATAAGTAATTTCCATGTTCTGTTTGCTGTACACCTTCTGCAACCATTTTTTCTACTTTTCCTGATAATGTAACAACTTTTAAAAGTTGATCTTGGTCAACATATTGCGACGTTATTTGTTTCGCAAGTGCCTGTCTTACATACTCACCTAATAGCTCAGAATCAGAAGTCATTTTACCAAAATCAGCTAATGTTTCGAAAATAACTGGTAAGTTTCGAATCGAAACCTTTTCTCGTAAAAGCTTCGCTAACACCTTTTGGATATCCCCGATACTTAGTGGAGTTGGTGTAACTTCCTCTACTAAAATCGGATATGATTCCTTCAAATGATCAATTAATTGTTTTGTTTCTTGTCTTCCAAGTAATTCATGTGCATTTTGCTTCAGCACTTCTGTAATATGTGTTGAAACGACAGAAGGTGGATCGACAACGGTATAGCCATACATTTCTGCAGTGTCTTTTACCTCTTCAGTAATCCATTTAGCTGGTAATCCAAATGATGGTTCAACAGTATCTATTCCTTCTATTGAATCGTCTTCCATTCCAGGGGCCATCGCTAAAAAGTGATCAAGTAAAATCTCACCTTTTGCAACTTCATTCCCCTTTATTTTCAAACGATATTCATTTGGCTGCAACTGAATATTATCCCGGATTCGAACAACTGGTATCACAATTCCAAATTCGATAGCTAATTGTCTCCGTATCATGACGACGCGATCGAGCAAATCACCACCCTGATTCGTATCTGCTAAAGGAATTAACCCATATCCAAATTCAAATTCAATTGGATCAATATTTAAAAGATTAACAACACTTTCTGGACTTTTCATTTCATCCATCTCAATCTCTTGTTCGACCTCGTCCTCATCCTGAACAGGTATTTCCTTAGATTTTGCTATCCGATATCCGGCAAAAGCTAATAAACCTGCTATTGGTAATGTTAGTAAGATCCCAATCGGAGTAAATAAACCTAATAAAAATATCGTTCCTGCTGCAACATATAGCATTTTTGGATAGGCAAATAATTGTGCTGTAATGTCAGCTCCAAGATTCCCATCCGAAGCCGCTCTTGTTACGACAATACCAGTTGCTGTCGAAATCAATAATGCGGGAATTTGGCTAACAATTCCATCTCCGACCGTTAACATTGTATAATGAGACGCTGACTCTTGAAGCGACAATCCGTTTTGCATCATTCCAATAATGATACCAAATAGCATATTAATTAATACCATTAATATACCGGCAATCGCATCTCCCTTAACAAACTTACTAGCACCATCCATTGCCCCATAAAAATCAGCTTCATTTGCGACTTTTTCACGTCGTTCTCTTGCCTGTTGCTCAGAAATCATCCCAGCATTTAAATCCGCGTCAATACTCATTTGCTTACCAGGCATTGCATCAAGTGTAAAACGTGCTGCAACTTCAGATACACGCTCAGACCCTTTTGTAATAACAACAAACTGAATAATGATTAAAATGATGAATACAACCATTCCTACAAGTACATTTCCGCCCGTTACAAACGTCCCAAATGTTTCAACAACCTTCCCTGCATCACCTTCTGCTAAAATTGCCCGTGTAGTTGATACGTTTAATCCAAGGCGAAATAACGTTAATAATAGGATCAACGAGGGAAAGATTGAAAATTCCAATGGTTCTTTCATATTCATTGACGTAAGGATGACTAACAAAGCAAGAGATATATTAATAATAATTAAAAAACTTAATAACCATCCTGGAAAAGGTATGATAAGCATAGCAACAATTAAAATAACACTTAATAAAACTGATAAATCTCTTGCTTTCATGTTTTTTCTCTCCTTAGTACCAAATAAACATGGTGTTATATTGGTTGCAATTGCTAAAATTTAAAAACAACATTCTTTCATTCTTACTACCTGACAAGCTTTGAAAAAATTAATCGATTAAACGACAAACTAAATTATCGATTTAGATTGGTATACATAAGCGATAATCTCTGCAACTGCTTGGAAAAACTCTTCAGGAACCGCTTGTCCAATATCTACCTGAGCGTATAATGCCCTTGCTAGAGGTCGATTTTCCACCATCATGACATCGTTAGCTTTAGCGATTTCTTTTATTTTTTGTGCCACCAAGTCCACACCCATTGCAACAACATATGGTGCATCCATTTTTGATTCGTCATATTTTAAAGCTATGGCATAATGAGTAGGGTTTGTAATGACAACATCAGCAGTCGGAATCTCCTGCATCATTCTTCTCATTGACATTTCCCTTTGCCTCTGCTTAATTTTCGATTTTATCAGTGGGTCACCTTCAGATTTTTTATATTCATCTTTAATATCTTGCTTAGACATTCTCAGATTTTTTTCATAATCAAATCTTTGGTATAAATAGTCTAATAGAGCAAGTAAAAGCAATGCTCCTGAAGCATATAAACCCATCTTTACTGTAAGTGATGCGATAAATGCAAATGATTGTTCAACGGTCATTTGCGACAAGCGTAATACGTTATCCATCTCTAACCAAATCACCATAAACGTAACAAAACCTACAAATGATATTTTTAATAATGATTTTAATAATTCTACTAATGCACGAATTGAATAGATTCGTTTAAAGCCTTGAATTGGATCTAATTTACTTAACTTCATTTGAATGGATTCTGTTGAAAATAAAAAACCAACCTGTAAATAATTCGCTAAAACTCCAGCAACTATTGCAACGATCATAATCGGAGCTAAAATGATTCCTGCTTGATAAACAATCGTTGAAAATAAATTTTGGATATTTTGACTCGTAATATCCATTAGTAAATAATCTTGGAAAATCCCTCTCATCATTTTGATGATTCCGTCTCTCATAAAAGTACCGATAAATAAGAGTGATAGAAATATCGTTAACAATGATAATGCTGTATTAACATCAGCACTTTTCGCTACTTGTCCCTTTTTTCTAGCATCTGCCTTTTTCCGTGGTGTTGCCTTCTCCGTTTTCTCTCCAGAAAAGAACTGTAAATCTAACTTAATTAGTTCCATTACCTATTCCTCCAAACAACTCCATAAGGCCACGCATTGTATAGGTCATTGTTTCAAAAAGGTGCTGCATTAAGACAAATAATGCACCCATGACTAAAATGAGCATAATAAAGCTAACTCCAACCTTTAACGGCAAGCCAACAACAAAAATATTAAGCTGCGGAACAGTTCTCGCTACAATACCTAATGCAATATCGACCAAAAATAATGAACCAACGACAGGAATCGACATTTGAAAGGCAATGATAAACATCGAGTTAAAAGATTGAACAATAAACTCAACGACATTTTCATTCCCTAAAGGTAAATAAAGTTGATCGATTGGAACAAATTGATAACTATAAAAAACACCATCTAATAAAAGGTGATGTGCATTTATACTAATCATTAAAAGAAGTGCAAATGTATATAAAAATTGACCTATTAATGGACTTTGTACCCCTGTTTGTGGGTCTATCACATTTGCGATAGCAAAACCCATTTGAAAATCAATGAAGCTTCCTGCAATTTGAACTGCTGCAATAATAAAATAAGCAGAAAAACCAATGAGTAATCCAAATAGTGCCTCTTTTAAGATAAGCATGAAAAATTGTCCATCAATTTCGATAATAGGTAAATCCAAAGTAAAAAACATAATCCAAGCTAGAAAAAAGGAAAACCCAATTTTATGGATATTTGGTATATTTCGATACGAAAAAAATGGCAGTGTCACAAAAAATGCTGTAATTCTAATAAATACTAATAAAAATCCAGGAAAATTTTCAATAATTGTTGTCATGTTTATCCCACAAACCTATTTAAATTACCAAATATATCTTTTGCATAGGATACGATTGTTGTAAGCATCCATGGTCCGAAGAAAATTAAGCCGAATAATACCGCCACAATTTTCGGAATAAATGCAAGGGTCTGTTCTTGAATTTGCGTTGTAGCCTGAAAAATACTAACAACTAATCCAATCACCAATGCAATTAGAAGTAATGGACCACATATAATTAATGTTGTATATACAGCTTTTTCTGCTAAAGAAATGACAAACTCTGAACTCATATGTCTTCACCCATTCTAGAAGCTTTGTAGCAACGATTTTATTATTAAATACCAACCATCTACTAAAACAAATAGTAATATTTTAAATGGTAGTGAAATCATAACAGGCGGTAACATCATCATCCCCATCGACATTAGGACACTCGCTACTACCATATCAATAACTAAAAATGGAATAAAAATCATAAACCCGATTTGAAAGGCCGTTTTTATTTCACTTATAGCAAATGCTGGTACTAAAGCGGTTAAAGGAATATCTTCTATAGAAGATGGATTTTCAATTCCTGCATAATTAAGAAAGAGCGCCAAATCTTTATGCCTCGTATGCTTACTCATAAATTCCTTAAATGGCATCGCAGCACGTTCGTATGCCTCTTCTAAATCAATTTCTTCATTAAATAAAGGCGTAAGTGCCTGTTCATTTACTTCGGAAAAAGTAGGTGCCATAATAAAAAATGTTAAAAACAATGCTATGCCTAACAATACTTGATTCGGTGGCATTGATTGAGTAGCAAGTGAAGTACGAACAAAAGATAGAACAATGATAATTCTTGTGAAACAAGTCATTAAGATTAAAATACTCGGGGCTATAGACAGAACTGTTAGCAATAATAGTAATTTCACAGAGGTGCTAACATTTTCTGGATCACTATTATTAAAAAACTCCATAAATTCATTCATTCTTGTTTAATCCCTTTCTTTTCACTTCTTCTAACTGTTTCGTACGTTCCTTTTTTAAATTATCTAATTGTTCCTTAAAGGCTTTTGAAAATGAAGTACCGTTCTCATTAGCAGATTGCTTTTGCTTATTTTGAGTTAGATAAGTTGAAAGTTTTTGTACTATATCTTTCGGGGCAACAATTTTCTCTTGTTTTTGTTCAAAAGCTGCTATTAATTCTTTTCTCTCATTCTCATCTTCTATTTCTTTTAATAGAGAAATCGAATCCCCTACACCTACTACCAACACTCGCTCTCCAACCTTAACCATTTGTATCGATTTATTTTGACCTAAGCTAGTTCCTCCAAGGTTAATCATTGATTGGCCTTGTTGAACTAATCTATTTCTCTTCGTGACAAATTTCAATAAAAAATAGATTAATAAGAGAACGAAAGCTAAGGCAATAAACATTTTTATAAAATCAAATGCTGTTACACTAAGCGCATCATTGTTTTTAGTTTGCTCCGTATTCGGTTGCGAATTTTCCTCTGTTTCTAGATTTTCAGTATTTTCACTATTATTTTTACTATTATTTTCAGTTTGCTCTTCTTTATTTAAATTTTGCCATACACTATCATTCATTGAGTCCTCCGCAAGAACCCTTAATGATGCCTGCGGAGAAAAAAGAATTAGTGTCACAATAATCAATATGAAGTAATATCTTCTATGAAGCAATTTCACTCCACCTTTTAGCTTAAAGTTTTACCAATAGCCTCTAACACACGGTCTGCTTGGAAAGGTTTAACTATAAAATCTTTTGCACCTGCTTGAATCGCATCAATAACCATTGCTTGCTGTCCCATTGCTGAGCACATAATAATTTTCGCATTAGGATTAATTTCTTTAATCGCTTTTAATGCTGCAATTCCATCCATTTCTGGCATCGTAATATCCATTGTTACTAAATCAGGTTGATGCTCTTTATATTTTTCTACAGCTTGCGCACCGTCAGCAGCCTCTGCAACAACCTCATAGCCATTTTTCGTTAAAATATCTTTAATCATCATTCTCATAAATGCTGCATCGTCAACAATCATAATTTTGTGTGCCATAGTTCCCCACTCCTAAAACATTTATTATTTAAGTTTATTTAATCGTTCTGTTTGACTTATAATATCCGTTACACGGACACCAAAGTTTTCATCAATAACAACTACTTCACCTTTAGCAACAATTTTACTATTTACTAGAATATCTACTGGCTCACCAGCTAGTTTATCTAGTTCAATAATTGAGCCTGAAGATAATTCCAATATTTCTTTTACAGATCGTTTTGTTCTTCCTAGCTCAACTGTTACTTGTAAAGGAATATCAAGTAGCATATCAAGATTTTGAATATCTTGCTGTTGATATTGCATCGGTTCAAAGGAAGTAAATTCTGCTGGTTTTACATTTACTGTAGGTTGTGTTGCTCTTCCTTGATTATATTGTGGCTGTGTAGCATAAGCTTGTTGATTTGTTTGCCCCATTGCTTGCTGTGAATGAGAGATTGGTTGCTGAGCTTGATAATTCAACTGAGCTTGTCCAGAATAATTTTGCTCTTGATGAACAACTGGTTCAGGCTGAACTTCCCTCACTGCTTCAGCTGTTGCAGCCACCTCTTCCTTAGGATTAATTAGTTCTTCTATTAAACTTTTAGCAAAGTATAATGGTAATAATTGCATAATACTTGAATCAATTAATGTACCAATTTTTAACCGAAATGAAACTTGAACAAGTAAATCCTCATCAGGAATTGTTTTAGCATCATCTGTTTCATTTGCAGCAAGTAGTTCAACACTTGGTGGTGAAATATCTACTTTTTTATTAAAGATAGTGGACATTGATGTTGCAGCAGATCCCATCATTTGGTTCATTGCTTCCTGAACGGCACTAACTTGGATTTCCCCTAACATTTCACTAGGATTTGTTCCATCGCCACCAATCATTAAATCTGCAATGATTGCTGCATCGCTTTGTTTAATAACTAGTAAATTACTTCCAGAAAAACCTTCAGTATAGTTAACTTCAATCGCAACATATGGATGTTGAAATTGCTCACCTAGTTTGCTTTTTTGTACGACAGAAACAGTTGGTGTTGTTATTTCTACCTTTTGCTGCAATAAGGTGGAGAGTGCAGTTGCAGAGCTACCAAAAGAAATATTTCCAATTTCTCCGATTGCATCCTCTTCCATTGCATTAAAATAATCCTCATTTTTCAACGTATTTTCTTCGTTTGATTCCTCAGGAGTTTCACCATCGTCACTTCCTGCTCCTTTTAGTAGAGCATCGATTTCATCCTGAGATAACATATCATTACTCACCATCTTCGTCACCTCTTGATAAGTGGTCAATAATTTGAACCGCTAATTTTTTGTTTATTTTTCCAGGCTGTCCAGTAAACTTTGGTTTATCACCTATTTTAACCACTAATGGCTGAGTGATGGAGCGTTCTAATTGTATGACGTCCCCAATTTGTAGCTGCAGAAAATCTTGGATGGCTAATTCAGATGACCCAAGCTCTGCAGAAATTGTGATGTCAGCTAATTGAATATGCTTTTTCAATGCTTCAATTTCGTTAGGCTTTGGTTCTTTCCTATCTGATTGCATCCAGTAATGTACAGATAGTCTCGGAATAATCGGTTCAAGAACGACATGTGGAATACACAAATTAATCATTCCACTTGTTTCTCCAACCTGAATGTTTAAAGATATGACCACAACTGTTTCATTCGGTGATACCATTTGTAAAAACTGTGGATTTACTTCGAATTCTTCCATAACTGGTTCAATCTCAACAATTGATTCCCATGCTTCCTGATAATTATCTAATGATTTTTCAAAGATATTCGAAATGATTTTTGTTTCAATTTCAGTTAAATTATCAATTTTATTAACATTTGAGCCAAGGCCCCCCATAATTCGATCCATCATAGCGTATGCTATATTAGGATTGACTTCCATTAAAACTCGTCCTTCTAATGGTTGCATCTCAAAAACATTTAATACAGTCATTTTAGGGATTGATCGGATAAATTCCTCATAAGGTAACTGGTCTACTGAACCGACTGTAATTTGAATATAAGTCCGTAATTGTGCGGAAAAATATGTTGTTAGCAATCGGGCAAAGTTATCATGAATTCTTGTTAAACTTCGGATCTGATCCTTGGAAAAGCGCAATGCTCTTTTAAAGTCATAGACTTTTACTTTTTTGCTTGACTCTTCCTTTTTTAGCTCATCAGCATCCATTTCACCAGTTGAAATGGCAGAGAGTAAGGCATCAATTTCATTTTGTGATAGGATATCACCTGCCAAAGTTTTCACCTCCTAATTATTGTATTCTTTATTATTGAAGGATATAGGAAGTGGTATAAACCTTATTGACCTTGCCTTCTTGCATCAGCTTATTTGTTTTTTCCTTAATTTTTTCTTTTAGTTCGTTCATACCTTCATTACCATCAAGTTGCTCTGCTGACATAGTCGATAATTCTGAAATAATTAAATCATTAACTTGAAACACTCGTTGCTCAAGCTCTTCCTTTGCTTTCTTAGAGTCTGTTTCAATTTTAAATGAAACACGTACGATATTGCCACTGGATATATTTGTCGTTATCTCAGGAATATCTACAGATGCTTCAACAACCTCTTTTGCGGAAGGCTCTTTATGCTTTTCTTCTTCTCCTCCCGTAAATTTCATCACGACTACAAGAGCAGTTACACCGATTAATGTAATCGAAACAATAATGACAAGCATAATACTTAGCAGCTTTTTATTCATCGTCCAAGACCTCCGAGCCTTTTCTTACTGACAGGACATTGATATTTTTATAAAAGGAAGTAATTTTTTTATAAACCTCAAGCTCTGGCTCTTTCACAACATATTTATGTCCATTTGTTAAAGTAATTGTTGTATCTGGAAATGATTCAATGACTTCAATATACAAAGCATTAAGCATAAATGATTTCCCATTTAATTTTGTTAGCTGAATCATACCTTTTAGAGGCTAACTAATTGAAATCATTTCAGTTAGCCTCATTCCCCCTTATTAACGTTTTAGTCCCATTAGTTCTTGTAAAATTTCATCTGATGTAGTGATAATTTTCGTATTTGATTGGAACCCACGTTGAGCAACAATCATCTCTGTGAATTCTTCAGATAAATCAACGTTTGACATTTCTAAAGCACCTTGAGCAATCTTACCTGTTCCATCTTCACCTGCAATTGCAAGATCTGCAAGTTGAACACCCGCAACTCCATTATTGTCAACCGTACCTGAGTTCGCAGATTCTTGATAAAGGTTTCCACCGACCTTCTCTAATCCACCTTCATTTGCAAAGTTTACTACACGAATTTGTCCTGCTACATTAAGCTGACCATTCGCGTTTATAAAATTCACAGTACCATCAGGTCCGATACTGAAGCTTTGTGCATCTAATGGGATTTGAATAAGGCCTGCATTACCACTTAGTTCATCATTAAATCCATCAGCAGTCTTGTTACCTGCTTCACCAATCACATACAACCCTTCTGCAGTTACAAGATAACCTTGATCATCCAAATAGAAATTTCCTGCTCTTGTAAAATTCAAACTCATTGCATTATCAATTGGCTCTGTAATTGTGTTTGTGCCCATATTCACTGCACCTGGGTTATTGATCGTTCCAACAACAAACATTCCATCACCTTGTAATGCAAGGTCTAAATTTCGATTCGTCATTTGTGTGGAACCTGTTGTATGAATTGTATCAATAGAGCTCAGCTTTGAACCTAGTCCAACCTCTTTCGCATTCGTCCCAGCAGAATTGGCTGTAGCACCAGCGGCACCTGAAATTTGTTGACTAAAAAGGTCTGAGAAAGTTGTTCGAGACTTTTTAAAACCGTAAGTATTAACGTTGGCAATATTGTTTCCGATAACGTCTAATTTCGTTTGAAAGTTTTTCATTCCACTTATTCCTGAGTATAATGAACGTAACATATATGTCTCTCCCTTTTAATAAGTTTAAATAGCTGCTTCCTTCATTCCACAACTTTTGGCTTCCGCATAGCGGTCCGGCCTTAATTAATAATGATTGCGCCATTGATATTTGTAATAATTTGTGATTTCACTTCTTCTCTTCCCATCGCTGTAATAACTGTTTTATTTTTCGCATTGATGATAAGAGCTGCATCTTTTATTAGAACGAGCGAATCATTAACACCTTTTTGTCTGGCTTCATTTACTTTTGTCTCAATTAACGACCAATCTTCATTAGATAGAGCGATATTTCTCTGATTTATACGTTCTTTTGCATGCTTGCTTATTTTTAAATGTGAATCAATTAATTGATTAGCTAATAGTTCTTTAAAGGAAATATTGTTTTTTTCTTTTACATTGATATTAGGTAGATTTGCTGTGTATTTGTTTACATGATTAAGATTTATCTTCATAGTAACCTATAAACCTTTTAATCAGATTCGCTAACTTTTGTCACATAACTACTTAAAATTGCATCCCCATTATCAAGCTCTAAAATAATTCCCGCTTCATTTCTTTTAATTGACTTAACAATACCTTTGCCTACTTCTTCAGAATTTTTCCACTCAATTTGTTTACCAATCATTTCCGAATACTGTAAAATTGTATCTCTGGATTGAAGATTGATAAATTTTTCTAACATCGACGCCATATTTGTTGTTTGTTCAAGAGCAGAAAACTGTGCCATTTGCGCGATAAATTCTTTATCCTCCATCGGATTAAGCGGATCCTGATTTTGAAGCTGAGTCATTAAAATTTTCAAAAACTCATCTTTACCTAGACTTGAGTTACCTGTACTCGTCGTTGTTTGCTTTTTCGATAAAAGCAAAGTTGGATCAATAGTTGTCATCCTTCATCCTCCTTACCCTGTAGAGTTCAAGAGCTGTTTTAATTCTTCAAGAAAGCTTTTCTCATTTTCGCTATCGTCTTCAGCCTGAGAATCATTTGTTTCATGTTGATTTTTTTCCTTTTGTTCTGATTGTTCTCTATGAAGTCTTTGTGATTCATCAACAGTCACATCGAACCGTTCTATTTCAATTTGCACAGAAGGAAGTGCTTGTCTCAACTGCTGAAGGCTATGCTCCAGCAACTCTTTTGCAGAGGTTGTTGAAGTCATGATTTTCGCTACCATTTCTCCATCTTTTTGTACAAGCCTAACGGTTAATGAACCAAGATATTCTGGATTCAGTTTAATCACTAATCGGCTTGCACCATTAGGTGATTGAGCAAAATGACTATTTTTAAACGCATTGATTAGTTGGTTTGTAAATTCCTGACGTACTTGTGGTTGATTCGTCTTTTTACTTAAGCTATCTGTTTGCGCTAAAGATATTGGATTTAGCTGAATCGTAAATATTTGTTCAGATTTATTATTTACACTTCTCGTAGCTTCAGAGTTCAAAAGCCTAGTACTGCTTACAGATTCATCAAAGACTCTGTCACTTAACCCTTTAAAAAGATCTTTTATAGAAGTTATATCTAGCTTTTTAATCATCGTTTGAAATTGTTCATCAAGCTCACCATTTGATGATTCTAATAATAGGTTTGTTATTGTTTCCTTCATTTTCGGTTCTTGGATGAATTTAGGATTAGCTTCTTGAAGTAAATTAGTTATTTTTAATAAGCTATCTACCTTATCAATCTGTAACTCATCACTTTGTAAAAACCATTTATTAAATAGTAATTTACCTTCTAAAAGGGTCTTGTCGGTTAAATCCATTTTCCCAAGCGAATCGACCATTTGTTCAAATGCTAATGGCTCAGTACTTCGATAGCTTGAAAATTCCTTTTTTAACATAGAATTCAAATCTGACAATAGGTATTTTTTTGTATCGTCTATGTCTAGATTTTGTATTACTTGGGCTATTGATAATATCCCAATTATTGATGGAGATTCTTCAATTTTCTTTAATAAGTCCTCTAGAGATTGTGAGCCGTTTATGAATTCGCTCATTTCACTCATGAGCATTTGATAAATTCCAGAATTATCTCCAGAATGATGCGAATTTTTTAATGATTCTATGTTTAGACTTGAATCACCTTGGGTATAAGTACTAAGTAATTTTTTAATTTCTTCTAAAATTTTGTTGAAATCGACACCTTCACCGTCTGTAACTCCAGCTTTCGGTACTTCCGATTGCGGAAGAGAAGTAGCAGCTGAAAGATAATTAGTAAACTTTGAATCACTTTTCGTAGTTTTTGTAATGTCTTTCATACTGCTAGCATTTTGACTGACTGATTGGAAAATCATAGCTACATTCATTGATTCACCTCCCTTCTATTCAGATGGTGAAGCTAATAAACTCGTAAACTTCACTGCATCATCAACTGTCATTTTTGCTAAAATATCAGCAACTTGTTTATCGTCTAGAGAGGTTAAAATAGCTAATGCATCATCTTGATTGAGCTTCGGGATGATTTCCGCGGCCTTTTTACTGGACATATTGTCATATAACTTTGAAATATCTTTTGTTTTATCCTGAGAATCAGACTGACTAATTGTTTCTAATTGCTCTTCTAGCGACTTAATTTCTTGCTGTAATTTTTGAATTTCCGTTTCCTTATTGGTAACGTCCTGTTCAAGTGCACTAATCATTGAGGTTTGCTCTTCAATCGTTTTTTCCAGTTTCTTATTTTCTTCATTCGCCACAGATACCTTGTCTGATTGAACAGTTTCACCTTTATCTTGCTTCTCTTTTTCATCGTCAAAAAGCTTTTCTACTATTGGAACTTCCGCTAAGACAGCTTTCGTTTTACCTAGAATATCAACCCCTGCAACGGAAAGAATAACGACGACGAGAGTGATTGTGAATAGAACTGGAATTAATATGACAAAGATAAACCATTGAAATTTCCCATACTCATGTTTCTCGTTTTCCATCTACTTTCACCTAATTTCCATGATACATATACGACTGAATCGAGAGGTCATCCATATGTTTATTCTCTAGTTGATTCATTGAAGCGGTGTAGCTCATTTTCTGTTTTTCTTTTAATTTTTCATATTTTTTCACTTCTATATTGTGCTGCATAAGTTTCATTTGTTTTTCTGTCATCCGCTTACGAGATAATTGAACAAGCTTTTGATAATGGGAAATTGTCTTTTCTAAATTAGTTACAAACTGTTGGTAATGTCTAATTTCTTGAACAGACATTCCTTGATTTAGCTTAGAAATCGTATTTTCCTCTAAAACTTCCTTTTGCTTCATAGAGTCATAGAGTTTATTAGCAACATTTTCAAAATCTGCAACCGATTGATTGTATTCAGCTAAAGATTTCTCTTTCTCATTTTCTTTAATATCCAATATTTTTTGAAAACGAAATTGATACGTCATGACATTTCACCTGTTTCTACTAACTTGTTAAGTGTTTGGATACTTTGCTCTATTGTCACTTTATCTTCTACATTTTGCTTAAGAAAAGAAACTATTTTCGGATAAAATTTAATCGCCTCATCAATTTCTCGAGAGGATCCTCTCTTATATGCCCCAATATTAATTAAGTCTTCTGAATTTAAATAGGTGGATAAGAGGTTACGTAATCTAGTCGAAGATTGACGATGTTCTGGCTCAACGATATTGTTCATGACCCGACTTATGCTTTTTAATACATTGATCGCTGGAAATTGCCCTTTATTTGCTAAATCTCTGTCCAAAACGATGTGTCCATCTAAAATCCCACGCACCGTATCTGCTATTGGTTCATTCATATCATCACCATCTACTAGGACAGTGTAAAAGGCTGTAATTGATCCGTGTTCATTTGTTCCTGTTCTTTCGAGTAGTTTTGGCAATATTGCAAATACTGAAGGTGTATAGCCTTTCGTTGTCGGCGGTTCTCCAACAGCAAGTCCTATTTCACGCTGTGCCATTGCTACACGCGTAACTGAGTCCATCATAAACATAACGCTAAGACCCTTATCACGAAAATATTCTGCTATTGCCGTTGCTGTATAGGAAGCCTTCAATCTCATCAATGCCGGTTGGTCAGAGGTTGCAACAATAACAATTGATCTTTTCAGCCCTTCTGGACCTAAATCTCTATCAATAAATTCCCTAACCTCACGACCACGTTCTCCAACAAGTGCAATAACATTAATATCGGCATTTGTATTTCTTGCGATCATACCCATTAATGTACTTTTCCCAACACCGCTACCAGCGAAAATACCAACACGCTGTCCTTTACCTACGGTTAATAAGCTGTCTATCACACGTACGCCTACTTCTATTTTTTCGTCAATAGGCGGTCTTTTCATTGGATTTGGCGGCATTTGATTTGTTGGAACATTTGATAAGCCCTTCGGTAGCATTGTGTCATCCAAAGGATTTCCAAATGCATCAACAACTTTTCCAATTAATCCAGAACCAACCTTGACCATTAATGGCTTATTCGTAGCTTCTACAATACTGCCTGGTGAAATATCTGATACTTGCTCGAATGGCATGAGCAATACGTTTTCATCCTTAAACCCAACAACCTCTGCAGGAATTTTTGTCGTTTTATTTACACCAGTGTATATATAACATAAATCACCAATCGAGCTATCTGGACCTCTTGATTCAATCATCAGGCCAACTACCTTTTTCACTTTCCCGTAGCGTTTATAGGAATCTAAGCTGTCAATTGTGTGTAGTAAGTCATAAGCTCGCAACCTGAGATTCACCTCTCATTACCTTCTAGCAATTGTATTAACTGCTGCTTTAATTGCTCCAATTGCGTATCAACACTAATATCAATTCGCCCGAAGGATGATTCAATATAACAATCGTTTTCGTTTAGCTCAGCATTCGCATACATATTAAGGTCTGTCTCATTTGTTACGATTTGCTTCAATTCTTCTTTTTGACTCAAGAGATAATCATAGTTTGAAGGATGTATGTGAATTTTAATATTTTCATATTCCTTCACTTCATGTAATCCTTGTTTAACTAAGGAAAGGAAATTTTCTGCTGAATCTTTTAGTTTTGAAGAAATGATTTTCTCAGCTACTTTGATTGCAATTTCCAAAATGACATTTTCCGAAGATTGAATTTTTTCATCGTATTCTTCTTTCGCCATATCGATTATTTTCTGAGATTCCTGGATAAAGCTTTCGTATTTGTGCAATGCTTCTCTTCGCCCTAATTCCAGTCCTTCGGCATAACCCTCTTGTCTCGTCTGCTCAAACAATTGCGCTTTTTCTGTTTCCCATAAATTGCGTTCTTCCTCAATTTGTTTATACAGATTCTCCTGCTGCATTCGAGCGGCCAGTATCATTTGTTCCGCTTCTTCTTTTGCAGACTGAATAATAAACGAGGACTTCTCAGCAGTTACTGGGTCTTGATAATCCTCGTTTTTATACTTTTCCTGTAACAACTCTCTAATCGCTACTACCGAAATTGGCTGTTTATTTTGCTCGTTTTTATTGGTGAATTGTGACTTTATAAGCCTAGACAATAATATCATCTCCTCCACCACGTGCAATGACGATCTCACCAGCTTCTTCAAGTCTTCTAATTACACTAACAATTCTAGATTGTGCTTCCTCAACGTCACGGAGACGGACAGGTCCCATGTATTCCATTTCTTCTTTAAATGTGTCAACCATACGAGTTGACATATTTTTGAAGACAACATCTCTAACTTCCTCACTAGCCACTTTAAGAGAAAGCATTAAATCGTCATTTTCAACATCTCGGATCACACGTTGAATTGCGCGGTTATCAAGAGTAACAATATCCTCAAATACGAACATTCTCTTTTTAATTTCTTCTGCGAGAACTGGATCTTGTATTTCTAATGAATCTAAAATCGTTCTCTCAGTAGAGCGATCAACACCATTTAATACCTCGACAACTGCTTCAATTCCACCTGTTTGTGTGTAATCTTGTGTTACCGTTGAAGAAAGCTTTCGCTCTAAGATTTGCTCTACTTCGTTAATAATTTCAGGTGATGTTCGGTCCATCATCGCAATTCTTCTTGCGACATCTGCTTGCAATTCCTGTGGCAGCTCAGATAATATTTGCCCTGATTGTGCTGGCTCAAGATATGACAGCACTAAAGCTATTGTTTGTGGATGCTCATTTTGAATAAAATTTAATATTTGAGCAGGATCTGCCTTTCTTGCAAAATCAAATGGTCTTACTTGTAGTGATGATGTTAGGCGATGAATAATACTTGAAGCTTTATCCTCTCCTAACGCCTTCTCAAGTATTTGTTTCGCATAGACAATTCCCCCTTGACTTATATAGTCCTGAGCCATTGCTATTTCATGAAACTCTTCAATAATTTCTTCCTTTTTCTGTGCCTCTACTTTTCTAACTCCGGAAATTTCAAGTGTTAACTTCTCGATTTCCTCTTCAGAAAGATGCTTATAAATCGATGCAGAAACTTCTGGTCCTAGTGAGATTAAGAGAATGGCCGCTTTCTGCTTACCTGTTAATGTTTGATTATCCTTTTTCGCCATAAGTTCTTAACCTCCTAATCCTCTGAAATCCAACTACGTAAAAGCTTTGCAAAATCCTCTGGCTTTTCCTTAGCCATTTTTTCCAGTTGTTTTCTACGAACAGTACCCTCTGTTTCAACTTCATCGTTAATATCTTTTACACGTATTCGTTCTTGGATAATATCTTCTTCATCCTCTTCAAATTCCTCATCTTGTTTTCTCTTTCTTACTAATAAGAAAACTAGAATGATGATGGCAAGTAGTAAAACGCCCGCGACAATGTAAACCCAAAGTGGTATTACTTGGGCTGATTCCGTTTCAGTCATTTCTTGTTTACCATCAAATTGTTGCACAGATACAACAACCTTTTCAGCTATTTCTTCATCAGTTAATGGTTCTTCAGCTGTATCTTTATTAATTGAAGTACGCACAACAGTCGAAAGGATTTGTTGTATATCTGCTTCTCTTTCAGCATTAAATGAAGCAGGGTTATCAGGCTCTGGAGGCTCAACCATAACTTGAATACCGATATCGCGTATTTTATATGGGCTCTCGACAATTTGCTTGTTGATTCGATTAACCTCATTATTGATTCGTTCTTCAATTTTCTCGTAATCTCCGTCACCAGTTGTTTCGGTTGTTGCTTCGTAGCCTGGGACATCATCTTCACCTGTACCATTAACACCACCAGCAGCTTGGGCACCATTCCCTGTATAAGCTTCAGTAATTCTTTCTACACTGACAGCAATTCCTTCATCACTGCCTTCAACAACTGGTGAAACTAGATTCTCTTCTCTATTTTCTTGAGTGAAATCAATATCTGTTGTTACCGAAACAACAACCTTGTCTTGTCCGATCATTGTTCCAAGTAATTTTTGCACATCACGTTGAATATCTTGTTCAATTTGTGATTTAATTTCTTGTTGTGATGCATAGCTTCCACCAAGTGTAGAACCTGTGCCATTATTTAAATCGTAATAATTAAAATTTTGGTCCATGATGACAATATTATCGGTAGTAAGATTTGGTACACTCTTTGAAACTAAATGAAACAGTGCATTGACTTTATCTTGATCTAACTGTGCACCTGGTTTTAAATCGAGCACGACCGATGCTGACGAGCCTTCCGCCTGTTCTCCTACAAAAACAGATTCTGCAGGAAGGTTTATCATAACCTTAGCATCATTTACTCCTTCAATCCCCTTCATTAAGTTAGCCAATTCTGTTTGTGTAGCTTTAAGCTTAATGACATCGAATTCTTTATCCGTCATTCCAAATCCAGAATCTTTACCAAAATATGAGTAATCAATTGTGCCCGAATCAGGAACTCCTTCAGCTGCAAGTTCGACCATTAATGTATTAACTTGCTCTTTTGGCACAAGTATCGTCGAACCATTATTCGTTATCTCAGACTGTATGCCTTTACTATCAAGTGTTTCCTTTATTTGTCCGGTTTCTGCTGGAGACAAGTTCGAATATAAAGGAACTAAGCTTGGTTTCGACAGGAAATATGTTAATACTCCAGCAAAAACGAAAAAGAATAGGAGACCTGATAGAATTAACGATTTTTGCATCTTTGATTTACGTTGCCACATTTCTATAAATTTCGTTTTTGTATTTTTAAATTTTTCATTCATTCCATAAAGTCCCCCGGTTATGATGACATTTGCTATTTTCGTAGTTACCTATAACCGTTCTTAAGATAAGAACAATTACTACACTTGCATTCTCATCATTTCTTGATAAGCTTCAATCGCTTTATTTCTTACTTCTACTGCAAGTGTCATTGTAACGCTAGCCTTTTGAGCTGAAATCATGACATCGTGTAATTCGACATTTGCACCAGAAGCAAGCGCCTCTGTCATTTTGTCTGATTCAACTTGTGATTTATTCACTTGATCAATCGCTTGTTTTAGTGAATCTGCAAAGCTAGCTTTATTTTCTGTTTGATTAATTGCAAAGCTATTGTTGCTTTTAGTTTGAATTGCATTTGTATTAAACTGAAATGGATTTATACCGTTGACCATATCTATCACCTATTTTCCAATTTCTAGTGCTTTCATCAGCATGCTTTTTGTCGCATTCATTGTCGTTACGTTTGCTTCATAAGATCTTGTACTGCTTATTAAATCCACCATTTCTTTTAAAGGGTCTACGTTTGGCATTGCAACATACCCTTCATCATTGGCGTCTGGGTGTTCAGGGTCATACACAAGCTCAAACGGTGTTTCATCTTCTACGATTTCTGTTACTTTAACACCATTACTTTTTTCAGATGAGCCCATAGCCTTATTTAATAAAGATGAGAATTGACTACCTTGAGGCTGTGTCACAACCATTTTCCTACGATATGGTTGCCATTCACCATCAACTAACTCCCCTCTTGTTGTATCCATATTGGCCATATTCGAAGAAATAACATCCATACGAACACGTTGAGCAGTTAATGCTGAAGCAGATGTATTAATAGATTGAAAGATCGACATGATTAATTTCCACCTTTTATAACTGTTTTTAACGAATTAAATTTACTGCTTAAACGGTCAATTAACGCGTTATATTGAATTTGATTTTTGGCCATTTCTGTCATTTCTTTATCTATATCAACATTATTTCCATTTTGCTGATAGCTCGTATCATTATTCGTAACAATCCGATAATCAGATGTAGTTGAACCACCAAAATCAATATGCTTGCTGTTCGTTTTAGTTGCTTGTAATTTTTGCATTTCATTATTTAAAGTAGAATCAAACCGAACCTCCTGCGCCTTATAATTAGGAGTATCGACATTTGCAATATTATTAGATATAACTTTTTGCTTAGTTGTCGCTTGTCCGATAGCACGTTCTAAAGTACTAATTGAACTCGAAAATAAATTCATATATTCACCTCTTAAAAGATAAAAATAACTATTTTAAAATTATGTCGAAATATGTTATTTGCAACATTAATTGTATGAAATTATAGTCTTAAAGTCTATGAAGTCTTTTGAAAAAAAAGTCGGATTTACTCAAAAGTGACAAAATGAGTAAAAAAGTCCTATTTTTAGGGACTGAATTATGTGGAACAAGGTGTGTTCCAATTAGGGAGGTTTGTTCTATTAAATACTATATACAAAAATACCATATATTACGACAAAAATAGACGAAAATTTTTTACCATTTCCTTAGTACTTTAGATTCAATTTGCAATTCAGTGTTTATAGTATAGAGGTTTTGTTCAGGAGAAAATAAATAGAAAAAAATTGATTCATAAGTAATGAGTCGTAGCATTACGCATTACTAGCGGTTAAAAAAGGAAATGATGTATTAATTCCCTTTTTTAAGGTATCCAAGGTCATATGTTAAGAAACGGAACCAAGGAGGGTCATACACTTAATGCCAGGGGTAGCTATGTTGAACATCATAATGCGTTTAACAAGAGGACTCAAAATATCCGTTAACCGTTCTTAAGTACTATCCATACTCTTTATTTCAATGTACGGCTAATCATCCTAATTCAAATGATTTAAGACCATTATAAAAAGGCTGTCTAACATTCATTCTGTTAGACAGCCTTTTCCTTAATTTGCTTTAATCTTCTCTAGTTCAATTAAAAATTTATCATTAAGTACTTTAATATATGTTCCTTTCATCCCAAGAGAACGAGATTCAATAACCCCTGCACTCTCTAATTTACGTAGAGCATTGACAATAACTGAAC
>JAPSLL010000001.1:122647-253279 GCA_031180805.1 Bacillus sp. (in: firmicutes)
ATCTTCTCTAGTTCAATTAAAAATTTATCATTAAGTACTTTAATATATGTTCCTTTCATCCCAAGAGAACGAGATTCAATAACCCCTGCACTCTCTAATTTACGTAGAGCATTGACAATAACTGAACGAGTAATTCCTACTCTGTCAGCGATTTTACTAGCAACTAATAACCCTTCATTTCCGCTCAATTCCTCGAAAATATGCTCAATTGCTTCAAGCTCACTATATGAAAGAGAGCTAATTGCCATTTGTACTACAGCTTTGCTACGAGCTTCTTCCTCAATCTCCTCCGCTTTTTCACGAAGAATTTCCATGCCAACAACAGTAGCACCGTACTCTGCCAGAATTAGATCTTCATCTGCAAATTCATCTTGTACTCTAGCAAGGATTAATGTACCAAGTCTTTCTCCACCACCATTAATCGGAACAATTGTAGTAAGACCATTTTTAAATAGGTCACGATTTTCAACAGGAAACGCTGTGTAATCGCTATTTATATCGATATTAGAAGATGTTTCTGTAATATTAAAAAGGCTGTTCGTATAATCCTCTGGAAATTGACGTTCTTCAAGCATTTTTTTCATGCGATCATTTTCAATTTGCTGGTTAATAGCAAAGCCTAGTAATTTACCTCTGCGACTTACTACGAAAATATTCGCAGTAATCACATCACTTAATGTTTCTGCCATTTCTCGAAAGTTTACTGGCTTCCCAGCAGCCTTTTGAAGCATAGCATTGATTGTACGTGTTTTTTGTAATAGAGCCATAATGGTTCCTCCTGTATTTAATTGTTATAAAATAAATTGACTTAAATCTTTGTTTTTTGATATTTCCCCTAGCTTATCTTCAACATATTGAGGCGTGATCACGATTTTCTCAAGGTTTATATCAGGTGCTTCAAAGGATAAATCTTCTAAAAGCCGCTCAAGAATTGTATGTAATCTTCTAGCACCAATGTTATCTGTGTTTTGGTTCACTTCAAATGCAACTTCAGCTATCTTACGTATAGCATCGTCTGAAAATTCTAATTGTATACCTTCAGTTTGTATTAAAGCTGTATATTGTTTTAATAATGCATTATCTGGTTCAACGAGAATTTTCACAAAATCATCTACGCTAAGCTTTGTTAATTCAACACGAATTGGGAATCTCCCTTGAAGTTCAGGAATAAGATCAGATGGCTTCGAAATGTGAAAAGCCCCAGCAGCAATAAAGAGAACATGGTCTGTTTTAACAGTTCCATATTTCGTCACAACTGTTGACCCCTCAACGATTGGTAAAATATCTCTTTGCACACCCTCTCTAGATACATCTGCAGTTGAACCACCTTTAGATTTCCCTGCAATTTTATCAATTTCATCAATGAAAATGATACCAGTTTGCTCTGAGCGTATAACCGCTTCCTGTGTTACTTCATCCATGTCAATTAGTTTACTTGCCTCTTCATTTGTTAATACTTTTCTTGCTTCCCTTATTGTAAGTTTACGCTTTTTCTTTCTTTTTGGCATTAGACTTCCTAATGCGTCCTGCATATTCATCCCCATTTGCTCCATACCGGATCCTTGGAGCATATCAAACATAGATGGTTGTTGTTCCTCCACCTCAATTGTAACATAGTGATCCTCTAATTCACCTAATGCGAGCTGATGAGCGATTCTTTTCCGTTTTTCTCTAAGACTTTCCTCATCATTTGATGGCTCATTGTCCTCTTGCGCCTGATTTGCAGCACCAAATAACATTTCCAATGGATTTTTTACAGTTGATTGCTTTTTCTTTCCAGGCACTAAAAGTTCAACTAACCGCTTATTTGCATTCTCTTCAGCAGCACCTTTTACATCTGTCATTTTTTCCTCTTTTACAAGGCGAACAGCTGTCTCAACTAAATCTCTTACCATTGATTCAACATCTCTACCGACATATCCAACCTCAGTAAATTTTGTTGCTTCAACTTTAATAAATGGCGCCCTTGCAATTTTTGCAATTCTTCTGGCAATTTCTGTTTTCCCAACACCTGTTGGTCCTATCATCAGAATATTTTTCGGTACAACCTCATCTCTTAGCTTTTCACTTAGCAGGCTTCTTCTGTAGCGATTTCGTAAGGCAACAGCTACTGCTTTTTTTGCATCCTTTTGCCCTACAATGTATTGATCCAACCGTTCAACAATTTGTTTTGGTGTTAGTTCTTTACTCAACGTAAATAGCCTCCTTTATTAAAGCTCTTCGACTATAATATTTTGGTTTGTATATACACAAATTTCCCCAGCAATTGTTAAGGCATTTTTCGCAATTTCTTTTGCAGTTAGGCTATCGCCGGCATAACGCTTCAATGCTCTCCCTGCAGATAACGCATAATTACCACCAGATCCAATTGCAAGGATACCATCATCAGGTTCTATTACTTCACCAGTTCCAGATACTAATAATAAGTCTTTTTCATTCATCACAATGAGCATCGCTTCGAGTTTTCTCAAAACCTTGTCACTGCGCCATTCCTTTGCAAGTTCTACAGCTGCACGTTGAAGATTTCCATTATATTCTTCAAGTCTGTTTTCAAAAAGCTCAAATAATGTAAAAGCATCTGCAACTGAGCCAGCAAAACCAGCAATTACTTTTCCATTAAATATTTTCCGAACCTTTTTTGCTGTATGCTTCATCACTACTGCATTACCAAATGTAACTTGACCATCGCCTGCCATTGCAGCTTTTCCATTATGACGAACTGCAAAAATTGTTGTAGCATGAAATTGTGACATTTTATTACCTCCTTAGACTTTTCGTTATGCACGAGGGTGATGTGACATGTAAATTTTCTTTAAATGCTCCTTCGTCACATGTGTATATACTTGAGTGGAAGATAAATGTGCATGACCTAATAATTCTTGTACACTTCGCATATCTGCACCTTCATTTAATAGATGTGTTGCAAAAGTATGTCTAAACATATGAGGATGGATATGAAGTGTTAATGATGCTTTTTTAATCATTTCATTTAAGGCATGACGAATCCCACGATCTGTAATAGGATCGCCACGATGATTTACAAATAAATAAGAATGATCCTCAGATGCTTTACGTTTACTAATTAACTGTTTTCTACCATCCTGAACATATTGTTCAATTGCATCATGAGCAAAGCTTCCATAAGGGACGTACCTTTGTTTCCCACCTTTTCCATTTACCAAAACTGTACCAATTGCAAAGTCAATATCGGACATCTTAATGTTACAACATTCACTTACACGGATGCCTGTTCCATACAATACTTCTAGAATAGCCTGATTTCTTTGCCCTAAAGGTGCTTGCAGGTCAGATACGGCAAATAGCTTTTCAATTTCCTCTTCATATAAAAACTTTGGTATCTTTTGTTCTCGCTTAGGCAGTGACACCAATGTAAACGGATTATCCTTAAGCTTTTCTTCCCGTACAAGGAACTTAAAGAAGCTTCTTAATGAAGAGATTTTCCTTGAAATCGATTTTCTAGAGTAATTCCTCTTATGTAATGTGGTTAAATAAAGTCGTATATCATTATATGTAATATCCTCTAGATGTTGGATAACTTCCTTCTTCATAAAAGTAAAGAAATCCTCAATATCAGAAATATAACTCACAATTGTATATTGTGAGTAATTTTTCTCAATTTGTAAATATTCTATGAAGAAATTTAAATAAACGTTAACATTTTTCATATAAACACCTCACAAGGGCTACTAAATGTTATCATAACTTTAGTAGCCCTTGCAAATGGTTTCTATATATTTTTCGAAATTTTTCGAATTGTTTCTAACGCTCGATTCGCATGCATTTCATTTCGTTCCTTTTTACTTTTTATTCTTACCGGTAAATCTGCAAAAATACCAAAGTTCGCATTCATAGGTTGAAAATTATCTGCATTTGTATTCGTAATATAGTGTGCCATACTTCCGATTGCTGTTTCATTTGAAAATTCGATTAGCTCTTTACCTTGAACAAGATGAGCAGCATTTAAGCCTGCAACAAGACCTGAAGCAGCTGATTCAACATATCCTTCAACACCTGTCATTTGTCCTGCAAAAAATAAATCATCACGATTTTTATATTGATATGTTGGATTCAATAGTCTTGGTGAGTTAATAAATGTATTTCGATGCATAACCCCATAGCGAACGATTTCTGCATTTTCTAACCCAGGAATAAGGGAAAGCACTTCTTTTTGTGGTCCCCATTTTAAATGAGTTTGAAATCCTACTATATTATATAAAGTACCAGCAGCATCATCCTGTCGCAATTGAACTACTGCGTATGGTCTTTTCCCCGTTTTTGGATCCTCTAAACCAACTGGCTTTAATGGGCCAAAAAGCATCGTTTTTCTACCTCTTTGTGCCATCACTTCAATCGGCATGCAGCCTTCGAAGAAAATTTCCTTTTCAAATTCCTTTAGCGGCACAGTTTCCGCAGAAATTAACGCTTCATAAAAACGATCAAATTCTTCCTCTGTCATTGGACAATTTAAATATGCTGCTTCTCCCTTATCATAGCGGGATTTTAAATAAACCTTGTCCATATCGATGCTGTCTTTTTCAATGATTGGTGCAGCTGCATCATAAAAGTAAAGATATTCTTCTCCAGTTAATGCTTGTAGCTGCTCTGACAAACGTTTTGAAGTAAGTGGTCCTGTTGCAATAATTGTCGGACCTGATGGAATTTCCCCAACTTCCTCATTGATGACTGTAACATTCGGATGACCCTTCACTAATTCTGTTACTTTAGCTGCAAATTCATGTCGATCTACCGCTAACGCACCACCAGCAGGTACCGCGCATTCATCAGCAGCCTTAATGATAACTGAATCTAATATTCTCATTTCTTCTTTTAATACACCAACAGCATTTGTTAACGTATTCGCTCTTAAAGAATTACTGCATACAAGTTCTGCAAATTTATCTGTATGATGAGCAGGCGTTTGTTTAACAGGTCGCATTTCAAACAAATTGACTTGAATCCCTCTTTTAGCTAACTGCCATGCTGCTTCACTACCGGCTAATCCGGCACCTATTACATTTACTGCTTGATTATTCATCTGTCATTTCCCTCCATGTTAAAAATCAAAAAAACTTAGTAAAAAGTTTCTGCATTCATCGCATTATTATAATGATAAAGAGGTGAGCTAAATGCCGCTCACCTACTTTTGTTGTTCTTCCTTATAATCACATTCTACACATTGTACTTGTACGCCCTTTTTCAGCTTTTTCTCAACAAGCATATGATTACATTTTGGACAACTTCTTGGTACTGGTTTATCCCATGAAAGGAATTCACATTCTGGATACCTGCTACATCCATAGAAAATTCTACGTTTTTTTGTTTTTCTTTCAACAATTGTGCCTTCTTTACAAGAAGGACATTGAACACCGATTTCCTTTACAATTGGTTTCGTATTGCGACAATCGGGAAAATTGGAGCACGCCATGAACTTACCAAATCTCCCCATTTTGAACACCATAGGATGGCCACATTCTTCACAATCTACACCAGCAGGTTCATCTTTAATCTCAATTTTCTCCATTTCATTTTCTGCTTTTTCAAGTCTTGGAGAAAAATCCTTATAGAATTCATCGATAATTTTTATCCATTCAATGTTGCCTTCCTCTACTTCATCAAGACTGCTCTCCATGTTTGCAGTGAATTCAACATTAATAATTTCTGGAAAAAACTCCATCATGAGCTCTGAAACAATTTCTCCTAACTCCGTTGGAACGAACCGTTTATTATCAAGGGCAACATAGCCTCTTTTTTGAATCGTATCTAATGTTGGTGCATATGTTGATGGACGACCAATCCCTAATTCCTCAAGTGTCTTTACTAACCTTGCCTCTGTATAGCGTGGCGGCGGTTGGGTAAAGTGTTGTGCAGGTTCAATATCTTTCGAAAAAACCTCGTCGCCTTCCTTTAAATCTGGCAACAATCTGTCCTTTTCTTCAACTTGGTCATCGTTTCCTTCTACATACACCTTCATAAAGCCAGGAAACTTAATTTTTGAACCAGTAGCTCTAAACAACACACCATTATTTGTAAGGTCAACACTCATCGTATCCAAAACTGCTGATGCCATTTGGCTAGCAACAAAGCGTTCCCAAATTAATTTATATAAACGAAATTGATCTCTGCTTAGAAATTCTTTTACTACAGCTGGCTCTCGTAATGTTGATGTTGGGCGAATAGCCTCATGAGCATCCTGTGCGTTTGAATTTTTCTTTGCAGCCTTTGTTTTAGCCCCTAAAAATTCTTCACCAAACTTTTCATTAATAAAGCTGGAAGCCTCTGCTTGAGCAGTTTCAGATATTCTCGTAGAATCCGTTCTCATATAAGTAATTAAACCAACAGTACCATCTTTACCTAAATCTATTCCTTCATAGAGCTGTTGGGCAATCATCATTGTTTTCTTTGCTCTAAAATTTAATTTTCTCGCTGCCTCTTGCTGGAGAGTTGATGTTGTAAAAGGAACAGCTGGATTTCTTTTTCGTTCTTTTTTCGTTACCTTTTCAACTGTAAATTTATTTCCGCTTATTTCTTTTAAGATTGAATTTACTTCTTCTTCAGAACTTAATTCTCTCTTTTCACCCTTTACGCCATAAAAGGATGCCTCAAATTCCTTTTGTCCTTTTAAAAACTGACCATCAATTGACCAATACTCTTCAGGGACAAATGCTTTTATCTCTTTCTCTCTATCAATAATAAGTCTTACAGCTACAGATTGGACACGCCCGGCACTTAATCCTTTTTTCACTTTCTTCCATAAAATAGGGCTAATTTTATAGCCTACTAAACGGTCAAGAACTCTGCGCGCTTGCTGTGCATCTACGAGGTCTTTATTAATAGACCGTGGATGTTTAAATGATTCTTTAATTGCATCCTTTGTAATTTCGTTGAAAACTACTCGACAATCAGAATTTACGTCTAAATCTAAACTATGCGCTAAATGCCAAGCGATAGCTTCTCCTTCTCTGTCGGGGTCGGCTGCTAGAAAAACTTTTTTCGCTTTCTTTGCAGCGGTTTTTAGTTCTTTCAGCACAGACCCTTTACCTCTGATCGTAATATACTTCGGTTCAAAGTTTTGTTCTACATCTACACCTATCTGACTTTTAGGTAAATCCCTAACATGTCCCATCGAAGCCTTTACTTTATATTTTTTCCCTAAATACCGTTCAATTGTTTTCGCCTTTGCAGGTGACTCCACAATGACTAAATAATCCGCCATACATAATGTCCTCCTTAAGAGGTATTCTCTCTTTTATTTCTTTATCTATATTTATTAAAAGATTAAATGAATGTGATTTTATTTTTGCTTATTTTTCTTCTTATTAAAACTATTTTTTCATTTAAGTCTTCCATTGACCCTAAAAAGGGCAGCCTATTATTTCTTTTAATCTATCCACTTTAATGATTCTTATTGCTGAACATTTAAATCTCCACTATTATTAAATATTCTCAGGTGATTTGTCAAACTTAAAATAAAGAAATTACCTTAATCATATCCTAAAATAAAGTGAATGAATATATATATTCACAATATTTATCGATTTGCTATCTTCATTTAGTCACATTTTGCGCTTTGTCAATGATAGTTTTAAGGGTATCTCACAGCATTTTGCTTATTTCTTTTCACTGAGCTGTTTTTCCCATTTTAAATGTTGGCGACTAACTGCTAGTTAAAATGGGATCATTTTTTCGAATTCCAAAGCATTAAACCATCTTTCATCATTTTAAATAGAATTCTTCTAAGATATCATTTGCATCCATGACTAATTTTGCACCATTGCGAATTAGTTCATTTGTCCCAGCACTAAAATCATCAAAAATCGAGCCTGGTATCGCAAAAACTTCTCGATTTTGTTCTAATGCTTGATAAGCAGTTATTAAAGAGCCGCTCCGTTTTTTCGCTTGAACAATTAACGTTCCTAACGATAATCCACTTATAATACGGTTTCTCATCGGAAAATGCCATTTTTGTGGAGGTGTTAAAGGAGAATGTTCAGAGAGGATTAGATGATGTTCCATCAATTGGTTTGCTAATGGCCTATTTTCCCGTGGGTAAAGATGATTTAATCCTCCTGCAATAACAGCAACTGTTTTACCACCATGATCGATTGATGCTTTGTGAGCAAAAGTATCAATCCCTTTCGCTAATCCACTTACGATTACCCAATTCATATTTATAAGCGGCTTTAAGACGGTTTCAAGCGCCTTCTGACCATAATTAGTTGGATGCCTTGTTCCTACAACACTAAGGAGGTAAAAGGTGTCCAATAGACGTATATCGCCTTTATAATATAAATATGGAGGTGGGTCTGGAATTTCTTTTAATAATGAAGGATATTTTTCATCAAAAATAGGTAGAAAATATATATTTTGTTTTTGATAGGTTGTATATAGCTCTTCAAACGAATATGAACGATATTCTTGTTTTATTAAACGAATCGTCTCTTTTTTTATATGAAACTTCATTTCCCATTCATCATCGTTAAGCATTAAAAACGAATGCAAGCTTGAATCTTGGGTGCTTAAACGAGAAAGTAATTGTTTATTTATCCTTTTGCAATGCGATAATATAAATAATCTTTTTGTTTTTACATCCATGCTTGTCCTCCGTTATTTTCTGTTTCCGTCAATTCATTAATAGAGTCGAGAATATGCGGCAATTATATACTGTTTGCTATTTTCACCAATTTGATGATTATTTCTATTCACTCCTACTAATATAGCTTTATAACGACTCAAAAAAGACAGGCTATCAACCTGTCCTTTTCTATAGTAGAAATTAATGTGTTTTACATTTTTCCAATAAACCTTGCTCTTCAAGAACAGAAATCAACGTTTCCCCCATAACTGATGGAGTTTCCGCTACTTTAATGCCACAAGCATTCATAGTTTTAATTTTCTCTTCAGCTGTTCCTTTGCCACCAGAAATAATTGCCCCTGCATGGCCCATCCGTTTTCCTGGAGGTGCTGTTTGCCCGCCGATGAAGCCAACAACAGGTTTTGTCATATTTGCTTTCACCCATTCAGCAGCCTCTTCTTCCGCTGTTCCTCCTATTTCACCAATCATGATAACAGCATATGTTTCATCATCTTCATTAAACGCTTTTAATACATCGATGAAGTTCGTGCCATTAACTGGGTCACCACCAATTCCTACAGCAGTCGATTGACCGATGCCAGCTTGTGATAATTGGTGAACAGCTTCATAAGTAAGTGTTCCAGAACGGGATACAACTCCAACATGACCTTTTTTATGAATATATCCAGGCATAATGCCGATTTTACATTCTTCAGGTGTAATAACACCAGGACAGTTTGGTCCTACTAGACGAGTCTTTTTCCCTTCCATATAACGCTTCACTTTTACCATATCCATTACAGGAATATGTTCAGTAATACAAATAACTAAATCTAATTCTGCGTCTACACCTTCCATAATCGCATCAGCAGCGAAAGGAGCAGGTACATAAATAACAGAGGCATTAGCTCCTGTAGCTTTAACCGCTTCTTGAACAGTGTTAAATACTGGAACACCTTCTACTTCTGTTCCACCTTTACCAGGAGTTACACCACCGACAATCTTCGTACCGTATTCTAGCATTTGTTTCGTATGAAAAAGTGCTGTTGAACCAGTGATCCCTTGTACGATTACTTTTGTATCTTTATTAATAAATACACTCATGTTTGTCCCCTGCCTTTCTTACCCTACTAATGAAACGATTTTTTGTGCACCGTCAGCCATTGACTCTGCAGAAGTAATATTTAAACCAGATTCATTTAAAATTTTCTTACCTAATTCAACGTTTGTTCCTTCAAGACGTACAACAAGTGGAATTTCCAGACCAACCTGTTTTGTAGCCTCAACAACACCTTCTGCAATAACATCACATTTCATAATGCCACCAAAGATGTTAACGAAAATCCCTTTTACGTTATTGTCAGAAAGGATAATTTTGAATGCTTCAGTTACCTTTTCTGCCGTTGCACCGCCCCCAACATCAAGGAAGTTTGCAGGTTCGCCGCCATAATACTTAATAATATCCATAGTAGACATCGCAAGACCTGCTCCATTTACCATACAGCCGATATTGCCATCTAATGATATATAGCTTAAATCATATTTCGATGCTTCAATTTCCTTTGGATCCTCTTCTTCTAAGTCACGGTATTCAACAATATCTTTATTTCGATATAATGCATTTGAATCAAAATTTAATTTTGCATCAAGTGCCATTACATTGCCATCACCAGTAACTACTAAAGGATTGATTTCTGCGATCGAACAATCCTTTTCTACAAATACCTGGTATAAGCCCATCATAAACTTAGCTGCTTTTCCAACTAATTCTTTCGGAATATTAATATTAAATGCAATTCTTCTAGCTTGATAGCCTTGTAGACCAACAGCTGGATCAATAACTTCTTTAAAGATTTTTTCTGGTGTCTTTTCGGCTACTTCCTCAATTTCTGTTCCACCTTCTTCAGAAGCCATAAGAACAACACGTGATGTAGCACGGTCTAAGACAAGCCCAACGTAATATTCTTTTTTAATGTCACAGCCCTCTTCGATAAGTAAGCGTTTAACTTCTTTCCCTTCAGGACCTGTTTGGTGTGTCACTAAAGTTTTACCGAGAATTTCTTCAGCATATGTACGAACTTCATCAAGGTTTTTAGCAACTTTTACCCCACCAGCTTTTCCGCGTCCACCTGCATGGATCTGAGCCTTCACTACCACTACTTCTGTTCCAAGTTCTTTTGCAGCTTCAACTGCTTCATCTACAGAAAAAGCCACTCGTCCATTTGGTACAGAAACTCCGTATTTACGTAGGAGTTCTTTCCCTTGGTACTCATGGATATTCATTTGCCATCCTCCTAACAATTTGCAAGAATAAAAAATATACTGCGCTTTCATTTTATATTAATCTTTTATGCCTTGTCTAGCGTTCAATTTAAAATAGTAAAATCCTTTAATAAATATTAATTTTATTTTTTCGAAAAAGGTATTTTTGAAGAGTTATTATATTGAGGAATAAAGAGAAAAGTTTGGAGCATTTGGAGATATAAGGGGAAGCAAAATCCCCCTACAGACTTTTGTCTAATTTATAGATGAAGGCAAATATTTCTGCTACTGCTTCATACAATTCTTCAGGAATTTGTTGATGAATTTCTAAAGTTGAAAGAAGCTCTATAAGAGCCGGATCCTCTTGTATATGAACGTTATTCTTTTTAGCCGCCTCAAGAATCTCTTCTGCAAAATGCCCTTTCCCTTTTGCAATAACTCTTGGTGCTTCCTCTTTAGTAGGTTCATATTTTAACGCGATTGCTTTTTTAGGCTTCCCCCCTTCACTGCTCATCATATTTTTAGATCAACTCCTTGATAGAATGGTGAGGATTTTATAGTTTGTACTTGGTTAGCAATATTGACCTTATTTTCTTTTTCAAAAGGTTTAACTGCAATTGATGAAATTCGGTAATTCATCATTTCTAACGTTTGTTTTAATTCTTCACTTTTACTAGCAACTAATGCTGCCAATGCTGCATTATTATTGAGGATTGAGATATTCATCACTCTATTTTGTATTTGCACATCAATCATGACATCTTTTAACCTTGGCAAACTTAAGAAAAATATGATGCGGCAAAATGCAGGGTCTATAGTACCATCCTCTCGTTTTTTTCCATCCCATTGAATTGTCAAGTCCGTTTGATGGTGAGGTAAAAAAAGAGGGTATTGGTTAATAAAATGTTGAGTCGGTCCATTATCTTGCTGAATTAACGTTTGCCCATTAAACCTTTGAATCAATTGGTCTATCTCTTCTCGTGCTAACGTTGAAGCAACTTCATTCCTAGCAGCTATTAGACTGTTTTTAAGTGATAATAAATCTTCTAGCTCTTTTCCTTTCATTAACTGATCCCATAATTTCACTTCATCTTGTAATCCGATTTTGTTATCTAATGTTTTTAATAAATCCAAGACATTTTCCTTCGCAGACAAAAGGGGGACATTAGCTGCTAATTTACGAATAAGCATGATTTCATCCTGGCTTAACATTTGTTGATTTTCCTTAAACTGGATTGCACTACTAGGCTGATTTAACCCCGTTTTATTTAATGGCTGTTCGTTTTGTTGAACCAACTGATTGAGTAAAGTTTTTATTTGCTCAAGGTTACTCATCGTTAACTTTTGATTTTCTTTAATAGGTGATGAACTCGTCTGCTCTATTTGCGGTTTTTCAATTCCATATTCGTTTTGCTGTAAAGCTTGTTTGAGCATGCTTTTTATTTGCTCATCGTTACTCATCGATAATTTTACGTGCAGCTCTTTTAGATTCAGAAGCTCTTTGCTTGAAAGTGTATGCTCCTTTAATTGTTCGGGATTCTTCATTAACTCTAGAAGCTTTATGTCAAAATGATCTGTTTGATTTTCAGTTAGATTTGACAATACATTATTTAACTGTTTTACTGCACCTGACTGATTATTTTCTGCTTGTATTAATTGAAGCACTTTATCAATTTGCTGTACTAACGGTGTACTAGTTTGAATACTAATTAATGATTTTATGATTTCGTTTGATATTAGGTAATTCTGCTTCAAGGCAAAAACAATCGCATGAATCGCTTGGGATGACATAGTATTAGGTGTATTTTTTAATACATCTGTTACTGCTACTAACTGTTCCTTTGTAATAGGGATATTTTCTTTCAAAATTTCCCTAGTTAATGCTAGATTTTGCTTTGTATTTTTCAACTGAAATACTTCCAGTAAATCTTTCGCAGTATCGATTTTATTAGTAAGTGAACCTTCTACTTGTTTCATAACCTTTAACTTGAGCCCTGTATGTTCGGAGCCCTTTACAGTAAACCAATAGCTTTCATTACCTTTGATCGCTGTTTCTAGTTGAGCAACAAGTGTTGCTTGGCCGATCTGAATAAGTACTTTTTGCTCAGGGAATAGCTTTTGCACTTGACCTAATACCACCTGATTTTCCTTTAATGTCAGTTGAGGTTGGGATTTTGTTAAATTAGAAAAAGTCTGTCTTATTAGATTCGATAATCCAGTTGTTTGCTCCATGTCCCTATCCCTCTCAAATTTAATTTACGTTTGATTTTACCAACTCTTTTATTGGGGCAAAGCTTTTTCGATGATGATCCGTTACACCGTGGAGTTTTAATGCCTCAAGATGTGTTTGTGTCCCATATCCCATATGTTTATCAAAGCCATATTGATGATATTCCTCTGCTAGCTCCATCATCATTTTATCTCTAGTTACTTTTGCGATAACCGAACTAGCCGCAATTGAAATACTTGCTGCGTCTCCTTTGATAATCGATTCTTGCTCAATAGGTACATCTAGTATCATTGCATCTATTAATAAATAGTCAGGAGCAATGTCCAAATGATCAATCGCTTGTTTCATTGCTAGTTTTGTAGCTTCATAAATATTTATTTCATCAATTATCTTCGCTGAAACAATACCGATCCCAATTGCTGCAGCATTTTCCTTGATTAAATCAAAGTATTTTTCCCTTGCTGCTTTTGTAAGCTTTTTGGAATCTGTCAATCCCGGTAAATAGCAATCCTTATTTAAAATGACTGCTGCTGCAACTACTGGGCCTGCCAACGGTCCTCTCCCAACTTCATCAATTCCCGCAATAAAATGATAGCCCTTTTCCCAAGCAGTCCGTTCATATTTTTGCATTTGATAAAACTGATTCTGTAAACGTTTTTCCTGTTCATAGTTTTTTAACCATTTTTGGACAAGTTGTTGGACCCCTTTTCTGGAATCAGCCTTACATTCCTCTAAAAACGGATCGTCAATAGTTGTTGTGTTTGCTAACCTGTTCTGGATTTCCTTTGTCGTTAATTGCATTATTTCACACCTTCATGTTTCCCTCTCTATATGTATTATCGGCAGCTTTTGCCATATATAAAGGTAATTCTTCTTTTTACTATGCTCTCTTACACCTGTCTGTTGATTTCCGTGAGCAGTTTGTAGGGCCTCTACAGCTTAAGCTCCTGTGGGCTCACCTATTAACACACATCTTTATGTAGAAGTCTCATATATCCGCTAGAATGAACAAAGTGAATAAAACGAAAACATTAGCCCTTTAACATAGCCTTTTACTAAAAAGTTCACATAAATAAGGCTCGCCAGTATTTACGCTCGCGAGCCTTAGCCTACATAATTTCTACTCTTCTTGGAAATTTTCCGGGATTTCAAATGATAGTCTTCCTAATTTATCAGTTCGAATTTCTCTAAGAACCAATTCAGATGTTTTATCATAATCGATTTGACCACCTGAAATAACACACCCGCGCTTTTTCCCTATTTCATCAAACAGATCGACAATATCGTCCGGTATCTCGTCGATTGAATACCTTTCCTTTAATCTGTTTGGATAATGGTCCTTCAAAAAGTTTAGAGCAAACACCGTTATTTCCTGAAGATTTAAAATTGTATCCTTAATCGCCCCAGTAGTTGCAAGTTTAAAACCTACAAGTTGATCTTCAAATTTCGGCCATAGTATACCAGGAGTATCTAATAATTCAAGCTCTTTTCCGACCTTGACCCATTGTTGGGCTGTCGTTACTCCAGGTCTGTCTCCAGTTTTCGTTATATTTTTCTTAGCAAGTCTATTTATTAATGTGGATTTTCCAACATTCGGAATACCGATAATGAGGGCACGTATTGCACGAGGCTTTATTCCTTTTTCAGCCATCTTATCGAATTTAGCTTTTAACAGTTCTTTTGAAAGTGTTGTAATTTGTTTTAGTCCTGTTCCTGTTTGTGCATCAATTGCAATCGCAGGAATTTCCTTATCATTGAAGTACTCTAGCCATTGCTTTGTAATGGCTGCATCTGCTTTATCTGCTTTATTCAATAAAACGATCCGTGGCTTTGATGAAATAATTTCATCAATCATTGGATTTCTTGAAGACATCGGTATTCTTGCATCGACAAGTTCAAAAACGATATCAATTAATTTTATCTTTTCGGTAACCTGTCTTCTTGCCTTAGCCATATGTCCGGGAAACCATTGGATTGTCATTTTTTTACACCTTCTTTCTCTTATTCAAATCGGAAATTTGAAATCGGCCAGTAAACGAGACTCGCTTTCCCCATAACTTCACTTATAGGAACAACACCAATATGGCGGCTATCTTTACTCTGTCTACGATTGTCCCCCATGACGAAAATGTGGCCTTCTGGAACAGTCGATTGACCGATGATGCTTTCTAAATTAAACGGTTCTGTTAAAGGACCATCAACCAATTGCTCCTTGTACTTGTCGAGATATGGCTCCTCATATTTTTCACCATTGATATATAACGTATCATCTATGTATTCAACCCTATCTCCCGGTAAACCAATGACTCTTTTAATATAATCTTTATCGACTGTTGCATGAAAAACAACAATGTCAAACCGCTTCGGTTCACCAATCTTATATGAAAATTTATTAACGATCATTCTATCCTGTGTATGTAAAGTTGGCATCATAGAGATTCCGTCTACAACAATCGGCGCAAAAAAGAAGTACCTTATGACGGCAGCGAAAGCAATAGCAATAAGTAATGCTTTTAGCCATTCAAGGAGTTCATTTTTCTTTTTTGTCATTTAACCACCCACTCTAATCATGAAAATACAACCATATTTACGTTTACTATTCCCTATTCACTGACGCTGCAATCTTCCTTTTCTTAATTACACCATTAGTCTTAATAAGTATATTTTATTGATATATGAATGACGAGGATTATGAGATGAAAAAGGAGCTTGTTAGAAAACAAGCTCCTTTTCATTATACGGACAGCAGCTTGCTACTGACCCATATATGAGACTTAGTATACACTAAGCAATCTTATCGAATTTCTTTAATACGTGCAGCTTTACCACGTAATTTACGTAGGTAATAAAGTTTCGCACGGCGAACTTTACCGCGACGCATTACTTCTAATTTCGCGATTTTTGGTGTGTGTACAGGGAATGTACGCTCAACACCAACACCATAAGAAATCTTACGGACTGTGAAAGTTTCGCTAATTCCACCACCACGACGCTTAATCACAACACCTTCGAATACCTGAATACGCTCACGAGTACCCTCAACAACTTTAACGTGTACACGTACTGTATCACCAGGACGGAAAGAAGGTAAATCAGTTTTTAATTGTTCTTTTGTGATTTCTTCAATTAGTTTTTGCATCGTTTTCAACTCCTTCCAACAGATGCTCATTCCAATATCTATTAATTGCAGCGGAACATCGTTTTACAGACTGCTAAACAAGGTATGTTAGCAAGTCACAAGATTTATAATACCATATAGGCAAAATGAAAACAATAGCTAGTTCTCATTTTTCCACTGATTAATAATTGACTTTTGTCTTTCGGTTAATGGATATGTTTCTAATAAATCAGGTCTTCTTGTATAGGTCCTCCTAAGCGACTCAAGCTCTCTCCATTCCTCAATACGCTTATGATTTCCAGATAAGAGCACATCCGGCACCTTCATCCCACGAAAATCAGCAGGTCTTGTATAATGTGGATGCTCTAGCAATCCAGAACTATAAGAATCTAAAACCGGAGAATCGACATTCCCTAGAACACCAGGCAATAATCGAACGACACTATCCGCAATGACCATTGAAGCAAGTTCTCCACCTGTTAAAACAAAGTCACCGATAGAAATTTCATCCGTTACTAGATGCTCCCGAATTCTTTCATCATATCCTTCATAATGACCACAAATAAAAAGCAAATGATCTTCCTTCGCTAATTGCTCTGCTTTTCGTTGCGTATATCTCTCACCTTGAGGGCAAACGAGAATGATTTTCGGGTTAGATGCTGATTGCTTCTTAATTTCCTCTACTGCATCAAAGATAGGTTGAGGCTTAAGTACCATCCCAGCGCCACCACCATATGGGTAATCATCAACTGTATGGTGTTTATGCTCAGAATACTCCCGGAAATTAATAACTCGAAAAGAGACAGCTTCTTTTTCTTGCGCCTTCTTTAAAATGGATTCATTTAATACACCATGAAACATTTCTGGAAAAAGTGTTAAAAAATCTATTTTCATTAGTCCAATAACCCTTCCATTGGCGTTATAATTATTTTTTTCTCTTCTATATCAATCTCTTTGACAATTTCATCGATATAAGGGATTAGCAAATCCTTACCCACTTTTCTCTTTACTACCCAAACGTCATTCGCTCCAGTAGCAAGGATCTCGCGAATAGTTCCAATTTCTTCACCATTGTCGTTATACACTTTACAACCAATGATTTCGTGGAAATAATATTCTCCTTCATCTAATTCCGATAACTGATTTTCATCAACCTTTAATAATGAGCCTTTAAATTGTTCGACATCTTGAATCGAGTGCATTCCCTCAAAGGTTAGCAAGTCAAAGTTTTTATGAACTCGGTGACTTTCAACTACAACCTTTATTGGTTCTTGTGAGCCTTCTTTGAAAATATATAATGTATTACCAGGTTGATATCTTTCATCCGCAAAATCTGTCTTAGAAATAACACGAACTTCCCCTCTAATCCCATGGGTATTTACGATTTTTCCAACATTAAACCATTTTTCGCTCATCTATTTTTCACCTCAGACGTATTTGTTCTACTATCCCATCTTTTATGACAATCGTTTTTTCTTTCATTAATTCATCCCAATTATCTCCAACGTTCACTTCAAAAATTGCCTCTACTTCCTTTTCCTTCAATTCGCTACCGAGCGGTAAAGTATGTACTTGCTGCAGCTGAAACTCTACTAACTTTATTTTCTCACGTCTTTTATCAATTTCCTTTAAATATTGTAAAGCAAGCTGTTTGTTCGTTTTTTCAACCTTTTTATATTCAAAGTATAATCGATCACATTCTTGCTCTAAAAAGATCTTTTTATTTGAGAATTGTGTGATTAACATTTGCTTACTTGTCTCAGTAATAACCTGTTTTACATTGACTTGGCGGAGTATATTCATTAGTGTTCCTCCCCTATAAGAGCTTCATACTTATAAGAACTTTTTCAATATAAATATATTAAGAATGAAAATAAATACACGTAAAACTAAGTGCTATCAGTAGAGGTATTTATCAGTTCTATCAGATGAATTAATAAAAATTTCAGATTACATGTTAGATATACAGGATAAATACAAAAAAGGGGGAGGACCATCCTCACCCTTTTTTGTCATTGATTTCAAGTTGAATTCTTTTAGATGAATTAGATCCTGCTGCATAAACAACAGTTCGAATTGCTTTTGCTATACGGCCTTGTTTACCAATTACTTTGCCTATATCTTGCTTATCAATATATAGGCGATAAGTAATTTGATTATCTGATTCGATTTCAGTTATTTCAATCTCATCAGGAGAATCAACAAGTGGCTTAACAATTGCTTCGATTAACTCTTTCATCTCTTGAACAGTCATTACTTGCTTAATTTTGCGTTATGGAATTTCTCCATAATGCCTTCTTTTGAAAACAAGTTACGAACTGTATCAGAAGGTTTAGCACCATTTTGCATCCATTTTAATGCTAATTCTTCATTGATTTTAACTTCTGCTGGTTGTGCAACAGGATTGTATGTTCCAACAACCTCGATAAAACGTCCATCACGTGGTGAACGAGAATCTGCTACTACAATACGATAAAAAGGAGATTTTTTTGCTCCCATACGTTTCAAACGAATTTTAACTGCCATTTTATAAAGCACCTCCGAAAATGTTTCAACAAGATAGTATATTATCAAATAAATGATTAGATGTAAAGGTTTTTTTCTTGTCAGAAGAAAATTCCTTTTAAATAATAGTTTTACAACCATTTTTTGTTTAAATCGCTTCCGTTTTTCTTTTTACATAAACGGAAATTTAAAGCCTTTTTTCTTTCCTTTTGTCATGTTCGTCATTTGCTTCATCATTTTTTTCATGTCTTCAAATTGCTTTAAAAGACGGTTAATTTCTTGTACAGAAGTTCCGCTTCCTTTCGCAATTCTCTTTTTTCTTGAAGCATTCATGATTTCAGGATTTTGCTTTTCAGCCTTTGTCATTGAGCGAATGATAGCTTCAACATGACTTATTTGCTTTTCATCGACTTGAACATTTTTAAGACCTTTCATTTTGTTCGCTCCGGGAAGCATGCCTAATAAGTCTTCCAATGGTCCCATATTGCGAACCTGGCCTAATTGTTCAAGAAAATCGTCAAAGGTAAAAGAAGCTGTTCGCATTTTTTGCTCAAGCTCTTTCGCTTTTTCAGCATCAACATTTGACTGGGCCTTTTCAATTAACGTCAGAACATCGCCCATGCCGAGAATTCTCGAAGCCATCCGTTCTGGATGAAAAGCTTCTAAGGCATCAAGCTTTTCTCCAAGACCGACAAATTTAATAGGTGTCTCTGTCACAGAGCGGATTGATAATGCCGCCCCACCTCGAGTATCACCATCAAGTTTTGTTAACACAACACCTGTTAAGCCTAGTTGTTCATTGAAGCTTTTTGCGACGTTTACTGCATCTTGACCAGTCATAGCATCGACAACAAGGAATATTTCATCCGGTTTTGCGATCGCTTTGACCTGCTCAAGTTCCTCCATTAATGTTTCATCGATATGAAGTCTACCCGCAGTATCGATAATGACATAATCAAGGTGCTCTTCCTTCGCATGTTCAAGGGCCTTTGTCGCTATTTCTACTGGACTAACTTCATCACCTAACGAAAAAACAGGCATATCTAACTGTTTTCCTAACGTTTGCAATTGTTTAATCGCAGCAGGACGATAAATGTCTGCAGCAACTAACAACGGCTTACGATTGTACTTTTTTCGTAATAGGTTAGCTAGTTTTCCAGAGGTAGTTGTTTTACCAGCACCTTGTAAACCAACCATCATAATGACTGTAGGAGGACGAGTTGACACAGCAATTTTGCTTTGCTCTCCCCCCATTAACTCGGTAAGTTCTTCTTTAACAACCTTAATGACTTGTTGACCAGGTGTTAAGCTTTTCATAACCTCTTGACCAACAGCGCGTTCACTTACACGTTTAATGAAGTCTTTTACAACTTTGAAGTTAACATCAGCCTCTAGCAGGGCAAGACGAACCTCTCTCATCATTTCTTTTACATCCGCTTCGGAAACTTTTCCTTTACCGCGAATTTTCGCCATCGTATTTTGCAGTCGGTCGGCTAATCCTTCAAATGCCATAATGCCGCCTCCTAATCTAATTTCTCAAGTTCGCTAAGCAATGCATCAACTTCCATACTGTTTTTGGTGCCTGCAGTATGCTCTCGTAATTTACTCATTAGCTCTTGTCGCTTTAGAAATTTTTGAAATAATAATAGCTTTTCTTCATATTGCTCCAGCATTGCTTCAGTTCGCTTAATGTTATCGTAAACGGCTTGTCTACTCACATTATATTCTTCCGCAATTTCACCTAGGGAGTAATCATCCAAGTAATATAACGACATATAGCTTTTTTGCTTAGGCGTTAATAGTGATTGATAAAAATCAAATAAGTAATTAAGCCTAGTCGTTTTTTCAAGCATCATGCCGTATCACTCCTTTGTTAAGTGAATTACCTTTACATCTTTATAGTCTACAATCCGAATATTATGTTGTCAAGTATAAACAAGTAAGACTTACAGGAAAACGTTTTTTGCTCATTCTTTTCAAATCTCAGGTGATTCTTTTTTAGTGTTGTACATATGATAACACCCAGAAAAAACGATATTAGACCTTTGTCTACACGATTTTATGCAGGGTACTTTCTAACTAATCAGGTTGAACCATTGTAATCTTATGCACGTAGATATCCTACATGAAGCTTCTAAAAGTAGCTTTTTAGTCTCCCTCTTCACCTGCTGTAATATCAAGGGTAAAGCCACTTGGAACAGCTCTTCCAGCGGGAATTGCTTCCGGTAGTTGCCTTGTTCGTTCATACCACCCATTTTGCTCTTCTGCTTCAATTTCTTCAACAGTCAGTAATGAGCTATTTTTCCAATTTTTAAGAATGCCAACGACATAGTTCAGCCTCCGTTTGTTATTCGCACAAGATATCTCTAAAGCTTTTAAAATCACATCTTTAGGCTGTGGAAAGCTTTGGTCATCTAACCACAACAACAACTGCTCTTTTGCATGAATATTTGAAACTCCGAATCCATTGTTGTCCCAAAACTCAACAATGTCTTTTACATCTTTTGATTTTTGAAGTTTTACTTGATTCACTATTTTTGATTGATCCACTCGATTCGGCTCCTCCTCTCCATGAGGGGTAAAATCCTTTTGTTGTTGTTGTTGTTTTTCTTTTTTATTTTCTTTTTGTTTTTCTTTTTGTTTTTGCCCACGTATCGTAAAATGGTGCAAAGAAGCTTTAGTATAATCATGACGTTCAGGTTCTAAACATGCATGGTGCTCATTTTGGTCATTACCTTCCTCGCAGCTTGATTTCACAGATTTACAATAGGAGTCATAGAGATTACGAATTTCCTGTTTATCGATCGATTCGGCAACATATTGAATAAGTGAAATATCTTTAACATCTTTTAATTCCTTCGTTATACAATCCATTACAGGCTTCCCGCCTTTCATGTGATTCTCTTTCCCCCAATTTTTTATTGCGAGCTCCCTTGTCTCCGGATTATAGCGGATTAGCTTATAATGATAAATGAACCGGTCCATTAACAGTTTGACACTATCAATCGGAAATCCTAATGAAAATGCAATTTGCTTGATCGTTATACAATAAATGCCAATTTGTGTTGTACTTGGATTAGTAAGAAGGTAAAGATAGAAATATTTTTCCTCTGGAATCATTTCTTCTTCTACAATCGGGTTAGTCCAAAAGTTCGTACGTACCATTCGATATTTTGCCATTTTTAAACACTTCCCTTTCTTCATAAAAAATATTTTCTCATATGTTATATATAGAAAATGAAAGAAAAAGTAGCGTCTATTTAAAATAAAAGATTCAAAGCCACTGAAAAAAATCCTCAAAACGGTAATCCGATACTTCTGTTTGATTTTATTACAACATTCGCGTTCTTTTTCACTTCATCACCGAAACCAAAAAAGAGCTACCTATCGTAGGTAACTCTTTTTAATCGTCACATATGTGTATCTGTTATTCCTCTGCCTCTTCAATAATTCCAGAGAAAAGACCATATACATACTGTTCTGTATTAAATTCTTGCAGGTCGTCCATTTTTTCTCCAAGACCGACTAATTTCACAGGAATATCAAGCTCTCCTTTAATCGCTAAAACGATTCCACCTTTTGCGGTTCCATCAAGTTTTGTCAAGACAATTCCTGTTACATTTGTTGCTTGTGAAAATTGCTTCGCTTGTGTCATTGCATTTTGCCCAGTTGTTGCATCTAAAACAAGCAATACCTCATGTGGTGCACCTGGTATTTCCTTTTCGATGACACGTTTCACCTTTTCAAGCTCTTTCATAAGATTGACTTTATTTTGTAGTCTTCCAGCTGTATCACACAATAGGACATCTACTTTACGTGCTTTAGCTGCTTGTACGGCATCATACATAACAGCTGCAGGGTCAGAGCCTTCAGATTGTTTAATAACATCAACACCTACCCGTTCGCCCCACACCTCTAATTGCTCAATTGCTCCTGCTCTAAACGTATCTCCAGCAGCTAAAAGAACAGACTTCCCTTCACTTTTAAGCTTATGTGCTAATTTACCAATCGTTGTCGTTTTTCCAACACCATTTACACCTACAAATAACACAACATTCAGCTGTCCATTCTGTAAATTTAGCTCATTGCTTTTTTCATCATGGTCACCTTGATAAATCTCAACTAGCTTTTCGGAAATAACTGCTTGAACCTCTTTCGTGTCTTGAATATTACGACGTTTCACTTCCATTTTTAATTCATCAATTAAATCCATTACTGTTGATACGCCAACATCTGCAGTGATCAAAAGCTCCTCAAGTTCTTCAAAGAAATCCTCATCGACTTTACGATACTTCGCAACAAGATCATTCATTTTTCCAGCAAATGAATCCCTTGTTTTCGTTAAACCTTCTTTAAATTTTTCTGTCACACTATCCTTTTGTTGGGTAATTTTTTCTTTAAGCTTTTTAAAAAAACTCATACATGTTCGTCCTTTCAGCTCGATTGTATTAGTTCATTTGTTTCCTCTAATCTAACAGACACTAGCTTCGATACACCAGATTCCTGCATTGTGACACCGTAGAGAACATCAGCCTCTTCCATTGTACCTTTTCGGTGTGTAATCACAATAAATTGAGTTTCATGACTAAATTTTTTCAAATATTGTGCAAAGCGAAATACATTTGCTTCATCAAGGGCAGCCTCTACCTCATCAAGAACACAAAATGGAACAGGTCTAACCTTAATGATGGCAAATAATAACGCAATTGCAGTTAAAGCACGCTCTCCTCCAGAAAGCAGTCCAAGATTTTGGAGCTTTTTCCCAGGTGGCTGTGCAACAATATCGACACCAGTGTTTAACAAGTCATTTGGGTCTGTTAATTTTAATTCAGCACGTCCACCGCCAAAAAGTGCTTGGAAAACAGGCTCAAAATGGGAACGAATTTCATTAAAGGTTTGTTCAAATCTCTTTTTCATTTCGTCATCCATTTCATCAATAACCTGATATAATGTATCCTTCGCTTCTGTTAAATCATCTCGTTGTTCATTTAAGAACGTATATCGTTCAGATACTCGTTCATATTCATCAATTGCCCCTAAGTTTACCGTGCCTAGCTCTTCAATTGCAAGTTTGATTAGTTTCACTCGTTTTCTAGCCTCTTGAGGGTCAATTTCTAATGTATACTGTTCTTTTGCACCTTCAAAGGTTAACATGTACTCCTCGCGAAGGTGATTAAGGCGATTATCTAACTCAACGTCGAGACGGTTTAATTTTACCTCTTCATCCTTTAATGTTTCTTGGAATTGCTTTTCTTGTCGCTTTAATTCCTTTAATTCTCGCTCTTCATCCTCTAATTTAGCTTGAAGCTGTAGTCTTTCCTCACGTCTTGAGGAAATTAATTCGAGCGTATTTGTTTTGTCCTGCAGCTTTTTCTTTGCTGCTTCTTCAAGCCTTTCTTCCCCTGAAGAGCTTGAATTCATTTCTGATGATAATAATGAGAAATCTTCCTCAGCTTCCTTGAATTTTTGTCTTGTTTGCTCAAGGTCCTGATTGATCCGTTCAACCTTTTCCTTCTGGTTTTCATAAACCTGCTGCTTGCTCGCAAGAATCACCTTTAACTCAGTTACTTCATTTTGCAATTCCTCTTTTGAGCTTAGCTCTGTTGCCTTTTTCGCAGACATTTCTTCGATCTCTTTATCCAGCTTTTCAAGCTTTGCAGAAATATCTAAGAGATTTTTATTTAATTCATTTTTTCTTGCAGAAAACTTTTCTTTTTCAGATTCAAAGGTTTCTCTTTCCGCATCATAAAGCTTAAGATGGTCATTAATATTTTTTTCATTTAGCTCGACTTCTCGCATTTCACTACGAACCTTTTGCTCTTCAATTCGCAATTGTTCACCGGCAGTACGTAAATTTTCTAAATTTATTTCATACTCTTGGATCATTGCTTTTGCTGCTTTTACATCTTCCTCAAGCTTGGCCGTTTTTTCTTCCATATCTGTTAGCTTTTCATTAATTACTTCCAATTCGCGACCACGGCTTAAAAGGGAATTATTTTTTTGCTTTACAGCACCACCAGTCATCGAACCGCCTGGATTTACGACATCACCTTGTAGAGTGACAAGTCGATAACGATAGTTCATAAGCTTTGCTATCTCATTCGCACCCTTTAAATCTGATGTCACAATGACTGTCCCTAATAAATTTCGGATGATTGATTTAAACTGTTGTTGATAGGTTACAAGATTCGTTGCGATCCCAACAAAGGCTGGATGAGTCTCAATTACCTTTAAGTCATGAGCGCTAATCGAACGCTCCTTAATAACTGAAAGCGGTAAGAATGTCGCACGTCCATATGAATGCTGCTTTAAAAATTGAATCGCTTTACGTGCTGATGATTCATCTTCTACAACAAGATGCTGAAGGGAACTGCTCAGGGCAATTTCTATCGCTATCTCATATTGTTTTTCTGTTGAAATTAATTCAGCTACTGCACCGTGAATACCTTCAAGCTTGTCCTTTGCCTTTAATATTTCTTTAACTCCTTGAAAGAATCCTGCATAATCTTCTTGCATCGATTCTAAAACTTCTTTTCTTGAACGAGTTTGCTGAAGGATTTGATATGCTTGATATAAAGTTGATTCTTTCTTTTGATAAGAGTTTTTCAAGTTTTCGAGTTTATTTTGTGTATCACGGAAGCTTTTAATTTGCTCAGCTAATTGTGCTTCAATTTGTGCGTATTTTGCTTCTATTTTTGTGCGCTTTTCAATGATTTCTTGGCGTTCCGTAACATAGCGCATATTTGAATCTAATAATCTAGCATTTTTTGTTTCCTGCTGACTTAACTGGTCTTCGATATATTGCAGCTCATTTCGAGCTGTTGCTTGTTCATTTAGCAATTCAAAATATTCGCTTTTTAAATCTTCAATTAGTTCTTCAATATTTTGATTAAAGGAAGTCATGAGCTTCTGTTTTTCCTGTAGGTCGTGTTTGATTTGTTGGAGCTCAGACTTATACGTGGTGTATTGTGACTCCTGCTCTTCCTTTTCGGCCGTTAATTGCTCAATTCGTTCCTTTAGTTCTTCAATTGTTTTCGTTAATTGTTCTTTATTTTGATGCGCATTTTTCTTTCTTTCTTTTAAGACTTCTTTTCTGCCTTCTAATTTTTCTAATTCTTCACTTGCCAGCAAAAGAACCTGTTGCAACTCATCAATCGAATCATCTAATGCTGTAATATGGTCACGCATCTTTTCGACTTCAGCTTCTCTTTTTTGGATCGTTGCTGTAAGCTCTAGCTCTTGATCTTTTCCTTCTTCAACAGATTTTGCAAGTGCTTCATATTTCGCGTGGAGCTCTTCTATTTCAAAAACAGTAAGTGCTACCTCGATTTTTTCCAGCTCTTCTTTTTGTTGAAGATAGTCTTTTGCAATGGATGCCTGAATTTTTAACGGTTCAACTTGGCTTTCCAATTCATGTAAAATGTCTTGTACTCTATTTAAATTTTCCTGTGTTTCAGCTAATTTATATTCAGCCTTTTTCTTTCTTGATTTATATTTCAATACTCCAGCTGCTTCTTCAAAAATACTTCGACGTTCTTCAGATTTACTGCTAAGGATTTCCTCAACCTTCCCTTGACTTATAATCGAGAAAGCTTCTTTCCCTAAGCCTGAATCCATAAATAAATCGACGATATCCTTTAAGCGACAACTTTGCTTATTAATAAAAAATTCACTTTCTCCCGAACGATATACTCTTCTTGTAACACTTACTTCCTGAAAATCGATCGGTAGAAAATGATCCTCGTTATCTAATGTAAGGGTAACCTCGGCAACATTTAGACCTTTTCTCGTATCACTACCAGCAAAAATGATATCTTCCATTTTAGAGCCACGAAGTGATTTTGCTGATTGCTCACCTAGTACCCATCTAATTCCATCTGTTATATTACTCTTTCCACTGCCATTTGGTCCAACTACTGCTGTAACCCCTTTTACAAAATCAACGGTTACTCGTTCAGCAAAGGACTTGAATCCTACAATATCCAATCGTTTGAGGAACATTGTGATCCTCCTTACATATTTTCTTCTGTACTTAAATCTCGTACACGACAAATCTTTTCATATTTTATCATAATATGTCGACTAAAGGTGACTTCTTTTTAACAAATATTAAGGACATGAATTATTTTAGAGCGAACAGTCATTTTTGATTAAAAAAGGGCAACCTTATGAACGGGTCATATTTACCTAATAACGAATGATAGGTATGGATAATATGATCTGAACACTGGTATGCCCTCGGTACTATTTATTCATTTGTTGAAGTTTTGAAAGAGCTTCTTGAGCGGCATGTTGCTCTGCTTCCTTCTTTGATCTTCCACTCCCTGTACCATAAACGACTCCATCTAACGAAACAGTTGAAATAAATTCACGATTATGTGCTGGCCCACGTTCTTGAAGAATTTTATATTCTAATACACCTTTTGTATCTCGTTGTACATGCTCTTGAAGCTGGCTTTTAAAGTCCATAACATGTGAAAATGCACCTTCATTAATTTTCGGAATAACAAAATCGTCTAAAAAGCGAATAACTGCATCTAAGCCTTGGTCTAAAAATAATGCACCAATAAACGCTTCAAAAACATCTGCAAGTAAAGCAGGACGTGTACGCCCGCCTGTCATTTCCTCCCCTTTCCCTAATAAAACAAGCGTTCCAAAGGAAAGAGCATTTGCAAATGATACTAAAGATGGTTCGCAGACGATTGCTGCACGTAGTTTCGTTAATTCCCCTTCACTCATCATCGGGTATTTTTTATAAAGAAATTGAGAAATTGTCAGCTCTAAAACTGCATCTCCCAAAAACTCTAATCTTTCATTATCTTCATAAGGCTTTTTCCGATGCTCATTTACATATGAGGAATGTGTAAAGGCTTGATACAAAAGCTTCTCATTTTGAAAGTGATGACCAATCCGTTCCTGGAATTTTTTAAATTCCTCTGCCTTTTTTGCAAAGTTCCTTCTCTCTTTATAATTAATATGTTTTGGCATAGGTACCTCCATTTTACTTGCAACATGAACATAAGGACCTAATCGCGATAAGTCACTTCATAATAAAAGGTTCATACCTTTAATTATGGAGAGGCTTATAGAAACTTCGGTATTGATGACAATAATTTTATCATCATCCTGGATTAGTATATCCACTGCAATATTCTCATATTATCTAAGGTCAAAAAAGGGGAAGAGACTGTTATACAACCGATAAAGTCAACTTCCTTTTCAGGCAAGAATCCATTCAACTATTTACATAATCATGCAATTCGTCGCCTTTAAAGAATAGACTTTGGTTAAACAGTCTCTTACACTTTCTTATTGTTTGCTATTTATGTAGTTAACAGCGTCACCCACTGTACCGATTTTTTCTGCATCTTCGTCAGAAATCTCCATATCGAACTCATCTTCAAGTTCCATAACAAGCTCAACTACATCTAGGGAATCTGCACCAAGATCATCTTTGAATGAAGACTCAAGTTTTACCTCTGCTTCATCAACGCCTAAGCGGTCAACGATAATCTTTGTTACACGTTCTAAAACATCTGCCATTTTCCTTCACCTCCCCTCAAGTATTATAAGTGATCTTTCATAGAAAAACTAGTTTACATCCTAGCATTTTTTATTTTTATAAGCAAATCTGAAAAAAATGCATTGAACGTTATGTATATCAACGATCTATGGTTACATAATCATGCCGCCATTGACATGGAACGTTTGACCAGTAATATACTTGCTTTTTTCAGAAGCAATGAAGGTAACGATGTTCGCGATATCACTTGGTTCACCTAATTTTGCCAATGGGATTTGCTTGAGCATTTCGGCTTTTAAATCATCCGTTAGTTCATCCGTCATATCCGTCGTAATAAATCCTGGAGCAACTGCGTTAACAGTTATATTTCTAGATGCTAATTCTTTTGCAGAGGTTTTCGTTAATCCAATAACTCCGGCTTTTGCTGCTACATAGTTTGCTTGACCTGGGTTACCGCTCACACCTACTACAGAGGTAATATTAATAATACGACCAGAGCGTTGTTTCATCATCTGACGAGTTACTCCTTTTGTGCAGAGGAAGACCCCCTTCAAATTCGTATTTATTACGTCATCCCATTCAGAATCCTTCATTCGCATGATTAAATTATCTCTAGTAATTCCTGCGTTATTTACAAGAATATCAAGCTGTCCATAATGACTAATTACCTGCTTAATCATGTCAGTTACGTCATCAGCGTTGGAGACGTCGGCACGAATTGCAAAAGCATTTCCACCATTTGCTTTAATCTCATCAACAACTTCGTTTGCTTTTGCCTCATTCCCAGCATAATTCACAGCAACATTTGCGCCATTTCTTGCAAGATCTAAGGCAATTGCTTTACCAATGCCTCTCGAAGCACCAGTTACTAGAGCTACTTTGTTCTCTAACATTAGGATTCCCCCTTTAGCTTACTTAACGTTGCATTCATTGTTTCTCTATCTGATATTGCTAGCACATTTACAGAACGGTCTATTTTCTTTACTAGCCCTGACAAAACCTTTCCAGGTCCTATTTCAATAAATGTCGTTACACCGTTATCGATCATCGCTCTTACAGATTCTTCCCATCTTACAGGAGAGTATAACTGTTTAACAAGCAATTCTTTTATTTCATCCTGACGATAAACCGATTCTGCCGTTACATTTGCGACAACAGGGATTTTCGCATCTTGAAAGTTCAATTCATATAAAACGTCTTGTAATTGGTTTGCTGCAGGCTTCATTAGCTCCGAATGGAAAGGACCGCTCACATCAAGTGGGATCGCTCGTTTTGCCCCCTTTTCCTTTGCGAGAGCTGAAGCTTTCTCAACACCCATTGCCGTACCAGAAATAACGATTTGACCTGGGCAATTTAAATTTGCTAACTGCACGGAATATCCGGATTCTGTAACCTCTTCTGTTATTTTTTTGAGGTCTGCTGCTGGCATACCTAAAATTGCAGCCATTGCACCTTGTCCAGCCGGAACAGCTTCATCCATAAATTCTCCACGTTTCTTAACGGCATAAACTGCATCTTCAAATGGCAATACTCCAGCGGCTACTAATGCTGTATATTCGCCAAGACTATGACCAGCAACATAATCTGCCTTTATTCCTTCACGAGAAAAATGCTCTAATATTGCAATGCTAGTTGTTAATAGTGCAGGTTGGGCATTATATGTTAATGTTAACGTATCTTGTGGACCTTCAAATATTAATTCAGTTAGTTTTTCGTTTAATCGTTCATCTGCTTTATGAAAGATTTCTCTTGATTCTTGGACATTGTCATACAGGTCTTTTCCCATTCCAACTGCTTGCGAACCTTGTCCTGGAAATATAAATGCAGTTTTTGTCATCTTTAAATCCCCCTATTACTAGATTTACTAAACATTATTTATGTTCGAGAGTCGCATAAATTTTTTCCGCTACTTGATTGGAAATCATATCTCTTGTCTGTCTAATTGCATTGTAAATAGCATTTGGATCAGAAGAACCATGTGCCTTTATGACAGGAGCCTTTAAGCCAAATAATGCAGCTCCCCCATATTCGGAATAATCCATTTGCTGTTTAATGATTTTTAATTGCGGTTTTAAAATACCTGCAGCGATTTTAGATTTCATATTGCTTGTTAACGCAGTTTTTAACATAGTAAATACTGATAAAGCTGTACCTTCAATCGTTTTTAATGCAATATTTCCCGTAAACCCGTCAGTCACGACTACATCAGCGACAGATTCCATTAAATCTCTTGATTCAACATTTCCAATGAAGTTTAATGACGGAGTTTCTTTTAAAAGCTGGAATGTTTGCTTTGTTAAGTCATTTCCTTTTTTATCCTCAGTACCAACATTTAATAAACCAATACGCGGGTTTGAGATCCCTCGAACTCTTTCTGCATAAACAGATCCCATAATTGCATACTGAAGAAGATGTTCAGGTTTTGCATCAACATTTGCCCCAACATCCAAAAATAAAAATCCCTTCCCATCTAACGTTGGTAATGTAGGAGATAAAGCAGGGCGTTCTATTCCTTCAATACGACCTACAATCAATAATCCAGCGGTCATTAGAGCACCAGTATTACCAGCAGAAATACAGCCGTCAGCGCGCCCTTCTTTTACCTCGTTTGCCATTAATACCATCGAAGCATTCTTTTTTCTTCTAACTGCTCTTACCGGCTCATCTGTACCTTCGATTACCTCTTCTGTATGGAGAATCGAAATTCTTGTACTATCAGTTAGAAGCGGCTTAATTTTTTCTTCATTTCCAACTAACGTAACCTCTAAATCCGAAAATGCTCCAACTGCTTTCATTACACCTTCGACAATCGCATTAGGAGCATTATCTCCACCCATAGCATCGATCGCTAACTTCATTAAGAATCCCTACCTTGTATTAAATTTGAGCGATACATATCAAACTCACCTGAAAAAACTAGTTCACTTCCAACAAAGCTGTTCACTTCAACTAATGTACGGCCTTTTTCAACCTCTTTTTTCAGAACCTTTGCTTTGGCAACGACCCGCTCATTTTCCTTAACCTGCCGAGTAAATCGAATGTTTGCTTTAGCTGTCAATGCTAAATCGTCATCTATAACTGCTACTGCTAATGAGTTTGCTTGAGCAAAAATATGGTGTCCACGAGCTATTTGATTTCTGCTAAAGACATGCTCTTTTTTGATTTCCAAAATAGAAATTGCTGATTCATCTAATTGAAGATCAATAATTTCTCCAATTACCTCTTCTATATGTAATGATTTTACTTCATCATCTAGTTTCTTTTCTGCCACATTTTTAATTCGTTCTCTTAGTTCTGGAATAGAAAGCTCTAACCTGTCTAAGCGAATTGTTTGAATGCTTACTTGAAATTTCTCCGCAAGTTCTTCATCTGTAATAAAAGGAGTTTCTAAAATTGTCTCTTTTAATAAATTCTGTCTCTCTTTTTTACTTTTTCTCATTTTTTATGACACCGTCCGAACTATTAAGACTAGGTACTAATAGTAGTATATAGTTAATGAAATTAGAATGCAACATATTTCAATTTTAAAATATGTTTGTTCAACTTATCTGTCCGATTTTTTCTTTAGCATTCGCGTATTCGTGTGGCTTAAAGATTCGTATTGAAATACTTTTTTGATAGATTTCTAACACTTTGCGATTGAACAAACTTGATATAATAAAAATCCTAATGTACATTCAAAACTCATAAAAAATAGGAACTATCTAAAAACTAGTCTTTTAGCAATTAGATAATTCCTATTTCAATACTTTCTTATAAAACACTATTTATAACGGTATGGCAAGAAACAATCATTTCGAAAACAGCGTTAGATTAAAATCAATCTAACTTTTCTCCATCCAAAACTCCACTTTGTCTTAAATACTTTCTTAATTCTTCATACTTACTTTCTTCCCAAAAAGACTTTGATTGGATTAATTGAACCGCATCTTGCCTTGCAACCTCTAAAGCACGATAATCATGAACCATATCTGCTACTTTAAAAATTGGCATTCCACTTTGTTTTTTACCAAAAAAATCTCCTGGACCTCTTAGTTCTAAATCTCTTTCCGATAAAACAAACCCGTCATTTGTTTCCGTCATTATTTTCATTCTTTCTTTACCAGCCTCTGATTTAGGGTCAGATAATAAAATACAATAAGATTGCTCACTTCCACGTCCAACACGCCCTCGTAGCTGATGAAGCTGTGATAAGCCAAATCTCTCAGCATCATATATGACCATAATTGTTGCATTTGGAACATTAACCCCTACTTCGACTACAGTTGTAGATACTAAGATGTTTACATTATTTTGACTAAAGCTTCGCATAACCTCATCTTTTTCTTCTGAGGACAACCGACCATGCATAAGACCAACTTGATAGCGACCTTTATAAAAATGTGTCAGCATGCTATGAACATCAATCGCATTTTGAACATCAAGCTTTTCTGATTCTTCGATTAACGGACAGATAACATATGCTTGACGGCCCTTTGCAACTTCCTTTTCTATAAATGTTAAAATTCGCTCAAGCATCGTTGGTTTAACCCAATAGGTTTCAATTGTTTTTCGACCTGCAGGAAGCTCATCAATTACTGAGACATCCATTTCTCCAAATGCTGTAATCGCTAGCGTCCTAGGGATTGGCGTAGCTGTCATAAACAAGACATCAGTGTGTTCTCCCTTTTCACGGAGCATTCTCCTCTGTTCTACTCCGAATCGATGCTGTTCATCGGTTATTACTAAACCTAATTTATGAAACTCGATTTCATCTTGAATAAGGGCATGAGTACCTATAAGTAATTGAATTTCGTTATTCTTCAATTTTTCTAGTAATTCACGTCGACGTTTTCCTTTTACTGAGCTAGTTAAAAGTTCAACATTTACTTCAAAACGTTCAAATAGCTTCACCAAGGATTCCGCATGCTGTTCAGCTAATATTTCCGTTGGCACCATTAGTGCTCCTTGATACCCAGATAATATTGCCGCATAAAAGGCAATGGCAGCTATTACTGTTTTTCCTGATCCAACATCACCTTGAAGTAATCGATTCATTCGATAGGACGACTTCATATCAACTAAAATCTCATTTATTACCCTTAATTGTGCTTGAGTAAGAGAAAAAGGAAGAGATTTGATAAAAGTATCTAATTTTTCTTGAGGAAAAATGTGGTTTAATCCTTTTGAATTTTCACGCTGCACTTTTCTTAAAGCTTGCATCTTTAATTGAAATAATAAAAATTCCTCATAAATAAATCTTCTTCTTGCTTGATTTAACTGTTCATGTACTTCAGGATGGTGAACGATTTTTATTGCTTCTTTTCTTGGCAATAATTTATATTTTCGCAATAAATCTTGAGGTAATATATCCTTCACATCGTTTAAATAACTGTTTAAAGCAATTGAGACGAATTTTCTCATACCTTTTACAGTTAATTTGCCTTTAACAGAATAAACAGGTTCAATTCCACTCTCGCTTTTTTTAGGTCCAAATGTTAGCTCCTGAGCTGTAATTGTTTGACGATGCTTGTCCCATTTACCTGAAACAGTTACAATTCCGTTTATCGCTAGCTTCTTTTTAAAATATGGACGATTAAAACAAGTAACTGTTACTAAATATCTTCCTACTAACAAGCGAAACGTTAATCGCGATTTTTTCTTACCGAAAAAAGTGAGCAAAGGTTCACTATGAACCTTCCCTTCAACTGTTACCCGTTCCTCATGATTTACATCCGCTAAATCTTTTAAGTTGTTATCCTCATAGCGATATGGGAAATATTCCAGTAAATCTTCTATTGTATAAATACCGATTTCGTTTAAAAGCTGTTCTGTCTCGTCACCAACACCTTTTAGACTTGAAATTGGTTGACTAAGTGTGTTCATTACGACTATGTTGCATCACACAAACGATGATTGTGTAGATACAACTTCCCCCCTTACCACCATTTCGTTCATTGTAATTAAAAAGTACTTCTTTTTTGTTTCCTTAAAAATAGTCTATCAGATTTTATCGACTTCTGTACAAATTTTCCGCTTCGTTTTTTCCTTAAGACTCTTAAATTTTGTTGATGATTTCCACTGAGGGATTCGCTTTTTGTGCGGTTCCGGGAGCCCCCTCGAATTTGCGCGCCTGTGTAATCACCCATGGACACGATTCTCCATGCAGGAGTCTCACATATCGGTTCCAATCAAAAATGTGAATGAATTATCTACCATAATCTTTAACATAGCCTATAGAAAAAAACTCGGCAAGTAGCCGAGTCTCTAATAAACTTATTCAACAGAAAAAATATAGGAATATAAAGGCTGTTCCCCTTTATGAACTTCTACTTCAATATCCTCAAACTGTTCTTCAACAAATGCTATTAGCTGATTTACCTCTTCATCAGTAGCATCTTGTCCTTGAATAATCGTTAATATTTCTTCATCTTTAATCATTTCATTTAATAATTTTTTTGATGCATCTAATTGATTATGGTCAGTAATAATGATTTTACCATCTAATATTCCCATAAAATCACCTTTGGAAATATCTAACCCATCAATATTCGTATCCCTTACAGCATACGTAATTTGCCCACTCTTAACGCTTTTAAGGGCTTCGTTAAGAGTATTCTCAACGCTTTCTGGTTCTGCTGTTGGATTAAAGGCAAGCAAGGATGCCATTCCTTGAGGTACAGTTTTTGAAGGAATAACAATAACATGAACATCCTCCACGACAGATGCAGCCTGTCTAGCAGCCATTACAATGTTTGAATTATTAGGGAGAATGATAACATTTTCAGCATTTGCATCATGTATTGCCTGAACGATGTCTTCCGTACTTGGATTCATCGTCTGGCCACCTTCAATGACGACATTTGCTCCGATGCTTTTAAATAATTCTGCAATTCCTTTACCCATTGTAACCGTCACGAAGCCATATTTGCTTTTTTCAGCTGTTTCCAGTTCTTTTTCAATCGTTTGTTGTTTTTCCCCAACAATATCTGTATGTTGTTTTCGCATATTTTCGATTTTCATATTAATGAGGTTTCCATATTTTTGCCCATATGATAAAACTTCACCTGGATACTCTGCATGAATATGTACTTTAGCTAATTCATCATCAGCAATGACAAGTAATGAATCACCGAACTGACTCAAATCATTTCTAAACTTTTCTTCGTTAAAAGGAGTTTTCCCCTCTTCAAAACGAACCATAAATTCTGTACAATAGCCAAATTCAATATCTTCTGTATTTATATGGCCTTGCACACCTTTGTGGTGTTCAGCATTCACTAATTCATCCATTGAAGGTAACTCTACTGTATTAGAAAGCTGCTCACCTTTTAGGACCGCTAAAAATCCTGCATAGACAAATACTAATCCTTGACCACCACTATCAACAACTCCTACTTCCTTTAAAACAGGCAGAAGTTCAGGAGTTCTTTTTAATGATTTTTCTGCTTCTTTTAACGTAATTTCCATAAGCTTATCAATTGATGGCTCGTTTTCAGCAGCAAGTACAGCAGCTTTTGCAGCATCCTTTGCTACAGTAAGAATTGTTCCTTCGACAGGTTTCATAACTGCTTTATAAGCAGTATCAACACCTGCTTGAAGTGCTGCTGCAAATTCCACACTATTAATTGTAGATTTTGTTTCAATTGCTTTCGAAAAGCCTCTAAATAATTGCGACAAAATAACACCGGAATTTCCACGCGCTCCCATCAGCAAACCTTTGGAAAGAGCGACACCAACCTTCCCAATATGTGCTGAAGGATTGCTTCTTACCTCTTTTGCTCCTGATGTCATCGATAAATTCATATTCGTTCCAGTATCACCATCTGGAACTGGAAAAACGTTTAATGCATCAACATATTTTGCATTTTTAGAGAGGTTGTTTGCACCCTGCAAAATCATTTCTGCAAAACGCGTACCATCTAATGTTGTAATAGACACAGGTTTTTTCCTCCTTACTACGGGTTCGCTACTCGAACACCTTGTACAAAAATATTTACGGAATCAACTGCAAGTCCGACCGTTTGATCTAACGTATATTTCACTTTCGTTTGTACGTTATGTGCGACCTCAGAAATTTTTGTACCATAGCTGACGATAATATACATATCAATAAAAATTGATTCGTCTTCCTGACGAACAATTACGCCTCTGCTAAAGTTATCTCTTCTAAGTATTTCAGTTAGACCGTCTTTAATTTGATTCTTTGACGCCATTCCAACAATACCATAGCAGTCAATAGCAGCACCACCTGCAACAGTTGCAATGACTTCGTTTGAAATATCAATTTGCCCGTACTTCGTTTTTAATTCAATGGACATAATCTTTCCCCCTTAGGAATCGTTCGTTCTGGCTATTGTTATTTTACTATAAGCAGGTTCATTTTAAAAGGTAATCATTCCTATAAGTGCTCAGTATACTATCTAATACAAGTATGTTCAAAAAGAAATAAAGAACCATTCATAAATGCGATATATCATTTCATGATGAATATTGGATTACTAGTTTGAATGCGCATCCATATAAAGGGAATAAATTAACCTTTTTGCTAAGAAATGATGATCATTTCTTACTTCTTTATATTATACAACATAAACAATTATATCATGTCAAGGAAAAATTCTTGAATGCATGAATTGTGAGTATTGCATTATAAGGTCACTTATGATAAATTATTAAAGTATCTCATCGATATATACATGATTATTGTATAATATGATAGGTTTTTTTGTAGTAAGGAGGGAATAACATGGCACGTAAATGCGTTATTACTGGTAAAAAAACTCGCTCAGGTAATGCTCGTTCACACGCAATGAACGCTAATAAACGTACTTGGGGCGCAAACCTTCAAAAAGTTCGCATCTTAGTTAACGGTAAACCTAAAAAAGTATATGTATCTGCTCGAGCATTAAGATCAGGTAAAGTTGAGAGAGTTTAATTATACGCTCACTTTTTTACATCACAGCTAATTTTTCATATGAAAATTAGCTAAGAAAAAAAGCACCGAAGCTACGGTGCTTTTTTTCTTAATCCTTTTTAAACGAACCGAGCATAGCTCGAACAATTCCCCCTAAAAACTTCGGTAGCTTAATCGTATAAAATTTCATTGTTTCCCTCCTCAACCAAATCATTAAACATGCTTTTTAGCTTGTTCAAAGGTTCTTAAGACGCCAATTTCTTATTTACATTACGTAATTACAATATGACAATCGAATAAAATGTGAATAGCTAAAGCATCATTTTTTTAGACGAAAAATGTTATCAGTTCTATAGCATTATATTCATCATATAAAAGAAAAATGACGTTTGAACCTATTCCTTTGGATCCACAAGGATTAATCTCGACTTCTTACCATTAATAGTATGCCTTCAAGAAAAGAAAAAGTACCTTGTTCGCAAATGAGTTCGTTACTTATACATAATGTAGAACTCATCGTGATATGACAATTATTTAACGGATATTTAAAGCCTATTAATGAGATTCCTTTTACTTCCTGACTTATCGGAATAAAGGAAATATATTTCCAATCCTTGTGCTTCAATATTGTATATGTACCAGGTCTATAGAGGGTGATTTGATTTTGGCAATCTATAATTTCAATTTTCGTCTCAGTAGACAATCCTTTTAACAAGAGATGAATATTAGCTAGAAGATGATCTAGCCTTCCACCTGTTGCACCGAATAATTGAATTAATTTCGGTTTTTGAGTTAGTGCCCATTCCAATGCAAGCTCAGTATCTGTTTTATCTTTTTCAGGAGGATAAATTGATATATTTTGTTGTTCTTCTGTTAAACTGAATTTTTCATTCTCAGAGATGGAGTCAAAATCACCAAAAGCATAGGCTAGTGGTATGCCGCATTCTTTTACGTAAATTGTTCCTTTATCGATTCCAACCCAAGTCACATCTTGATGATTGAACTTATTTAAATATGGAAGATTTTCTTTAGGTCCCCCAGCAACTAAGGCAATTGTCTTCATAGTACTCTCCAAATTTTTATTTATCTAATATTTTAATTAGTATTGAGTTACAAGTCACTATTGTAATTATGTATGAATAGCAAAAAGTCTGACATAAAAATATGTCAGAACTTATTATGCTTTATGAAAGGACAGCTTGTTTTAAATTTTGAATAGCCTGATGTCGATCAGATTTGTTGTAAATAGCAGAGCCTGCAACTAAAACTGTTGCTCCTGCATCAACACATTGTTTTGCGGTTTCTTCGTTAACCCCGCCATCTACTTCTATTTCAATTGATAATTTCTTTTCTTTAATAATCTTTGATAATTCACGAATTTTTGGTAATACTTGCGGGATAAATTCTTGGCCACCAAAGCCTGGATTTACTGTCATTAATAAAACCATATCAACATTTTCAAGGATGTGGATAATTGACTCAACTGGTGTATGGGGATTCAAAACAACCCCTGCCTTGATTCCTTTAGATTTAATCAATTGGATTGTCCGATGAAGATGTTTACACGCTTCAACATGGACAGTAATAATATCTGCTCCAGCGCGAACAAACTCTTCAATAAATTGATCAGGCTGTTCAATCATTAAATGAACATCCAATGGTAAGCTTGTAATTGGACGAATTGCATCGACAATGAGCGGACCTATAGTAATATTAGGTACAAAGTGACCATCCATTACATCGATATGAATATAATCAGCTCCGCCCTTTTCTACATCCTTGATCTCCTCTCCTAGCTTTGAGAAGTCTGCAGATAAAATAGATGGTGCAATTTTAATCATAATTAGTACCTCGGCTTTCTATCTTTTATTTCCTCTACAAAAGTTAAGTAATGATCATATCGGTATTTCGGTATTTCTCCGCTTTCAACGGCAGCTTTTATTGCACATTTCGGTTCCTTGACATGAGTACAGCCGCGGAACTTACAGCTATTGCTTCTTTCTTTCATTTCTGGAAAACAATATGTTAAGTCCTCAACTTCAATGCCCGTAAAATCTAATGAGCTAAACCCTGGTGTATCTGCAACATACCCTGTACCAATTGAAATTAATTCCACATGTCTTGTCGTATGTTTACCACGGCCAAGATGAGTAGAAATATCATTTGTTTTCAAGCCTAAATCTGGGCGCAAAACATTTAATAATGAAGACTTACCAACACCTGATTGCCCAGCGAAAACGGATATTTTTTCATCTAGTAAAGGATGAAGAGCATCTAAAGAATTGCCCTCAATTGTCGATGTTAACAATACTTGATAGCCAATATCTTGATAATCCTTTGCATAAGCCTCAACGCTTTTTTCAACCTCACTTGAAGCGATTAAATCGGTTTTACTTATGACAATAATTGGCTCAATATCGTTCGCTTCTATTAATACGAGAAAACGATCAAGAAGAACTGAACTAAAATCAGGCTCCACCGCTGAAAAAACAAGTATTGCTTGATCGACATTACTTATAGGTGGCCTAACTAGCTCATTTTTCCGATTATACACATCTAAAATATATCCTTCCTTATCGTTTTCCGCTTGATACTCTACTTCATCACCAACTAGTGGGGTAATTTTATTTTTCCGAAAAACTCCTCTACCTCTACATTGGATGAGTCTCTCCCCATCTTGCACGTAGTAAAAACCACTAAGAGCCTTCACAATTTTCCCTTGTGGCATGAATAACCTCCTTCCAGCTATTTCAAATCATATCGTTAACTATTATCCTAAGACCAAGCTTTGTTAATCCTCTGGATATTGGATACTCTCTGTTTTGACTACTTTGTTATCAATGATTATCTGATAAAAAGCCATTTCTCCAGGCTTAATTGTAAACTCTAAATTCCGTACCTCTGGGCCAGTTATTTTAAAGGTTTCATATGCTTCGTTGAATGTATGTTCTGCATCATCTATATTAATGATAACCTCGAGCTCCTGTCCTTCTTCTTGAGGATTATATGGAATATCAACCGTTTTTGTTACCTTTTTTGAAGGCTTTTCTTCTGGTCCAAGTGAATAAACCAATTGTAACGTTGTTTCTCTAGGTATTACCTCACTCCCAGCTTTAGGTAGCTGTGAAATAACGTGTCCTTTTTCAACGTCCTCTGAATATTCCTCAGACTCACTTATTTGAAAACCATGTGTTCCAGCATATTCTGCTACTTCTTCCTTACTCTTCCCTGCTAAATCTTCTATTTTTACTAGCTTTGGTCCAGAGCTAACTGTTAAGTACAAAGTATCTTCTGAAGGGATAATTTCATCTCCAACCTCAGGAGACTGCGTTAGGATCGTCCCTGCTGATTCGGTTTCACTCGACTCTTCTTTTACATCAATTTTCAATCCCTTTAGCTCTAAAATTGATTTCACTCTGTCGATATTTCTTCCTACATAATCTTCAAGAACGATTTTTTCCTTTCCAGTACTTTTATAAATGATAATCGTTGCCCCTTCTTTTGTTACGACTGATGCTGCTGGGTCTGTTTTAATAACATCCCCCTCTTCGATTTCTTCATCAGTCATTAACACAGGCTCACCGATTTCAAATTTATTCTCAGTTAAAATTTCTACTGCTTCTTCATATGTTTTTCCTGAAACATCTGGAACTTCGATATCTTTTGGTAACAGGAGAGAAGGAACAATCGTCAATGCTGCAATACCTGCAGCTATCAATACTAGAAAAGTTGTAATGATAAAAATAGCTAGCTTACTCTTTTTCTTCTTTGGTCTATCTTTTTTTGCTTTTTTCTTCTTAGAATTTATTTTATCTTGATTTTGTTCATCCTCTTGGTTACCTAAAGGTGAATGGATGATTGTATCCTCAATCTTATGCTCATGAAGATTTTCTTTCGTAATAATTGGAATTGCTTTTGTCGCTTCGTCATCATCAGGTATAGTAAATCTCTCTTCGGACAACCTATTAACATCAAAGACAGTCTCTAAATCTTTTTCCATTTCCTCTGCTGAATGGTAACGATGGAAAGGATCTTTAGCAGTTGCCTTTAAAATGACATTTTCTAAGCTTTGTGGAACATCTGGATTCCAGCGTCTAGCAGAAGGAGTAGCAGACTGTAAATGCTTCAATGCGATCGAAATGGCTGATTCACCATCAAATGGCAAACGTCCAGTTAATAGTTCAAAGAGAACGATACCTATTGAGTAAATGTCTGATTTTTTATTTGCCAACCCACCTCTTGCTTGTTCCGGTGACAAATAGTGGACAGAGCCTAAAACAGAGTTTGTTTGTGTAATCGTAGTAGAGCTAAGCGCTGTTGCAATTCCGAAATCTGTAACTTTTACATTCCCCTCGTGATCGATAAGAATATTGTGTGGCTTAATATCACGATGAATAATATGATTATCATGTGCGTGTTGAATTGCTGAGACAATTTGCGTCATGATATGTACAGCTCTTCTTGGATTTACTGGTGAAAATTGTTGTATGTATTGCTTTAAGGTTTGCCCCTCAACATATTCCATGACAATATAATAGATTCCATCTTCCTCACCCACATCATAAATGCTTACAATATTAGGATGTGCTAAGCTTGTTGTTGATTGGGCTTCTCGTCTAAATCTTTTAATAAATTCATCATCATTGGAAAAATCAAAACGAAGAACTTTCATCGCAACTTCTCTTTCTAGAATCATATCACGGGCTAGATAGACATTCGCCATTCCCCCTCCGCCTATTACTTCTAGAATTTTATAACGACCACTAATACGTTTACCGATTAACAAGGCTCTTCACCTAATTCATGATTTGCCGTCATTTTCACTAAAACTAATGAAATATTATCTTCCCCACCATTTTCATTAGCCATGTTCACAAGGTTATTCCCAATTTCAGGAAGGGTAAGAGAGTTTGAAAGTTCAGATTGTAATTCTTGATCAGTTACTTTATTAGATAAACCATCAGAGCAAATAAGAAGGATATCATCTTGTTCAAAATCAATTGTTGAAAGGTCTAATTCAACTGATTGTTCGGTACCTAACGCACGGAGTAAGACATTTTTACGGGGATGATGTTCTGCATCCTCTCTCGTTATTTGTCCCGACTTCACTAATTCATTAACTAATGAGTGATCTTGGGTAATTTGTTTAAATCCAGTCTTGTTTAATAGATAACAACGACTATCACCGATATGCCCAATTGTAACAAAATCGTTTGTCACAATTGCTCCAACTATCGTTGTCCCCATTCCTTGACAATCTGGATTAGTTAATGAATGTTCATACACCGCTTTATTCACTTCATCTACAGATTTTGTAAGCCACTCTTCCGCAGTTTTAGGGCTTTCAATACGTTCAACTTGCTCCCATAAGCCTTTAAATGTAGAAATGGTCATTTGACTAGCGATATCACCAGCCAAATGCCCTCCCATACCATCTGCGACAATGGCTAAAATACCTGCATCACTCTTAAATACACCAACAGCATCTTCATTATGTTGTCTTACTTTTCCCCTATCTGACAAATAAAAAGTTTCCACCTTGGTCACCTCGTCTCCTCTTTGCGCTCCTTAGCTCGAAGTTGTCCACATGCTGCATCAATATCATGGCCTTGCTCTCTTCTAGTTGTAACATTAACACCATGCTTTTTTAACGTATCTTCAAATAACTTAATTTGTTCTTTTGGAGTCCGTACATAATTTCTTTCGGGAACATAGTTAACAGGGATTAAATTAATATGACATTTGATTCCTTTTACCAATTTAGCTAATTCCTCAGCATGCTCAACCTGGTCATTTTCGCCACCGAATAATCCATATTCAAAGCTAATACGTCGACCTGTTTTATTTACATAATATTTGACAGCTTCCATTAAATCAGGCAACTTATACGCTCTATTTATCGGCATTAGTTTTGAACGTAATTCCGTATTTGGTGCATGTAAGGAAATCGCAAAGTTAATTTGTAATTGTTCATCCGCAAATTTATAAATCTTTGGAATAATACCACTAGTTGAAACAGTGATATGGCGAGCACCGATATTTAGACCTTTATCATGGTTCACGATCTTTAGAAATGACATCATTTCATCATAATTATCAAATGGTTCACCGATCCCCATGATGACGATATGACTAACTCTTTCACCTAATTCATCAAGTGCCTGTTGTACTTTTACGACCTGAGCAACGATTTCTCCTGCTTCTAAATTACGTTTTAATCCGCCTAAAGTAGATGCACAAAATGTACAACCAATCCGGCAACCTACTTGAGTCGTTACACATACAGAATTACCATAATCGTGTCTCATTAAAACAGTTTCAATTGAATATCCATCATGAAGCTCAAATAAAAATTTAATTGTTCCATCTTTTGATGTTTGTTGAATTAATGTGTTCAACGTTGTTAAAGTGAATTTTTCATTTAATAGCTCTCTTAAATTTTTCGATAAATTTGACATATCTTCAAAGCTTGAAACGCGTTTTGAGTATAGCCAATCAAAAATTTGATTAGCTCTAAATGATTTTTCACCATTTTCTGTCAACCAAGCCTCTAATTCATGCAGCTCCAAAGAATATATGGATGGTTTACTATTTATTTCTGCCTTTTTCGCCCTTGCTTTTTTCATTTGTTCCATTATTAACCCTTCTTTCTTAAACTTGCGATATAAAACCCATCGGTGCCAAAATAATGTGGAAGGATTTGAACCTCACCTTTATTTATATATGGACGAATTTTTTCAGGTAAATACGCATTTAAAGATTCAACACGACTAAATTCATGATGATTTGCTAAAAATGCTTCAACAACATCTGAATTTTCTTCCTTATCTATCGTACATGTACTATAAACTAACACACCACCCTTTTTTAATAAAGGGGCAACTTCTTGTAAAATTTCCAATTGCAATTCAGCAAGCCTCTCGATATCATCATTAGTTTTAGTATATTTAATATCAGGCTTTCTCCGAAGTACACCGAAACCAGAACATGGTGCATCAACTAAAATTCGATCAAAGCTTTCAGGCTCAAACCTCTCACTAGCTTTCCTACTATCTAACGCTTCAGCTTGAATATTGTTAAGGCTAAGTCGATCAGCTTGTTGTTTAATAAGCTTAACCTTATGCTCATGTAAATCCAATGAGTGGACGACTCCACTTCCTTGCATTCTTTCAGCAATATGGGTTGATTTTCCTCCTGGTGCAGCACATGCATCTAAAATCATTTCACCAGGTTTGGGATTTAACGCTCTTGCAACAAGCATCGAGCTTTCATCCTGGATTGTCAAGTTTCCTTCTGTAAAGGCTTCAGTTAACGCAAGATTTCCTTTTAAGCCTTTAATAGCATCTTCAGATAAGTCACCACGTCGGACAGGAATATCGTTTGCGTTTAATTGTTCAATTAAATCATTGACTCCTACCTTCATTTGATTTACCCGTGCCGTTTGTGATGGAGGAATTAGATTCGCTTCACACATTTTTTCTGTTTCGGAAAAGCCAAATTGCTTCACCCATTTATCTATTAACCATAAAGGATGACTTGTTCTTATTGCCAATCGTTCATTTTCATTCGAAATTTCATTCAGATCTGGTAAACCTTCTCGTTGAATAGAACGTAAAACACCATTAACTAAAGAGGCGATTCCTTTATGCCCTCTTTTTTTAGCGATTTCTACAGCCTCGAAAAGTACTGCACGATCAGGTACTCTGTCGAGATAGACCAGTTGGTAAAGTGAAATTCTAAGGAGAATTTTCACCCAAAGTTCAAGCTTTTTTGCCTTTTTAATAAAGTTAGCTAAAAAATAATCAAGAGTATCTCGTCGTTGAATCGTACCATAAACGATTTCAGTAAGAAGCCCGATATCTTTTTCATTCACTTTATGCTTTTTAATCATTGTATTTAATAACAAATTACTATAAGCTTGATTCTTTTCTATTTGAAGTAATATTTCTACTGCTACATCTCTTACACTATTTAGTTGGTTTTTCTGTTTCATCGCCTAAAATATCTCCTACGGATATAGTTGCCCCTCTTAAGAAATCTTCACCATTCATTTTCTTTTTCCCAGAAGGCTGGATCTCCATTATTTTGATCGCCACATTGTTTCCTGTTGAGACAATGAAACCATCATCTTCAACCTTTATGACCGTACCAGGGACTTCCTGATTATTTACTTGTACTTTCTCCCCCCACCATAATTTCAATAGTGAGTTGTTTAAAGTAGTGAAAGCTCCTGGCCACGGATTAAGACCTCTTATTTGATTGTAAATTTCCTCCCCAGTTTTTGACCAATCTACTTTTTCTTGCTCCCTTTTAATATTTGATGCAAAGGTTGCTTTGCTTTCATCCTGCTTTTGCGGAGTTATTTTTCCTTCTAACAGCATTGGTAAAGTCTCTGAAAGAAGCTTAACACCTGCAACGCTTAATTTATCATGGAGACTACCAACCGTATCTCTTTCTGTAATCTCAACCTCCACTTGGGTCAGAATATCACCTGCATCTAGCTTTTCAGCCATATACATGATCGTAATACCTGTTTTATCTTTCCCTTGGAGGATAGAATAATGAATTGGTGCTCCTCCTCTTAATTCAGGTAAAAGGGATGCATGGACATTTATACAGCCATATTTCGGAGCTTCTAACAATTCCTTTGGTAAAATTTGTCCAAAAGCAGCTGTTACGATAAGCTCAGGATTTAATGCTAAAACTTCTTCTAGCTCATTGCGGATTTTTTCAGGCTGCAGCACTTTTAAACCATGCTTTTCTGCCTCAACTTTTACTGGTGGTGGTGTTAACGTTTTTTTTCGACCTTTAGGACGATCTGGTTGGGTAACAACCCCTACTATATTATAGCCTTCAGCTATAAGATTTCTTAAAATAGGTACGGAAAAATCTGGAGTACCCATAAACACGATATTTGTCATTACATTTCATCCTTCCGATTGTTCTAACTCATTTTCCTCGATGTATTTCTCTACTTTAGAGGTAAATAATACTCCATTTAAATGGTCGATTTCATGTTGAATAGCTCTTGCAAGGAAGCCTTCTGCTTCGATAAATTTCACTTTTCCTTTACGATTGAACGTCCGAACCTTTACATAGTTCGCTCTAGTTACTTCACCAAAAATTCCTGGAAAGCTTAAACATCCTTCCGGGTCAGTTTGTTTTCCTCTTGAATCTATAATTGTTGGATTGATTAATTCAATCGTTCCATGGTGATCATCTATATCTACAATAGCAATTTGCTTTGATATCCCTATTTGTGGTGCAGCTAGTCCAACACCATCATACTCAATCATCGTATCGTACATATCGCCTAGCAGCTTTGCTAATTTCCGGTCAAAGACTGTCACCTTTTCACATGGCTGCTCTAATACTTCTGCTGGATACATTACAATTGGTTTAACAGTCAAACGTATTCCTCCAAACTATCGTTTTTCACATTTACATTAATGTATTAGGACTTAAATCTATTGAAATCATTAAATCATTTGAACTCATTTCTTGTTGATAATGCTCTAATATTTTTTGAAGTGTCTCATGCAGGTTTTTTTCTCGTTTGTATTTTACCATGCATTGGTATCGATATCTATCTTTGATACGCGGGATCGGCGAAGCGACAGGACCAAGGATTCTCGTTTCATTCCCTAAATTTCTTCGTAAAAAAATGGCGATTTCTTCTGTAACTGAAACAACCTTTGTGATATCAGGATGCGAGATTGTAAGTAGCACGATATAAAAATAAGGTGGATAATCATGACTTTTCCTCAAGTGCATCTCTTGTAAATAAAACGTATCATAGTCATAATGACTCGCCAGCTCAATACTATAATGCTCTGGAGTATATGTTTGAATGACTACTTCACCTGGGAGCTCATGTCTACCAGCTCTACCACTTACTTGAGTGAGAAGTTGAAACGTTTTCTCTGATGCCCGGAAATCCGGTAAATTAAGCATTGTATCTGCCGTTAGCACACCAACTAATGTGACATCTGGAAAATCTAATCCCTTAGCAATCATTTGCGTTCCTAACAAAATATCTGCTTGTTTTTGCCCGAATTTAGTTAATAATTTTTCGTGAGCACCCTTTTTACCGGTCGTATCCACATCCATTCTAATTACTCTCGCTTCAGGTAATACTTTAACAAGCTCCTCTTCAACCTTCTGAGTCCCGGTTCCGAAAAATCGAATATGCTCACTATTACATTCAGGACATCTACTAGGCATCACTTCCTCATAGCCACAATAATGACACTTTAATTGTTGACCACGTCGGTGATAGGTTAAGGAGATATCACAATGTGGACAGCCATTAACATAGCCACAATCACGACACATGACAAACGATGAATACCCTCTTTTATTTAAAAGCAAAACGGATTGTTCACCTTTTTGCAATCTGTCTGTTAATTTTTCGAGTAATGACCGAGAAAACATCGAACGGTTTCCACTTCTTAATTCCTCTCTCATATCAATGATTTCAACTTTTGGCATTTCTCTTTTATTTACTCGCTGTTTCAATGTAAGAAGCTTATAGACACCTTTCTTAGAACGAGCAAATGATTCCAATGTAGGTGTAGCACTGCCTAAAACAACAGGACAATTATGCAATTTCGCACGATATATAGCGACATCTCTTGCATGATATCTAGGGTTTTCCTCCTGCTTATAGCTTGATTCGTGCTCTTCATCAATGATAACCATACCTAAGTTTTCAAATGGTGCAAATATTGCCGATCTTGCACCTACAACGAGTTGAACTTCTTTTCGCTGAATTTTTCGCCATTCATCGTATTTTTCACCTGTAGATAATCCACTATGGAGGACAGCCACTTTTGAACCAAAGCGACCTTTAAAACGATGGACCATTTGCGGGGTAAGTGAAATTTCCGGGACGAGGACAATGGCTTCCTTTCCCACCTTTAATACTTCTTCAATTGACTGAAGATATACTTCTGTTTTCCCACTTCCTGTCACTCCATACATTAGAAAAACATCATGATGATTTTCTTTTATTGAATGAATAATCGGATCAATCGCATCCTTCTGTTCTTTGTTCAAGGCTAATGGCAATGTTTTTTCAAAATGTCGATCCTCATAAGGATCACGATAAACCTCTTTCATTTCTTCAAAAAGAAAACCTTTTGTGATGAGTGATTTAACAGAAGCATCAGATGTACCTGTTTCCGATAATAAGACGTGCAAAGGAATTTCGTTTATCTTATTTTCAATAAAATATTCAACAATTTCCATTTGCTTTTTTGCATTTGCAGGAATTTCAGCTAATCTTTCAGTCAATTTAAAAAAGGATTCACTACATTTAATAACTTTTATCGTTTTTCTATTTGTTTTTTGTTTGACTTGATAAATCATTTCCAAATGGCCTTTATTAATTTCCTTTTGAATATCACTTAGAGGCACAACATCTTGAATTTCTTTTAAATCAACGTGATGCCTCTTCTCAAAAAAGGGTCTAATCGGATCAGAGAGGACTCCAACATTCGTCAATAACCCTAATACTTTTTCATATTTCGCCTTCATTGCTGCTGGTAACATTGCTTGAAAAGCAGAAATCTTAAAGCAGAGTGTCGTTTCGGTTAACCATTGTCCTAGTTGTAAAAGTTCATTTGTTAAACAAGGTGTTAAATCGACCAATTCTGTGATAGATTTTAACCTCTTATAATCTGAATGAGCCTTCAAATGAATAATAAACCCTTGAACCTTTCGTGGCCCAAATGGCACGATGACCCTCATACCAGGCTTAACAAGCTTCTGCCATTCTTCAGGAACTTTATAATCAAACGCACGATCAGTTTGCATAGCAGGGACATCTACGATAACACTCGCATATTTCATTTTTATCCGCGCTCCCTTAAAAGCAAATGCACTTTATCTAACAATCTTTTTGCTACCTGTATTTTCGACATCAAAGGCAGTTCTGTTTTATTCAATTCCCGATCAATCATTGTCACAATGTTTGTATCAGTTCCAAAGCCGGCCCCTTTTGATAGGATATTGTTTGCAACGATTAAATCTAAGTTTTTTGTTTCAATTTTTTTCTTTGCATATTCTTCAAGATTATTCGTTTCCGCTGCAAAGCCAACTAGTAATTGATGAGTTTTTTGTCTGCCTAATTCTTTTAAAATATCATTTGTTCGTTCCATTTCGATTACTAACTGATTAGACTGTTTTTTCACTTTTTGCGTATATTGCTGTGAAGGTCTGTAATCAGCAACAGCTGCTGATTTTATTACGACATCCGCATCTTTATACCTTTTCATTACTTCATCAAACATTTCCTGAGCAGTTTCAATGCGAACAGTCGTAACGGTTTCTGGAGGTGCTATCACAGTAGGCCCTGTGATTAACGTAACATTTGCACCTAACTTTGCTGCTTCTTCTGCAATAGCATATCCCATTTTCCCTGTTGAATGATTTGAAAAGAATCGGACTGGGTCGATTTTTTCTCTTGTTGGGCCAGCAGTAACAATCATTTTCACATTATGAAAAGGACTTCCCGATTCGATTTTTTCGAAATGGTTCACAAGTAATTCAACGATTTTCTCCGGCTCCTCAAGTCTTCCTTTGCCAACATAACCACATGCAAGAAAGCCTTCGCTCGGTTCAATAAATCGATAGCCAAACTGATATAGTGTTTGAATATTCTCTTGTACTGCTGGATGCTCATACATATGTACATTCATGGCAGGCGCAATCCAAACTGTTGCCTTTGTTGCCATTAGTGTAGTTGTTAGCATATTATCAGCAATCCCATTAGCCAATTTTCCGATTGTATTAGCAGTAGCAGGAGCAACAAGAACTAAATCTGCCCAATCTGCTAAATCAATATGAGCGATTACTTGTGGATTTTTTTCATCAAAGGTATCAAAATAAACCTCATTTCTAGAAAGAGTTTGAAAGGTTAATGGTGTCACAAATTCCATTGCGGATTTGGTCATGATGACCCTTACCTCAGCACCAGCCTGTACTAATTTACTCGTTAAGGCTACAGCTTTATAGACCGCTATTCCTCCGCTAACACATAATAAGATTTTTTTTCCTGTAACCATTCAATTCCCCCCCATTTTATCGTTGTTTTTATCCCATAATGTTTCCCAAATCTCATATATTGTACATTTTAATATTGATTAGTATATCATTCTTACCATTCCTATATTGTCTATTTTGCTTAAGGATTGACCGAGAAATAGTAAAGGAAAGTACCATGTTCTATACCAATGTTGTATATTAACTAAACATTGTAAAGTCTTATCGGAGTGTAAGTGAAACTCCTTTTGGATACATAGGATGTGTTTTTTTCTATCCCCAGTGGATAGTAAGCACATTACAAGGAAATTAAAAAATAACAAGTTTTCGAAAACAGCAAAAGAAAAAAAGGGGCTGCCTCCAAAAGAGTTAGCCCCTTTAAAAGACAGCCTTCACCACATATTATTTTTCATTTCTTTGGTAATTTAATAGGCCTGCGTTAATTTCCTCTAAAGCCTTCCCAACATATTTATGAGATACTGGCTTAGCAATTTGTTGGTCACTTAATTCCTGCATTTCTCGTGCACGCTTTGCAGCAACAGTTACAAGTGTATATTTTGAATCCAATTTATTCATTAAAACATCAATTGATGGGTATAACATTTATTCAACCTCCAACATTTTTTTATAGCGTGGTGCGACTCGCTCACGTCGACAATGCTCAGCTGTAACAATTGCCTTTATTCTATCACAGGCTAACAAAACATCATCATTTTCAACGACATAATCATATGCATCCATCATAACAATTTCTTCCTTCGCCACTTTCATGCGATTATTAATCAGCTCTTCGGACTCAGTTCCTCTAGTTACGATGCGATTTTTCAGCTCATTTAAGCTTGGAGGACTTAAGAAAATAAATAGTCCCTCCGGAAAAGCATTTCGAACTTGCAAAGCACCTTGTACTTCAATTTCAAGAAACACATCTTTACCTTCACTTAGTGTTTTCTCAACATAATCTACAGGTGTTCCATAGTAATTCCCAACATATTCAGCCCATTCAAGGAGCTTGTCTTCTGATATTAATTTTTCGAATTCTTCCCTTGTTTTAAAGAAATAATCGACACCATCAACCTCCCCTTCACGAGGTTTTCTCGTAGTCATGGAAATCGAATATTCAAATTTTGTATCTTCTTGGGAGAACAATTCCTTTCTTACCGTACCTTTTCCAACTCCTGAAGGTCCTGATAAGACGATAAGTAAACCTCTTTCTTTCATCAATGCTTAAACCCTACCCTTCATCTGAAAGCTCATCTTTATTTGAAAGCCTTTGTGCAACTGTTTCAGGTTGTACAGCTGAAAGGATAATATGATCACTATCCATTATAACAACTGCTCTCGTTCTTCTGCCATACGTTGCGTCAATTAACATGCCTCTATCTCTTGCATCCTGAATAATTCTCTTTATCGGAGCTGATTCAGGGCTAACAATTGAAATAATTCGGTTGGCTGAAACAATATTGCCAAAACCGATATTAATTAGTTTTATGCTCATATGTATGCTCCCCCTAATGAAGGACAAAACTATTTTTGCCCGATAAGCCAGTTTATAATCAAATTTTCAGGCTTACTCAATATTTTGGACTTGTTCCTTTATTTTTTCAATAATACTTTTTAATTCGACAACATTTTTTGCTATCAACTGATCATTTGCTTTAGATCCTATCGTATTAACTTCTCGGTTTAGCTCTTGTACTAGAAAATCAAGCTTTCTCCCAATCGGTTCATCTATATGAATTGTATCAGCAAATTGTTGGATGTGGCTATGTATTCTTGTTATTTCTTCACTGATATCTGCTTTTTCGGCAAATATTGCTACTTCGGTTAAAATACGCTGTTCATCTACTTTGCCTTGCACATATTCCGAAATTCGCATTTCTATTCGCTCTCGGTACTGATCAATAACATTAGGTGCCAATTCCTCTAATTCAACTGTTAGCTTCTTCATTAGCTCAAGTCGATTCAACAAGTCTAGTTTAAGCTGATTACCTTCCGCTTTTCGCATATCCACTAGCTGTCTTGTCGCTTCTTCAAGAATTTGCAATAGCTCCGATTCAATTGAATGATTTATTACAGGCTTTTCAATTATTTCGATGCTTTCTTTTAAAGATAAAATGTGTTCAAGCTTTACATCATCATGTAACGAATAACGTTTTTTCATCATGTTCAATGAATCAATATATTCAGAAATGAGATCCCAGTCAACTTGAATGGTTTTATCTAAAAATGTATCACCTTCAAAATTGATATAAACCTCTACTCTTCCTCTTCGAATGAAGCGGTTGATCAGTTTCTTCATTTTATCTTCATAAACAATAAGCTGTTTCGGCATCTTTAGTGCGATATCTAGAAACCTGTGATTCACAGATTTCATTTCAACCGTCATTGAAATCGAGTCAACTTGACCGGTTGCACGACCATAGCCTGTCATACTAACTACCATAACGGATTACAACACTTCCCTCACTAAAACGATTATCAATCTATTGATATAATAATACTACATTAAACGATCATAATGATGAAATCAAAGTTATCCTGATAAAAATAAGATTTATTTATATATAATTGCTAAAAACATTTTTGAGAAGAGCTTTCTAATCGCTATATCAAATAGTATTATCGTGACAGTGAAATTTTGCAAAAATCTGTTAAATCATCTTGTATAGTTCAAAATAAAATCCAAAAGGGATGACTTTTGGGTCACCCCTTTTGGATTATATCATAGATTATGCTGTTTTTCTTGTTAAAAGTGACCCCGCTAATAAAAAAGTTGGGATCGCAGACATTCCTAAAATTAATAGCCAATCTCTTAATAAAATTGGGATCGTATGGAATATCGGCTGTAACGGTGGATAATAAATGACTACAAGCATTAACAAAATGGAAGAAACGACCGCGCCAATTAGATACATATTTTCAAACGGATTTCTATCAAAAATAGATTTTTCACTTCGACAATCAAATACATGGATAAGCTGTGCCATAACGAGTGTAGCAAAGGCAACAGTTTGAGCATATGCGAGATCGTTTGGATTACGATAATACACGATCATAAATGCAGCTAATGTCACAATCCCAATTAAAAACCCTCTAGAGACAACCTTCCAACCGAGTCCTCTCGAAAAAACACCTTCTTTAGGATGACGCGGTTTTCTCTTCATTAAATCTCCTTCTGGCTGATCTAAGCCTAAGGCCATTGCGGGAAGTCCATCTGTTACTAGATTCACCCATAAAATTTGAATCGGAACGAGTGGTAATGGAAGCCCTAAAATCATCGCAAATAACATTACAAGGATTTCCCCTACATTTGATGCAAGTAAATAACGGATAAATTTTCTAATATTTTCATAGATATTTCTGCCTTCTTTAATGGCTGATTTGATAGTGGCAAAATTATCATCTACTAATACAAGTGATGAAGCCTCTTTCGCAACATCTGTACCGGTTATCCCCATCGATATCCCAATATCAGCTGCCTTTATTGCAGGAGCATCATTTACTCCATCACCTGTCATTGCAACAATATGGCCTTTATTTTGTAATGCTTTAACGATTTTTAGCTTATGTTCTGGTGAAACTCTCGCAAAAACATACACGTCATCAACAATTTCCTCTAGCTCCTCAACGGAAAGTGAGGATAGCTCTCTTCCCTCTAAAACCTTCCCATTCGTCGGTAAAATATTTAGCTGTTTCGCAATTGCTTTTGCGGTTATAACATGATCTCCAGTAATCATAACTGTTTTTATACCTGCATCACGGCATTCCTTGACAGCCTGTTTCACTTCTGGGCGTGGAGGGTCAATCATTCCTTGTAAGCCTATAAAAACTAAATCCTTCTCAGCTTCATAGCTCGTTTCAATACGCTCTGTAGATGAAAGCGGCTTAAAGGCGATTGCAATTGTTCGCAAAGCCTGGGAAGCAAGAGACTCTATTGCTGCCTTTACTTTCTCTTCATACTCACGTGTTAATCCCTCTTGTCTTTCATTCCATAAAATACTTTTCGAAATACCTAATAAAACATCTGGTGCACCCTTTGTTACAACAAAACGCTTACCGTTTTTATCTTTAACGATAACACTCATCATTTTTCTGACAGAATCGAACGGAAACTCTTCGACAACGTCAAAGCTTCTATACAGATTTTCCTTTTTTAAACCAGCCTTCATCGCAGCAACTAGCAATGCCCCTTCAGTCGGATCACCATCTAAAATATAATCGTTGTCTTTTTCCATAATGGCAGCACTATTGCATAATGCACCAAACGTTAAAATTTGCTGTAATGTTTTCGTTTTGGCAACATCGATTTCCTTATCACGATACATGAATTCTCCATGTGGATGGTAGCCAGTACCGCTCACATTCCAGACTTTGTCACTTGACCAAATTTGAGTGACAGTCATTTTATTTTGTGTCATAGTACCTGTTTTATCTGAACAAATGACTGAGGCACAGCCTAATGTTTCAACAGCCGGTAACTTCCGAACGATGGAGTTTTGTTTAATCATTCTCTGTACACCTAGAGATAGTGCAACCGTTACAATGGCCGGTAGCCCTTCTGGTATTGCTGCAACTGCTAATGATACACCTGCTAAGAACATATTATAGATGTCATGACCTTGTAATACACCGATTCCGACAACAAGTATCGTTAATAATAATGCTACTACTATTAAAATTTTCCCTAGCTGTTCTAACCGTCTTTGCAGTGGTGTTTCCATTGTTTCTGCATTTTGTAATAAATCAGCAATTTGTCCCATCGCTGTATTCATACCTGTACCAACAACAACCCCGATTCCAGATCCCCTAGTAACTAAAGTCCCCATGAATACCATATTCGTTAAATCGCCAATCCCAACATCTTTACCAACAATCGGTTGAATTGACTTTTGTACTGGGAGAGATTCACCAGTCAAAGCAGATTCTTCAACCTCTAAGCTCTTTGATTCAATGAGTCGCATATCAGCACCAATGCGATCTCCACTTGTAAATTTAACAACATCACCTGGTACTAATTCTTTTGACAAAACCCTAACCCATTCACCATTTCGTAGTGCAACTACTTGTGGTGCTGAAAGCTCTTTTAGTGCCTCTAAAGATTTCTCTGCTCTTCTTTCCTGAAAAAACCCAAGGATTCCATTTACAACGACGATCGCAATGATTGCGATTGCATCAATGTATTCTCCTAGTAATCCTGAGATTAATGTTGCTGCTAATAAAACGAGCACCATAAAATCTTTAAATTGATTTAAAAATAATAGTATTGCAGACGGTCTTTCAGCTTCTTTTAATTCATTAAAGCCAAATTTTTGCTCGCGCTGTTTCACTTCCTTTGACGTTAACCCCGATTCGACATCAGTATTAATTGCATTCGTAACCTCATCTGTTCTCATTTCATGCCATTTCATTTATTCCCTACACACCCCTTAAACAGAATGATACTTACATCAAAAGATAAATGTTCTTAAATCATGAACTGTTTCCTCATGAAGAACATTCCACTCCTTCTTCATACTTGTCTATAAGACAACTTATTCAGACTCGTCCTAAAACATGCTATAATCAAATAGAAAAGTTTGAATACATTTAACGGTATTTATTTAAAGGAGACTGTAAGAAATGTCATTTGATGGTTTGTTTACATATGCAATTACAAAAGAATTAAAGGATTCACTTTTAAATGGGAAAGTGACAAAAATACATCAACCATATAAATATGATCTTATTTTTCAAATAAGATCAGGTGGAAAAAACCATCGTTTATTTCTTTCGGCACACCCGAGCTATGCAAGAATTCATTTAACAAATGAAGCCTATGATAACCCAAGTGAACCTCCAATGTTTTGCATGCTACTCAGAAAACATTTAGAGGGTGGGTTCATTGAAAATATTGAACAACTTGACATGGAAAGAATAATCATATTGGACATTAAAAGCAGAAATGAGCTAGGGGATATTACAGAAAAACGTCTAATGATTGAAATTATGGGGAGACATAGCAATATTATTCTCGTTGATAAGGAAAAGGACATGATATTGGATAGTATCAAGCATTTGTCTCCAGCAGTTAACAGACATCGAACTGTTCTTCCCGGCCACCAATACGTTTTACCGCCAAGCCAAGGAAAGGTAAATCCGTTTGAAGCAGATGAAGAAACAGTATTGAAAAAGCTAGATTTTAACTCTGGTAAATTAGATAAGCAGCTTGTGGAACAGTTTGCGGGAATTTCACCTTTATTTGCGAAAGAGGCTCTTTATCGTTCAGGCTTGGTTAACCGAAAAACACTTCCAAGCACCTTTTTAGCGATGATGACTGAGCTAAAAGAGAAGCAAATCCTCCCAAGCATTTATTATCAAGATAAAAAAGAACTGTTTTATATGATGAGGTTAACTCATATCGAAACATCTGAAACAAAAACGTTTGCAACGATTTCCGAATTGCTAGATCGTTACTATTACGGGAAAGCTGAGCGTGACCGTGTTAAACAACAAGGGAATGATTTAGAACGGTTTATTATTAATGAAAAGAAAAAAAATGAAAAGAAAATCAAAAAATTAGAAGCGACTCTTGACCAAGCTGAAAAGGCTAATCAATATCAGCTTTTCGGAGAATTATTAACTGCAAATCTCTATTCGATTAAGAAGGGTGATAAAACAGCTGAGGTTATCAATTATTATGATGAGACGGGAAGCACTGTTATCATTCCGTTAGATGTTCAAAAATCTCCATCCGAAAATGCTCAAAAATATTTCTCTAAATACCAAAAAGCAAAAAATTCTGTTGAAGTCGTCCAAGAACAAATCTCGATTGCCAAAGATGAAATTGACTATTTTGAACGGATTATTCAACAGCTTGAATCAGCATCACCAAGAGATATTGAAGAAATTAGAGAAGAGCTAATAGAGGGTGGCTATTTAAAGCAACGTCAATCACGAGGCACGAAAAAGAAAAAAAACATAAAACCGATTATCGAACAGTATGTTGCAAGTGATGGTACAGAAATTTTAGTTGGCAAAAACAATAAACAAAATGAATATTTAACAAACAAGCTTGCAGCAAGGGATGATTTATGGTTCCATACGAAAGATATTCCAGGCTCACATGTTGTTATCCGCAGTAAAAGTCCTTCTAATGAATCCATTTTAGAAGCGGCAAATATCGCTGCATATTTTAGTAAAGCAAGGAACTCAAGCTCCGTACCTGTTGATTATACCGCTATCAGACATGTAAAAAAGCCGAACGGTTCAAAGCCTGGATATGTCATTTACGAAAATCAGCAAACCATTTTTGTTACTCCTGATGAAGACTTAGTTTTCCGTTTACGAAAAGGATAAATCCTTGATTTACTCGATAAAAAACACCCCGCAAATGCTAGATTGGTGTCTAACATTTACGGGGCATTTCACTTTTGTCGCTGCTTTTTCATTTATCCTCAAAAAAGGATATCTTTTATGTTTTATGATTTGTATTGAGGTATTTCCAACACTAATTTATATGAATCTAATAAACTATATAAATTATAAATTTGCGAAACCTGTTTTGCTGCCCAGCCAATATCTGTTGCATACTGATGTGATGCATAGCCATTTTTCACAGCTGCAGCAGGATTCCATCTCATTTTATACAAAGTATCTTGTCCAGCACTTATATACCCTTGTGCAATAAATTTCGCTCCTCCGATAATGGCTGCTTCTGGAGTAAACCATCCTGCATTATATGCATATTGAGCACCACTTGATAATGCTGTTCCATCATATGCACCAATTCCATACATATTATAAACAGTCTTTCCGTTAACTATAACTCCTGTAGCAAGCTCGGAAGTCCCATTTCCTGTTTCAAGTAATGCATGAGAAATTAAATATAGTTCATTAACATTATATTTCTCCGCAGCTGAGATAAACGCATCTGCTTTACCTGCAAGAATTCCTTTACCTGCTAGGATTTTATTATTAACTTCCTTTGCATCTAAATTAGCAGTTACAGATAATTTAAGGAATTGTAGTGAATCTACAGTTGTACCTAGGAAATTAGAAGGATTAAGGAAATAACTTACATCTTCAGGGCTAGCATTTACCCAAGACTTATTATAGTTAACTTGATACCAATAGTAACCATCTGAACCTAGTACTTTTGATATGATTTGCAAATTTTCACCCTTATTTACTTTTCCAACTACCCAATGATTCGTACCTGCTCCACCACGTACATTCCAACCGCTACTTTTTACTGTACCTGACGTCGAACTAGTTAATGTTAAGGCATCTTCTCTTATGTATGTATGATACTTTTTATCAGTCTGTGGATTTGCCTTCATTTGGATATTCGTCATATCTTCCAAAGTAATATCATATGATTCTGTTATTTTTTCAGCATCCCCATTAGAAGTACCTGGATTATATGGTTCGTTTGAAGTAAGATATTCAGAACTTACATACCCTGTTTTTCCATTCGCTGATACCTTCGCCCAATTATTTTCCTCTGAATAAACTGTTACAATTGTACCTCTTGGCAGTTTTGCTATAATCGACGCTGATGTCGATGCACTTGAGCGCATATTTAACGTCGAACCGACCATTACGTCGACATATTTAATGATCCCTTCATTTTCGGCTGGAGTCTCGGGTTTTGAGCCTCCATTGTTATCAGTCGGGATTTCTGTATCTATGCTGGAAGTTGGTTTTGTTTTTGAAATATAATCTGCGCTTACATATCCCATTTTTCCATATGCTTCAATTTTCGCCCAGCCATTCTGAATCGAATGTACAGTTACCTCTAGTCCTCTTGGAAGCTTCACAATAATCGAGGATGATGTTGAAGCACTAGTGCGCATATTTAAACTTGAACCTAAAGAAACATTTACATACATGACTTCCGTTTTTTCTTCTTCTTTTGGAGCATCTGGCTTAGAAATTGGTGCTGTTGTTCCAAGAAATTGTGAACTTACATACCCTTCTATATTATTCACCTTTATTTTTGCCCAGCCGTTTGTCTCTGAATATACGAGTACCTTAGTTCCATTAGTTAATTTTGTTATTACCTTCGCACTAGTTGAAGGTGACTGTCTAACATTTAAAGCAGAGTTTTCACTCACTTCAACATATTTTGTTGTTGTCGTTGATGAATCTATATTTTCCTCCGTACCTGGCTTAGATGCTGAAAGGTATTGACTACTTACATATCCAATTTGACCAAACGCCTCAATCTTTGCCCATCCATTCGATATAGAATAGACCTTTACTTCCTTACCCTTTGCCAGTTTAAAGATAATGGAAGAGGATGTTGATGGGCCCTTTCTCATATTTAGTGAGCCACTACTCACATTCACATATTGCTTAGTGGCGACCGGTGAATTAGATGAGTTATCTGAGTTATCGTGCTCTGTATCTTTCAATTTTAAATATTTTGTACTAACGTAGCCCTCTTTTCCTGCTACCTTTACCTTTGACCATCCATTTGCTTCGGAAATTACCGTTACGGCTGTTCCATTTTTTAACGATGCTAGTACACTTGAGCTTGTTGAATTACTCGCTCGTAAGTTCAATGAACCGCTGCTTACATTTACATATTTCGTTGTTGTATGTGTATTTGTATCTGGAATGGTTGTGTTGCCATTTTGTTCTTTATTCGACGAAAGGTATTTCGTACTTACATAGCCTTCCTTCCCTGCTACTTTTACCTTTGACCATCCATTTGCTTCGGAAATTACGGTTACCGCTGTTCCTTTTTTCAAGGATGCTAGTACACTCGAGCTTGTTGAATTACTCGCTCGTAAGTTCAATGAACCACTGCTTACATTTACATATTTTGTTTCATTCTTTGCTGTATTTGGGCTCGTATTCGTATTGGTTGTGTCACCACTTTGTTCTTTATTCGTTGAAAGGTATTTCGTACTTACATAGCCCTCTTTCCCCGCTACCTTTACCTTTGACCATCCATTTGCTTCGGAAATAACCATTACAGCTGTTCCTTTTTTTAAGGTTGCCAATACACTCGAACTTGTTGAATTACTTGCGCGTAAATTCAATGAACCACTGCTTACATTCACATATTTTGTTTCATTCGTTGCTGTATTTGGGTTCGTGTCCGTATTTGTTGAGTTGCCACTTTGAACTTTTTTGGATGAAATAAATGTTGAACTGACGTAGCCCTCTTTTCCTGCTACCTTTACCTTTGACCATCCATTTGCTTCAGAGAGAACCGTTACAGCTGTTCCATTTTTTAAAGTTGCAAGTACATTTGAGCTTGTTGAATTACTCGCTCGTAAATTCAATGAACCGCTGCTTACATTCACATATTTTGTTTCATTAGTTGATGCACTTGCTTGTGTAGTTGTACTTGAATTTGTGTTGTTAGTTGTATTCGTACTGCTTGTACTTTCTTTTGTTGTTATGTATTGTGAACTTACATACCCTTCTTTTCCTGCTACTTTTACCTTTGACCATCCATTTGCTTCAGATAGGACGGTTACCGCTGTTCCATTCTTTATTGACATTATAAGTTGTGAACTAGTTGAAGTATTAGCTCGGAGGTTTAATGAGCCACTGTTTACTTTTACATATTTTATTACTGGATTATTCGTCTTTACTGATTCTTCAGTTCCGTTTGACTTAGTAGGAGATAAATAATGTGAACTTACAAAACCAACTTTTCCATTAACTTTTACTTTCGACCATCCATTTGCTTCCGAATAAACGACGACTTCCGTATCTTTAATTAGAGTAGCAATAACTTTAGCTGTTGTCGTTGCACTTTCCCGCAAATTTAGAAATCCATCATCAATGTCTACATATTTAATTGCCGTATTTTGAGAATTTTCACTAACTAAAGTCTCATGTTGGGCAGCGAGTACTGTTTCTTCATACGCAACTGTAGATAAAACAGCAAAGCAAACGCTAGGTAAAAATGCCTTTTTCATATCGTCCTCCTATTAACCTATTATTCTTGAAAATGAAAATATCCATAGAACCAATTACCTAACACGCGAAAAAATGTTGAAATTTAGAAATATTTTAGGATAAAAGTAGCGAATAATTTCATATTAACATAGTTTTTATATAAATATGACGAAAGTTGTAGAAATTAGTATATTTTTACTAAAATTTTGGATAAATATACCATCATACGGATATCTTCATTATTTAAAGGTAAAAACTTGTTTATACCACCAACAAAATTTCCCATTCTCATGAGTTCATGCTAAATTATTACATTTCTATTTTGAGCATTAATCTTGCTTGATTTCCGTATGCCTATATTTTCATCATCTCTCCTAGTGCTTTTACACTACGTTATACCATTTATCCTCGACACGAATATATATTCCATTCGCATATCCTATACAGCTATCATGACAAAACTGAATAAAAAAAAGATGGCTTGCAATAAATCGCAACCATCTCGTTTCTTACCTTTTGTTTCCCTTTTTATTTAGTTCCCTTTCAACGTATAACTTGTCTAATTCCTCGATAAAGTCATCCTCAAATTGTTCAATTAGTTTTTCAGATATTTCCTTAGAAAGCCTCGGGCTAGCACCGCTCGTAGAAACTGATAAAATTAACTTCCCTTTTTTCACCGTTTTCGGAACAGTTACATTGCCTAGCTTCGCATTGCTAACGATATTAATAAGCTGGTTTTCCTCTATATTTGCTGCAATCCATTCATTTATACTCGCATCATTTGTTGCAGCTATAATGAAAAATGCATTCTTTAAATCTTCTAACTCTATCTTTTTTTCTAACCAAGTTATTTTTCCTAAATGAAACAATTCCTCTATCTCTGAGACCACATTTGGACTTATGACAGTTATATTTGCACCTTCATTTAAAAATAAACAAAGCCGTCTATAGGCTATTTTCCCGCCGCCAACAACAATCACTTTTTTTCCTTTTACATTGATATGTAAAGGAATCATTGCTCTAACATCCTATTGTGAAAACTAAATAAATCATCTTTATTTAATAACGCTTCATTCACTCGCTCTGAAAATAAGTCTAGAAGGATTGGATGTGGTCCAAGATAAGAGCATACTTCAATATGTCGATTTCCCCAATTATATTTCTCTATCGTCTCATCAATCTCTTTTTTTAATATACCTGTAAAAATTAAATAAGGAATGACGATAATCGATTGTTCATTAGAATGGTACAGCTCATCAATTGTTTCAGTGAATTTTGGCTTAGCTGCAGTTAAATAACAGGTTTTTACTTCCCTAAGAGGTGATACCTTTTGTAGTATTGTTGAGATTTCAGTTAAATCTCTGACAACATCAGGATCACTACTGCCTCTTCCAACAAGTACCGCAACTGTATGATGATCAACCTTTTCTTTTTCGTTTATTTTATCCATTAACATCATTGCCAGTCGGTGATCGACACCAATTGGTCTTCCATATGTTACTTTTATATGAGGATATTTAGAGCTAACATCATCAATTTCCTCAGGTATGTCTTTTTTTGCGTGCGCTGCAGTTAATAGCAATAATGGAACTACTGCTATTTGTGTTGCCCCTTGACTAACACACGATTCAAAAGCACTACTAATGGATGGTTCAGCCAATTCCAAAAAACACACCTCCTGAATAGGTGCATTTATACTTGGACTTACTTTTTTTATAAAATCTACAGCTTCTTCGCGAGCCTTCGGAACCCTACTTCCATGGCAAACATACAAGACCGCATGCTTCATATTGATAAAACCTCACCTTGAGAATGTCGTTTTAAGTCTTTCTCAAACCAATTTAGCTGGTCTCGAATTGTTACTACTTCTCCAACAACAATAATACTTGGGTTTTTTATTGCTGATTGCTTTAGTCGATCTTCTATATTTTCTAATGAATCCGTTATTGTCATTTGTTCATTTGTTGTGCCCCAATGTATCACAGCTACTGGCGTTGTTGGCAATTTTCCGTACTTAATAAGTTTTTCTTTTATATATGGGAGATTACTAATGCCCATATAGATAACAAGTGTATCAATCCCTTTTGCTAACGATTCCCATTTTACTTCCTCTTCTGCATCATTTCTACGATGACCCGTTACAAAGGCGACACTCCCGCTTATGCCACGATGTGTAACAGGGATACCAGCATAAGCAGATGCCGCTATCCCTGAAGTAATACCTGGAACAATTTCAAAGGGGATTTGATGAGTAGCCAAGGCTTCAGCTTCTTCACCGCCCCTGCCAAACACAAAAGGATCTCCACCTTTTAGACGAGTCACTACTTTCCCACTCTTTGCATACTTAACGAGAAAATGATTGATTGTTTCTTGCTTCATCGTATGATAATTAGGAAGCTTACCACAATAGATTAAATCGCAGCCTTGCTTTGCATGCTTTAAAATCTCTTTATTAATTAAGCGATCATAAAGAATGACATCCGCTTTTTGAATACATTTTAATGCTTTAATTGTTAATAGCTCTTCGTCTCCAGGACCAGCTCCAACTAAATAAACCTTTGCTATCTTACTCTCCCCCTTTCGTTTATTACTTAATCATGTTCTAGAATATGTTCTGAATTAATCCTTTTTCTTGTAGGAAATCAACAATTTGTTTAACAGATTCCTCTACTGTTTGTTTTTCTGTATCAACAACAATTGCTGGATTTTCCGGTTCTTCATAAGGTGAGTCAATACCTGTAAAATGTTTTATTTCGTTATTTCTCGCCTTTTTATACAAGCCTTTAGGATCACGAACTTCACATTCGTCTAATGAACATTTAACATAAACTTCAAAAAATTCATCTTCTGAGAGGATTTCTCTAACCTGCTGTCTATCCTCACGAAATGGAGAAATAAATGCTGTTAAAACAATTTGACCACTATCAACAAAAAGCTTTGATACTTCCCCAATACGACGAATATTTTCTTTTCGATCTTCATCAGTAAATCCTAAATCACGATTCAAGCCATGTCTAATGTTATCACCATCAAGTACATATGTTTGAATGTTCGCTTCAAATAAATATCTTGCTAATGCATTTGCTAATGTTGACTTCCCAGATCCAGACAAACCTGTAAACCATAGCACATAGCTTTGATAATTATTTCTCTTTCTTCTCTCTTCTTTTGTGACTGATGAATCATGCCACACAATATTACTTGCAGCCATCAAGCGTAACCTCCTTAAGAATTTACAGTCTCTTTCATTCCTTTAATTAACACTTCAACAACTTCTTTACGACTAAATGTGCTTGGTGGTAATTCGCCATTACGTAGCATTGCACGAACCTTTGTACCAGACAAGATGACTCTGTCCTCTTTACCATGTGGACAAGTTTTCGAAGAAGCCATTGCCTCACATTTTGTGCAATAGAAGCTATGCTCAAAGAATAATGGAGTTATTCCTAATTCATCAGCAGTAAAATTCGAGAATATTTTCTGTGCATCATACGTACCATAATAATCGCCAACTCCAGCATGGTCACGACCAACAATAAAATGTGTACATCCATAATTTTTACGTACCATTGCATGGAAAATCGCCTCACGCGGCCCAGCATAACGCATTGCAGCTGGGAAAACAGCAAGATGTACTCTATCTTTAGGATAATAGTTTTCTAGCAATACTTCATAACTTTCCATACGAATATGTGCAGGAATATCATCAGACTTCGTTTCACCAACTAGAGGATTTAAAAATAATCCGTCAACTGTTTCCAAAGCTGTCTTTTGAATATATTCATGTGCTCTATGAACAGGATTTCTTGTTTGGAAGCCAACAATTGTTTTCCAATTAAGCTCTGCAAACTTTGCTCTTGTCTCTTTCGGATCCATATAATATTCGGCAAATTTCTTTTCCGGACGTTTTACTAAAGTGATTTCTCCACCAACATAAACATTACCGCGTTCAAACATCTTTTTAACTCCAGGGTGCTCAAGTTCATCTGTCCGATATACGTTAATCGCTTCTTTTTGCTTATCTGGAGTATAGATGTCTGCTATGGTAATCGTACCATATGTAACATCATCTGCTACAAGACGTGCCTCATCACCAATTGCTAAGGTTGAAGCTTTTTCCTCTGAAACCGGTAAAGTGATCGGAATACTCCACACTGAACCATTTTTTAATTTCATATTATCTACAACTGATTGATAATCCTCTTGATTCAAGAAGCCTTCGATTGGGCTGTACGCACCGATGGCAATTAACTCAAGGTCACTTAACGCAATTCCATCTAATTCAATTTCTTTCTCGATATGTGAAACATCTGCTCCAATTGATAGTTTTTGAATTAATTTTCCTCCGTGTGGAAGCAAGCTCATGATAAAATCCTCCAATACAAAATTTAGTCATTCTTTTTATATTTATTTAAGACTATCACTCATTTAAAAATGGGAACACGCCTTTTATCGCGAAAAATTGTAATGTCAATACAAGATTTCGTTTTAAATACCGCCGCCCTCTTCATGAACAGTGCGTTTTTCTTGTTTTGTTGCCTTCATCAAGCTAATAGCACCGAGTGTAGCAAGAAAGAGGCTTGCAAGAACAATTATTGTATAAATATCATTGTCAATAAATAATTTTACAAAAAAATAGGACAAAGTTAACGAAATTAATGGGGAGATTAACCAAACCATTAACATATTTTTTACGATTCTTTGTTGGAATGTTATTTTTGATCCATTTTTCGCCATCCCAATTCCAAGAATAGATGATGAAGTGATTTGTGTTAATGGTACAGGAATTCCAAAAATTGAGGCAATCATGACAAGTGATGCACCAGTTCCGGAAATCAATATCCCTTCAATTTTTGTGAATTTTGTAATTTTCTTACCGTTTGTCTCAAGGACTCGACGTCCCAATAATAAAGCTCCCAAAGCGACAAATGCTCCGCCGATCACTGTTCCCTTTGAAACTGACAGTATATTTGCACTAACTAATGGCCCTACAGCATTCGCTACATTGTTCATCCCCGCTGAGAAAGCTTCAAAAAATCCTGCGAAAATTAAAATAATTGTGACAACTTTTCCTTCAAATGTATATTTTTTAGTGAAATGAAAAGAATGTAACAGCTTTATAACTAAAAATGCAATACCAAAGGAAACAATTGGAATAAGAAACCAAAACATCACAATCCACAATAGGTTATTCACATATAATACCTGGTGTGCTATCCCTACACCAACTACTGCTCCAACCGTTACCTCACTTGTAGATAGTGGGATTCCTAATAAATTAGCTAGAAAAAGTGAAAATGTTGCTGAAAAGAGAATGATTACAACTATTTTTATCGTAATAAGCGAGGAAGGAATAATTCCTTCACTTATCGTTTTGACCACTTCTCCTCCACCAATTACTGCTCCTAATATTACACCTATTGCACATAAAATTAGGGCATTTCGGGGACGAGTTATCGCCCCTGCCCCATAAGCAACTCCCATTGAAGCAGCTGCACCGCTTGCACCAATATTCATGGCAAAAAAGAAGCTGATCAATATTGCAACTATCTCTAACATCTTTTAAATCCTCCTATTGATGGAGGCCACATTCTGTTTTCATTTGCCCAGACCATCTGCCTGATCGTAAATCATTTTCATCATAAGCTGGTTTTGTGCAATGAAAACAACCGATGCTCGGATATCCTCTATCATGTAAAGGATTATAGATTAAATCATTTTTATGAACATATCTCCATACATCCTTCCATGTCCAATGAATAAGCGGGCAAATCTTTACTGAATGGAAGCGTTCATCTTTGTTTATAAAATTAACGTGTTTTCTCGTTTCAGATTGTTCACGTCTCAACCCAGAAATCCATGCAGCGGATCCTTGTAAAGTCTCATTTAACGGAACAATTTTTCTAATATTACAACATTGATTTGGATTTGTTTCCCAAAGCTTATCACCATATTGCTCTGCCTGCTCCTCTAACGTAAGCTTAGGCTTTTTCATTTCAATATTTAATTGCGGATATTTTTCTTTCACTTTATCAATTAACTCATATGTTTCTTTAAAATGTACATCTGTATCTAAAAAAACAATTTTTGCATCTGGTTTAACTTTAGAAATCAAATCAATTAAAACAATTCCTTCAATACCGAAACTACAAGCATAAACCACTTCCTCACCATAATGGTTATACGCCCAATCCAAAACGTTTAAAGCACCCTTATACTTTTCATCAACCTCAAAACTTTCGCTTTCTTCTGTCCAATTTTCATAAGTTAGCAATATTATCACCTCTTTCTTACTATATGCATCGTGTTGAAAAACCGTTTATTCATACATTAATAGTCGGAATTAATGTTAAAAATAAATATGTATCCTCAACACAATTGGATTTTGACAATATAAATTTGTCGATAATACGTTTTTACCTTTATCATTTTCATCATTTTTTTAGCATATTACCATTATCGATTTGCCTCTATGACTCATTTATTTAAACTATTATTCTAGCTTTATTTCATAAGTAAAAGAGAATATGCTATTGATTCAAAATTTTAACACAATTCGGCTAAAAGTCAACCCGAGTTTTTCTATCGGATTAATTTTTTATGAATAATTTTTCTGTTTTAATATAATCTTTCAAATATAATTTATGAATTTTCTTACGACTATCTAGTAAACATATTGTAACGAATATGAAAGGTGTGATTATCTTGTGGATGCATATCATGAATATTTTTCTATTATTAATCACCTATTACTTTTTTTGTATGAGCATGTCACACCTTTTAATGTATCAATCAAATCAAACGATTATTAAAGAGATGCGAAAGATAAAACACGCCTACATATTTTATCTGCTTGGAATTATTATCGCCAAAGGCCTTATAGCCCTTAGAATACCTGAAAAATGGTTTTCTATTGGATACAAATTGAGCTTTTTCATTCTTTCAATTGGACTATTCATGATGATGATCACAAGTATTAAGTAATTATTTATTTAAATTTTCTAACATTAAGTATGAATAGTTTGATATAATATCTATCCATACCTTCTGACATATTCAACATTCTCATGTTTAAATAGAAATTAAACTGTTTATAATGCTTTTTTCAATATCTCTCCAAATTGATTCATCCTCTAAATAAGATTTTTTAAGTCTAGCAATCATTTCATTTTGCTTTTCCTTAAACTCAGGTGAATCTACATTTGGAAGCTTGTTTTTTTCTTGATCAACAAGCTGCTGAATTTTTGCTGCACGCGGCCCCCATACTGCCTGCTCCTGCCCATGCTGGTCAATAAAGATAAATATTGGTATCGATCTGGAAGTTCCATTCGTTAAATACTGGTCCATTAACTCGAGATTTTGATCTCTTAATAAAAAGCGGACATCCATACTAAGGACTTCTGCAATTTTTAATAAAATCGGGTTATTTACAAGGGCATCTCCACACCAATCCTCTGTTAAGACGATAACATTAAGTTTCTTTTCCGGAATATTTTTCAGACGTTCCAACTCATCTTCCTTTACCTGAAATCGGTTATAAATTGAAATCAGCTCATCTTTATTCACAGTCATCTGATTTTTATACTGTTCAAATGTTAAGCCTTTTTCATACCAATCATTTAAATTCATAAATAAATCCTCCTTTTAAATTTAGCGTTCTTTAAGTAGAAAGCTTAATGTTAATTTCTTAGCAATTTGTTTATTGGAGAGAATACATAAGACTCCTGTTGGATGGTCATGTCAAAAAGGTATGCCAATAAGAAAAAGCTTTTGTTAAGATTTAATTATAAGAACAAATTGAAGAAAAGCAATTTTTAAGACCTCTTTATCATTCTATTTCCCCTTCTTACCATAAAAAAAGCGGTTGACTGTAGATTAGAAAATGCTTCTAATCTTTGTAGCCAACCACAGTATAACTAACTATTTAACCATGCTTCTGAAGAAGGGTTTTCTCGCCACATTTTTAACTTGTTTATATCCTCATCATCAACATATCCTTCTTTTGCTGCAACTTCAATTAAAGTGTCATAATTGCAAAGAGATTTTGCATCCACATTTGCCTCAGATAGCTTTTCTTGACCAAGCGTTAATCCGTAAGTGAAGATCGATACGATGCCTAGCACTTGACATCCAGCGTCACGTAGCGCACGAACAGCTGTGATAGCACTTCCTCCTGTAGAAATTAAATCTTCTACAACGACAACCTTTTGTCTTTCTTTTACTTGTCCTTCAATTTGATTTCCTTTGCCATGGCCCTTTGCTTTACTGCGTACATAACACATTGGTAAATTTAATTTATCACTTACCCATGCTGCATGTGGGATCCCAGCAGTAGCAGTTCCAGCAATCACATCTACATCAGAATAATGTTCCTTTATTAGCTGTGTTAAACCTTCAGCAATTTGCGAACGAATGTCAGGAAAGGACAATGTTAAACGATTATCACAATATATGGGTGATTTCAAACCACTCGACCATGTAAAAGGTTCGTTCGGTTGAAGATAGACTGCCTTAATTTTTAGTAATTGTTTTGCGATTAATTGACTCATTTCTCAGTGCCCTCCCATGCTTTTTTCACTTGAAGGTATGCTTCATATGGATTTTGTTTCTTCGTAATACTTCTTCCGACAACAATGGCCGTTGACCCAAGAGTACGAGCGAGCTCTGGAGTTGCGATTCTTGTCTGGTCATCTGCTGCATCGTCCTTCATCCGAATTCCTGGTGTAACTGTTACAAAAGAAGAGCCTATTCTTTCACTGATGGCTTCTACTTCGTGAGTAGAGCAGACAACACCTTCTAATCCGCTCTTTTTAGCCATCAGGGCATAATGAAGCACAACATTATTTAATGTTTTATCAATTAAGAGCTCTTGTTCAAGCATTGCTTGTGATGTACTTGTAAGCTGTGTAACAGCAATACATGCTGGCCGAGATTGACCAGCTGGTGTGCCTGCTTCTAAGCCTTCAATAGCAGCTTCCATCATTTTCTTTCCGCCTGCTGCATGTACATTTACGATATCAACATTCAACTTAGCAAGCCCTGTCATTGCTTGTTTCACTGTATTTGGAATATCATGAAGCTTCAAATCAAGGAAGATTTTGTGACCACGTTCTTTAATATGTGAAATAATTGCCGGCCCTTCCTGATAAAAGAGCTCCATTCCTACTTTGACAAAGAGCTGCTCATCGTGAAACTTATTTAAAAAGTCATCTATTTCGGTTTTCCCCTTGAAGTCAAGAGCAATTATAATCGGTCGCTCCATATCACTTCCAGCTCCTTCCGACACATTCATTTACATGTTCAAAGCCTAACTCTCTTAATCTATCAGGCAATTGTTGAATAATTTCCGGACATATAAATGGATTAACAAAGTTTGCCGTTCCTACCGCTACTGCGCTTGCTCCTGCATATAGAAATTCAATAACATCATCTACAGATTGAACTCCACCCATTCCAATAATAGGTATCGAAACATTTTGGCTCACTTCATAAACCATACGAATTGCTACAGGCTTTATCGCTGGACCTGAAAGACCGCCTGTTTTATTTGCAATAACTGGTTTTCCAGTTTTTAAATCCAACCTCATCCCAATAAGTGTATTTATCATTGTTAATCCATCTGCTCCAGCATTTTCAATTGCTTTAGCCATTTCTACAATGTTTGCAACATTTGGTGATAATTTAACATATACAGGAACAGCAGACACTTCTTTGACAGCCTTTGTTAATTGAGCGGCGATTTCAGGAACTGTACCAAATGCGATCCCACCTGTTTTCACATTAGGACAAGATATATTTAATTCAAGCGCATGTACATTTTTTGACTGACTTATTTTTTCAGCAACATATACATAGTCTTCAACCTGTGAGCCTGCAACATTTGCAATAATCGGAACATCAAACTGCTCTAGCCAAACAAGCTCTTCTCCAACAACTTTTTCTACACCTGGATTTTGTAAGCCAATTGCATTTAGCATACCTGCCTCTGTCTCTGCAACACGGGGTGTAGGATTTCCGAATCGAGGCTCTTGTGTACTAGCCTTTATCATAATTGAACCTAACTGACTTAAATCATAAAGGTTACTATATTCTCTTCCAAATCCAAAGCAACCGGATGCAGGCATAATCGGGTTTTTAAGCGATAAACCTGGTAATTGCACATCTAACATGATTATAAAACCACCTCTCCGGCCTTAAATACTGGACCATCGCTACAAACTTTTTTATAACTTGTTCCATGAATATCATCTCCTGTATGACAAACACAGGCAAAACAAGCACCAATTCCACATCCCATTCTTTCTTCAAGCGATAAGAATAATGGTTTGTTACCGAATTGCTTTTCCAGTGCCTTTAACATTGGCGTTGGACCACATGAATACATGACATCATACTCAAGGTTATAATCGGCAATTGCGCCAGTGACAAAACCTTTATAGCCGTATGAGCCATCATCTGTTGTAATAATCGTTGTACCAAGCTTGGAAAATTCCTCTTCTAAAAAAACCGCGGACTTAGATTGAAACCCTAATACATGCTGAACCTTTACACCTTTTGCAACTAACTGTGTAGATAGCTCATATAATGGAGGAACACCAATTCCGCCACCTACTAATAATGCAGTTTGTCCAGCCTTAGCTTCACTGATAGGAAAACCATGGCCAAGGGGACCTAGTACATCAACTACATCCTCTGCTTGCTTTTTAGAGAGGAGCTGTGTTCCAGCTCCTTCAGCACGGTAAATCATCGTAAATTCATTTCGTTCTTTGTTAATTTTCGAAATACTGATAGGTCTTCTTAATAAAGGGGTCGTACCTTCAGACACTTTTAAATGGACAAATTGTCCGGGTTCGCCCATTTCTGAAACTAAATCTCCCTTTAGTGTTAACTGAAAAATATGTTTTGCAATTTCCTCCTGCTTCGTTACGACCATCAGCTCTTTTTTCATCACGTTAAGCTCACCTCTAGCTGTGCATTTTTCTTTTGCATCGTCTCAGTAGAAAATGTCATTGATTCTAGTACTCGTAAAATTGCTACAGCCGTATCGAGTGAGGTTAAGCACGGAATTCCGTTTTCTACTGACTCACGGCGAATTTTAAAGCCATCACGAGCCGGTTGTTTCCCTTTAGTCAACGTATTGATAACGAATTGAGCTTCACCCTTACGAATGACATCTAGTAAATTTGGCTCTTCCGCTCCGATTTTATTCACAACTTTTGCAGGTATATTGAATGACTGAATATATTCAGCAGTTCCACTCGTTGCAAGAATTTGATAACCAATCTCATGAAATCTTTTCGCAATTTCTAATCCTTCTTCTTTATCTTTGTCAGCAACAGTTAAAAGAACAGACCCATGATTTTTGATTTGAATTCCTGAAGCAACTAATGCTTTATATAATGCCTTTTCTAATGTAATGTCTTTCCCCATTACTTCACCAGTTGACTTCATTTCTGGTCCAAGCGTAATATCAACATTTCTAAGCTTAGCAAATGAGAAGACTGGAGCCTTCACATATACTCCTTGACTTTCTGGGTAGAGACCTGTTTCATAGCCTAATTCAGCTAATTTTGCCCCTAAAATTACCTTTGTTGCTAAATTGGCCATCGGCACACCTGTAATTTTACTTAAAAATGGTACCGTACGACTTGAACGTGGATTTACTTCAAGGACATATACTTCCCCTTTTGAAAGTACAAATTGAATGTTTAATAATCCAATAATATTTAGCCCTTTAGCAAGTTTAATCGTGTAATCAATAATTTTTTCTTTCACGTCGTTTGATAACGATTGTGGAGGATATACTGCGATAGAATCGCCTGAGTGAACCCCAGCGCGTTCAATATGCTCCATAATCCCCGGAATTAAAACTGTATCTCCATCAGAAATTGCATCAACTTCAATTTCTTTACCTGTTAAATATTTATCAATTAAGACTGGATGTTGTGGATTGATTTTCACAGCATTTTCCATATAATGCAATAATTCAGACTCTTGGTAAACAATCTCCATTGCACGTCCACCTAAAACATATGAAGGACGAACAAGTACTGGATAGCCAATTTTACCCGCTATTTTCACAGCTTGCTCTACAGATGTTGCAGTTTTTCCAAGCGGCTGTGGTACTCCCAGGGAAACGAGTGTTTGCTCAAATTTATCTCGGTCTTCAGCACGGTCTAAATCCTCAAGTGATGTACCTAAAATTTTAACCCCTCTTGCTTCTAGTTCACTTGCAAGATTAATAGCCGTTTGCCCACCAAATTGGACGACTACCCCTTTTGGCTTTTCTAAATCGATAATATGCATAACATCCTCAATTGTAAGTGGTTCAAAGTAAAGCTTGTCAGATATGCTAAAATCTGTTGAAACAGTTTCAGGGTTATTATTGACGATAATTGCCTCATATCCTGCTTCTTTAATTGCCCATACAGAATGTACTGTCGCATAATCAAATTCTACCCCTTGACCAATACGGATTGGACCTGAACCTAGTACAACGACACACTCTCTATCTGAAACAATTGATTCATTTTCATCTTCATATGTGCCGTAGAAATACGGTGTTGCAGATTCAAATTCCGCGGCACAAGTATCAACCATTTTATATACTGGGATGATTTCCGCTTGCTTACGGAGTTCATATACTTCCAACTCACTTGTACCCCAAAGCTTTGCGATTTCTGCATCAGAAAATCCCATTTCCTTCGCCTTTTGAAGGGTAGTAAGTTCAAATGGATTCCCTTTAATTTTATCTTCAAACTTAATAATTTTTTCAATCTTCATTAAGAAGAATAAATCGATTTTACTCCAATCATGAATTTGTTCCTTAGTAACTCCTCTTCTAAATGCTTCAGCAATATAGAACAGACGTTCATCACCAGCTTTACGAATCCGCTTTTCAATCAATTCATTTGTAATGGAGTTTGCATCGTTTAATCGTAAATAAGAAACATCTGATTCTAAAGAACGCACTGCTTTTAATAGCGATTCCTCCAACGTCCGTCCAATCGCCATAACCTCACCTGTTGCCTTCATTTGTGTTCCTAAATGACGGTTAGCTGATTCGAACTTATCGAAAGGCCAGCGTGGAATTTTCGATACAATGTAATCAAGAGCAGGTTCAAAGCATGCATATGTCTTTCCTGTAACTGGGTTTTCCATTTCATCAAGTGTTAAGCCAACTGCAATTTTCGCAGCAAGCTTAGCTATTGGATAGCCTGTTGCTTTTGACGCAAGTGCTGATGAACGGCTAACACGCGGATTTACTTCAATGATGTAATATTTAAAGCTATTTGGGTCAAGCGCAAGCTGTACATTACATCCACCTTCAATTTTTAAGGCACGAATGATTTTTAGTGAAACATTACGAAGCATTTGATATTCCCGGTCACTTAACGTTTGACTTGGTGCAAATACAATCGAATCACCAGTATGTACTCCTACTGGGTCAAAGTTTTCCATATTACAAACAACGATTGCATGGTCATTTGAATCTCGCATGACTTCATATTCAATTTCCTTGAAGCCTGCAATACTTTTTTCCAATAAGCATTGTGTTACTGGGCTATTTTTTAAACCACTAGTCACTATTTCAATTAATTCCTCTTTATTTTCACAAATTCCGCCACCAGTACCACCTAATGTGTATGCTGGACGAACAATAACTGGATAGCCAATTTGCTCAACAAATGCGAATGCCTCATCTAAATTATGAATAATTTCACTTTCAGGAACAGGCTCATTTAACTCATTCATTAATGTTCTAAAAAGGTCACGGTCCTCTGCTTGTTTAATCGCAGAAAGCTTTGTTCCTAAAATTTCCACACCACATTCTTCTAAAACGCCAGATTCCGCTAATTCAACTGCAAGATTTAGTCCTGTTTGCCCACCTAGGGTTGGAACAAGTGCATCTGGACGCTCCTTACGAATAATATTGCTTAAAAATTCTAATGTAAGAGGCTCAATATACACCTTATCTGCTATTTCTGTATCCGTCATAATTGTTGCCGGATTTGAGTTCACTAGCACAACTTCATATCCTTCTTCCTTTAAGGCGATACAAGCTTGTGTACCTGCGTAATCAAATTCTGCTGCTTGACCGATAACAATTGGACCTGAACCGATAACAAGAATTTTATTGATGTCTGTACGTTTTGGCATTATAGAACCCCTTCTTTCTTATTTGCTTCAATCATTTCTAAAAATTGGTCAAATAATCCGTTAGCATCCTCTGGACCTGGTGATGCTTCTGGGTGATATTGTACGGTAAATGCTTTCGCATGCTTATGTTTTAACCCTTCAACTGTTCCATCATTTAAAGCAATATGAGTTATTTCCAAATCTGTCTGTTCAATTGATGCTTCAGTTACTGTATATCCGTGATTTTGAGAAGTAATATCAACTTTTCCAGTACTAAGTTCTTTTACAGGATGGTTTGAGCCACGATGTCCGAACTTCATTTTTTCCGTGTCAGCTCCACATGCTAGGGCAAATAATTGATGTCCTAAACAAATCCCAAATAACGGAATTTTACCTAATATTCCTTTTATCATTTCAATCGCCTCAGGAACATCCTTTGGATCCCCCGGTCCGTTTGAAAGCATGATTCCATCAGGTTTTAATTGCAATACTTCTTCTGCAGTTATCGAATGTGGTACGACAACGATGTCACAGTTGCGATTATTTAACTCTCTTAAAATACCGTGCTTCATTCCATAATCAACTAGAACGACACGAGGTCCTCTTCCTGGGCTAGGATATGCTGTTTTTGTAGAGACAGTTTGTACTTGATTAGTAGGCAGTTCTGTTTCCTTAAGTCTGCTAATCACTTCATCTGGATTTGCATCAGCCGAACAAATCGCACCTTTTAACGTACCGTACATTCTAATAATTCTTGTTAATTTTCGAGTGTCAACACCACTAATCCCAGGAATATTCTTCATTTTAAAATATTCATCTATTGTATATTCATTTCTCCAGTTTGATGGATAATCACAAAACTCTTTGACGACAAACCCATTAATGAAAGGGGATATCGTTTCAAAGTCATCACGGTTTATTCCGTAATTTCCGATTAAAGGGTATGTTAATGTTACAATTTGTCCGCAGTAAGAAGGATCTGATAAGATTTCTTGGTAACCAGTCATCCCTGTATTAAATACAACTTCACCAAAATTTTCTTTATCACTTCCAAAAGCTTCTCCTAAAAATACTGTTCCATCTTCTAAAATTAACTGTCTTTTCATACAGTGATGCCTCCTTTTTCCCAAACGATGTTTCCATCAACAATAGTTAATGTTGGCCAGCCTTTACATGCCCAGTCCTTAAATGGTGTGTTTTTCCCTTTTGAGAGGAATGTGTCTGGGTCGATTTTTGCTTCAGTATCTAAGTCAATGACTGTTAAATCTGCAACATCGCCAACTTGTAATGCTCCAACTCTTAATCCAAATGCTTCCGCAGGTTTAACTGTTAAAAAGTCAATTAGCTGCTTTAACGTAAATTTCTTTGTTAATACAAAGTGTGTAAAAAGTAATGGAAATGCTGTCTCTAACCCTACAATCCCAAATGGGGCCAACTGCATTCCTTCAGCTTTTTCCTCTAAAGCATGTGGTGCATGGTCTGTTGCGATAAAGTCAATCGTCCCATCTAAAAGTCCCTCAATTAATGCTTCTTGGTCTTCTTTTCCTCTTAACGGAGGATTCATTTTAAAATTCGGGTCTAACCCTGGTATATCATCTTCACAAAGTAAAAGATGGTGTGGTGTTACTTCAGCTGTTACGCTAATTCCTGCACGCTTTGCATCCCTTACTACGCGCACAGACTCCTTAGTACTAATGTGACAAACATGGTAGTGACAGTCCGCAGCTTCTGCAAGTAAAATATCTCTTGCAATATGCACAGACTCACATACTGATGGAATTCCATTAATTCCATGCTTAGCCGAGAACTTACCTTCATGGACTGAACCTTTATTAATTAATGTATTCTCCTCACAGTGCGCAACAATTGAAGCACCAATTGAAGCTGCCTTTTTCATTGCTTCTAACATTTTTCCAGCAGATTGAACACCAACACCATCATCTGTAAAGGCAAATGCACCTGCTTCTTTAAGTGCCGCAAAATCTGTTAGTTCTTCACCAAGCTGTCTAGTCGTAATTGAAGCATATGGAAGTACCTTTACGACAGCTGTTTCTTTAATACGATTTTGCAGCCATTCCATCTGTTCTTTTGTATCAGGTACAGGACGCGTATTTGGCATTGGAGCAATCGTCGTAAATCCACCTTTTGCTGCACTTTTTGTTCCAGTTTCAATTGTTTCCTTATGCTCTCCACCTGGCTCTCGTAAATGTACATGTAAATCGATAAACCCTGTAGAAATTAGTTGACCGTCAACAGGAACTACTCGATAACCGTCTACTGGTAAATTTTCGCCTATTTCTGTAATTTTTCCGTTTTCAACCTTAATGTCTACTTTATTGAACTCACCTTGATTATCTACCACTAAGCCGTTTTTAAGAATAAATGACATGTCCATCTACCTCCTGATTATTTTGAACTTGTTGTAAAGCCCTTTTCAAAATCGCCATTCTTACATAAACTCCATTTTCCATTTGCTTAAAGATTCTCGAACGTTCACATTCTATTAAATCACCGTCTATCTCAACATTTCGATTCACTGGAGCTGGATGCATAATAATTGCATTTGGCTTCATTTGTTTTTCTCTTTTCTTCGTTAAACCGAATTTTTCTAAATAATTGGTTGGATTCGTTTTTTCATTATGTCGTTCATGTTGGATACGCAGAAGCATGACAACATCTGATTGCTTAATCGCCTCATCAACCTCAACGTATTCTCCGTATAGATTAAATGGGTCTTGCCATTCTGAAGGACCGGAAAAAAGTACTTTAGCACCTAATCTTGTTAGTACTTCAGCATTTGAACGAGCAACTCGGCTATGGCGAATATCTCCATGTATGGATACTGTTAAATCTTTAAATCTTCCAAACTCTTGTTTTATCGTTAATAAATCTAATAAAGATTGAGAGGGATGATGACCACATCCATCACCTGCATTGATAATTGGTATTGAAACCTTTCCAATCAACTCCTCAAAAAAATGATCTTCCTGATGTCGAATGACTACAGCATTTGCCCCGATAGATTCTAACGTTTTGACAGTATCGTATAGCGTTTCACCTTTTTGAACACTTGAATGCTCCGCAGCAAAATTTAGGACTTCTAGACCTAGTCTTTTTTCAGCCACTTCAAAACTAAAACGTGTTCTTGTACTCGGTTCAAAAAAGAGGTTTGAAACAAATACTAAATCGGATGGTCTCCAGCCCTTTCCTGTTTTATATCTTTCTGCATCCTCAAGAATTGAAAATATCTCTTCATTTGTTAGCTGGTTCATTGTCAGTAGGTTTGTCATACCTATTCTCTCCTTTAATTGAAAGCAATTTCACTTCCAAATGGCATTTATTGTATAAAAAAACACCCTGTTTATTCAAAACAGGGTGTAAAAAGGTAGAGCAAATCTAGGTATCCCTATACCTTTTCCTTGCCTTACACCCTTCAAAGCCTCTCTGGACTTTTCTTAAAAGATTTAAGCAACTCTATTATGCATGTTCGTTATTAATTGTTTCATCATCCTTTTGCGGAAGGACTAAATTTAATACAATCCCGATAATTGCGGCTAAAGCCATTCCATGTAAATCGAAGCCACCATACTTTATCGTTGCCTCACCTATTCCAATTACTAAAATAACTGAAGAGATAATTAGATTTCGTTTACTACCTAAATCAAGCTTGTTTTCAATCATTATTCTTAATCCAGATGATGCGATAATACCGAATAATAGGATTGATACTCCCCCCATAACAGGTGTTGGGATCGTACTTATGAAGGCAGATATTTTTCCGATGAAGCCAAAGACTATTGCTAATACTGCAGCACCAGCTAAAATAAATACGCTATAAACTCTTGTAATCGCAAGGACACCGATATTTTCACCATACGTAGTATTTGGCGGTCCGCCGATTACAGCTGCAATCATCGTTGCGACTCCATCTCCCATTATTGAGCGGTGAAGCCCTGGTTCTTTAATAAAATCCCTTTTTACTACATTTCCTAATACTAATTGGTGACCGATATGCTCAGAAATCGTTACAACACAGACAGGTACCATTAGTAAGATAATGTCCATATTTATTGATGGTGTATAATCAACGAAAGGAAAGATAAAATTGGGTGCTTGTAGCCATTTCGCTTCAATTACTGTTGAAAAATCGATGATTCCAATTGCTAGTGAATATAAGTATCCCCCTGCGATACCGATAAGAACAGGGATAAGATTGAAAAATCCTTTAAAAAAGATTGAGGCAATAATTGTAATAAGCAACGTAATAATTGCTACCGAGAAATATTGAAGACTATATTCCTTACCGTTTAAGGTCGCCATATCCACTGCTGTTCCAGCTAAACCTAATCCAATGACGATAATGACTGGACCGACAACAACTGGTGGTAAGATTTTCATAATCCATTTATGACCAGTACCTTTAATGATTAAAGCTATAATGCCGTAAACTAATCCAGATAGGAAACTTCCTACAAGAGCTGCTCCAACTCCACTAGAGGCCTTTGCTACGATTATCGGAGTGATAAACGCAAAAGATGATCCTAAATATGCTGGTACTTGACCTTTTGTTATGAGCATGAATGCTAATGTTCCTAATCCACTAGTTATGAGTGCTACTGCTGGGTCTAAATCAACAAGATATGGGACTAGAATTGTTGAGCCAAACATTGCAAACAAATGCTGGAAGCTCAGTGTGAGCCACGTTAATAAATTTGGTTTATCTTTTATATCTAATACGATTTGTTGTTCTTTCACGTTTAGGACCTCCACTTTTGAGAAATATTCATGTTAGTTAAATATGTGTGAAATGGATAAACAAAAAACCTCTTTGCGAAGCATGCAAAGAGGTACAAAAAGGTAAGCCAATCATGATTCTACCGATTGATCCTTTTGTTCCCCTTTGTCGCCTCACTGGACGATTATTAAAAGGGTTAATTATTATCATGTATTGTAACTTGGTCTTTATTATCTTGTTCTTGAAGCTCGACAACAATTTTCTCAGAGCTTGAAGTAGGTATATTTTTCCCTACATAATCTGCTCGAATTGGTAATTCCCGATGACCGCGGTCAACTAACACTGCTAGTTGAATATTTGCTGGCCTCCCAATATCAACTAATGCATCCATAGCAGCTCGAACAGTTCGACCTGTATATAAAACATCATCAACTAAGATTACTTTTTGATTAGTAACATCAACTGGAATATCTGACCCTTTAACTAAAGGCTCTTGATTCTTCGTTTTTTTCGATAAGTCATCACGATATAGAGTTATGTCAAGTTCTCCAATCGCGATTTTATTTCCTTCAATTTGCTCAATTCGCTCTGCAAGTCTTTTTGCTAAATGAATTCCGCGAGTTTTTATTCCTACTAAAACACTATCTTCAATGCCTTTATTTCTTTCAATAATTTCATGGGCAATTCTTGTTAATGCTCTTCTAATTGCTTGCTCATCTAAAACAACTGCTTTTTGAGACATTTCTTCATCTCCTCTCGTTACTTAATTTATCCTTGTAGCTGGATGAAAAAGTAAGCTATAAAATGAAAAACCCTCTCACCGAACAGTGAGAGGGATTACGAACTTTTGTTTAGAGCATAGCACTACTCTTTAAGTACTATAGCCTAATTTCCGCTTTCCTTCTCAGCCTCTCGGGACTGTGTTAAAGGTTCTTATTAAGTTAAACCTATTATTACAAAATTGTAGAATCGTGTCAACAATTTTTTCAAGATAATAATTCCTACTAGTTTGTTCTACATTATTAATGTTGGCTTTTTAATCGAATTTCCTTTAAGACTTCTTCAAAATCATTCGGTAAAGGAGCTTCAAACTCTAAGTATTCCTTTGTTCTTGGATGAATAAAGCCTAAAATACCTGCATGGAGTGCTTGTCCATTTATTTGTAACGTTTTTTTCGGACCATATTTTGGATCTCCTACTAAAGGATAACCAATGTATTTCATATGTACCCGAATTTGATGAGTTCTTCCAGTTTCCAATTGACATTCAACAAATGTATAGTCTTGAAAACGTTCTAAAACTCGAAAATGTGTAACAGCTTCTTTACTGCTTACATTTGTAACAGTCATGCTTTGACGATCTGTTTTGTCACGGCCAATTGGCGCATTGATCGTCCCATTATCATGTGCGATACTCCCATGGACAATCGCTTTATATCTTCGTGTTACCGTTTTATTTACTAGTTGGTCTACTAATGATTCGTGTGCCAGATCATTTTTGGCAACCATGAGAAGGCCTGATGTATCTTTATCAATTCGATGAACAATTCCTGGGCGTAATACTCCATTAATTCCAGATAAATCTTTACAATGTGCCATTAATCCATTTACCAATGTACCGGACATATGGCCAGGAGCGGGATGCACGACCATGCCTTTAGGTTTATTTACAACAAGAACATCTTCATCCTCATAATAAATATCTAAATCCATTTCCTCTGCGACAACATCTAATGGCTCTGGTTCAGGAATATGAATGACAATATGATCATTCATTTGACATTTATAATTCGTTTTCACTACAGTTTCATTAACTTTTACAATTCCTTCTTTAATCCACTGCTGAACCTGAGTTCTTGACCATTCTTCATTATAAGTAGAAAGAAACTTATCAATCCGTTCATTTTTATGTTCTTCAGTTACACGTAAATCTACGATGTCCATTAAGCTTTCTCCTTCTCTTTTTTCCCTTCAATAAATAACATATAAATAAATAATAGAACTACTCCGACACATAGAGCAGAATCTGCTACATTAAATATTGGGAAATCATATGTGAAAATATATGTATTAATAAAATCAACAACTTCTTTTCTAAACAAGCGGTCGATAAAGTTACCAATTGCTCCACCAAGCATTAGACCTAGCGCAATTCCCATTAGCTTACTTCCATTAGTATGTTTTTGAATGTAGTAAATAATACCGATAATAACAACCGTTGTAATTAAGTAGAAAAACCACATTTGCCCTTCTAATATCCCCCAAGCTGCACCTCTATTTCGATGTGAGGTAATATAAAGGAAATTTTCTATAATCGGTATATTCTCTCCTAGCTCCATATTCTTTACAACTAACCATTTCGTTAATTGGTCAATCCCAATAATAATAGCTGCAATTATGTAATAAAAATACAATGTTTCCCCAACTTTCCTTTATTCTATTGATAAAGCAACAAGTATTTCCCAACTTGAATTGTACCACATGCACCAACTCATTGAAAATAGAATCCACATTGGGACAGTCCCCAAAACTTAAAAAAGTTTGGGAAACCTTTATTTTAAAGGAATTTGGAAAAACGAATGGATTATAAAATTGAAAAATGTCCTTCAAAAGCACTTCATTTGGGGACTGTCCCCCAAATGAAGTTAAAAATATGATTCATCATAAGTGTAGTCATATTGTGGCATTGATTTTCGCTCATATAGTTCTTGGAAGTAAAAATCATATTTTGTTCTTGCAGTAGGAAGTATTCTTAACTTTTCAAATGGAATTTCTTCACCAGTTTCTTCGCAATAACCGTATAAACCTTTATCCATTTTAAGTAAGGCTCGTTCTACATCTTGAAGTTCTTCTTTTATATGATGGATTAGAGTATTGTTTTTCGCTTGATCATCATTTGTCATTTCAAACATACTGTGATCAAATAATCTTGCACGTAATTCTTCTCTCATCACTTGCAATTCATACCGGATTCCATAATATTTATTCAAGATGGACAACTCCTTATCCTTCTCATGATGTAACATTAGTGTATCCTTTAAAAACCAACCTCACCCTGTTAAGAATTTTCCTGTGAAAGAAATCCATGCTATCTACTTCATTTGTTTAGTGAATGACTATTTTTTACCCCTCATTTTCAAATGCGAAACATGATTAATAAAAAATAGGCTTTCCTATAACAGACTTAATCATGATCAGCCTTCAAGCAAAAAAAGGGATAGTCCCCAAAGGTTCACATCCTAAGAATAGAATGACTTCCCTTAAGAACTATCCCTATCCAATTATTTATTAATAATGTTCTTTTACAATTGTCGCACAGCGTTGACATAATGTTGGATGCTCTGCGTCCTGACCAACTTCAGGTGTAACAATCCAACAACGCTCACATGTTTCACCCTCAGCTTGGTTAATAACAATTTTAACAGTATCAAAACTTTGTGCATTGTCTGGAGCAGTATTGTAATCTCCAGCAATTTCAAATCCTGAAACAATGAAAAGCTGTTTTAAATCTTCTTTAACAGATAATAGCAATTCTTTAGCTTCAGCATTAGGGTATAACGAGATACTTGCTGTTAATGATTTTCCAATGACTTTTTCATTTCGTGCAACTTCTAAAGCCTTCAAAACGTCATCGCGTAACGACATAAACATATCCCATTTCTTCTCTAATTCATCTGCGTTAGGATATTGTTTTTCTTCAGGCATATCAACAAGTTGAACACTTTCTTCCGCAACAAATTCAATATGCTCCCAAACTTCATCAGCTGTATGTGGAAGAATAGGTGTCACAAGTTTAACAAGAGACAGCAATGTTTCATAAAGTACCGTTTGGATAGCTCTACGCTCTTCATTCTCTTTTGACTCGATATACAAGACGTCTTTTGCAAAATCAAGATAGAATGAACTTAATTCAATCGTACAGAAATTGTGAACAGCATGATAAATTGCTGCAAATTCATATTGGTCATACGCTTCTTTAACACGACTAACGAGCTTGTTTAATTTGACAAGCATATATCTGTCAACTTCTCTAAGGTTTTCAAGCTTAACAGAATCTGTATTTGGATTAAAATCAGATAAATTCCCAAGTAAGAATCGGAAAGTATTTCTAATTTTCCGATAAACTTCGGCAACTTGTTTTAAGATTGCATCAGATACTCTAACATCAGCTTGATAATCTACTGATGCTACCCATAATCGTAGAATGTCTCCACCTAATTGCTTCATAACTTTTTCAGGAACAACGGTGTTTCCTAATGATTTACTCATTTTACGCCCTTCGCCATCTAAAGCAAACCCATGACTTAGTACACCTTTATACGGCGCTTTACCTGTTACAGCAACAGCAGTCGAAAGTGAGGAGTTAAACCATCCACGATATTGGTCTGAGCCTTCTAGATATAAGTCAGCTGGTCGTTGTAGTTCTTCTCTTTCTAATAGAACTGCTTGGTGTGAAGAACCAGAATCAAACCAAACATCCATAATATCATTTTCTTTCGTAAAGATACCATTTGGACTTCCAGGATGTGTGAATCCTTCTGGAAGTAAATCCTTTGCTTCACGCTCAAACCAAACATTTGAACCATGCTCTCTAAATAAGTTTGATACATGTTCAATCGTTTCGTCCGTAATAATTGGCTCACCGTTTTCTGCATAGAAAACTGGAATTGGTACACCCCATGCACGTTGTCTTGAAATACACCAATCGCCACGATCACGCACCATATTATAAAGTCTAGTTTCTCCCCATGCAGGAACCCATTTTGTTTCTTTAATTGCAGCTAATAAGTCCTCACGGAAATCTTTAATTGATGCGAACCATTGTGCTGTTGCACGGAAAATAGTTGGTTTTTTCGTTCTCCAGTCATGTGGATATGAGTGAGTAATAAATTGAAGTTTTAATAAAGCTCCAACTTCCTGTAATTTTTCAGTAATGGCTTTATTTGCATCATCATAAAATAAGCCAGCGAAGCCTTCAGCATCCTCTGTCATATATCCTTTTTCATCAACTGGACATAAAACATCTAATCCATATTGTTGACCGACGATAAAGTCATCTTCCCCATGACCAGGAGCAGTATGAACACATCCTGTTCCACCATCACTTGTAACATGTTCACCTAGCATAACTAATGAATCACGATCATAAATAGGGTGCTTCGCAACGATACGGTCAAGTTGACTGCCCTTTAATGTACGATCAATTGAAAAATCTTCCCAACCAATCGTTTGTGCGACAGATTCAACTAATGCAGAAGCAACAACATACTTCTCATTATTTGCAGCTACAACGCTGTATTCAAGTTCTGGATGAACTGAAATACCTAAGTTAGCTGGTAATGTCCATGGAGTTGTTGTCCAAATAATAATCTTCTCGTCAGTAGAAAGGACTCCTTTTCCATCTTTAACAGGGAAAGCAACATAAATAGATGGTGAGCGTTTGTCCGCATATTCAATTTCTGCTTCAGCAAGCGCAGATTCACTTGACGGAGACCAATAAACAGGTTTTAAGCCTTTATAAATATAACCTTTTTTCGCCATTTCCCCGAAAACTTTAATTTGTTGCGCCTCATAAGCAGGTGTTAATGTAACATATGGATTATCCCAATCACCACGAACACCTAAACGTTTAAACTGTTCACGTTGCCCATTAATTTGCTGCCAAGCGTATTCTTCACATAATTTACGAAACTCGGCAACAGACATTTCTTTTCGTTTAACCTTCTTATTCTTTGTCAATGCTGTTTCAATTGGTAAACCGTGAGTATCCCAACCTGGAACATATGGTGCTGAGTAACCGCTCATTGATTTATAGCGGATAATAAAGTCCTTTAAAATTTTATTTAAAGCATGCCCCATATGAATATCACCATTCGCATATGGTGGTCCATCATGCAAAATAAATAATGGACGGTCTTTCGTACGTTCCTGAACTTTTTTATAAATATTCATGTTTTCCCATTTTTCCTGCATAACAGGTTCTCTGTTTGGAAGATTTCCACGCATCGGAAAATCTGTTTTTGGCATAAGAAGGGTATCTTTATACTCCATTAACTTTTCCTCCATTTCTTTAATAAACACAAAAAAACCTTCGCATCCCACAAGGGACGAGAAGGTTTATCTCGCGGTACCACCCTATTAGATTAATTTTAATCATTAATCCACTCAAGCATTCGTAACGAGAATGAAACGCCATTGCTTACTTATGTATGTTCAGCAAGGAACTCTAGGGTGATCTTCATCCTTTAACCTTATATCGAGCTTGCACCATCCTCGATTCGCTTAAATAAGGGAGCTTAAAGGATTACTATCCCTTTCACCGTTTTCTTTCGATATTCAGGTAATTAAAGTTTTTCACACATCTACGTTAAAGTATTATATGCGAAAAAATAAAATAAAGTCAAGGCTTAGCTTTTTGTTTCTTCTTCTTCACCAAAAATAGGCTCTACCTCGTATTCTAACAAATGATCCCAATCATCATTTTTTAATAGGTCAAGCTGCGCCTCAATTAACATTTGGAAACGAGTTCTAAAAACTTTTGATTGTTTCTTAAGCTCTTCAATTTCCATTGCAATTTTGCGTGACTTTGCCAATGCCTCATTTATAATACGGTCTGCGTTCTTTTCCGCTTCTTTAATAATTAGCTTTGATTCCTTTTGAGCATTACGCTTTACATCTTCTCCGGCCTCTTGAGCGATAATTATTGATTTATTCAATGTCTCTTCAATATTCGTAAAGTGACCTAGCTTTTCTGTAAGTTCCGTAACCTTTATCTCTAGATCTTTCTTCTCGCGGATGACCATTTCATAATCTTTAATTACTTGATCTAAAAACTCATTTACTTCATCTTCATCATATCCACGAAATCCTTTACTAAATTCCTTGTTATGGATATCTAATGGTGTTAAAGGCATGGATGCCACCTCCAATATGTAGTGAAATAGTTAATCCTTGTCATATTATAAATCATAATTCGACAAGATTGTTATATTTCCTGCTTTTTTTATTAAATTATTTTATATTTCTTACTTGGAAATTTAAAAACAAAATCAAGTATACTTTAGCATGACCATTCAATTATACAATTATTTATATTTTGAAATGATGATTTTATAGCGATCCTTTTTCGTTTTCCCTTCAACAGAGGTAATTTTACTTCTGCCATACCCACGAATAGAAAGGGTATCTCCCTCTCGACATTCAAAGGATGTCTCTTCAACTGGCTTCCAATTTACTTTTACGAGACCATTTTCAATAAGCGGTTGGATTTTTTGTCGGGAAATATTGTAAATCGCGGAGCCAATTACATCAAGACGCATTGAAGCAACTGTTGTAACAAGCTCTTGTTTTTCTTCATGACTAACGATAAACTCTGAAAGACTCCGTTCCTTCAAGTTTATCTTTGCTTTTCCGATTTCATGAAAATTCACTTTTAAATAATCAGAAATTTCACCGGCACAAATAAATTGAACGACATCATCATGAAAGCGAATATCTCCAAATTTTGCTCTCTTTAAACCTAGGCCCATCATTGAACCAAGAACATGTCGATGCTGTAACTGAATAAACTTACTAGCATACTGGACTTCAAATAGAGTAAGCTTAAAATCCTCTTGTTCAACCTGATAATAGTCTGGGTATAAAAAAGCCCTTTTTCTCTCGGTATCCTCTGCCCCACCAAAAAAAGCAGCCTTTACGTCCAAATGTTCGCCAATCACTGATGATACGATTTCTTGTTCTCTAGGGTCTAAAAAATCCGTTAGTTTCGGGGTATAATGGTGTTCTACAGTTTCCTTCCATTCAAGAACTTGATCTATAAAATGTCGTTCATCTTTGCGGAAGTGCTGATATATATTCTCCATGTATTCAGACAACTCCATTTTTAATTACATGTATTTATATTGATGCAGAAAAAAAAGGACCTAAATAGTCCTTAAGCTATCATTGTAAATAATGAAACAAGACCAGCTTGCGCCAACTTTAAAGCAAAAAGAGCCACGATTGGCGAAATATCAATCATACCGCCGATTGGAGGAATGATTTTTCTAAAAGGCTCTAAATATGGTTCACAAAGCTTCGCTAATATTTCTCCAAAGCCAGACTCTCTTGCACCTGGAAACCACGAAAGTAAGATGTACACGACAATCACATAGGAATAAATTGTAATTGCTTGATTAATGATATAAAAGATTAACTCCATCGTTAGCCTACCACCTTTGATGATCTTCGTCTGAGACAAACTCAGAAATCGATCCAGATACATCTACATTATCTGGAGTGCAAAGAAAAATGTTCGTGCCAATACGCTGTATATCTCCGCCAATTGCATATACTGTCCCACTTAAGAAATCTACGATTCGTTTAGCCTGATCTTTTTGAATACTTTGAAGGTTAACAACAACTGCACGTCGATTTTTAAGTTGATCAGCAATTTCTTGTGCTTCAGCATAAACCCTCGGCTCACTTAAGATAACTTTAGATGATTTTTGAATACTTTGCAAACTTACGACATTCTGTTTAGACGTTTGCGGCTGTGTTTTTTGCGGCATAGGCTGTTGTTGCTCATATTCTACTTCTGATTGTTCCTCTTCATTTTCCACATATTCATATTCTTCATCCTCTAATGCAAAAAAACTTTTAAATCTATTTTTAATTGACATTGTTATACACCTCCAGTTTCTTTTCCAACAAGTGAAGTACCGATTCGAATAAAAGTAGCCCCTTCTTCAACTGCAATTTCATAATCATTTGACATCCCCATCGACAACTCAAGACATGGGGCATTTTCCAACTTTAATGCTTGAACATCTTTTTGCAGCTTCTTTAACTGTCTAAAGCATGTCCTAATTGTATCCACATCATCAGTAAAAGGAGCCATTGTCATTAACCCAACTATTTGAATCGAAGATAATGTTTCAAGTTCCTTAATAAAAGCGATCAATTCATCAGGGGATATCCCATGCTTTGAAGACTCTCCGGAAACATTAACTTGAACAAAGCACTTTACTAATTTTTCAGCTCTTTTATCAATTTCCTTTGCAAGTGAAAAGCGGTCCAAGGAATGAATGTATTCAACTTTATCAATGATATTTTTCACCTTACGTGTTTGTAATGAGCCAATAAAATGCCAAACTGCATCATTTCCAAGCTCAGCATACTTATCGTTTAATCCTTCATCTCGATTTTCACCTAAATGTATGACACCTGCATCAATTGCTGCTTTAGCACGGTCAATACTAACATATTTTGTTACAGCAATTACTTTAATTTCATCGGGATTACGACCAATTCTTTCACATACTTTTTGAATATTACTCCGTATAGCTTGATAATTTTCTTGCACATTCATTTTTATAGTTAAGCCTCCCTATTAATCCCAATAAAGCTTAACATTCGACCGGTTTTCCCATCGTCGCGGCGATGCGAGAAAAATAACTCCTTTTCACAACAGGTACAAAGACGAGAAACCATAATATTTTCTTCCTTTATTCCTGATTCCAATAGTAAATTCTTGTTAAGCTGCTTTAGATTTAATTTATATTGATTAGATGAGATCTGCACATATGGACTAGGAAAATCTTGGAGTTTTAAATCATGAATGGCGGTGATAACTCTATCATCAACAATATAACAACACCCTCCAATTGAAGGTCCTATTACAGCCATTATTTCACCTGGATTTACTCCTTCTCTATCAATCCATGTTTTCACCATTTCTCCACCAATATTTTTAACAGTTCCTTTCCATCCTGCATGGGCGAGCCCAATTAACTCACGATTAGGTTCTAAAAAATACAGTGGTACACAATCAGCGAAACATAATGATAGCATGATATTCGGGTTGTGCGTATAAAATCCATCACATTTCGGTATTCCTTGTTCATATGACGTTAGTCCTCTGCCACGGTCACGATCTGTAATTGCTTCAATCCGATTTCCATGGACTTGTTCGGCAAATACCCAATTCTCATAAGGGATTGATGTTTTCGATGAGATTATTTGTCTATTGGTTATACAATCGTTTTGATCATCTTGAACATGTAAACCTAGATTTAAGGAAGAGTAATGATTCTTACTTACTCCACCTAACTTTGTCGTAAATCCAACTTCAAGTCCCTTAATTTTAGATATCCATTTCTCAATTGTTAGTAACGACTTGTCATTTTGTTGAAAAGGTTCTGAAATCATTTTCAATTCAACCCTTTTTTTCGACATATTCTTAATGTTTTTAGTTTTAAAAGCTAATTATAGCCTATCATTATTTATTTTACCACATCTTACACACTTCGTTTAGATTGAATAAAAAATTATTCATTTTCACTCTCAATTTGTCGATTCATTCTTATTAAAATGACGTCTTCACCAATTTTTACAATATTTCTCCATGGAATGACAAGTTCTTCGTCCTTTCCAAAAAAACCTAACATTTTCCCTTGCCCATTTATAATAATTGCTTGTATTTTACCGGTTGTCACATTAATATCAAAATCCCCAATATTTCCAAGCTTTTTACCATCGGATACATTTACAACATCCTTCGTTTGAAATTCTGATATATACATAAAAACGCCACCTTTTGTATTCTTAATAGACGAATGTTTCTCTATTACATATCTATGATTAAGGTGGGATAAACTATTCAATGTTTTAAATATTTTTCCAATAGCTATAAACAAGATTTTAATATTAGAGTATGTGAAAGATTATTGTTGATTTTAAACACTTGTTTTTTGGAGTGGAGGGCTTGAGACTCCGGTTAAAGAAAAAACTTGTCAAAGTAAGTCCCACAGGCATTTATCACCCAAGCAGCCCTGACCGCCCGCGGTAAGCGAATGCCTGCAGTGGAAATTATAAGCATAGTGTAACTGAGGTAAATGTTAAAAAAATAGACTACTCAAACATGAGCAGTCCTAGTTTTGAATATTTTTATTCATTTGTTTAATTGCGGCCTTTTCCAATCTTGAAACTTGAGCTTGAGAAATGCCAATTTCTTCAGCCACTTCCATTTGTGTCTTACCTTGAAAGAAACGTTTTCTCAGAATGAGCTTCTCACGACTATTGAGTCTTCTCATACCTTCCTTTAAAGCTAATTCTTCAATCCATTGAATATCACGATTTTTTTCGTCACTCAATTGATCCATTACGAAGATTGGATCCCCACCATCATTATAAATTGGTTCAAATAATGATACCGGATCCTGAATGGCATCTAAAGCAAAAACAATTTCTTCATGTGGAACATCCAGGACCTTTGAAATTTCTTCTGCTGTTGGCTCTCTAGATGTTTCACTCATTAAACGTTCACGTACTTGAAGTGCTTTATAAGCAATGTCTCTCAGTGATCGGGACACACGAATTGGATTATTATCCCTTAAGTAACGGCGAATTTCACCTATTATCATTGGTACAGCATATGTTGAAAATTTGACGTTTTGGCCTAAATCAAAATTATCAATTGATTTCATTAATCCGATACAGCCAACTTGAAACAAATCATCAACAAATTCTCCTCTGTTGTTAAATCGCTGGATTACACTAAGTACCAATCTTAAGTTGCCATTCACCAGCTCTTCTCGTGCTGATAAGTCTCCGTTTTGCATTTGCTTAAATAGCTCTCTCATTTTCTCGTTTTTAAGGACTGGAAGCTTTGAGGTGTCTACTCCACAAATTTCGACTTTATTTCTTGTCACATCTTTCCCTCCTTACAGGAGTTGCTGTACAGTGTTAAGTATCTCCTCGGTAGGAAAAAATATGCACAGGCATTCTCAGTAAGAGGGACAAAAAATAGACCAAGTTATAGATATGACAAGGGAAAAATCAGGAATAAATTTTTTTTACACCATTTTATTAAATTCTTTTTGTAACCGCTTGATAATCCGCTTTTCAAGCCTTGAAATATATGATTGGGATATACCTAGCATATCTGCTACATCTTTTTGGGTTTTTTCCTCACCACCTTGTAGACCAAAGCGTAACTCCATAATTTGCTTTTCTCGATCATTCAGCTGTTGTAACGCCTTCATAAGTAATTTCCGATCAACATTTGCTTCTAAATCCTTAGTTATGATATCGTCCTCTGTTCCTAATACATCAGACAATAAAAGTTCATTTCCATCCCAATCAATATTTAAAGGCTCATCAAAGGAAACCTCTGAGCGAAGCTTATTATTCCGACGTAAATACATTAATATTTCATTTTCAATACAACGGGATGCATATGTAGCAAGCTTGATTTTCTTCTCTGGATTAAACGTATTTACTGCCTTAATTAATCCTATTGTTCCAATACTTATTAAATCCTCGATATTGATTCCCGTATTTTCAAATTTCCGTGCAATATATACAACTAATCGTAAGTTACGCTCAATTAATATCGATCTCGCTGCCTGATCACCACTAGGTAATTTTTGTAATAATATTTCCTCTTCTTCTTTTGAGAGAGGAGGAGGTAGCGCTTCACTTCCTCCGATGTAATAAACCTCGTCTGTTTTGATTCCTAATTTAATTAATAATTTGTACCATAAATATGTAAGACGTAATTTAATCTTTTTCATTTTCCTCCCCCTTCGCATTTTTAATAAAAAGTAAGTTCATTCTTTTCATCTTATCAGGATGGTTAAAACTAAATATTTAACTCTGTTCCATTTGTTTAATGTATAAAAACAATGATTTAGAGTATGATAAGATTAAAGGATTCCCCTTTTCAAGATACTTGTTCCATTACATGTCCTTGTAGCATTTTAGGGTGAATAATGCATTCATACTCATCCTCTGAAGATAGCTTTGTACGATTTAATCCAACAATCGTTTTTTGCACTTTAATTTTCTCATCCTTCGTTTCAATTACTACTTCATCTGGTTTAAATCCTAATAAAAATTTATTGTCGTTTCCTACAACTCGATAAGGGATAATACGTATGCGATGTTCCCAAGGATGTGATTGCTCATTATTACTTAATGACTCCATTACATCTTCTTGAATTGCTTGATTCACTAATGGCTCCGGAATAAAGTGACTTGCTTTTAATGTGTCGATAATCATAACCGGACTTCTTGTTATAGGATCATAAAGCTGATTCCCGCTATCTACTAGACCCCTTAATGTCAATTCGCATTCATCTACCTTTATCGTTACATTAACCAATTGTTCAAAATGGATTTTTTTCGTTTCTAATCCTTCAATTCTATTTCTAGAAAAAATCCATAGCAACGGGAATCCTACGATTACGAATATCCAACTAATAGGATGTCCAAATCCCGTTGAATTTGTCATTAAGACCCCATCTAAATAGCTCATTTCAGATTGTAAAAAATAATGTACCCCTATCATTCCGCCACCAACAAGAAAGGTAACAAAATAAAAGGTCAATAAGCTTTGAACAAAAAATCGAAACCGTTTAAAACCAAATGCAATCCAAACCATTAATACTGAGACAAACATCTTTCCAAATGGATGGCTTGCAAATAACGATAATGGTGTAAACAACATAATGACAATACTTGAACCTAAAAGGGCAGCAAGCACAATACGTAATTTTTTTATTTTCCTTTTTAATGCTATAGCTGTTAATAATAGAAGCAATAGATCAAAGGAGAAGTTTAAAAACCAAATAATGTCTAAATAGATGGACATCTATTTCTCCTTTCGCTAGAGGAATACGTGTTCAATTACTAGGAATAACAGTAACGAAACTATGATCACCTATTGTCATTTAGTATAAATCCTCTGAACTATGAAGTCTGTCACTTAGTGCCGAGAGAATGGAAGTATTTTTGAAAGAATTTTAGAATTTTTGTCGAGTTATAATAATCTATGAAACTTTCAACAAAATATGCGGAACTTTAAATGAATGGTACCTTTTCTTGTAGTGGATTAAATGTAGGAAGCTACTTTATACATTTGCCCATAATAAAAGAGTGCCATAATGATTAATGGCACTCTTTTATTACGTATTTGAAAATTAGCGACGCTTATTACGGTTTCTAAGAAAAGTAGGAATATCTAATGTATCATCAGCTTGCTGCATGCTACTACGTGAAGGCGTCTCTTGCACTGGTGCTTCTTCACGTTTCGGCTCACGCTTAGTAACAGGCTTTGCAATATTATGTCCACCTGTACCAAATTGACGAGTAGGCTGTTTAAGCGGATTTACTTCTTGCTCAGTAAAACCAGTTGCAATAACTGTTACAACGATTTCATCTTTTAGATTTTCATTAATAACTGAACCGAAAATCATATTTACATCTTGATCAGATGCAGTTGCAACGATATCTGCCGCTTCCTGAACTTCGTATAAACTTAAGTTTGTTCCACCTGTAATGTTCATTAACACACCTTGAGCACCATCAATTGATTTTTCAAGAAGTGGACTTGAAATAGCCTTTTTAGCTGCTTCTGCTGCGCGGTTTTCACCTGTTGCTACACCAATACCCATAAGAGCTGAGCCTTTGTTAGACATAATTGTTTTAACATCTGCAAAGTCTAAGTTGATTAATCCAGGTGTTGCGATTAAATCAGAAATACCTGATACCCCTTGACGCAATACATTATCAGCTTCTCTAAATGCTTCAAGCATAGGTGTATTTTTATCAACAATTTCAAGAAGTCTATCATTAGGAATAACGATTAATGTATCGACTGATTCCTTCATTGAAGAGATTCCACCAGCCGCTTGCATTGCACGTTTACGTCCTTCAAATGTAAAAGGTCTTGTTACAACACCTACTGTTAGAGCCCCTAAATCCTTTGAGATTTGAGCGATAACGGGTGCTGCACCAGTTCCTGTACCTCCACCCATTCCAGCTGTAACAAATACCATATCAGCGCCTCTTAACGCTTCCTCTATTTGTTCTCTGCTTTCCTCAGCAGCTTTTTTACCAACTTCAGGGTTAGCTCCTGCACCTAAACCTCGTGTTAGTTTAGAACCAATTTGCATTTTAATTTCTGCTTTTGATAAATTTAAAGCCTGTGCATCTGTATTTACTGCGATAAATTCAACACCTTGTACTCCGTGCTCTATCATTCGATTGACAGCGTTATTACCACCGCCACCTACCCCGATTACTTTGATGGTAGCTAAGCCGTCAATATTTGTATCAAACTCTAACATGCGAAATCCTCCTAATCCATCAAATGACTTCTAATTGATGTGAACTATTCAAAGAAGTAGCCAAAAAACTTCTTCACTTTATTAACCTTTTTTTCCTCTTTATGTTGCTGTTGCTGTTGTTGTGGCTTTGAACGTTGTTGTGGCGGTTCTTTTGTAGCTGCTACTTCTACTGCATCAACAGTAACATTTGAACCAATCTTTCTACCTTGTATTTTAGCATTTTTATGAGCGAATTGGATTAGACCTACGCCTGTCATATATTGAGGCTCTCTAACACCAATATAGTCTGGACTCGCAATTCTCACACTGTTTTGCAAAACAACTTGTCCTAATTCAAGGACACCAGGCATTTTCACCGTTCCACCAGTTAAGACAAAACCACCAGGTAATTCACCGATTCCTAGTCTTTTTAATTCATAAAGAATAAGCTCATATATTTCTTCTAGTCTTGCTTCAATAATATCAGCTATTTCTAATTGATTAAAGGATCTCTTTTGATCAGAACCGATAATTGTTGCTTCAAACACTTCGTCCTCTGACGCATGATCATAATAGCCATGACCATACTTTATTTTTATTCTTTCAGCTTCATCAGTAGATGTTCGAAGCCCAATAGATAAATCCTTTGTAATGTGCTCCCCACCGATTGGTAAAACACTTGTTGCAACAAGATGATTTTGTTCAAATACTGCGATTGTAGTAGATCCTCCACCAATTTCAACTAGTGCAACACCTAGATTCTTTTCATCCTTTGATAAGGCAACTGAACCAGCTGCTAAAGGTTGCAAGCAAATGTCGGTTATTTCAAGGCCAGCACGTTCTACACAACGTAATAAATTATGTAATACGGTCTTTGAACCAGTAATAATTGTTCCTTCCATTTCTAAACGAACACCTAGCATTCCACGAGGGTCATTAATTTCATCTAATCCATCAACAATAAATTGTCTAGGGATTACATCTATTATTTCCCGTTCTGGTGGAATTGAAATAACTTGAGCTGCCTCAATTACTCTTCTTACATCTTCATTAGATATTTCACGGTTTTCGCTTGAAACTGCCACTACTCCGTGGCAATCTTGTAAATGGACATGATTACCAGTAACCCCTACTACGACTCTTTTTAACGAGATTCCAACCATTCTCTCCGCTTGCTCTACCGCTTTCTTTATAGAATGAACGGTTTCATCTATATCAACTATAGATCCTTTTCTTAATCCTTCTGATTTTACGTTACCTACACCAATAATGTTTAAAGTATCATTTGCCATTTCACCAATAATTACTTTAACACTGGATGTACCGATGTCAAGACTTACAAATAGTTCATTGTTGTTCATTCTAAGGCACCTCCTTATCTATCAATACTTTCTATTTTATTCGCTTGAGAACGACATGACAATGAAAATTACTTTACAAGCTTGTAACAAAAAAAGTAAATATTTAGTCTTGAAATTTGTCTTACTAGTGTTTATTCGTCAAATACTTAATATTCCCTTTTAAATATTCAACTTTTTTTCACTTTTTCTCTGGATAACGACCATTTTGAAAGTAAAATCCTTCTAATAACTGCTATATTTTGGAATAGCCTTACCCCAAATGCAAAAACAGCTACTAAATATAAGTCTACACCAAGATGAACACCTAGAAAAGCTAAACTTGCGGCTAAAATGATGTTAAAGAAAAAACCTGAAACGAACACTAGTTCATCATAAATATCTTGTAAATGTGCTCTAATGCCCCCTATTAACGTATCAAGCGCTGCTAAAATAGCAATGGATAAATAATTTGAATATTCAGGGGGGATGCGTAGCTCAGATACTAGTCCTAAAAACACACCTAATATAAGACCTAATATTGGTAGCCACATAGCTATTTTCCCCCTTCTTCTTTTTCAACAGGCTTCATATTTTTCACACGTATTGTATCATCATATGCTGGAATCGTAATTGAATCGATTGGCTCAGAAATAGTTAACTTTAGATTATCAATTGCAAAATCTTCATCTGTTGTTGAAGCATTCATTCGATTATACAGTTTTTCTGCATTTTCGGATATTACCTTAATTTCGATTGGATATGTATTTAAACTATAATTATCCATTTTTGTTTGCCCATTAATATCACGAATGACAGAAGAATTAATCAACCGCCTACCTTGTATAGAAATTTCCTCCGCATCATAGGAATTTAGTTCATTTATAAGCCGCTTCAACAAATCTGGCGAAATATTATCAAGCTTCATTCCTAAGATGTCCTCAGAAAATAGTCGGTCAATTGTAATAATAACGCCAGGACCTTCTACTTCTGTTAAACCAGCTTCCTCTTTTAATACATTAAGTGTTTCTTTTAACGCCGCCTCTGGATTTTCATTTTCTTCTAGTTTATACGTTTCAATAATTTCGTCATATTTCCGTATTTCGGATAATAATTTCACTTGAAGCTGTTGCTCCTCTTTTAAATCGTCGCGAAGTTCCCACATATCCCTTGTATCTCTTACAATTGGTTCTTTAATTGTCTGAAATTGAATCGCGAGCATTAATCCAAATATCGTTGTTAGTAGAGTGAAACTTAATCCTTTTTTCCAATTCGATTTCTTCATATCAACCACCTTACATTTCCTATTTTTTATTTAAGAAGAAGTCTTTTGCTCTTGAAGTAAAGGATCCATCTTAATCTCATCTTTTTCCTGCACGGAAACAACAATATTGTCATATGTTAGTTGGTCAATGACCCCTCCTGCAATTTTTAACGCAGGAATTAAGACAGACGGGTCGCCAATTGCTGAAATAACAAAAGGCGCTGGGAATTGGTTTCCGTCAACTGTTATGACAGGACCATTGCAAAATATGTAAGAGTTACTATTTAATCTTTGACCATTTATTGAGATCGCATCTGCTCCTGATATATATAGTTCGTTAATAACTTTAAAAATATGGCTCTCGTGAACAATATAATTGTTAACATTTTCACTATCAGGTACGTATGAAGCATCCTCAAGGGATATTTCTACCCCTTCCCCTTTAACTGGTAAATCACCAACATACATCCGATACTTTTCAACATCCTCAACTAAATTATAATATACTTGTTTTTGACTCTTTAACGATTCCTCTATCTTTTTAACTTCCTCTTGTTTTTTATATAGCTCCTCTTGTAAGGTCTTATTCGTCTTTTCCTCTTCAATCAATAACGATCTAGTTTCATATTCTTTATCCCATTGTTCAGAGGACAGTGTTTGATTATTATTTTTTTCTTTCGTTAGTTGATAAGAGTAGGAAATCAAAAATCCTAAAACAAGGAAAATGAGGGATAAAATTACGTATCTACCCCTCAGTTTCAAGATTGCTTTCATTCTTCTCCTCCTCTTGTAATGGTTTGAACGATTCAAAGTAAGATCCTACCTCTAAGTGAATAACACCTTCACTATTTTCATCAAGTTCACTTACAATAGACGGGTATAGTTCCATTTTCTTGGCAAAAGTACGCACCGAAGCAATAACTTCAAATCCATCATTCATATAAAGACGTACTAGCCACGGATCAGTCTTACCTGGTGTATGATGTATTTCAGATATTGAATTAAAAATCGAAGGAGGTATTTTTGTCAATTCTTTAATCATTTCCTTAATATCCTCTTCATCATCCCAATTTTTTAAAACAGGGGCATCAGCAGGTAAACGCTCTTCAAATTCTTTTAAAACTTCTCCATTGTCTAGTATTGGCAAATAGACACCATCTTTTTCAAGATATGCAACACTTTTATGTTCAGTAATATTCAAAATAATATGATTAGGTAATTTTTTTTCTACTTTTACATCTTTTATTTGTAAAATACTATTTACTGTTCTAATCACTTGTTCCTCATTAATATTCCAAAATCCTGTTGAGGTTGTGATCCCACTTAATTCAATAATTTTCTTTGAATCAACAATTTCATTTCCTTTAACTGTAATACTTCCGACCTTGCTCAAAGGAGATTGAAAGTAGATAACTAGTAAAATTAATAAGAAAAAAACAGATAGAAACATAATCAATCTGCGATTAGATTTTTGCTTTCGCTGTTGCTGTAATTTAGGTATGCGATCCTCTAACGAAACAACCTTCTTCTCCAAACAATTCACCTCATCCCTAGCATTTACGCTCTAGGAAATCTTTCATTATACTTAATTAGCTCCCCAATTCTTTACTTTATGTAAAGATAGTATCAAATGTATTGATTGCGAAAAAACACAACATATCTAATGTTACTTTTTTTCGAAACCATACGAATACTAAACTTTTGACAAAATAAACGGCATACTGGATGCCGTTTATTATTTCAGACAGAATATAGTCTAATCTCAAGTGTTTTTTCATTGTCATTATATCATAGGTAAGCCAAACATTGGGGATGTTATCTTTAATTTGTCCCAATTATTTCAACTTCTGTTTCCAATGTAATTTTATTCTTTTCCAAAATGACTTCTTTTACATATGCAATTAAGTCAAGTACATCTTTTGCCGTTGCTCCTCCAGCATTTACGATAAAATTACCATGCATTTCAGAGATTTTTGCTCCGCCTATTTGATAACCCTTTAACCCAGCTGCTTCAACAAGCTGTCCCGCATAATGAGGTAGTGGATTACGAAAAATACTACCAGCACATGGGTAATTCCAAGGCTGTGTATCTCTACGATAGTCTTTATTTCTCTGCATCGCTGCAACAATATCTTCCTTTTTACCTTTTTTCAATTTGAGGACTGCACCGATACAAATCCCAGGCTTTTTATTTTGTAGAATAGAGGTTCTATACGAAAATTCCATATCCTCATTTGTTAACCACTCAATTGCTCCATCCTCAAATAAAACTTGTGCCTTCACTAAAATTTCGGACATATCTGAGCCATGTGCTCCTGCATTCATATAAACAGCACCACCAATAGAACCAGGTATACCACTTGAAAATTCTAAACCTGATAGCCCCTGTTTACTAATGATCGTAGCTAATTTAATGATTGAATACCCGCCACCAACAGTCAATATTTCGTCGTTTAATTCGAATGTATCAATTCCAGAACCTAGCTTTATGACGACTCCTTTAATCCCCTTATCAGGTACAAGTAAATTTGAACCCCGACCAATGACACGCCAATTAACACCATGTTCTTTTATAATTTTTAAAACAGTAATCAAATTATCTTTGCTATTAGGCTCTACAAATAACTCAGCTGGCCCGCCTATTTTTATCGTCGTATGTTTTGCCAATGGCTCATTTTCAAGGACTTTACCAATATTCGCATTTACCAAATCATGATATAAAGTAGCCATAAAGACCTCCTCATCCTGTTGTTATTTCTTTGCGATCTCTAACAACTCACGATATAAACGTGTTGCAGCGTCCGGTATTCCTAATTCTGCTGAAGCCTTACTCATTTCTGCTAACTTCTTATCATCTAGTAAAATTTCGTCAATATGAGCTAATAATAATTCCCCATTTAATTCCTGTTCACGAATCATAATTGCAGCATGATTTTCACTTATTGCTTGAGCATTCTTTTCTTGATGATTTGCAGTTACATACGGACTTGGAATTAATATGCTCGGTAATCCTAAAGCAGTAATTTCTGCCAAGGAGGTAGCACCTGCTCTTGAGACAATTAAATCAACAGTCGCTAAAACCTCAGGCATATTATGAATAAAAGGCTTAATCATAACATGTGATGAGTCTTCTAATGATTCCAATTCCTTCATAACCTTGTCATAATGCACTTCACCAGTCACATACACAATCTGATACGGTTTATTTTTTAATAAGGGGATCATTTGTAAAACTGCTTCATTTATTGCCTTTGCCCCTCTGCTACCACCAAATATTAATACGGTTTTTTGATTTACCTTTAATCCTAATGATTGTCTCCCTTTTTCAGCATCCTGTCCTAACACCTCTGATGCACGTGGATTCCCTGTCAAAACTACCTTTTGACTAGGAAAATACTTTCTCGCTTCCTCAAAGCAAATTGCGACTTTATCGACGTATTTCGCTAAAAACTTATTCGTAATACCTGGAAGACTATTTTGCTCATGAATCATCGTTGGTATTTTTAGTTTTGTTGCCGCGTATACTACTGGACCACAAACATACCCACCAGTACCAATCACGACATCAGGCTTAAATTCTTTCATGTATTTTTTACTTAATGAAACTCCCTTAAAGAAGCGGGATATCGTTTTTAGATTGTCTGTCGAGAGTTTTCGTTTAAATCCTGAAATTTCAATTGACTTAAATGGGATGCCAGCACGTTTCACGATATCCTTTTCTAAGCCATTCTCAGTTCCAATATATAAAAATTCAACATCAGAAGAATTTTTTTTGATTTCATTAATTAAAGCAAGTGCAGGATAAATATGTCCTCCTGTACCACCACCACTAACAATAACTTTCATTTTGCTCCTCCTCTTAACACAAATATAAGGCTGACAATTAAGGACAAATACGAGGATTACATTATCATCCTAATCTGTCACAATACGATCGTCAGCCTCAGGTTTGCTATATTCTAAATACATATATATTCATTCTATTTAATTAATATTTTGAGTACCTACTGACATTTAACAAAACACCTATTGCCATTAACATTAACGTAAGCGATGACCCTCCATAGCTTAAAAACGGAAGGGTAATTCCCGTTACAGGCATTAAACCTGTTACAACACCTACATTAATCATTACCTGAATAGCTACCATTGTAATAATACCAATTGCTAAAAAGCTACCGTATAAATCAGGTGCTCCTAATGCAATTCTTACTCCCCTCCATAATAAAAGACCAAAGAGAAGGAGTACAAATGAGCCTCCAATAAATCCAAGTTCTTCTGCTAAAATTGCAAAGATAAAGTCAGTTTGAGGCTCTGGTAAATAAAAGAATTTTTGTCTGCTCTGTCCCAATCCTAGACCAAAAAGGCCACCTGGTCCAATCGCATAAAGTGATTGAATTATTTGAAACCCGCTTCCTAGTGGATCCTCCCACGGGTCTAAAAACGAAGTGATTCGCTTAATTCGATAAGGTGCAGATAATACTAAAGCAATAAAACCAGCTACTCCTATTAAACCAAGCCAAACAAAATGACTAATTCTAGCACCAGATACAAAAATCATCACAATGCATGTACCAACCATTACAGTTCCGGTCCCTAAGTCAGGCTGCAGCATGATAATGCCGAATGCCGTAAATACAAGCCCTAATGAGGGTACCAAGCCTTTTTTAAATGAAGTGATTTTCTTCTGGTTTTCGGATAAAAATTTAGCTAAAAAAGCAATCATTGCAAGCTTCATAAATTCTGAAGGTTGAATCGAAAATGCACCAACACCAATCCAACTTCTTGAACCATTACGTTCCATCCCAACGCCTGGTATTAAAACAGCAATTAAGAGAAAAAAGCAAACAATAATTAACATCTTTGCCCATGTTCTCCAGGTCCAATAATCTACATTCATTAAAAAAAACATTGCGATGACACCAACTCCAGCAAATAAAAGCTGGCGTTTTGCAAAGAAAAATGAATCATCAAATTTATACGTCGCCCACACCGCACTGGCGCTGTATACCATAATAAGACCTATTGTTAAGAGAAGTAATGTAAGAAAAACTAATATAAAGTCTGGTGTAGACCTTTTCGCTGTCAACGCTTAAACACCCCTGTACCGTATATTTAAGGGCTATTAAACGTAAGAACATGATAGAATAGTTACAATCATGAAGAAAAGTTTGTACAAGCCCTTACTTAAGCTTATGCACGGCTTGAATAAAAATGTCTCCTCTTTCCTCAAATGTTTTATATTGATCCCAACTAGCACATGCTGGTGACAATAAAATCACATCGCCTTGATCGGAAATATCAAACGCCGTATACACTGCTTGTTCCACATTATCGACACGTTTAATCACTTCTATTCCTTTATCAATTGCGATTCTTTCTAATTTTGCTGCTGTTTCACCAAAAAGGACCATTGCCTTTACATGTTCTAGATAAGGTAGTAAATCGTCAAATTCATTTCCACGGTCTAGTCCACCAGCTAATAAAATCGTTGGCTCTGTAAAAGCTTGTAATGCTTTACTCGTTGCTAAAATATTCGTTGCTTTAGAGTCGTTATAAAAACGACGGTTCTCAATCGTACCAACATATTGAAGTCGGTGTTTAACACCGGTAAAGCTTGTTAGTACCTTTATAATTGCAGCGTTTGAAACACCTCTTAATTTTACAGCTGTTATTGCTGCTAAAATATTTTCATGATTATGCTTTCCTGGTAAAACAATATCTTTCAGGTTAATAATCGGCTCACCTTTAAAGCAAATAAATTCATCCTTAATATAAGCCCCACCTTCAAGCTCTTTTGATGTAGAGAAATATATTTTATTTGCCTGAGATTTTTCTGATGTCTGACATACAAGTTGGTCATCATAATTAATAACTGCATAATCAGATTTTGTTTGATTTTCATAAATCTTCCCTTTGGCAAATACATATTCTTCCTTTGTCCCATGGTAATCTAAATGGGCATCAAAAATATTTAAAATGATTGCAATCTTAGGCTTAAATTCAATCGTTCCCAACAGTTGAAAGGATGATAATTCCATAACAATAACATTTTCCTTAGTTGCTTGACGTGCTACATCACATGCAACAGTTCCAATATTGCCTGCAATTAGCGGACTCTTAGCATCAGCTTTTAGCATTTCATATATAAGAGTAGTTGTCGTTGTCTTCCCATTTGATCCTGTTATCGCGATAATATCAGCTTCAGAGATTTTATAAGCTAATTCAACTTCAGTAATAATCGGGATCTCTTTTTCTATTGCTACTTTAATTAATGGATTTTTATAAGGAATACCAGGATTTTTTACGATTAAATCAAAATGTTTTTCACTTAGTAAAGAGATAGGATGGTCACCACAAATTACTTCCACCCCTAAACCTTTCAGCTCTTGCACAGCAACATCTTCCTCAGTTGCCTTTAAGTCATTCACGGTCACTTTTGCACCGAGATCATAAAGTAATTTAGCAGCAGCTAAGCCACTCTTAGCTAATCCGATAACTAAAACTTCTTTATGTAAATATTCACTAATCATTTTCACTTACAACCACACCTCAATATAGATTCCGAGCACTGCAAATACAAGTCCGATCGTCCAAAATGTTACAACAACTCGCCACTCGGACCAGCCAACTAATTCATAGTGATGGTGTAAGGGACTCATCTTGAATACTCTTTTTCCTGTTGTTTTATACGAAATCACTTGAATAATTACTGATAATGTTTCAATAACAAACACACCGCCAATTAATACAAGGAGAATTTCAAGCTTCGTTAAAATTGCGACAGTTACAATTGCTCCACCTAGAGCAAGAGAACCTGTATCTCCCATAAAAACCTTTGCTGGGTGTGCATTAAATACTAAAAATCCTAGAACAGCTCCTACTACTGCAACTGAAAATATCGCAACATCATACTGTGATTGACTCCAAGCTAGAACGGCGAATGCTCCAAAGGCAATTGCTGCTGTACCTGAAAGTAATCCATCTAAACCATCTGTTAAATTGACGGCGTTTGAGCCACCAACTAACATAAAAATTACGAGTACAACATATCCCCAGCCAAGATCTATTGATAATTCTGTCCCTGGAATGGAAATCGTTGTTTGGAATCCGTATTGTGTGAAAACAAGATAAAAAATGACAGCGATAATAACTTGACCAAGTAATTTTTGTCTTGATGTTAAACCTAAATTACGTTTCATAACAACTTTAATAAAGTCATCTAGAAATCCTAATAGTCCATATCCTACAGTTACAAAGAGCAACAAATACATTTCTACGCCTAACTGTGAAAACTTACCTGTCATTACAATCGTTGTTATAATAATTGAGATAATGATCATGACTCCGCCCATAGTTGGCGTACCAGATTTTTTCTGATGTGATTTAGGTCCCTCTTCTCTTATACTTTGACCAAACTTTAATCTCCTCAAAAAAGGAATAATGATGGGAGATAGTAATACACTAATTAAAAATCCCATTACAAGTGTGATTAAAATTACCTGTTCAAGCATGTATACTCCCTCCCCCACAATTCATTTGTTTTGACATCTCTTGTTCGTAATTTACGTGAATATCATATGTACTACAAACATAAATATGATTTCCTAAAAATAATTCCTTCATAATATCAACTTCTCTTTCTATCCTTTGTTACCTATTCTATGATGAAGATGGGGACAAAACGACAGTAAATTTGCATTGTCCCGCTTTATCAAAAATAGATTTATTAATTATAAACAACATTAACTTCTTTGTTGGAGCATCTATCGGGCTAACTTTTGACGAATTGCTTTTTTCGCAATTTCCTTGTCATCAAAATCAAACTTGGTGTCACCAATTTGCTGATATGTTTCATGTCCCTTACCTGCGATAAGAAGAACATCACCTTTTTGCGCCTTTTCAACCGCAAAATGAATAGCATCTTCTCGATTAACAATGGAATGGAAGTGCTCATTTGGTACACCTTCCTCCATATCACGAAGGATTTGCACTGGGTCTTCACTTCTTGGATTATCAGAGGTAAAAATCGTGACATCGCTGTTAGAAGCCGCTATTTTTGCCATAATTGGTCGCTTTGACTTATCTCGATCTCCTCCACAGCCAACTATACAAAAAATCTTACCTTCTGCAAATTGTTTTATCGTATGCAGCACGTTTTCTAAACTATCTGGAGTATGTGCATAATCTACAATAACCGTAAAATCCTGTCCGTCATCAACTAGTTCAAATCTGCCTCTAACTCCTTCCATTGTTTCGACAGCTGAAACAATCGTTTCTAAATCAATATTTGAAGCAAGACAGGCTGAAACAGCCGCTAACACATTATAAACACTAAATTTCCCAACCATATTTATTGTTACGTTTTTCGTTCCATTTGGTGTTAGAAGCGTAAATTCAGTACCTTTAGAGGTCATTTTAATATTTTTCGCCATAACATCAGCATCATTGTCAATTCCATATGTTAAAAGCGAAGCAGATGTCATTTTTTTAAACTCTTCAGAAGCATCTTCATCTTCATTTAGCACAGCTATTTTAGGCTGATTATAATCAAAACGATTACCTAATTGTGCAAAAAGTAAGCCTTTTGCATATTTATAAGCTTCCATTGTTTTATGGTAATCTAAATGGTCTTGAGTTAGGTTTGTAAACACAGCTACATTAAAGTCACAGCCATGAATTCTTCCGAGATGAAGAGCATGTGAGGATACCTCCATGACAGCATGTGATACCTCTTTGTCTAGCATTTGTCGAAATGTTTTTTGTAACGTTAAACTCTCTGGTGTTGTATTTTTTACATTGTGTAATTCTTCACCAATTTTAATGTACATTGTGCCAATTAATCCAGTCTTCTTCTTAGCTGTATTTAATATTTTCTCGATAATATGTGTTGTTGTTGTTTTTCCATTTGTTCCTGTAACACCAATTAGATGTAATTGATGTGTTGGTTGACCGTAAAATGCGTCTGCAAGTACAGCCATTGCCCTTTTTGTATCTCGAACAATAATGACCGGAATATCAACATCAACATTCTTCTCAGCTAAAATGGCAGCTGCACCGCTTTCTTGTGCCTTTTTGGCAAATTGATGACCATCAACGGTGTAACCTTCAATACATATAAACAAACTTCCCTCTTTAACCTCTCTGGAATCCATCTCAATAGAAGTAATAGATGGATTTTCTTCAGGAAAAGTTTGATTTCCGTATAAGTATGTAAGTAAATCATTTAATTTCATCACAAATTCCTACCTTCATTTCTTTACCCAAGGATAATTACATCATTTCTTTTTTATTCGTACTTTTTAATGTGGGCTCTATACTCAAAACTGTTTTTACAAGAAAAACAACTAAGTGACAAATACCTTTCCAATTATAGACAAAAAATGGTCACAGATTATCAACTTAACAGTAAGGCACTGCTGCTTATATTCATAATCTCAAAAAGTAAGTAAGCAGGCTTAGTCAATAAAGTTTGCGAAACAATCATTCTATTCATAAGAAAGGTTTCCGTACCTATTTTATCTTACTTATATAAAAAGAGCCATCATTCATTGTAATTTCTTTTAAAAAAGGTTGCAATCATTAATTAAGTAAAATTAATTAATGTTTTTCATTGTTTTTTCTACTATTTGATTAATTACATTATTGTATAAACAGAAAGAAAGCGTGACATCTTATAAGATGGCCATGCTTTCTTTCTATCTTTTAATTATTTGATTTATTTTTTTCCTCACCTAAATATACTCTTACAGTGGAGCCTTCTTTCACTTTTACACCTTCGCCCGGGGACTGTTGCACAACAACATCTCCTTCACCAGAAACGTCCAATTTTAGATTTACGAACTGTTCTGCAAGTTCTTGCTTCGTTAGCCCTATAATATTCGGAACCTCTACTAATTTTGTGTCTAACCATTTGTATTCTTTTTCAATTTGCTCTTTTCTAGGACTTACACCTAATTCAGGTAATGCATCCCTCATAATATTTCCAACAATCGGCGCTGCAACCGTTCCACCGAATTGAATTGTACCTTTCGGATTATCTACAGCAACATAAACGACAATTTGCGGATCGTCTGCAGGAGCAAACCCTATAAAGGAAACAATATGGTTATTCTCCATATACTTTCCATCTTTAACTTTTTGGGCAGTACCCGTCTTCCCGCCTACACGATATCCATCAACATATGCATTTCGACCAGTTCCTAATGCAACAACACTTTCTAAAGCATAGCGGATTTCTTTTGAAGTTTCCTCGGAAATTACTCTTCGTTTTGCTTCAGGAGTCGTTCGACTAATAACTTGGTTTGTTACGGGATCGACCCATTCTTTGGCAATGTATGGCGTATATAATATCCCGCCATTGACTGCAGCGGATACGGCGGCAACTTGTTGAATCGGTGTTACGGAAACACCTTGACCAAATGCCGTTGTCGCTAACTCAACAGGTCCAACTCTTTCCGGATTAAACAAAATCCCTTTTCCTTCACCCTGCAAATCAATACCCGTTTTTTGTCCGAAACCGAAGTCCTTTATATATTTAAATAGTTTCTCTTCTCCTAATCTTTGACCAAGCTCTACAAATCCAGGGTTACACGAATTTTGAACAACCTCAAGAAACGTTTGATGACCATGTCCTCCTCTTTTCCAGCACCTTAACCTAGCTCCATCAACTTCCACAGCACCATCATCATCAAACGTATCCTTTTCTAAATTGACCTTTTCTTCCTCGAGAGCTGCAGCTAGTGTAATAATTTTAAAAGTTGACCCTGGTTCATACGTACTCCAAACAGGCAAGTTTCTATTGTACACAGTAGGATCTACTTGTTGGAAATCTGCTGGATCAAAGTCCGGACGACTCGACATTGCCAATATTTCACCGTTATTAGGGTTCATTGCGATCGCAATGATTCCATCCGGATTGTAGGTTGCTTGTACATTATCTAATTCTCGTTCAACGATTGTTTGCACTCTGGAATCAATCGTTAATTTTAAGTTATTCCCATCAATCGGTGGTGTATAATCATCAGCTTCATCTGGCATCCTTTGGCCTTTTGCATCAGAGAAAAATTTCACATAACCGTCTTTTCCCTTTAATTGCTCATCATAATAGGATTCCAAACCTAGTAAGCCTTGATTATCGATACCAGCAAAACCTAACACATGTGATAAATAACTCCCAAAAGGGTAATAACGAATTGAATCTTCTGCAATATAAACCCCTTTTAAATTTAACTCTCTTACTTCATTCGCCTTTTCATGAGAAATCTTTCTACCTTCTGGATTAATTTGCTGAATCGAAACCTTTTTCGTGATATGTTGATATGCTTTTTCTTGCGACATATCTAAGACGTCTGCTAGTTTTTTTGCAGTCTCAGCAGGATTCTCAATCTGTCTTGGAACAACATAAATAGTTGGCGCACTCATATTTGTTGCTAGCTTTACGCCATTTCTGTCTAAAATTTCTCCTCTTTCTGGTTCAAATGGAATATTTCTGCTCCATAGGTCTTTCGCACCAGAGGTAAGAGAAGAGCCAAGAAAAAATTGAACATATCCTAGACGTATGTCGATAATTAAAAAGATGAGAAAACCAAATAGCAACGTTAACACAAGCCGTTTTCTAACAGTTACATTTGATACCCGCATATATTTTTCCCCCTTGTCTAGGCTCGTTCAAATATATGCTTGTACTTAAAAAGATAGAACATCTATATAATTGCACGATCATTATCAAAGCTTTATGTTTTCACAAAAAAAGAGCGATCTCTAGACGAGATCAGCCCTCAGTTTCTTCCCTGTTCATTTGTCATTGTTTTTCTTCATATTTCAACGTTACAGTTAAGACATCACCTTTTTTAACAATACTATCCTTTTTAATACTCTGCTTTGCAACATATCCAGAACCCTCAGTTTTCACTGTTACCCCCAAAATATTACCTAGCTTCATGACATCTCGCTTTGACCAACCAATCATATTTGGCATTTTCACTTCTTCAGATGTCTTTAACATAATTTTTTCCTTACTTATAATCGGTGTTTCAGCTTCAGGATATTGAGAAAGAACATAATTTCCATTCCCAAGTAAGATTGGTGTTAATCCAAGGTCCTTTAGTTTCTTATTTGCATTAGCAGAAGTCGCGCCTTCAAGTGATGGTAGAACTAACTCCTCTTTTTCAGCATCATTTGTAGCTTCTTTAGAACCACTCTCTTTCGAAGGAGCAATTTGCATATACTTTAAGCTATTTTCCATCACTGTATTAAATATCATCGAAACTGGCAGACTTCCAGCTTTCCCCTCTAATTTCGGCTGTTGAACTGCTACATATACGATTAATTCAGGATCATCCTTTGGTGCCATGCCCAAAAATGAGAAAATATGATTGTCATTACCTGATAAATACCCCTCTGATGTTGAAATTTGCGCAGTTCCGGTCTTACCTGCTATTTCATATCCTTCAATGCGAAATGGCTTTCCAGTTCCTTTTTCAGAGCTTACAACCGTTTCAAGAATTGATAATACTTCATCCGCAGTTTTTTCAGTTATTGGATGACCGACAACTGTTGGCTTTGTTTCTTTGACTGTTTTTCCGTTATCAATATCAACAATTTTATCAATCACATAGGGTTTCATCATTGTTCCATTATTAGCAATTGCTGTTGCGGCCTGAACTTGCTGAATAGCTGTAACTGCTGATGCTTGTCCAAACGCGGTGGAAACTTGGTCGCGATGTTTATCAAAGTTAATTTTACTTGACGCTTCATCAGGTAAATCAATTCCTGTTTTTTTTGTAAAACCAAATTTATTTAAATATTGATACAGTCGATCTGTACCGAGTAATTGATCTGCTATAATCGAAAATCCAACATTTGAAGATCGTTGAACACCTTCATTATATGTTATCGGACCCCAGCCACGTCCGCCATTATGATCCTTTATAGGAGGTCCCTCCACATCATAGGAACCTGATTGAAAATAAGCATTCCCATTATAGACACCTTCGTTTATCGCAGCAGCTAATGTAAAGATTTTCATCGTTGAGCCTGGTTCAAACGGATAGGAAATAACAGAATTTGTATAGGATGTAATATCCCTCTTATTAGGATCAAAGCTCGGTCTTTGACCCATCGCAAGGATTTTCCCTGTTTTTGGATCCGCTACTACTGCAATGATATTTTCCGGAGAATATTCATTGACAACTTGATTCATTGCGTCTTCTAAAAATGTTTGGATTTTTTGGTCAATGGTTAAATACACATCATTACCATTTTTAGGTGCAACAATCTCATCATTACTATTAGGAAGCTTCCAATTATAATGATCCTTTTGAAATTTTACATATCCATCCTCTTCTTGAAGATACTTTTCTAATGATTTTTCAAGTCCCATCATTCCCACAGCTTTGGAACTCTCTTCTTCTTTTTGAGCATATCCTATTAAATGAGATGCAAATAAACCGTTCGGATAAAACCTTGTCGTATCACGAATAAACGTAATACCAGGAAGTTTCAATGCCTCAATTTTTTCTTTTAACGTTTGACTTATATCACGACCTGCTGTACCAAATTCAACTTGATACATTCCCTTTTTCGAAAGAATCTTAACAACCTCATTTTCTTTCATTCCAATTAAAGGAGCCAGTTTTTGTGCTGTTTCTTGAATATCAACAACATGCTGAGGGTTATCAAGATCAGTTGTTATTTCATCATCAAGAATTGCGACTAACTTATATGATGCTTTGTCTTCAGCAATCACTTCTCCATTTGCATCATAAATAGTACCTCGCTTCGCTTCAATTGGTCGTTTACTTTCATAGAGCACTTCCGCCCGTGCGGCAAGCACTTCGCCATGGACAGTACCAGTTGCTTGAATATAAAAGAAACGTATAAATATAGATAGAAAAAGAAGAGCAAAAATCAATGATAAAAATGCTGCGCCTCTGTTCATATTTGTATTTTTTTGCGTTAATTTCATACGTATCTCCTTTTAAAAATAATATAGGCGAAATACACTGAGAATTAGATTATAATGAATAATCTTTCTAGCTACCTGCTAGTCTATCAAATATATCTTCACAACTTTAATATCAGGTTTTATTATTATATCACTTAATTTATAAACGTGATGAAAAAGAGCCGGCTACATATTGTTCTTATGTGGCACAGCTCTCTCTTTCACTTATTTACTTTTTCACCAAAATGTTCCTATTCTTGTACACTTTTTACGTTATTTTGGTCTAAAGTTAATCCTAACTCTTTTGCTTTTTCCCAAATCCGATCATATGTACTCAATTCTTCAACTTGTACATGGAGGTCACTAATTAGCTTAGTTTGCTCATCAATTTTCGCTTCAGTTTTTTGGATTTCAATATTCGCTTGATAAACGGCATAGCTTTTCGTAATAATGTTTACTGCACCGATAACGAAAAGGGCTACAAACATCAAAATTAATAGTTTTTCGCCAAGGGTAATCGTTGCCCTTCTTCTTATTATTAATGGTTCTTGTACCGGTACTTGTTGTCTTTGTTGGTCTATCTTTTGCTGTTCAATTTTTGTAGCTAAATTACTCATTGATGATACCTCCTTTTAAGTCGATTAGTAAGATAGTTGTTAACTCTTAAGTTTTTACTACATCTTTTCAGCGATTCTTAATTTAGCTGATCTTGCTCGATTATTCTCTCCAAGCTCTTTTTCTGAAGGAATAATTGGTTTTCTTGTTATAATTTTTATTTTCGGTTCATATCCTTTTGGGATATACGGCATATTTCGAGGTATTTCTGGAGGAGTTGCCGCTTCTTTAAATGCCGATTTACAAATTCGATCCTCCAAAGAATGGAAGGTTATTACACTCACTCTGCCACCTTGCTTTAACAAATCAATTGATTGTTCAATCGCTTCTTCAAAAACCTTTAATTCATCATTCACCGCAATCCGAATTGCTTGAAAAATCCGCTTTGCTGGATGTCCACCTTTTCGGCGTGCTGGTGCAGGTATGGCCTCTTTTATGATTTCTACGAGTTGACCTGTTGTGTTTATTGCTTCCTTTTCACGATAAGTTTCAATTTTCCTAGCGATTTGTTTTGAAAATTTTTCTTCACCATACTTAAAAAATATTTTGACTAAAGCCTCATAGGACCATTCATTTACCACATTGTATGCTGATATTTCTGATTGCTGATCCATTCTCATATCAAGCGGTGCATCATGATGATAACTAAAGCCTCTTTCCGGTGTATCAAGCTGTGGAGAAGAAACACCTAAATCAAAAATAATCCCATCCACTTTTTCTACACCATGTTCTGTCAACTTCTCTTTTAAGTATCTGAAGTTACTTTTTATGAACGTTACTTGTCCATCGTAATTCGCTAATTTCTCTTTTGCATTTGCTAAAGCAACATCATCTTGATCGAAGGCATATAAATGTCCTTTTTCGGACAATTGTGAAAGTAAATAGCTGCTATGTCCTGCTCCACCTAATGTGCAATCAACATAAACTCCATCTGCTTTTACTTCTAAACCATCAACTGTTTCCTTTAAAAGTACTGTTGTATGTTCAAACATTGTTGTGTACCACCTTTTCAAATTTCAAATCTATTTATAGCTTGTCCACTATCATACATTGTTACCTAAGGGAGTATTATATATCAAAGTCAATCATGTTTTCAGCAATTTCTTCAAAGGAATCTTCTTGTTCTGAAACATAATTCTCCCAAATGGACTTGCTCCATAATTCAATCCGATTTGAAACTCCGATAACAACACATTCTTTTTCTAGCTTGGCATACTGTAAAAGTGGTGTAGCAATATTGATACGACCTTGCTTATCTAGTTCGCATTCAATTGCTCCTGAAAAGAAAAAACGGGTAAATGCACGAGCATCCTTTTTTGTTAAAGGGAGGGCTTTTAGTTTTTCTTCTATTACTTTCCATTCACTCATTGGATAACCAAACAAGCATTGGTCTAGGCCTCTAGTTAAGACGAAAGTCTCACCTAGTCCATCTCTAAACTTTGATGGGACAATCATTCTGCCCTTTAAATCTATGGTGTGATGGTACTCTCCCATAAACATGCTCGTTGCCCCCACTTTCTCCCCTCAAGTCACCACTTTCCCCCACATATCTCCACTTCCTATTCTACATTTCTTTTCATAAAAAAAAAACCCTGTAAAAACAGGATTTTTAAAAAACTTTTATTTAAATTTTGACAATTTTATGTTTTCCATTAAAAGAATATGACAAGTTTAGCAAATCTCCTACAAATTGCGGGCCATATTTATTTATATAGTAATAAATATTCCACATTCTTTCCTGAGGATGTAAATTTGGGAATAAAGATAATTCAATTTCGCGGTATTTAGAAAGCTGTACATTATGTTTCTCTTGTATTCGTTTTTCAACACTGCGATTAAAAAATTCTAGCTGCTCAATTATAAATACACCATTTTTCATAAGCATCGGCTCTAAGCTTTGATCAATTTTCAACGCTTCTTGTATAAGATTATGATGAATAGCGGATATTTGCTCTTTTGCCTGATGAATTAATGGTTCCATTTCTACTGGAGTAGCATCTTTTAAATAAGCTTTTATCGCATCTTCGACTCCATTTTGTAGAACATAATCAAGTGACAAGCTTGCTTCAAACATATTTCTCTCAATAGCTCTTTCGAGTAAAGTGATCATTAATCTCGGTAATACAGGTGGCACTTTCATTTCCATTTCAGAAAACACTTGTTTTAATTCAGCCCAGTACGTAAACTCACCAGGTCCTGCAAAAAATGCAAGGGTAGGAAATAAGAATTCCTGCATTACAGGCCTAGTTACAACATTATTACTAAGCTTTTCAGGATACGCCTCGATTAAATCATGTAATTCTGCTTTTGATAAGACTAAATTTATCTCTGGGATAAAAAATTCTTCCTCACTTTTTCTTTCCACAAGGAACCGTTCACCTTCATGGTGATAGAAGAAATTTGCGCTATCATTTCCTATCTCAATTATCGGCTGATAACCCTGTTCTCGCATAAATTGCTGTTGTTTCAATACAGCATCGGCTATGTTGGAATTTCGCTCCACAATTGCATGAAAACAGGGCTTTTCGAGTTGACGAAGCCCAGAATCTCCTGAGTTCACTAAAACTAATCCTTCATCTTGGAAAATATCCATTACAACAAGTTCAAAAAACTCTACATATGATGACGCCTTTTGAACATACTGTTTTAGATTATTCATTAGTTGCTTTGAATAATCAGTTTCCCCAAATACTTCAAAGACTTCTTCTAGCCATTCAATTGTCTTTTGCTTGTTAATTGGCAATTCCGAAACCGACTGTTTTTTAAGCGGTGAGTCTTTTACTGATATTTTCTTCGGAATTTTCTCCTTTGCAGCAAAAATATGATTTATTTCTGCAAAATCATGGTCCTCACCAGCAATCCAAAAAACAGGAATAACCGGGATACCTAACTCCTCTTCCTGTTGCCTCGCAAGCACAATAATCGAAATGATTTTATTGATCGTATATAGCGGTCCTGTTAATAAACCAGCTTGCTGACCACCGATTACAACGACGCTGTTCGGATCTTTTAATTTTTCAATGTTTTCAAATGTTTTATCTTGTTCTTTTGCGAAACGCCTTGCGTACTGCTTCAAATATGAAACTAGCTCTTCACGTTGAAAGGAACGATTTTTCAAATCCGCAGCTCTTTCTTTAAAAACCGCTTTTGAATGAGTATTGTAATCAAAATAGGATGAGACATCTAAGTTTTGTTTTGTGAAGTGATCCAAAAATTTATTTGAAGAGTGCAGGGAGAGTTCAAGAATCTCCATATATGTAACTTCCTTTCTAAAAATATGTATAGTTCTTATACAGTTCTTATACTTAGTAAATCATGGATGTAATTGTTTCTATACATGGACATCATTTACATACATTATCATTTGTAAGACAAAAAACCTATAGAGAACAATTTTTAATATAAATCTACAAACATCCAGATATACATCTGTAATGAAAGTGGTACCATGGATGAGTATAGCATTTTAATGATAAAAACAAAAAATACTTTGCTTAGGATTTAGTAATATTCTTAATTTTCATTTAAATATTGATAAAACTCTCTCTTTTAATGAATATTTATGGTTCATTTTGCTTCAATTCCCTTTATGGCATTGTATAAAAACAAAGTAAGCGGAATATTCATATTCTTTTGTTTTGCCATTTTTACTACAAAACCTAAAATAGCATCTATTTCTGTTTTTGAGCCCTTTTGAATATCCTTGTACATCGAAGACTCATTTTCTGATGTTTTTTCACAAATTTGTAAAACATGCTGTAACATCTGCTCTCCATTATGAACGTCTAATACTTGTATTATTTCATTAAATAACGAGAGCAACATCTCTTTATAGTAGAGATTCTCTATTAAAGCACCATTTCTTACCTGCAGCAGAGCAGTTAATGGATTTATAGTTGCATTGACTATTAGCTTTTCGATCAACATTTCCTTCCAACTATCTGCTGTTTCAAATGAAAAGTCACGCTCATTTATGCTAGTTAATGTATTAATTTTATTAATGCCCTTTTCTCCCATATGATAAAAAGCTATTTTTGTTTTTCCAATCCCTGAATGGATCACTGTATGATTATTTACCTTTAATGCACCATGTTCTGATACACCTATAATAATTTGATGTTCCTTTGATAATGCAGATAAAATATCCAAATGCCCCATTCCATTTTGTAAAAACATAATCATTTTAGGAGAGTGTTTTTTTAATGTTGAAGCTATCTTGCCAAGATGATATTGCTTAACAGTAACGATAAGAAAATCCTCCTTATACTCACGGGAAGAATCAGCATTAATACTTATATTTAATGAAATATCATTCTTTATCAAAGTTAATCCATTTCTCCGAATTTCCTCTGCCTGTTCTTCGCTATTTGTATAAAGAGTTATCTGATTTTGTAATTTTGTAAGATATAAAGCATATAGTAACCCAAGTGACCCTGCACCAATTATTCCAATTTTCATTTTACCACCTGCTATGCCTTTAGTTAAATATTGAATATACATTTTACTCTGTTGCTTTAAAAATAAGCGATAATCCTTTCAAACTTAACTGTAAGCGTTTTATCATTTTCATATCCACTATATGTATATCATGCTATAATATTTTATAGGGTTATTTTCATTATAATCGAAATATTGTTTTAATGAACAGTTCTGTTAGTTTTTGGCGAGGGGGGATTATAACTTGATTAAAGTTGAAAAATTATTAGTCAATTATAAAACGCTAGAAGAATTTAAAAAATTTAAAGAATATGGGATTCAGGAGCTTTCAATGCTTGAAGATCTTCAAGCAAATATTATTGAAAATGATAGCGACTCACCATTTTATGGTATTTATTACGGTGATAAACTTGTTGCTCGAATGAGTTTATACCGAGTAGACAAAAAGTTTGACCAATACTTCGATCCTAAGCAAGATTATTTAGAATTGTGGAAACTAGAAGTTTTACCAGAATATCAAGGTAAAGGTTATGGAAAAGCACTTGTCCAATTCGCAAAATCATTTCAACTACCGATTAAAACAAACCCTCGGATTAAATCAGCCGATTTTTGGACGAAAATGGATTTTAAACAAGTGAAATATGATATGGAAAGAGATAAAGGTGAAAATCCTTATGTCTGGTTTCCAGATGGCGTTAGCGAAGTAAAAACGGGCTAATAAATAGCCCGTTTTTACTTTTCAACTCTCTCTAAATTACCGTTTTTGTCCATTTGAAACTTTACTTTTCGATTTCTTTCATCTTCCTGTAATATTACCATTTTTCGAGCACGATCCATAATTTCAATTAATGCGTGATAATCCTCTTCCATTACTTGTAAATTTTTTGTCAATCCCTCTTTCTCTTGTTCGAGGCTAATGACAGTAGCTTCTAATTGTTGAACCTTATCTTTCAACTGCTTATTTTCTTTTTGTAACTCTTGAATAGATGGTGCCTCTTCATATTGTTGTAAAAAAGAAATGAGCTCCTTAATTGTATTTTTTGAGCTTGCACTAGGTTTTTCTTGTTCTTCATTAACTTCGTTTAATATTTGATTTTCAGTTTCTTGTTCCTGCGGTAATGTTCTTAATTCTTTACGTTGTTTTTTTGCAAGCTCGATGCCAGTTTTATATTGTTTTCGAACATGTGAATTCCATCTAAATCCACATGCAGCAGCTGTTCTTGACAATCTTCTACCAACTTCCTCGAATGCAGCAAGCTGTGTGGCTCCTTCACGAATATGTCTAAGAACGATTTCTGCTAATAATAAATCCTCATCCTGTGTCCAAGCATCTTGACGTGTTGTAGTCATCTTAAATCCCTCCAATAGTCACTTTTTTTCTATACATATGCAACTAGTAGAAAAGATAGACTACATTATTCTATTACCATCATTTTATAGCCACAAAAATATTCAAGATTTAATAAAGCTAGACATGTTAAATGAAAACAGCGAATGATTGACAAATATGACACTTCATTAAAAAGAGACAAAAAAGAGTGAAGGTCAAATGACCTTCACTCTTTTTTCAACAAACAAAATTATTTGCTGATTACTTCTTTTCCTTTGTATGTTCCACATGCTTTACATACACGGTGAGCTAGTTTGCTTTCACCGCAGTTTGGGCATTCTACCATACCAGGCACTTGTAATTTAAAATGAGTACGACGTAGTCTTTTTCTTGTTTTAGAAGTTCTTCTAAAAGGTACAGCCATTATTCCCACCTCCTTAAAGAGTATTTCAACGATTACATCATTGGTGATACAATTCTTTTGTATTGGAAGCTAGCAAATTATTCGCTTTCGTCATTTTCAAAAAATTTTGCTAGTCCAGCTAGACGAGGATCAACCTTTTTATTAAGCTCTTCCTCTGAAATCACTTCCCAGTCCTTTCCGGATTGGGGTGCAGCATCTTTTTCATTTTTAACATCATCACAAAATACCTGCATTGGGATTTCTAGTAGAATGATTTCTTTAATAATGGGAATTAAATCAACAACATCCCCATTAACAAGATAATAATCCTCATCCGTATCATAATCTGTTGGTTTTAATAAAAATGTTTCTGTTGTATCAATTGAAAATGGATAATGTACATCCACTAATGTTCGAGAACACGGTAGAATCATCGAACCTGAAATTGATAAATGGAAAGTTACCCTCGTAGAACTTATATCTGCACGTCCTTTAACAGTAACAGGTGAAATATCACGAATGTCAGATTGACCTGTGACAAGCTCACTCATATCAATTTCATCGTCAATTTGCAATCCCTTGCTTTGTAATTGATGTAATTGACTAATTGTCCATTTCAATATATATCACCTCAAGGCAACAAAGGTAATTATAGCCTTCGCTTTTATATTTGTCAATATTTTTTCTTTACAGTGTTAGTATACATTATTATCTATTTTTTTCAAAACCATAAAAAAAATTAACGACTTTCTATTATGTAATAACTAGACACAAAACGAATTCATGAAAAAACCAGCAAATTTTATTTTAATGCTATAGGCCACGATTTTCAAGTGTTTCCTCGAATAGTTTATCCTACATTTTAAATCGCTTATAATAGATAAAAACATGATAGGAAGTGTGGTGTGTTTAATTGAAAGCTGTTGGAGTTGTTGTTGAATATAATCCGTTCCATAACGGTCATCTATACCATTTAAGAGAATCTGTAAAAAAATCTAATGCAGAAATTGTTATTGCTGTAATGAGTGGATATTTTCTTCAAAGAGGAGAGCCTGCACTAGTTTCAAAATGGGAACGAACAAAAATGGCCCTTCAAGGCGGTGTCGATCTTGTCGTAGAACTCCCCTATGCTTTTGCTACACAAAAAGCTGAGACTTTTGCGAATGGAGCTGTTTCAATTTTAGATGCATTACATTGCAGCTATTTATGCTTCGGAAGTGAGACAGGGGATATTGGGCCTTTTCTACATACGAATGAATTTCTCCAAAAAGAAACCGAACAATATGAGGAATACATTAAACACTTCATGCAAACTGGTGTAAATTATCCGACAGCATTAAATCTCGCTTATCAAAAAATTTCAAATAGAAAGGATACACTTGATTTATCACAGCCTAACAATATTTTAGGATTTCATTATGTTAAAGCTATTTCAAAACTAAACTCTAACATGATACCATTAACGATTAAACGATATAAAGCCGGTTATCATGACAAGGATTTTGCGTCAACATCAATTGCAAGTGCGACAAGTATTAGAAACTCTCTTTTCGATCAAAAAGCTGACATAAGCAGCTATATACCAAACGATACATATACAATTCTCCAGAAGTATAAAGAGCAATATGGGGTTTTCCATCAATGGGAAAATTATTTTAGCTTTTTAAAATACAGCCTTTTGACAATGAAAGAGGAGGAGCTTAAATCCATCTATGAAGTAGAGGAAGGATTAGAAAACAGAGTATTAAAGTTAATTATCGATTCACATTGCTTTCAAGATTTTATGGAACAACTAAAAACAAAAAGATATACTTGGACAAGGCTTCAGCGTTTATGTGTTCATATTTTAACAAGAACATCAAAACAAGAAATGAACCTTATTAACGAACATGAGACTTCTCCATATATTCGTTTATTAGGTATGAGTGAAAGAGGACAAGAATATTTACGCTTAATAAAGAAGAATCTTAAGCTGCCAATCATCTCAAAAGTTTCAGGCTTTCACCATCCACTATTTGAAATAGATTTACGGGCAGCTGCAACCTATTTTATGATTTTTCCTGAACCACTGCGCTCAAGACTACTAAAAACTGAATATACAACACCGCCTATTCGAATGTCCAACTAATAAATAGACACTCATGATTGAAGAAAGATTCATCATTCATGAGTGTCTTTATTTCAAATATATCTACTTTTCTTTAAGCTTCTGTAAATAGTCTAAAGCATCATCAAATGTATCAACTGGTAAAATTTTCATTTTTGTGTTAATTTTTTCCCCTACCTCAACTGCTTCCTGATAGTTTGACGTATTTTTCCCTTTTTCGTTTGGGGCAAAGAAAATGTCCATTCCCGCTTTATCTGCTGCAATGATTTTTTGTGAAATTCCACCAATCGGTCCAACTTCACCTTCTGGATTAATCGTACCAGTTCCCGCAATTTTATAGCCTTTTGATATATCTTCCTTATTTAGCTGATTGTATATCTCCAGTGCCATCATTAAACCTGCAGACGGACCACCGATTTCCTCTGTATTTAACTTAATTTTCGGATCAACGATTAATTCACGATCCGTAATTAATGAAATCCCTATTCCTATCCTACTCGGATCCTCCTCGAAAGGTGCAATAGGAACCTCTACTTGTTTTTTTACTCCGTCTCTTTCGAACGAAATCGTTATTTTATCGCCATTCTCTTTATTACCAACATATTCAATAAACTCTTCTGCTGTTTGAAATAAGTATTGATCAACTTTGTAAATGCGATCACCTACCTTTAATTTATTTTCAGCAGGCATTCCCTTTACAATTTCCTCAACATAAACTCCGTGGAATGAATACGAAACTGATTTATTTGCTTTTAGATAAGCTGTAGTAATTGCAGACTCTTGAGAGGTTTCCATTAAATGCAATTGTCGTTTAAAATAATCCTCATCTGATTCGTCTTTCCTTTTGAAATCTTCAAGTGGCATAAGATAATAATAATCATGAAATTTTGCCCACATATATGTAATTGGATTTGCTCTTCCGAACTGAACTGTCGTAAGTGAGAAACTCCCAGATTCATTTTTATAGCCGTTTTCAACTTCAACAATCGGTTGTAATTCAGCAGCCATACCAGGCTTTGTTACGTAGTAAGGAAGCTTGATAAAGGTTACTGCAATGATGATAAGTGAACATAGTAGAACAGACCGAAAAACAATATTACCTTTCATGCTTATTTGACTCCCTCCACGCCGATATCAATGAATGTATTTTTTCTATATGCTGCAATGCCTCCTGTTCGCCAATTTCAATAATTTCCTTAATATTCGTAAACGCTCTTGAACTAAACTGTTCAACATGTGGTCTAATCATCACATCAGAGACAATTTCTCTATGATGTACAAGCTCATCCTGCATGATGTCAATGCTTTGTAAAATAACATCAAATATAGATGTTATATTTTCATTTTGCTTTACATGTGATACATCGACAGCTATCACGATATCAGCCCCCATCTCCTTAACAACGGATACTGGGACTCTGTCAATTACCCCACCATCTACTAACAGTCTACCATTAATTTTTTCTGGCACAAAAATTCCTGGAATCGCTATACTTGCTCTAACCGCTTCAGCTACTGGTCCCTCACTAAAGACAACCTTTTTACCATTATACAAATCAGTTGCAACAACAGATACGGGAATATTTAATTGTTCAAACGTTTTTTGATGTGTAAATAAGCGGATCAATTCCTTCAATCTGTTTCCAGCAATAAAACCCATTTTAGGAACTGTAAAATCTAAATAATACTTTCTCTTAAATGCAAGTGAAAATTGATACATTCTCTCAATACTTAAACCCGATGCATAAAAACAACCAACTAAGGCACCCATGCTGCTTCCGGCAATTAAATCTACTTGAATACCCGCTTCATGCAATACCTTTAGTACACCTAAATGCGCAAAACCTCTAGCTCCTCCAGAACCAAGCGCTAGTCCAATTTTAGGCTTATCCTTCAAGGAGTAGCCCTCCTTTACCTTCATTTTCTTCTTATTACTAGGAAATCATTCATATCAACAAAATTGATTTATATCGAGATAATTCCACCGTTCACATTTATGACCTATTAAAAAATAACAAAGTATACATCAATCTTATGGTCTAAAATGTTCACCTATTCTCGTATATTAAATTAATGATATTTGTCCAACTATGTTTTTTTATTTTCATTTGAACAGTTTATATAGGAGGCATTACATTTTGAGTCTTTCAAAATTCAAAACCATTATTATTGCAGTATTTATAGGTGGCTTAACATTTGCAATTATCATGAATCCAAAAGAGTCCCTTGAAGCATCCAGTAGAGGACTATCCATCTGGTGGGAGGTTGTTTTTCCTTCATTATTGCCATTTTTTATAGCCTCAGAGCTCCTTATTGGATTTGGGGTTGTTAAATTTATTGGAGTTTTATTAGAGCCTCTTATGAGACCAATCTTTCGCGTACCTGGTGTTGGAGGTTTCGTGTGGGCTATGGGCATGGCTTCTGGAAATCCTGCAGGAGCAAAGCTAACAGCTAGAATAAGACAAGAAAAACAAATTTCTAAAATCGAAGCAGAAAGACTTGTATCATTTACAAGTTCCTCAAATCCGTTATTTATTTTTGGTGCAGTAGCAGTTGGGTTTTTCCATGACGCTTCATTAGGCATATTGCTCGCAGCAGCACATTATTTAGGGAATTTATGTGTTGGCTTAACAATGAGATTTTACGGTGGACGAGAAGCATCATCGCAAAGAGGCAAAAAGAAAATCTTTCCATCGTTAAAAGAAGCACTTCGTGAGTTACATAAAACTAGAATTAAAGAATCAAGGCCGATAGGTAAAATGCTTGGAGATGCAGTTATCACCTCAATTCAAACATTATTAATGATTGGTGGATTTATTATTCTCTTTTCTGTTTTTAATAAAATACTATCCCTTATACATTTGACAGATTTTTTCGCTCATATCATTTCAGGTGGGTTAGCCTTATTGCAAATCACAAAAGATTTAAGTATCCCACTTATTACTGGTATATTTGAAATAACATTAGGCAATCAATTCGTTAGCGAAACATCAGCAAGCCTAATAGATAAAATGATGATTGCAAGCTTCATTTTAGCTTTCGGAGGATTATCCGTTCAAGCACAGGTTGCTAGCATACTAGCTGAAACAGATATTCGTTTTCAACCATTTTTCCTGGCTAGGATTTTACACGGAATATATTCATCTATTATTGTTTTCCTCCTATTCAAACCTTTGTATACAGATTTACAATCATCAAATAGGGCTGTTTTACCTGTCTTTTCCATTATACAGACTCCTGACTGGGCAGAAAAGTATTGGAATGCACTATTACAATTCGGGCCGCTCATAACGATTTCATCAATCGTAATTTATATTTATTTATATGGAAAACGATATGTATTCACAAAAACAACTTAACGAAATATGTTATCAAGATTTATCTAAAAAAAGAAAAGAGGGTTCTCAAAACTAAAGGTTCAGACTCCTCAAACACAAGTTTACTATATACCCGTGTTTGTTGGAGGGGTCTAACCCTTTTGAGTCACCCTCTTTTTAATTATAACGTCAAAGCAAATCGAAGATATATGTACATTATTCCACCATAAATTTATGTTTTAAAGCTCTTTCAACAGCATTTGGTACTAATTCAGAGATATCACCCTTATATTTTGCAATTTCCTTAACAATGCTTGAGCTTAAAAATGAATATTGATTATTTGTCATCATAAAAAATGTTTCAATTGTATCGTCTAATACCCGATTCATCGAGGTGATTTGCATTTCATATTCAAAATCCGAAACAGCTCTTAACCCCCTAAGAATTGCCTGTGCATTTTTCTCATTTGCATAGTCTATAAGTAATCCTTTATAACTTTCAACAACCACATTTGGAATGTGACTCGTTACTTCCTTAATTAAATCACAGCGCTCCTCTACACTAAATAATGGTTGCTTCGACGAATTATTTAGAACACACACATAAACTTTATCAAATACTTTTGCGCCACGCTTAATAATATCTAAATGACCATTCGTAATTGGGTCAAAACTACCAGGGCAAACTGCTATATTTCCCATGTTACTCCCCCGTCTCCTGTTTATTCAGTCCGTAAACTGTTATTGAACTTATTCCATAGGTTTCGTGTTTTACTAGAATATATTTGCCAATTTCTTGAGGTAACACAAATTCGTTCCCATGCTCAGCCACAATATACCCGTTATCTAGTATTAAATTATGTTCACTCATCGTTTTTATAAGCGCTTCCAGTTTTTGAAGCTTGTACGGTGGGTCTAAAAAGATTAATTTAAATTGAAGTTGTCTTTTTATAATTGCTTTTAATGCCCTGTCTGCATCGTTTCGATATACCTCGGCTAATTGCTCGGCACGACATGCTTCAAGGTTTTTATGTATTGTTTGTATTGCTTTTATTTCTCGGTCAACAAAAATACATTTGTCAATTCCACGGCTTAACGATTCAATTCCTAAACCGCCACTTCCCGCAAATAGGTCTAATGCCAGACCACCATCAAAATAAGGTCCTACCATATTAAATATTGCTTCCTTGACCTTATCTGTTGTCGGTCTTGTTGTCATTCCAGGTACTGCCTTTAATTGTCTTCCTTTAAAATTACCAGAAACTACTCTCATCTTTTCACCACAGCTTTATCATTTCAATTTATGATTGGTTATCTAAAAAAAATTGATACACTCTATCCTACCATAGCAAAATATGATGATACAATATTTCGACAAACAGTTTTACTGTAAGAGAAAATTTTCTTGTATTTCATGTATATGGCGAGAGCATTTGGTGATAATGAATAGTAACAACATCGATTCGTTGATGTTGTTGCCAACCGCGGAGAAGACTTACGTTTCCCCATAAGTTCTTCCTCCGGTTTCTCCTCTCCCTTTGCCTTCAACCTTTACGTAATAAAAGGTTATGAAGGACCCTACAGATATTTTCTGTAGGGTTTTTTTCTTTTTTAAACGATATCTTATCTTCACATGCAACCATTGGACATGGTATAGTGAGTATCGAATTCACATGACATATTCAACAAATTTGCAAAATAACTAAGAGAAAAAAATTTTTTCAAGGGGGAGTTTCGATGATTCAACGATTTATCGAAATAGGTGAAGGGTATTCTGACATTTATGAATTACTTGAAACAGCCAAAGCCAATAAACATAGAGTTTCAAGACTTTTAGTACTTCATACCGAGGTGAATAATAATCCAGTTTCATCTTTAGTTGTTGCAATGCAGCCAACAAATCCAGGTGAATTCCAAGCATTATATATATGTCGAGAGGGGATCCCGAATCCACATGTGAAAGCAAATAAACGATATGACCTTTTTAAAGAACTTGCAACTTATTTACAAATGGATATCATTGAACTCGATGTAAAGCCTTCAACGATTTTTTCAGAAATTGATTTATACTATCAACACTTAATTGGAATCTTAAGGCTTAATCATTATATTCCTCCGTTACGATAACAAATGAAAGCTGGTGACTCAAAAGGTTCTGAGTCACCAGCTTTAAAATAAGACTTTTGTTTGGCTCTCTTATATATGACAAAAAATTATCCTTATTGCTGCTTCAGTAACACTTGCTCTCCTGTCGTTATGAGCTTGCAGGAGTCTCCGTTCCTACCAACAAAATATTTAAAAATCAACTTTAATCTTTAACAAAAGACTTGTTTAAAAACATCAGTATCTTATAAACCTAACTTATAGTCATATTCCTTCGCTTTATCTACTTTTGTTTCAAATTCTAGCTTAAGAAACGGCTTATATGATGGTTCAGCGAGTTTTACAAATGAATATGTAGATAATTTTTGTAACGTTTGTTCAACAACCTCTATATTACAATATAACACGACATACTTTAATCGCTTAGACACATAGTGAACATTCCCAAATTTCCTTAACATTTTTACATGTTTTAAAGAATGAAGCCAAACAACGATCCCTTGCCGCTTTTCAAACATAAGTTATTCTCCTTAAATATATCTCTTTTATTTTCATTTTTTTATATTCGATAAAAAATTCATACATTGTAAGTCTAGCAAATCTTCATTGTTCTCACAATATATCTTCTATTTACTTATCTAAAAAAAACGAGTCAAATGACTCGTTTTTAAGATACTTTACAACCACAACTTCCTCCTGATCCACAACCACCACCACAACTGGATCCTGTATCAAAGAACGGATTACCTGTAGGAACCTTAACATGCTCAGATACTGCTTGACCTACTTGAACACTTATTTCATCAAGTAATGCCTGTAATTCATTTTCGGCCTTTTTAAAATTGGCAATATTCTCATTCAAGTCAAGTTCTCTTTTTATCTCTCGCATATCTTTAGATATTTTTCTGTAATCAGGATGATATTTCCCAAAGCGTTGCACATCTTCATATAATTCCTTTGTTTTAGAAAATTGACTTATAATCCTTTGTGCATTTTTATCATTCTTTAATATATGATAACGAAGGCGGTATTCTTCAGCAGGCTCTGACTGAAGAACTAAATTTGCTAAATTTTCCGCTTCATCAAGTAACATTATACTTTCTATAGTAGCAAACATAGAGTATTTGCACCTCCGACATTATTTTACCATGATTATCTCCATTTGAAAAATGTGATAAACTATTTAATTGATACGATCCAGGTTTTCGATAAATTATAGCTTGAAGAATCATTATGAAATACTTCCACCTTTAAACTATGTTCACCTTTGGGGAAATTTTTCAAAATAAACGCAGCGGTATAGATTTCATCGATTAACTTTCCATCTACCAAAATTCCAAGATGCCCTTCACCATTCTTTCTACTTCCTCCCTTTTCTTTAAATACAAAATCCGGTATGTAGCATTCTACATAAACATCCTTGTTTTTAATATGATGATTTATTTTAATTGCTTTCGTTTTTTGTTGACTGATAACCTCTAATACGTTTTTACCCTCCTCTGTGTATGATACAGGAATTATTTCTAATTCCGTTAAGGCTCTTGGCCTGTCCTTTGAGCAGCCGGTAGCAAGTAATCCGATTATCAATAAAATTATGATGGTACGTCCCATAACATTCCCTCCTTTATTGATATTGTTTGCAAACAAATAGAAAAACATAATAAACAAAAAAAGAAAACGACTTAAACTTCCTTAAGTCGTCTTCAGTCTGATTGTCGCATTGCTTGAAACATCCCGATCATCATTTGCGCCATTTGCAAGGAGTTCGAAAAATGCGCAACTCTATGTGGAATCGTTTTTTGATAATAATTCATCATTGCTATTTCAAACGATTCAAGATCATTTGGATTTCTTGCAAGTTTTCGATACCAATATGGTTGCTCTCGTAGAAATTGCTTGCGCTCTTTATCTAATTGGATATATTCTTGAATTTCCTTTCTCATATAAGGCCCCTTCCAATCATATATATTCCTTTAATCTTTTCGGAAGGAAAAAGGATGTTGATTCCCACCAGAAGAAGGTTTGTTCCCGCCTTTTGTAAGACCAAATTGATCAAATAATTGTTGTATCGTTGTTATAGTATTACTCATATTTGAAATATGGTGGTTAACTTGGTTCATATCCATTTTTTTTACTGCAGTTAGCATTTGTGACATGAAATCTACTTTATCTTCCTCTATTCCAGCTTCCTCTGTTTTTTCCTCTTTATATTGATTCCAGACAATATCATTTTCCCCTAATAAATACCAATCTTCAAACACTTCCTGCCATTCCTTTTGGCCCTTCCTTACCTCCTGAACAAGCTTAGGGTGTCTCTTTACAAATTCCTTAAATTGTTGAATAGAAGTATGTGATTTCTTCGTTGACATTTTCCTCACCTCATTGATACATTTGCCTACTTTATCATATCAATTTGGCGTCTATTCTGTTCGCCCATTTATCAAGACAAAAAATAAGCCGTAACATTAGTGTCGCGACTTCTTGATGTTTTGCATTTAGCTTTTTAATAACTTCAATTCTTCATCCATAAAACAACAAAAAGGCTGGTATTCAACCAACCTTAATGCAAATTAACTTGTTCCCATGTCTTTATAAAGTTTTGTGTATAATACAATTCATCTACACCTACACCTAAATGTGTAAATTCTTCATTTAACATTGTATCACGATGTCCCTTACTATTAAGCCAGCCTTCAGATGCTGCAATACCGTCTACGTAATGAGCTGCAATATTCTCACCAGCCATCTCGTATTTAATATTTAGCTCACCAAGTCGATCAACCAGTGTCTCACCACTTGGTGTTTCGTGAGAAAAATAATTATTTTTTTTCATATCTTCACTATGCAAAAATGCAACCTTTGACGTCTCTTCGTCCCACTTAACTGCAGGAACATTATGTCTTACTCGCATCATATTTGTAATAGAAAGAATTTGCTTTTCAGATCCTTCCTCGATTTTCTCCCATTTTTCCTCACTTACTTCTTGAGGTTCTATCAATTCACCTCGGTAAGTAACCTCGTAGGACCGTTGCTTAATAAACGTTTCAGCATCCATAGCTCTTATACTTGACAAAATTCCATCAAATTTGTCTATATATAGTTGTACATACACTTCTCCAATTTTCACTGTTGGACGTGTATTCATATCTTCCTCAGATAACTCAAATCGATATGTGTTCCCTTTATGTTCTAAAGATAGTGTTGGAGTAATTTGAACCGTCTTGAAAACTTCTTGAACTGATTGTCCTATTTTTAAAGGCTCTACATTTACCTCTTCACCTATCCCATAAACTGTGACTACCTTTTGATTCAAAATCCCTATTTGAATATACTGTTTTTCAGATTGCTGATATATCCACCAATCATAGTCATATGCTGAAGGATCTATTCGATCTGGTTCACCAAGCAAAGCCGTTATTTCCTCTGATGATTTATTCATTAAGGACAAAATTCCATCTTCAGGTAATGTTAGTGAATCATCGCTTCCCTCTTTTTTATTCTCCTCATTTGGTAACTCTTCATTTGAGATTTGAACATCTTCATTTTCATGTTGTTCAGAAGGCGTGTATTGTCCAAAATATATAAACAAAACATAACTAACAAAAATGATTAAAAAAATGACAACAGTTCGAAAGATGATTCGCATGCTACTCCCCTCCTTCAGCACGAATGTTTCTATTATTATATGAAAACAAACCATAGTTATTCTAGTTTATTCCGACATTTAGTAGTATTACTATTATCCCCAAAAATTATATACTTAAACATTATCGCTTTATAAAATTAAATATAACTCAATGTTATTATATCATTTAGTTTGAATGAAGTCCTCCTTTGTCAAGGGGAAATCTTTAAAATTTAAAGTAAACATGAATTAAGACGATGTTAGGCTTGTTCTACTATATTCTAATATTGTTTTGTTTCTTTCATTATTTACCTCTGATATTTTCACTAAGAATATATTATATTTGTGTAGTCTCGAAGCTTAAGTTTAAAACCACCCAGAGAATTTTATACATATTTTTCTCAGTAAAGAGAATGAGAACAAATAAAAATATCACATAGCATTGCAAGTTGGGAATATTCATACTATTATTTATTTTGTGGAGTCTATCATTTATAACATTTCTTTCATTTGACCTATTAAATAAATGTCAATTCCACTTTGTTTATTCACTTTATTTTATGAAATGATTTAAGTTATAATATAATCAGTGAAAAGGCTTTAGGAGGGAAATACATATGAGAATCGAAGATACTGGTTTAGAAGGTTTAACAATCGAATTATCACGGCTTGATTTAATAATGGAAGACATCGGACTCGTTAGAGCAGATCAATGGGACTATGAACGAGTAACATATGACAGAAAAATTGAAGTAAAAGGCGATGTTTTTTATTTACGTGTTCAAGGATATGCTGTAGAGGGAGATGTCGGCGGAAGATACGCTGTAATTAAGTTATTAACTCCATTACTAGGTAAACATTACTATCCTCACGGTGTTGAATACGGAGAAGGTGAACAATTTCCTTCTGGAGTAATTAATACAAGTAAAAAATTATTGAATCAATTATCAGAGGCATTGAAAAACGTGAGTATTTAAATAAGAGTAATATTGTAAGCGATTAGCTCTGGTAGAAACGTATTAGGGATGTGACTCAGGGATTAAAGATGTTGCAAGCAATTATACTACTTTTCACCATTATCTGAACAATAAAAAAGCAAAGATTCCCTTTGCTT